>CAJUCE010000034.1 GCA_910584865.1 uncultured Acetatifactor sp.
GATGGTTGAGGGGGAGCGTGCTGGTAAGATGAGGAAAAACGCGGAAAAAAGTATAACTTTTTCCGCATCAGGTCTTGCAAAAGAAATCTAAGTATGTTAGAATGTGGTTTAGCATTTTAAAGGGTTGTTTTTGGTGAAAATACCTGATAATTGCTGCTAAAAACAGATTTTTTTGTTCATGATTTCCCAAGAGTCAAATTTCCGGAAAGCGTGGAAAAATGTATGCATTAATCCGTGCTTGGCCGCAGGATGTTGCTGAAGTTAGGAGCTGCGGTATGCCCGAAAACGCAGTAAGAGAAAGGCATCATAAGGTTTCTTTGAGAAAAGGCAAAAAGCAGGAGAGACAAATATGTGGTGTGCGGTTCATGTAAGAGATGGGGAGGAAGCCAGAATGGAAGCATTTGTGGAAGCTTTGCTTCCGAAGAGCCTGAATGCCCGCTGCTTCCACCTTACCAGAAACAGACGGAAGAAATACGGCGGGCAGTGGCAGACCATACAGGAGAGACTTCTGCCGGGGTATGTCTTTATCATTGCGGACAAGCCAGAGGAAATCTATCGGGAGCTGAAGAAGGCACCCAGGCCCAGGCTTCTGTTCAGCCGTGAAGAGAGTATTTCCACACTGGAGGAACAGGAAGCGGATTTCATAGACAAGATCGCAGGGGAAAACGGAGAGATTGAAGTCTCCCTGGTCAAAGTCAGGGAGGACGGGGCAGTTTTGCTTCTGTCAGGCCCGCTTCTGCAGGTGGAAGAGAAGGTGAGGAAAGTAGATCTTCATAAGCGGATTGCGGAGGTAGAGGCGGATTTCATGGGGAAGAGGCAGGTGCTGTACCTGGGGATAGAGATTCAGCGGTAACAGTGCAGGTTCTTTGTGCCGTTTTGCTTCTTAAACCGGACAGGCCGGAACCAAAAGCTTGCCGGAATGCGCAGGATTTCATTGTTAAGCGCCAGGAACAGGAGCTGATAATGTGGTATGTAATACAAGTCTTCACGGGCCGCGAAATGGAAATCGCGCAGAAATGTCGTGACAGAATCATGGAGGAAGGCGAGGATGTATTCGTCCCTCTGGCAGAGCGGCAGACGAAAATCCGCGGAGAATGGCAGATTGTCAGAACAAAACTTTTTCCCGGATATGTATTTATTGATACAGAGCGTATAGAGGATTTCCATATACGTCTGAAGCAGATTAAGGGGATGACGAAGGTCCTGAGGACAGGAGAAACCATGACGCCGCTCCAGGAGGAAGAAGAGAGATATTTAAGGCGTCTGGGATTAGATGAAGACGGACATGTGGTGGAATATTCGGAAGGATACCTGGAGGGAGAGAAATTGGTGGTGACATCAGGGGCGCTGGAAGGGTATGAAGGCCGGATTAAGAAGATTCTCCGTCATAAGAGATTGGTGGTACTGGAGGTACCTCTGATGGGGCGGACAGTGGAAGTGACACTGGGGCTCGGGGTGGTGGAGAAGAGGTAAAAGGAAGTTGCGAACTGCATTTGACGCTGCGCGCGCAGTGCAGGGAGGGATGGACAGACGGACAGGTGGAGGCAGCTCGGAGTGTGGGAAACACTGCGAGGCGGCGAAGCTTTGTCTGTTATTGAGATGAAACGGAGAGTTCGGAGGAAGCCGTATGGGAAAGCTGGCTGTCACCGGTATTACCGGAAAGAGCGGTATGTATTTTCTGAAGGAGATATTGAATCAGGAAAATGCAGTTTTTGAAAGATGGAGGGATATAAAGTGTTCAACCAGAAATTTGGCAAATGTTGAGAAAGTCAGGAAGATGACCAGTGGGACTTCTTTCAATTTTGTGTTTTTAGAAGGGAATCTAACAGATCAAAGATTTTGCGAAAAGATCTGTTTTGAGTGCGATACGGTACTGCATATTGCAGGAATTCATTGGAGCAGGGAATTGGTTTCAGCGGCAGTAAAGCAGGGAGTAAAACGACTGATCCTTGTTCATACGACTGGTATTTATTCAAAATATAAAGCAGCAGGTGAAGAGTACAGGGAAACAGATAAAATCGTATATCAATTATGCAAGGAAAATGCAATAGATTTAACGATATTACGTCCAACAATGATATATGGAAACTTGCATGATCATAATATTTCCGTATTTATTCGCATGGTTGATCGGTGCAAGGTTATGCCTACTGTGAATGGTGCACATTACGAACTTCAACCGGTACATTGCAGAGATTTGGGAGTTGCATATTTCAAAGTTTTGATGAATCCTGAGATTTGTAATGGGAGGGATTATGATCTTTCCGGGGGAGAGGCAATTGAACTGAGAAAAATCTTTGAGGTGATTGCAGAAAATCTGGGAGTAAAGAGACAATATATCAACTGCCCATATCCCATTGCCTATATAGGCGCTTGGGGTGTATACATTATAAGCTTTGGTAAGCTCGACTACAGAGAGAGGGTACAACGGCTATGTGAGACGAGAGTGTATAGTCATGAAGCGGCAACAAAGGATTTTGGCTATCATCCTATGTCATTTCAAATGGGAATTGTAAAAGAGGTAGAAGCGTATAAGACTCGAAAAGACCAACAAAAACACGGGAAAGGCTGAGAATATGCAGTTGAAAAAGGATAAGAGATATGTTCAGGCAGAATAAAATACGAAAAAAGCTATTATCTGTAATTGCCCTTGGGGGCTTTTTTTTTATGCTGAGGGCTGTTGTACTTGGCAGAGAGAAAGACAAGAAAATAAATGAAGAGAATCCTTATTTGGAAAACCAGAATTTTAACGCAACATTCGGGCCAAAACTCTATGAGAAGTATATAAAACCAATAATAGATAGAATCCTATCTCTTATTGGGTTGGTTATTTTGTTTCCTGCTTTTTGCCTTTTAGCAGCAGTGATTTTTATAGATGATCCAGGACCGGTATTTTTTACGCAGAAACGGGTAGGAAAAAATAAAGAATTTTTCTATCTTCATAAGTTTAGGACAATGAAAATGTGCACTCCGCATGATGTGCCGACGCATCAGTTATCTGAACCGGATCAGTATATTACTCGGGTTGGCAGGGTATTACGCAGGTGCAGTCTGGATGAATTGCCGCAACTATGGGATATCTTCCGAGGAAAGATGAGTATTATAGGACCCAGGCCGGCACTGTGGAATCAGGAGGATCTGGTGGCAGAACGGGACAAGGCAGGGGCAAACAGACTCTTTCCCGGTCTTACGGGACTGGCGCAGATTATGGGGAGAGATGAGCTTAATATAGCAGAAAAAGCAAAATTGGATGGGCAGTACGCAGCAATTCTGAAAAGCGGAAACATGAAGGGATTTTTCATGGATATCAGATGTTTTTTGGGGACGATTGGCGTAGTTTTGAAACATGACGGAGTAGTGGAGGGAGGAACAGGAGAATTACAGAAGAAAATCATTCAGGAGGACAAAGATGCAACAGAATGGAAGAAGAGTATTCTGGTAGTCTGTCAGTATTATTTTCCGGAGAATTTTCAGATTACACCTATTTGCGAATCGCTTGTGAGAGATGGGTATAAAGTAACGGTTCTTACAGGGCTTCCTAATTATCCAGTCGGGATCGTGCCAGAAAAATATAAATATGGGCATAGGGAGGAAATTATTAACGGAGTCCATGTAATACGTTGTTATGAAGCAGGGAGAAAAAAGGGGGCGGTAAATCTGGCCTTTAATTATGGAAGCTTTCTGATGTCTTCCATGAAAAAGGCGGGTGAACTCGGATGTGAATTTGATCTTGTTTTCTGCTATCAGCTTTCACCGGTTTTTATGGGGTTGCCAGCAAGAAAATATGCCAGGAAGCATAAGGTGCCGCTATTGTTGTATTGCTGTGACATTTGGCCAGAATCTGTAAAAATGTATATACAGGATGAAAAAAATCCTGTATTTAAGATAGTTAAGGATATAAGTCGCCAGGTATATCAATCCGCAGATCGTGTGATAGTACAGTCCACAAGTTTTATCAGTTATCTAAGAAAGACACATAGAATAGAAAGAAATAAAATATCGTACATCCCTGCATTCGCAGATGAGGCCTATTTGAAAGAAGATTTCAGTATGGAGAATGGGACTACGGATTTTATGTTTTTGGGTAATTTGGGAATTGCACAGGATCTGATATCGGTTTTGGAGGCTGTGAAAATAATTAGGGATATTCCAGGCTTTAAAGTGCATTTTGTGGGGGATGGTGTATGCCTGGAACAAATGAAAAGATTTGTGAAGGCTGAGTCTCTGGAAAATATTGTTACCTTTTATGGACGTAGACCTGTTGAGGAGATGCCGATATTTTATAAGCTTGCAGATATATGCTTGGTATCATTAAAAGCTGATAATGCTACAGGATATACGCTCCCTTCCAAGGTGCAGGGCTATATGGCAGCAGGAAAACCAATTCTTGGGATGATAGACGGTTCTGCAAGGGATATTATCGAAGAATCAGAATGTGGAATCTGTGTGAGCGCTGGTGATATAAATGGATTGGCGAAGGCGATGCGTACCTTTATGGAAGAGCCGGAAAAGTATAAAGATTGCGGTATGAAGGGAAGAGAATACTTTATGAAAAATTTCGCAAAAGCGATTTGCATTGCAAAAATTGAAAATGAAATAGAAGAAGTCAGTGCACTGAGGAGATAATGCAAATGTCAATATATAACGGAGCGACCTTATTAATAACAGGGGGAACCGGTTCCTTCGGACATACGGTTCTGAAACATTTTTTGACTACGGATATCGGACAGATTCGGATATTCAGCCGGGATGAAAAAAAACAGGACGATATGAGGCACGAGCTTCAGAGAAGTTATCCGGAGTATTATAAAAAGGTAAGGTTTTATATCGGAGATGTGAGAAATTTTCAAAGTCTGCGTGACTCTATGCCTGGAGTAGACTATATTTTTCATGCGGCAGCATTAAAACAGGTACCCAGCTGTGAATTCTTTCCTATGGAAGCTGTAAAAACCAATATTGAGGGTACAGATAATATGTTGCATGCGGCAATTGAAGCAGGTGTCAAAAGAGTTGTATGTCTAAGTACAGATAAGGCGGCATATCCGATTAATGCCATGGGAACAAGTAAGGCTATGATGGAACATGTGATCCGGGCCAATGCGCGTGTAGCGGCTGAGCGGGGCAATACAGTGATCTGCTGTACCAGATACGGAAATGTTATGTGTAGCAGGGGTTCGGTGATTCCTTTGTTCATTGATCAAATAAGGATGAATAGTCCGATTACAATAACCAATCCGCAAATGACAAGATTTCTGATGAATTTGGATGAAGCAGTGGACCTTGTGCAGTTTGCATTTGAACATGCTAATCCGGGTGATCTCTTTATTCAGAAAGCGGATGCAAGTACTATAGGAACATTGGCCGAAGCTGTGCAGGAATTATTCGGACATAGTGATACAAAGATCATAGGGACAAGACATGGAGAGAAACTATATGAAACTCTCATGACGGCTGAGGAGTGGCTCAGAGCAGAAGATATGGGAGAATATTACCGGGTTTGTGCTGATAACAGGGATTTAAACTATGACAAGTATTTTATAGATGGTCAGGTAGAAGCGCAGTTGGGGGAGGCATATACTAGCCATAATACCAAACGTCTGGATTTGGAGGGAACGATTAAAAAGCTTTTAACTACAGATTATGTGAGAAGGGCGATTGCAGCCATGGAGGAAAGTAAATGAAATTTCTGGTACTGGGCTGTAACGGTATGGCAGGACATATGGTCAGCCTTTATCTGAAGGAACAGGGATATGAGGTGACGGGGTTTGCAAAAAACAAATCACAGCTTGTCGAAACGGTAACAGGGGATGCAAGGGATCTGGAACTGGTCAGAGACATTATTGAAGCAGGACAATATGACACCGTTATAAATTGTATAGGTCTGTTGAACAAGTTTGCGGAAAATGATCATGAGGCGGCCGTATTTTTGAATTCTTTTTTCCCACAGTATCTGGCTAAGGTTACGCAGGAAAGTGTAACGCAGATTATCCATATCAGTACAGATTGTGTATTCAGTGGAAGTACGGGCGGATATAAAGAGAATGATTTCCCAGACGGGACATTGTTTTATGATCGTTCCAAGGCCCTGGGAGAGCTAATCGATCAAAAGAATGTGACATTTCGTAATTCTATTATAGGACCGGATTTGAAAAAAGAAGGGATTGGATTGGTGAATTGGTTTATGCAGCAGGAAGGGAGGGTCCGAGGTTATAAGAATGCAATCTGGACAGGACAGACAACTCTGCAGCTTGCCAAAACCATCGAAAATGCAGCAATACAGAAAGTACATGGACTTTATAATATGGTTCCGGAGGAGCGTATCAGTAAGTATGATATGCTTGTTTTATTTAATGAAAAATTAAGAGCGAAACCGATTGAGATTGTGCCGGAGGAGAATTTCAGGATTGACAAAAGCTTGGTTAGGACAAATTACGAAAGATTCAGTTATAAGATACCGGGTTACAGAGAGCAGATCGAGGAACTTGGAATTTGGATGAGGGAACATAAAGAATTATATTCCCATTATCAGTTGTAAAGATTGTAAAAGAGAAATACAGAGAATCTGCAGGTTCTTTACAGGTAATATCCTAAACTGAATGATGCGGGGGTTTATACAATGATAAAGAAACTTCGTTTGATGACCGTAGTAGGCACAAGGCCGGAGGTCATCAAGATGTCTGAGATTATTAAAAAGGCAGATCAATATTTTGACCAGATTCTGGTCCACACGGGGCAAAACTATGATTATACATTGAATAAAATTTTTTTTGAAGAGCTGAGTATTCGGGAGCCGGATTATTATTTGGATGTTGTTGGTGATACTTTGGGCCAGACTATGGGAAATGTTATATCCAGATCTTATGAATTGATGGAGCAACTCAGGCCGGATGCAGTGATTGTTCTGGGGGATACCAATTCTTGTTTGTGTGTCATTAGTGCCAAAAGACTGAAAATACCTGTATTTCATATGGAGGCAGGAAACCGGTGTAAGGATGAGAATCTGCCGGAGGAAGTGATACGGCGTATTGTAGATGTTACAAGCGATGTTAATCTATGCTATTCCGAACAGGCGCGCAGATATATTTTGGATTCAGGTGTAAAGCCGGAGTATACTCATGTGGTTGGATCTCCTATGGCCGAAGTTCTGAATGGTTGTAGGGATAAAATTGAGAAAAGCAGGGTACTGGAACAGCTTGGGCTGGAGCCAGGAAAATATATTCTGTTATCAGCACATAGAGAAGAGAATATCGATATAGAAGCGAATTTTTTATCATTGATGAATGCAGTAAATGCCATGGCTGAAAATTATGATATGCAAATTCTTTACTCTTGTCATCCCAGAAGTAGAAAGTACATTGAGAAAAGAGGATTTCTATTTGACCGCCGAGTCATAAATCACCAGCCTTTGGGATTTTATGATTACAATAAGCTGCAGCAAAATGCGTTTTGCGTTGTATCTGACAGCGGAACGATTCCGGAGGAAGCGGCATATTTCAAATTTCCTGCAGTATCGGTCAGGACAAGCACCGAACGCCCGGAGGCGATGGAAAATGGTGTCTTTGTAGTAGGGAGTATTACGGAGGAGCAAGTACTTCAGGCGGTTGATTTGGCAGTGCGGATGCATGCATGCGGGGATGACTGTAGAGAAGTGTCAAGCTATACAGATGGGAATGTAAGCGTAAAGGTTGTGAAGATTATTCAGAGTTATGTGGGGGTTATAAATCGGATGGTGTGGAGAAAGGGATAAAGGTGAAGGGAAGCATATCTGTGAATGAAATAGGGGGGGTACACGTATGGTGGAAATATTGGAAGGGGAACATTATTGTCAAAGGAATTGTCAGGTGGGTAGGCCATTTATTTGGGATATATACAGTTGACGAATATATTGAAACGGGACGAAAAATTGTTAAATCAAAAGGTGTAAGGAGATATTTGCTTCAAATAAGACAACGAAAAATAGGAAATCTGCACTCTCTTTGTATAGAGAATTTCTCTAATATCGGGGAAAATCTGTGTTTGCCACATGGACTTAATATTGTGATAAATAATGCAGCACAGATAGGTAGAAATTGTACTATTTATCAGGGAGTGACATTGGGAATCATTCATGAGGGAAAAAGGGAAGGTGTTCCGAAGCTTGAGGATAGCGTGGAGGTTTGCCCGAATGCAGTTATAGTTGGCGGAGTGACAATTGGACACGACAGCTTGATTGCAGCAAATGCTTTTGTGAATTTCGATGTTCCTCCATTTTCATTAGTAATTGGAAATCCGGCAGTAATCCATAAGAGGCAAATCAGAAAAGATGAAAAAGATATTGATTTATGATATTGCAGCAGCCTTTGGCGGAGCAAAGAAGGTACTTGACGAGTTTTATGAAGAGTACAGAGCACGCGAGGATTATGAATGTTATTTTATAACAAGTTTTTTGGATTATCCCACAAATCAACGCATTCATGTCATAAAATTACCTTGGACAAAGAAGTCTTGGATCCATCGGCTTTATTGTGACTATTTTTATATGCCGGGATTGATAAAGAGGTTGGAGATAGAGGAAGTTTTATCATTACAGAATATGGGGATTCCGCATTGTACAGTGAAACAGACGGTGTATGTTCATAATGCAATTCCTTTTACAGAACATAGGTTTTCGGCGATTAAAGAACCGTTTTTATGGACGTACCAGAATGTGATCGGACGATTGATTTATTCTTCTTTGAGAAAAGCGGACAGTGTTATCGTTCAGACACTGTGGATGAAAGAGGAAGTTATAAAAAGATGCCAAATTAGTGGTGATAAGATTCTAGTTCAGAGGGTTTATGTAAAAGAGCAGAATAGTGGATTGAGAGAAGTATCAAGCGTGCCGACATTTTTCTACCCTGCAACGCCATTCCGTTTTAAGAATTTTGAGGTTGTTTTGGAAGCTTGCAAGGACTTAAAAAGATTGGGGATTAAAAAGTATGAAATTGTAATGACTTTTACAGGGAAAGAAAATAGATTAGCAAAAGCAATTACAAAAAAGGTTAGAAAATATAATTTACCGATTAAACTTGTAGGACGGCTTAATTTAGAACAAATGGAGTTGCTTTATAAAAAGTCAATTCTATTATTTCCGTCCTATTTGGAAACAATTGGTCTTCCTTTACTTGAGGCAAAGGCTTTTCAAGCGCCCATTGTAGCAGCGGACTGTAAATATGCTCATGATGCACTAAAGGGATACGAAAATGTATGGTATTTTCCTTACGAAGATCAAGAAGCATTAAAAACAGTAATGCTTCTATTTTTGGAAAATGCTTGATTAGATACTGAGGGATTTATGATTGTTTATATTGTTGTATTATTAATATTGTATATTAGATGCTTTACACTACATCATAGCGCAGATAAAAGGGATCGTTTTTATTGGATAATGCCTATTCTATTAATTGGTATGGCAGGTTTGCGCTATGGTCCCGGTTCAGATTTTTTTGGCTATTTAGTAAATTTTGAATACAGCGCCGGAGATGTAGAATATAAATCTTCATTTGAACTTGGCTTTAGAGCGCTTATGGATTTGATAATTGCATTAAAGGGAAGTTTCCAGTGCCTGATTATCATTACGTCTTTTGTTACTACTTTTTTGATTGCAAAGGGAATTGAAAAATATTCACAGCATATAGAATTGAGTATTTTTTTGTATGTAGGATTATATTTTTACTTTATTTCCTTTAATTTGATACGCCAATATATTGCAGTGGCAATTGTTTTTTGGGGTACTAAATATTTACTCAAAAAGAATTTTAAAAAATATGCTATTGTAATTATAATAGCATCCCTATTTCATGCGACTGCATTGGTAATGATCCCATTTTATTTTATTGCAGTAAATAAGATCAGCGCAAAATTTAAAATGTTTTTGGGTATTTTTGCTTTTGTGGGAGTAGTTTTTTTCAGTCAAATACAGAGTATATTCCTGACAATATTCCCTAAATATATAATTTATGTTGGTTATGCATCCGGCACGGCAAAATGTGATTTGATTATGATTCTATTGATTATGTTCTTGTTGCAGAATATTAAGTCCAAAGCTGGTAATGAGTTCGAGTGGAATTTGTATATGAGTACGACAGTATTTGCATTACTTTTTGTAATGCTTTCCTTTTCAAATGTTTTACTTGCCAGATTGGGTACCTATTTTTATATGTATAGTATTATATCAGTACCTTATGTGTTAAAGCATATGCGAATTAAAGATAGAAAATTTGTCCAGTTAGGGGTGTGTACCTTAGCTTTTGCAATATGTATTTATTACCTAGTCTATAATAATGCGGGTGTTGTTCCGTATAGTACAGTGTTAGGGGCATTATAATCTGGATATGAATGAATTGGTATCAGTAATTATTCCTGCATATAATGCGGAAAAAACCATTGAAAACTGTATAGAGAGTATTTTAAAACAAACATATCAAAACATTGAAGTGATTATTATTGATGATGGCTCTATAGATAAAACGTCAGAAATAGTGGAAAAATATGTGCAAACGGATCCACGGGTAATTTTACTCCATAAGGAGAATGGAGGCCAATCCTCTGCCAGAAATCTGGGACTTGAGAGAATGTCGGGTAATTTATTTTTATATGTGGATAGCGATGATGAAATCATGTCAGAAATGATTGCTGATTTATATGCACAAATAGTGAAGACAAATTCAGATATCTCAATGTGCGGAATGTTATACCGAGCCGGGAGAAAAGAGGTACGGAAGTATTGCGAAATAGAGGGGCTTATTTTGACTCGGGAGGAAATTGTCAGAAGTTTTCTCTTGGAAAAGTTTGCATTTGGACCAATGTGTAAATTGTTTCGTACAGAAAAGGTAGGATCAATACGCTTTAAAGAAGGGATTATATTTGAAGATGTTGAATATTTATCCAGAGTATATTTAACAAGCAATTCCGTTTCCTGTTGCAGTTATCCGGGGTATATCTATTATGTCAGGAATGGATCGACAATACATTCAAAGTTCGATGAAAAAAAATTAGATTTATTAAAAGTAACGGATCTTATAATAAAACGAATTATAAGTGAGAATCTATTTTGCGATAAAGAAATCTTGCTTTTTACATTGAATAGTTATTTGTCAATACTGTTAATGGCTGCGGACTCTGGAAAGTATAGGAACTATAGTGATATCTGCGAACCATTAGTTGCCTGGCTTAGGGAAAATCAGGATAGAATAAAAGAAAATAAGTTTATTTCAAAAAGGCAAAAGGTTTATACTAAGATATTTATATCGGACAACAGCTTTCTAATTTATTTACTTGCATCTATGAGGAGATAAAAGGTTTGAAAAATATCATTTTTTTGTTAGTGGACTGTTTTGATTACAATAAGATTGGGGCAAATGAATATAGGCAGTCGCCGACGCCGTTTTTGGATCAGTTGAGGCATAATTCTTATTGGGCTGAAAAAATGTATTCTCAGGCGCCTTTTACAGAGAGTGCTTTAATTGCTACTATGTGTGGATATGATACCCTGGACAGGGGAGGGTATTTAAAACGATATAAAAATTGTCCCCAAAATATGTTTGAAATGATCCAGAAAGCAGGATGGGAAGTATATGCGCAAATGTGGTCTCATTTTTATCCGACTTCTTCGTTGAAGGGAATCGATGTGCTCAGACTGAGACCATTTAGTTTTGAAGTATTATGGGTTTATAGGTTTGATTATTATTCAAAACTTTATGATAATGGGGAAATTGAGAAGCAGGATATTGATGATCTTATAGATATCTTAAACGAGAATCTGGACTTCTGGAAGCAGTATTATGAGATGATATTAGATAGAAAAGAAGAAGTACGGATTGTTACGGAAAATATGGATGTGAGTAAGGTCCCGGCATGCTATAAGATATTGAAAAAGGAAATCAAAAAATTTCATGAAAATAAGCGGGAATATGTATATGAGATTTTGAAGACGAAAAAAGAGCATATTCTTTTTTCGCTTTTTAATGAAGAATGTCTCGACAAAAAGATACCGGCAAAGTTCAGAGAAAAAATTACTCATAAATATTCAGGGTTAAATCAGAAAATATATAAAACCAATAATAGATTGAACAGAAAAAACAATCATCTTTCGATACAGCGATTGAAGGAATATTATAAAAGGAGCAAACAGCCGTGGAAATTAAAAGAGAGGACAATTTTTTCACAATATCTCAGAAATTATTACCATATTACACATTACAATGAATTGCTGGGAGCTATTGGAGAAAATTATGATCGGCGAAAGGATTGGCTATCTACACACCGTATGATGGAATATTTTCTGGAATGGGAAGAAAGTCGCGCGAATAAAGAGAAGCCTTATTTTGCCTATATGCATACGGAAGATATACATGGACAATGTACTGTTTTTGACATATGTTGCACAGATGAAGATGAAATAGAGCGGCAAATGAGAGAGACCGAACATTATATAGATGCCCTTCCAGGCAACTATAAAGGAAATCTTGGATATGATCTGGGACTTCTGAATCTTGATCGGACAATTGCGTGGTTTTATAGAATATTAGAGGATAAGGGGATTTTAAAAGATACCATACTTGTGATTACTTCAGATCATGGATGCGGCACGAATTACAACCCATTGAGGGGAGAAATACAGAATTTTCATGATGAGTGTTATCATGTTCCGTTCATTATCTGCGGAGCAGGAATAGAGGCTTGTATAGACAAAGATTTGCATATGACAAAAGATATTATGGCAACGATTGCAGATTTGTCAAAGAGCAAACTACCGGATAGCTCGACAGGAATCAGTATTTTTTCTGATCAGAAAAGAGAATGGATTAATCAGGAGTACATGGGACCCGGATGTCCGGATATGTACAGACGACCTATGTGGATGTGTGCTTTTGACAAAAAATGGAAAGTTTTTATCAAGGCAAATTTGATGCAGAATGTATTCCGATACTCTGTGGAGGAGATATATAATTTGGTAGAAGATCCCAAAGAGATGAACAATCTGGCATTATCGGAAAGCGCGGGTAAGGAATCCTTATATTTGATCGATGTGTTGGAAAAACGTTGGCATGCTATCAAGAATGGTTACTCAAGGAGCGATCAATATGAAAGTTGAATTCTGGCAAAAGCTGTTTAAGACATCGGCTTTGTACTTGTTTGGAACAGTTATCGCCAAATTGGTCTCTTTTTTTCTATTGCCCCTGTATACCAATAAGATTCCGACTGATGTTTATGGAACCTATGACATTGTAGTGGCTTATGCCGCAATTATTGTTCCTCTGGCGGGTATCAATTGCTGGCAAGGCATGTTAAGATTTACAGTAGAGGAGAAGTCGTTAGAGGAAAGACATAAAATTGTCAGCCAGGGATGGTTAATGCTTTTTTTGTCTATAGGAGTATTATCAATCGGATTTTGGGGTTTTTGTTTCATTGCAGATATATCAAATAAGGGTTTGATATACTGCTATTTTATTGCGCAAATGCTGCAGTATTTTTATCTTTATACGGCAAGAGGCTTCAATAAAAATAAAGTCTATGCACTTTCCGGTATTATCAGTGCCGTAACAGTTGCAGTTACCTCTCTTATTTGCATATATTGGCTGCATCTAACTATTGAGGCGCTTTATATAGCAATGATTGCGTCTCTGCTGGTGCAAGTAGTTTATATGGAACTATGTATTCATCTTTTGCGGGATATTAATATAAAGCATATTGATAGAGTTCGTATAAAGGCTTTGTATAAGTATTGCTTCCCAGAATCAATAGGAACGATTTTTAACTGGCTGCTGAATAGTGTGAACAGGTTGATTATTGTAGCTGTATTAGGGTATTCGGCCAATGGGATATACGCCATATCCAATAAGTTTCTGTCGATTTTGAATGTGTTCATGACAGCCTTTGTTCTGGCCTTTCAAGAAGCCATTTATTCTGCGGGTTCAGAAAATATAGAATCTGCAGGGAATGAAGTTTTGCGTAAGTTTGCAGAGCTTGCCGGAGTCGCAGTAGCATTGATTCTTCTGGGAACCAGCATTATTTATCCGGTGTTTGTATCAGGTGATTACACAGAAGGGTATAAGCTGATACCATTGTTTTATTTATACTTTTTAATGTCCGGTCTAACCTGGATATTGTCCAGTATTGTCAGTGCTACAAAGAAAACACAGATAACATTGTATGAAAAAATTATTATCGGTACGATTAACTTTTCAATTATGGCGTTGCTTATCAGGAGAATTGGATTAAGCAGTTCGCCGGTTGCTCTTCTGATTGCTGAAACCGCAGGTATTATTGTATTTAAGATATTATTAAAAAAGAAAGCGGGTTGCGATATTAAGATTCCCATAAAGAATATTCTTGTTGATGTTGGATTGGTATTAGTGGCATCTGTATTTTTCTTTATAAATCGCATTTGGCTGAATTTGGGGGTCATCGCAGTAATACTGATTGTGGCCAGCTTTGTATATCGGTCAAAGATTGGAAAAATTTTATCAATGATCCTTTTAATGGTAAAGAAAAAGTAGGTATAACATGTCCGACAGTGGAAAGGAATGAGTGAATGGACGAGGCAAGAAGCAGCATCAGTCTGGAGGAGTTACAACAGCGTCTGACAAATATGATGTTTGAGCTGCATACGTTTTTGGAGGAACAGCAAATCGAATATTTTTTATGGGCGGGAACAATGCTGGGTGCGGTACGGCATAAGGGATTTATTCCTTGGGATGATGATCTGGATATCGGAATGACCAGAGAGAATTTCAGGAAACTGTTGGCAGTCGCAGATAAACTACCGGAACCGTACAAACTGCGATTTCCCGGCTTGAAGGGGACAAATTCGAATTATCCCTATTTATATGCAAAGCTGGAAGATACAAGCACACTTCTGATTGAAGAAGATATTAAGCATCTTCAGGTACAGAGTGGTATGTATATTGATATCTTCGTGTTCGATGGATTTCCTGAAAATAAAATATTAGGCAGGTTGCATACCTTTCGATTTATGTATTGGATGCAGATCAGAATGTTATTGCTGATGGATCCGGGAAAAAGCAGGAACAAGGGAAAACAGATTTTGATCCAATGGGCCCGTAAACATTATTCCTTACAGCAAGTGTTGGAGCGGGCAATGATAATTTCCCAGAGATATTCGCTGGAGAAGATGAAACTGATCACCAATTATTCAGGTGTTTATGATGAGATGAATGTGATCTTGAAGAAGGAGGATGTGGTAGGCGGGGAGTATTATTTATTTGGAAAGCATGAGTTTAGGGGGCTTAAGAATCCAGATGCAGTTTTAACGTCAGTTTATGGAGATTATAGGAAACTTCCGCCCGAGGAAGAGAGACAGGGGCATCATAGATATCAGCTAAAGATATTAAAATAAAAATGTATGAAGAGGAGAGCTGGAATGAAGAAAGCTGAATTTGACATATTACTTTATATGAATGAGCATGAGAGTGCTGATTTTACAGAGGCAGCCAGAATATTGTACAGGCCAGAGGAAGAAGTAGCAGAGATATACAGAAAGTTGTCAGACGAAGGGTATTTGAGAGCAGATGGTTTAACAAGAAAGGGAGAAGAAGTTCTACAGACGCATAAGATTGATAATGCCATTATTTTAGCTGCAGGCATGTCTTCGCGCTTTGTTCCATTGAATTTTGAAAAACCGAAAGGACTTCTTAAAGTAAATGGGGAAACTTTGATCGAGAGGCAGATAAATCAGCTACGAGAAAAAGGAATCGAAGAAATCGTTATAGTTGTGGGACATATGAAGGAGCAATTTGAATATTTGGTTGAAAAATATAATGTAATACTTGTCCCAACGGAAGATTATGCTGATAAAAATAATCATGCAAGCGTATACGCGGCGAGGCAATATCTTAAAAATTCTATAATCACTTCCTCGGACTTATATTTTGCTGAAAACATTTTTCAGACATATGGATATGATGCATATTATTGTACGGTATATATATCGGGGAAGACAGCAGAACGAGGAATTGAGACAAATGAAGATGATAAGATTATCAAGACCATGTACGGAGATAAATGTTACGATATTTGGGTAACATTGGGATATGCCTTTTTCTCAAAACGATTCTCGGATCATTTCCTGGAAATTATGAAAGATGAGTTCGAACTGCCGGAAACAGCTAATAAGTTTTGGGCAGATATTCAAGATGAGCATCTTGATAAATTATATATGTATGCAAAACGCTGCGATGTCAATGTTATACATGAGTTTGACTCACTGGAAGAACTACGGAATTTCGACGCTCAATATGTATATGATTCAGGTTCACAGATTTTACGCAAAATTTGTAAATTGCTGGGAGTTCATGAAAATAATATCATCGGGATAGAATCTTTAAGAAAGAAAAAGCCCTCACTTTTTAAGTTTAGGTGTAAAGGAGATATTTATATCTGTGATGTTGACCCCGATGAGAAAGAGAAGATTACGTATCAAGGACGTATGTATTATCAATGTTCGGACTTAGAGACAGATAAAATGAAGCTGTTTAAAATGGATAAATACATCAAAATCAAAGGGGTTCCCCAAATGGATATAACAAAGGAATTAAATGAAATATATGAAACGACAAAAGAATTTAAGAAATATCATGAAAGAGCTCTGCCGTTATGCGCGGCTGAGAATATTATTTCTCCGTTTGCAAATTTACCGTTATCTTTTGGGTTTCAGGAAAGATATATTATGAATAATACCTATTCCTTTAATATGGATGACAATTTTATTGGATGCGAAAAATTATTCCCTTATTATCGATATTTGTCAGACGTATGCGAAAGAATTTTTGATGCAAAGTATACAGATCCAAGGCCATTTACCGGAATGCATTGTATAGATATGGTAACAAAAACAATATGTAAGTCTGGCGACAAGATGATGATTTTGAGTAAAGAGCATGGGGGACATGCTTCGGTAAAACCTGTCGTTGAAAGACTTGGAGTACAAACATTTAATGCGCCATATAATCTTGACGAGAATGATTTGGATTATGAAGCAGTAAACAGAATGATTTTGGAAGAGGGCATACACTATATTTTACTTGCACCGTCAGATTTAATTAAACCTTTGGATGTAGAACAAATAGACACGACAAATTGTGTATTAATGTGGGACTGCAGCCAGCTTATGGGGCTTATTGCAGCAGGTTTGTGTCCTAATCCGTTAAAGACAAAAAAGAATGTCGTTATGTTTGGAGGAACTCATAAAACACTTCCTGGTCCGGCATCGGGATTGATTATGACAAATGAAAAATATCTGCATGATATGATGGAACAGGACATTAATCCGAAGTATCTACGAAATTCACAGATGCATCAGAAAATTTGTTTATTGTTTACATTACTTGAGTTTGAACAATTTGGTGCGGCATATATGAGCCATATGGTTCATTGTTCAAATTACCTTGGAAATAAATTGAGAGAAAGAGGTTATGACATAGCAGACATTCATGGTCAGATTTCGGCGACTCATCAGATTTTTATCAGATGCAGTAAAGAGGAGATGGATACAATATACGATAATGCGTATAAATGTGAGGTTACGCTGAATAAGAAGCATAAAGATTTATTTTTAGGGTATGGAGTTCGACTGGGAACTCAGGAAATTGCAAGATATGACTGGAATGACGAAGCACTGGATAAAATAGCATATGTTATAGAAAGGCTCTCAGATCCTCAGGTGGATGTTGGTGAAGTAAGACGCATTATTGATAGTTTGCCGGAAAAGAAAATACATTATACATTTTCTGATGATATAACAAAACGATTTGCAGAATTAATGACGAATATTTAAAGTGAATTCTCCACATCAAGGAGTGACTCCGGATGTGGAGATTCTTATTATCCATATGTTCACGAAAAGGAAGGAGAAGAAAAATATGAACAAACAAGAGTGCGATATCTTAAGTTCATTACGTAAAGAACCGTATACGAATCAGCGTCTTTTAGCCGAATGTAGCGGTTATTCACTTGGTATCGTTAATCGTTCTGTCAGAAGCCTGATTCAAGAAGGGTATATAGATAGTCAGATGCAGTTGACAGAAATGGCCAAGAATCTTTTCGAAAAGAGAAAGCCTGGAAATGCAATCATTTTGGCAGCAGGATTTGGTATGAGGATGGTACCAATTAATATGGAAACTTCTAAAGCATTTTTGGAAATTCATGGAGAACTTTTAATTGAGAGACTAATTCGCCAATTAAAAGAGTCTGGTATTCAGAATATTTACATTGTTGTTGGATTTATGAAGGAACAGTTTGATTACTTAATTGATAAATATAATGTGACACTTATTGTTAATCCTGAATATGCATTAAAGAACAATTTGCATTCTTTGAAACTGGCTAAAGATTATATTTCAAATACATACATCATTCCCTGTGATGTCTGGTGTGATACGAATCCGTTTCATAGGTACGAACTTTACTCCTGGTATATGGTTAGTGACTTGGTAGATAACGAAAGTGAGGTGCGGGTGAATCGGAAGAGGGAGCTGATCCGGACAAGAGAAAAGATAGGCAATGCTATGATCGGAATCGCCTATCTGTTGGAGGAAGAGGCGAAGCAGGTTAGAAATAATATTGTGCAATATTGCAGGGACGAAGAATATGAAAATGCTTTCTGGGAGGAAGCACTTTATAAAAAGGATAAAATGTTGGTTGTGGCAAATGTTGTTCCTGCTTCGGATACATATGAAATTAATACGTACGAACAGTTACGGGATATAGACAGCAAATCGGAACAGTTAAAAACCAGAGCAATTAAGACAGCAGCTCAGGTTTTAAATGTAAGAACTGATGAACTGGGCAATATCTCAATACTGAAAAAAGGGATGACAAACAGGTCTTTTTTATTTACCTGTAAAAAGAAGAAGTATATCATGCGGGTTCCGGGAGAAGGGACAGATCAACTGATAAATCGCTTTCAGGAAGCTGCTGTATATAGGGAGCTTAGCGGCAAGGGAGTCTGTGACAATATCATATATTTGAATGCAGAAAACGGATATAAGATAACGGAGTATTTGGATTCAAGAGTGTGTGATCCCTATAATCCCACAGATGTGAATAAGTGTATGGAAAAGCTGAGAGAATTTCATAGTTTGAAGCTGCAAGTGGATCATACATTTCATATTTATGACCAGATAGAGTTTTACGAAAGTTTGTGGAAAGGAGAACCTTCCATATATAGGGACTACTCTATAACGAAAAGGAATGTATTTTCGTTGAAACCATTTATTGAATTGCATGCAAAAGAGTATGCATTGACCCATATAGATGCAGTACCGGATAATTTTTTATTTGCAGATTTTGGAGGGAAGGAGGAAATCAGACTGATTGATTGGGAGTATGCCGGAATGCAGGACCAGGACGTGGATCTGGCGATGTTTTGTATCTATGCAATGTATGATAAACCTCATATAGATAACTTGATAGATGCATATTATCCTAAGGGATGCACCAGAAAAACGAGAATAAAGATCTATTGCTATATTTCTCTCTGTGGTTTGTTATGGAGTAATTGGTGTGAATATAAACGAACTTATGGTGTTGAATTTGGTGAGTATTCCATGAAACAATATCGCTTCGCAAAAGACTATTACAAGATAGCAATGGAGGAAATCAAAAAGGCGGAAGGGGAAAGATATGAATAAAGTGGAAAGAGCTGTTATATTGGCAGCAGGGGTTGGAAATAGAATGCATCCGATTACTTTTACCACGCCTAAGCCTTTGATAAAGGTGAATGGGGTTCGGATGATAGAAAGTATAATCTTAGGCTTAAGGCTAAATGGAATAAAAGAAATATATATTGTGACAGGGTATTTAAAGGAACAATTTGATTACCTGCAAAAAAAGTATGGTGCAGTCCTGATAGAAAACCCATATTACCAGAGTTGCAATAATATTTCATCACTTTATGTGGCAAGGCTTTATATTCACAATACAATGATTTTAGATGGTGATCAGATTATTCATAATCCAGCCGTGTTGGATCCATTTTTTGAGCGTTCAGGTTACAATGCGATTTGGACTGATGAGAAAACGGATGAATGGGTGATGACGTTGGAAAATGGGATTGTAACTGGCTGCAGCAGGACAGGAGGGGAAAAGGGATGGCAATTGTTTAGCATTTCGCGGTGGAACGATAAAGATGGTAAAAAACTCAGACAGCATCTTGAAATGGAATTTGAAATGAAGAGAAACAGGCAAATTTATTGGGATGATATTCCTATGTTTTGCCATCTGAAAGAGTATGAATTAGGCATCCGGGAAATGAAGCGGGGAGATGTAATTGAAATAGATAATTATGCAGAACTTGCTGCAATTGATTCCAGCTATGAAGAGGAGAAGACAAAATGAAAAACATAAAAAGAAAAATTGATCCAATTACAACTATTATTCCTTTGGCAATAATTTTATTATTATGCTGCCTTTTTGTGATTGCTCCGGGTGAATCATCTCATGGATTGAAGATGATACGGGGCTTCCTGGAGGGAGAGTTGGGGATATATTATTTAGTAGTGGGACTGGGGGTTTTACTGATATCACTATATATTGCATTTTCTGATATTGGTAAAATTATATTAGGAAAACCTGGTGAGAAACCGCAATATAGCTTTTTCACATGGGGAGCTATGATGTTTACAGCAGGACTTGCGGCGGATATTCTTTTTTATTCTTTCTGTGAATGGATTTTGTATGCAGGTGAAACTCATATTGAAGAGCTTGGTTCTATACAAGATTGGGCATCTACCTATCCTCTGTTTCATTGGGGACCTGTGCCCTGGAGCTTTTATGCTGTTCTCGCAGCATGTTTTGGGTTTATGTTGCATATCAGAGGGGTAAAAAAACAAAAATATTCGGAGGCATGTCGGCCGATTCTTGGCCGATATACGGATAAAATACCAGGTAAGATCATTGATATTCTGGCAGTAATTGCATTGATTGCGGGTACTTCTACTACATTTAGTCTTGCTACACCGTTGCTTTCTGTAGCTTTGACGGATTTATTTGGAATAGAGGCTTCTAAGTGGGTAACAATTGCGATTCTTATTACGATTTGTGTTATTTATACAGTATCTGTATTACACGGTATGAAGGGTGTAAAGTTTCTGGCCCAGATTTGCATGTACGTATTCTTTGCATTGCTGATATATGTTTTAGTTTTTGGGAAAAGGCCAATTTATATTATGGAAACAGGATTCAGTGCCGTCGGTAATTTGCTGCAGAATTTTATCAAGATGAGTACATGGACAGATGCTCTTCGGACATCAAGTTTCCCTCAAAACTGGACCATTTTTTATTGGGCATATTGGATGGTGTGGTGCGTTGCAGCACCGTTTTTTATGGGAAGCATTTCAAAAGGACGGAGCATAAAGCAGGTAGTTTTAGGGGCATATGTATTTGGGTTGAGCTCTACATTTATTTCCTTTATTATTCTTGGAAATTACGGGTTGGGTCTGCAGACCAGCGGAACTTTGGATCTTATGGCAATTTATGCAGATACAGGAAATTTATACCAAACCATTCTTGCAATTGTTCATACATTGCCCGTGCCACAGTTGGTTTTGATTATATTGATTGTATCTATGGTGGCGTTTTATGCAACCTCTTTTGACTCTATTACACTAGTGGCGTCTGCGTATAGTTACAAAGAGATAAAGGGTGGGGAGGATGCAGGAAAAGGAATGAAGCTTTTTTGGGCCATTTTGCTTATTATGCTTCCAATTGTTTTGATTTTTAGTGAGAATAGCATGAATAATTTACAGACTCTATCTATGATTGCGGCTTTTCCGGTGGGGATTGTGATTTTATTAATTATTGCGAGTTTTATAAAAGATGCAAAAAGATATTTCAAGGAGACGGATATGAAGTAGTGCATTGAATTTAGAAACCACCGGAGGTGGGTTTTAGCACATGGAAAACTGAATTTGATGTAAGAATTAGAAGTTTTGTAAAGGGAAAATCCGTCGCCGTTGGCTTTTCCGCACATAAGTAGTTTTGGAAATATGCAGGTAGTCTGTGTAATCATACAAAAAGCGGCCCTATTATCTACAATAGGACCGCGCATTAAAGACAGTCACTATCATGCGTCTATTTTCCCTTTACAATACTTTAATACACTATGTACCAATGTCTGTTCTCCTTGCAGGTCAATATAGGGGTTGGCATTCCACTGATCACAGCGCCTTTGCAGGATTTGTACGATCCGTAGGAATAAAAGCTCCTTCTCATTCGAAATCTTTTTGACATCCGGGAACATTCGCATCACCGCTTTGCATGTCTCCAGCAGATCCAATGTAAGTTCCTCCGATTGCAATGTTGCATATACAAGACGGAGAATCTCTCTCTGTGTGCTCTCTTCACAAAATAATTCTCGGTCAAATACACGAACCTTTCTGTATCTTACCGTTTTTTGGGGTTTTCCTTTTTGATACTTTTGGATAAACTCTTTTTTCGTTTTCCAGCAATAAAGATCTTCAAAGGACGTAACCCGTGTCGGCGCCGCCTTCAGCAGTTCTGCAAACGCCAGCCTTTCCTCCCTGATGAGTTCCAGTACTTTCTTCGCATTCCTCTCATCCGGCTTATAGCTTAGTGCTTTTTGATACTTCTCCTCCGCCTGATCCAGCCTCCCCTGCTCATAATAGATATTCCCCCAGGGAACAAGACGTGTCACCATAAAATGATCCGGACAGTTTTGTATTGCTTTTTCGAAATATTCTTCTGCTTTCTTCGGATTATAGAGCGGATTCCATGTGGCGGGATTCCCATACATCATTGCCAGTCCGTTATATGCAGAAGAGTCATTTCCTCCGATCTCCAGCGCTTTCAGAAAATAGTTCTCCGCATCCTCTATTGTAGCGGCTTTTGCACTCTTTTCACTCTTTTCCTTGGCGCTTTGTGAAAGAAAACCTGCCAAAGCACACAAAGTTCGTTCATCCTCTTTTCCCTTTTCGCTCTGTACCGCAAGTCTGTAATACTTGTCCGCTTTCTCAAAGTAGATCTTTCTCTTTTCCCACAGCGTAAGGCCCGAGTTCTCTCCTGTACTTTCTTCTTCTGCCCCGGGTTCCGCCGTCCTTGTACTTTCTTTTCCTGCACTGGGTTTCTCGGTCCCTGTTTTTTCTATATCCGCGTCAGGCGGCAAAATCTGCGGGGATTCCGGATTCTCCTGTTCTTCTCCAAATTCCGGATTCCCTTTGGCATTGCAGAGATCCTTTTCCTGTTTTCTTTTGTTGTTATGGAAATATTTTTCCCGATTCTTTTTTATTTTTCTGGTTTTTCTGTTGATTTCCTGGTAGCGTTTCTTACACAAAGACGCATATGCAACGCACGCCTTATATCGATCTGCCGTATCCAATTCCGCGGCTTCCTCCAAAACCCGCTCTGCGTCCTCTATGGCGCTCTGAGCCTCCATAATCTCCGCCGCCATCAGCCGCGACGGAATATCATCCGGGTTTCTTTCCATAATCATCTGAAAAGTTCTTCTTGCAATTCTCCTGTAATGCTCGATTTTATATCCCCTGTTCCTTACGTATGTTTCAAAATTGGACATATGATCCGTTATGACACGATAATCCACATGCTCTATGATCTCAAAGAAAAGTTCCGGCGGTGAAAAATTGGTTTCCATCGAAGCCGTAAAACAATTGATCCACACAGAAAGCTGAAGTTTCTTTTCTGCCGGCGTCTTTTGCATCATGGATTCCAATTTTTCCTGAAATTCTTCTTCCGTAATATTCTGTATCTGAAGAATTGCAAAAAATTTTGCATATTCATACGAATAAAACCGGTTATGTTTAAGCAGATAATCCAGAAGATTCGGGGTATTTTCAAATTCCTTCAATAATTCTAACGTATTGATCCGCTCATGCGGAACTGTTTTCATTCCACGGATAATCTTCGTGCTCAGTACATATTTCTCAAACGGAATCGTCATATCCTCATCTAAATATTGAATGCCGCCCTTCAGATAAGACTGCGGCTCCAGCTCCGGGTTAGCCAGAAAGAAAAGATCCGCAATGACATCATGTTTTAACATCAGCTTCTGTCCATCGTAACGCACAGGTTCCGTTCCCCGCAGCTTTCTGTCAAAACAGGTTTTCAACATGAAGAGATTTACACCTGTCAGTCTCGAAAGGAACTCCACTGTGACAGGAATTTTATATAATCCAAACGAAGCAAGAAAAGGAAATACATTCGAAAGCCTTAATTCTCCCGCAGGCGTTTCGAATCCGTTATCTGATGAAAACAGGACTTCCCACTCGCTCCAGTCAAATTTGAAAGAAAGATTTCTTACATCAATACGCTCTTCTTTTACTGTCTGGTTATATTTCATACAGACTCGCAGGTAAATCTCGCAGGGCGCCGTACTATAATCCGCCCTTATTAGAATGTTCTGTAATGCTTCATTCTCAAGCGTAAGACCTTCCGGCAGGACATAGGAAATCATCCGCTCCGTCACTTGCCTTTTCCAGGAACTGTCCAGATAGAAACAATGCAGATTTTCCGCCCGAATAAATTTTACACTTTTTCCCGGTTTCTTTTCCTGAACCTCCCCGGGCCTGGAATTGACAAGAAGTAATCCACCGGCAATATTCGAGACAAACGCCAGATCTATGCTTTTAAAGATGGCTTCCAGCCGATTGCTTCTTTCGGAAAATATCATCTTCACATTTCTGTTCCTCCGTACATACATAAGCAGCCGGCGGGTTGCGTCCAAATCATCATACGGATTATCTACAAACAGCAAAACTTCCGTTTCGCGGTCTATTCTTTCTATTACTTTATCTATATATCCTTTCGGCTCATTCGCCTTTATCTGCATGAGATAAACATGCTTGTCTGTATTTTCTGCTATTTTCAGAGCGGCCAGCGTCAGAAATGTTGTTTTCCCCATTCCTCCTTCACCCATAACAAAAAATACTCTTATGGGAACTGTTTCTCTGCTTCCTATTACAATTTCCTGATTCATCCCGGACATAATACATTCCACCAACGGATCGTTCTTCACAACCTGACTCTGACTTGTAACGTCAAGAATGTCCTGAATCTCCCCACTCAATCTATAATACTGCAATTCTGATTCCACAAGCTGACCGGACGAAAGTCCTTTTTTGAGAAAATCCTGATCAATGCAATATAAGCCTTCGATCTCTCCAGGCTCTTCCGTACAGAGCTTATCTGCAACTCTTTTAATCTCTCTGGATTGATGCTGTACTTCCGTTTTCAGATTATGGACCGCCGCATGGACATCCGTCACGGAACTTTTGATATCCAGCAAAAGATGAGAGACAAATTCATCTCCTGTGCGTAAGAGAGCAAGCCATTGCCGGGCATAAAGCCAAAAACCCTTCTTTATATCTCCTTCATACTCCACAGCATCCCCGTTTTTCTGGCAATATCTTTTCCACAGAAATTCTCTTAGATTCTCCTCTTTATAATTGCATCCTGAGGCAATCTCTTCCGTAACCGGATTCTGGGAGAGGAATGTTTCGATCTCTTTGATAACAGGAGGGATATGCTCTTCCGGAATATGCATCTCTTCCATATTTTTTACGGAAAGAAGATTCTCTGTCTGAAATTCTCTCCAAAGATCACGAAACTGTCCCAGAACCTCGTCCGAAATCTTCTCTACGGTAATCCCAAACAATTCTTGCAGCAAATCTTTCGTTATTTTGCTGGAGCAGAACTTTGTACCAGAAATAAAGGAGATAATGTTATCATACCAATTCATCGTATCAACTGCCTCCTCATAATTGTACCTGTAGAACAAAAGGTAACAAAATTTCTGAAAAACGAGTTCAAAGATCCCGTTACCTGTATAGATTGCGCCATTAAGGTTATCATACCAGATTTGACGGCGTTCGACAAGGAGGGACTGCTTGAATTTCTGCACTTCAAATGAATGCTTGCCAGGATTTGCGGACTGACATAAAATAGGGAGAAACTCGGCAGAATGATTCCTGGAAATATGATTGCATTTCTCCTGCCGGATGGATATAATGTAAATAAGGAAACGAAGAATCATATGCAGAAAAAGACCCCGAGAAAGAGATTGCGTCAGAAGGCAATATCGAAAAGGCAATTGAGGAACTGAACTATTTGCGGGATGAATTGGTGTGTCTGTACCAGGAGGGCGAATTGTCAGATGATGAGCTGATAGACCTGAAAGGATTTGTAAACACTATCATTACACATATGACAAACGGAAATAAAAATGAAGAAAGGCTGGTGAATATTATGGGCGGAACTGTTATTGAAACGGAATCTGATAAGATTAAGATACGGACGATTATTGAGATGGGGCAGGAAGTTGGTCTTGACGATTCAGAATTTTAAAAAGCTTCAGGAGAAAATTATTGGACTGCCTTTAAATTGGGCAGAGTTGTATTTGGAACAGTATGGAAAACAGCTTATATAAGATAATGAATTTGATGTAAGAACTAGGAGTTTCAGGTAAAGGGAAGTATTTCCGTTAAAGATGGGAAAGATGAGGATACGGCAGAAACAGACGAATAGACTATAGACAAAGCAGAGGAAAAGGTGTAAAATAAAGTTCTGGATTTTGGGCATTTTGCAGATTCAATGAGAATAGTTATACTCCGGTTTGTTTGGCAGATTATCGTTTGTGAGTATACATAGAGAGTGTGGCGATCATGGAAGAACTTACCTATCCTTTTAACCCGGAATTACTGTTAAAGAAAAAGAAAAGTATCAAGAAGCAGCTGCTGGTGGACGGCACGGAGCGTCTGGAGAAGAAAATCGCCATTCTGGGCGGGGTCACCACCAATGATATCCGGCAGATTTTGGAGCTTTTTTTGCTGAATTACGGAATTGCGCCGCTGTTTTATGAATCGGAATATAATCAATATTATGAGGACGGGATGTTTCCCAATGCGGAGCTGGAAGCCTTTGGGCCGGATTTGATCTATATCTGTACATCGGTGCGCAATATCACCGAATTTCCGGAGTTGGCCGAGGATGTGGAAGCGGTGAACCGGAAGCTGGAACAGACCTTCGGCAGATTTGAGGGGCTGTGGGGGCGCCTGGAGGAGGTATATCGCTGTCCGGTGATTCAGAATAATTTCGAATATCCTTTTTTCCGGCTGATGGGAAATAAGGATGCCAGCGATATTCATGGGCGTGTGAACTTCGTGACGCGCTTGAATTGCCGGTTTTACGAATATGCCCGGGCTCATGAAAATTTTTACATCTGCGATATTAATTATTTATCGGCTTCTTACGGATTGGAGCAGTGGTCTGCGCCATACTATTATCATATGTATAAATACGCTGTGGCGGTGCCTGCCATTCCGTATCTGGCTTATAATGTAGCCAATATGATTAAATCTATATACGGCAAAAATAAAAAGGTATTGAACCTTGATTTGGACAATACGCTGTGGGGAGGCGTTGTGGGAGATGACGGCGCTGATCATATTGAAATCGGGCAGGAGACTTCTCTGGCCCAGACTTACAGCGAGTTCCAGGAATATATCAAATTGCAAAAGCAGCTTGGTGTGGTGCTGACGGTCAATTCCAAGAACGAACATGCAGCTGCACTCAGCGGCTTGGAGCGTCCGGACAGCGTTTTGAACCCCGGGGATTTTGTGAAGATTAAGGCAAACTGGGAGCCGAAGAGTGTGAACCTGGTTCAGACGGCGCAGGAATTGTCTCTGTTGCCGGAGAGTTTTGTCTTCGTGGATGACAATCCGGCGGAGCGGGCCATTATCAGGAAGCAGGTGCCGGGAGCGGCAGTGCCCGAGATCGACGGTGTGGAGGATTATATCCGGGTATTGGACAGATCCGGTTTCTTTGAGACCACAGTGTTGTCGGGAGACGATCTGAAGCGGAGCGAGATGTATCGGGAGAATGCGGAGCGGGGCAGGCTGCAGGCTTCTTTTGAGAATTATGAGGAATATTTGAAATCTCTGGAGATGAAGGGGGAGATCCAGGGCTTTATTCCTGCTTATATGTCGCGGATTGCGCAGCTGACCAACAAGAGCAATCAGTTCAATCTGACCACCAGACGATACAGCCAAAGCGATATCGAGGCAGTGGCCGGGGACAGAGACCATATCACACTCTACGGAAAGCTTGGAGATAAATTTGGCGACAATGGCGTAGTCAGCATTGTAATCGGCAGGATAGAAGGACAGGAACGGGAAGAGCTTCATATGGAGCTGTGGCTGATGAGCTGCAGGGTGCTCAAGCGCGATATGGAGTACGCCATGATGGACGAGCTGGTGGAGAAATGTAAGGCGGCAGGTATCCGCACGATTTTCGGTTATTATTATCCCACAGCCAAGAATGCCATGGTGAAAAATTTCTATGAGATCCAGGGATTTTCGAAAATTGCGGAGGATGAAGAAGGTAATACGACATGGGAATACCGGATTCCGGAGCATTATGAGAGACGGAATAAAGTGATTCTTGTGAATGGCAAAGAGGCGATAGAGGAAACATGGAAGGGATAAAGCTGTCAAACGGAGTGATCCTGCCGCCTGTGGGCATGGGCACATGGCAGATCAGCGACCGGGAGGTTCTGGCGCGGCTGATCGGGACAGGGCGGACACAGGGCTATTCTTTGATCGATACGGCCGCGGCCTACAGCAATGAGCGGCAGATCGGCAGGGCTCTGGCAGAGACAGGGACGATACGCGGAGAAATTTTCCTCTCTGATAAGGTGTGGAATACCTGCCGGGGCTACGAGAAGACGAAAGAGGCATGCAAGGCTTCGCTGAAGAAGCTGAAAACTGATTATCTGGACCTGTATCTCATCCATTGGCCGGCGTCTTCCAGACAGCATCCTGACTGGAGGGAGCTGAATACGGACACCTGGCGGGGTATGGAATCGCTGTATCGGGAAGGTCTGGTCCGGGCTGTCGGTGTATGCAATTTTCAGGTGATGCATTTGGAAGAATTGCTGAAAACGGCCGAAATTGCGCCGATGGTGAATCAGATTGAATTTCATCCGGGCATGCTGCAGGAGGATGTGGTTTCATTCTGCAGGCAGAAGGGAATCTGTGTTCAGGCCAGCAGCCCGCTTGGAAACGGCCGGATTCTGGGCAATGAGGTGCTTGCGGAGATAGCCGGAGAAAAGCACAGGACCCCGGCGCAGATTTGTCTTCGCTATGCCCTGGAGGAGGGAATCAGTGTGATCCCGAAGACAGCGGATGTGAGACGGCTGGCGGAAAATATAGATATTTTTGACTTTTCGCTGACGGAAGAGGAGCGAAGGCGTATAGAAGCGATTCCTTACTGCGGCGGTCTGGGGATTGATCCGGAGGAGGGTGACAGGAATGGATGATGAGAAGAAACTGAAAGAGCTGCGGAAAAAGATTTTCCTCATTGGCTGCAAGGGAGGAATGGCGCATTTGGCATCCTGCTATTCCTGCCTGGAGATTCTCTATGCTTTGTATGTCAAAGGGGTGCTGAAGCTGGATGCCACGAACCCGAAGTGGAGCGGCAGAGATCGATTCATATTGAGCAAGGGACATGCAGGGCTGGCTCTCTATACGGTGATGGCGGAGGCGGGACTGCTCTCCTGGGAGGAGTGTGCGTCTTATATGCAGCCCGGGGGAGGCTTGGGCGGAGAGCCCTGTATGCGGGACAGCGTCTGGGTGGAGGCCACCACCGGTTCTCTGGGACACGGACTGCCTTTTGCCCAGGGGATGGCCATGGCTCTGAAGGCCGAGGGGAATCCGGCCAGGGTGTTCGTGCTGCTGGGGGACGGGGAATGCGAGGAAGGCTCTGTCTGGGAGGCGGCTATGACTGCTTCGGCGTTTGGATTGGAACGGCTTACCGTTATATTGGACTGTAATGAGATTCAGAAGATGGATTTTGTAAACAAGACCATCGGGGAACCTGTCTGGCGGGAAAAGTGGTCTGCCTTCGGCTGGCAGGCAGACGAGGTGGACGGACATGATATCGCTGCATTGGAGCGCTGCCTGCAGGAGGAGAATCATACTGGAAAGCCCAGGCTGGTGATTGCGCATACGGTGAAGGGCAAGGGGGTCTCTATTATGGAGAATAATCCCAACTGGCATTTTAAGCTGCCGAGTTCGAAAAAGGAATGGAAGGTATTCAGAGAAGAGCTGGGAATCAGCGAGGAAGAAATGGGGTAGACCATGCAGAGTGCATATATCGGGAAGATCATGGAACTGGCACAGCGCGATAACAGAGTGATTCATATTCTGGCGGACAGCGGCACCGGATATGATGAGATGTTCCGCCGCAATTTCCCGAATCAGATCTATAATTTCGGGATCAGCGAAGAAAATATGGTGGCCGCCGCCGCGGGGATGGCTGCGGAAGGCAGGATTCCCTTTGTGTACACGGCAGGCGCTTTTCTGGCATATCGCTCGCTGGAGTTCATCAGGGATGATATCTGCTTTCAGAATCTGAATGTGAAAGTGGTGGGCATGGGCAGCGGCCTGGCCTGGAGTTCCTTAGGTCCCACCCATCATACCACAGAAGATGTGGCAATGCTTCGGGCGATTCCAGGTTTGATGATTTTATCTCCGGCTACGCCCCGGCAGACAGCGGAGTGTGCGGAGGCGGCATATCGCCATCAGGGGCCGGTATATATCAAGATCGGGATGAATCACGAGAAGGAATTTTATCCGTCGGATTATCAGATGGAGGTGGGGAAAAATGAAATTCTAAGGGAAGGCGGCTCAATCAGTATCTTCGTGACCGGAAGTATTCTGGAAGAGGCTGACCAGGCGGCAGAGCGGCTGGAAGCGGAAGGAATCCGGGTAAATCTGGTCAATGCGGTATCTGTCAAGCCCTTTGACCGGGCAAATGTGTTGGAGATGGCGGCGAGAACCCGGATGTTTTTCACGGTGGAGGAGCATAATGTCTATGGCGGCTTGGGCAGTATCATTGCGGAGATTCTCGCGGAAGAGGGTCTGGGAGTTCGGCTGCGCAGGATCGGGCTGCAGGATTGTTTCGCCGCAGGCTACGGCACGCATAAAAGTGTCAGGGCGGAGAACGGCCTGGACGCAGAGGGGATATACAGGAAGATAAAGGAGTATATGGGAAATGAATGAATATACTTTTGCCGAACTTTCTGTGGGCATGAAGGCTTCTTTTCAGAGAAAAGTGACACCGGAAATGGAGGATTTATTCCGCCGGATCTCAGGGGATGAGAATCCGCTGCACAGAGACGACGACTTTGCCAGGGAAGTCAGCGGCGGGCGATTTCCTTCCCATGCCAGTTTCGGCATGCTGACAGCGTCATTATATTCCGCCATGGCCGGAATGTATCTGCCGGGGAAATACAGCCTGATCCACAGTCTGGAAGAGATATCCTTTATGAAGCCTGTGTTTGCGGGGGATACTTTGGAAGTGACGGGCGAGGTGACGGAGAAAGAGGAGGGGCTGAAGCTGATCTGCCTGAAGGTCACAATCAAAAATCAGCACGGCGCGAAAGTGTCCCGTGCAAGGATGAAAGTGCTGGTACTAAGATAAAAAATCAAAAAAATGATGCGGAACTAAAAAACAGCATCATGCCCCTAAAGTACCCATAGGATTTACGGACGCCCGTTCTTGCGGCCGGAAATTCTATGAAGAGGAAGGTACTTTAGGGGCGTGATGCGGAACTGGAAAACAGCATCATGCCCCTAAAGTACCCATAGGATTTACGGACGCACGTTCTTGCGGCCGGAAATTCTATGAAGAGGAAGGTACTTTAGGGGCGTGATGCGGAACTGGAATAGGAGACGAAAGATGGATAGAGAAGATGTATATGAGAGACTGAATATGGTTTTTCGCGAAGTATTTGATGACAAAACGATCGAACTGACAGACGACACCACCGCAGACGACGTGGACGGCTGGGATTCTTTCGAGCATATCAATCTGGTGGTGGCCGTAGAGGAAGAATTTTCCTTCAAGATTCCCATGGGGAAGGTAGTGACCATGCAGAACGTGGGAGAGATGGTTGATATCATTATGGAACTGGGAAGTTAAGATGCGCCTGGAGGGGACGAAGCCATGAGCCTGACAAGTCTTGGTTTTTTTATGTTTTTATCCGTTACCTTTGCCCTGTATTACCTTGTTCCAAGATTCCAGAGGGAAATTCTCCTGGCCGGAAGCCTGTTTTTCTATTTTTCCGCATCGGCCATGGGCGGCTTTTCTCTGACAATTGTGATCGGCTATATCTTCTGCATTACTTACTTCGGCGCATTTCTGATCGAAAAGTACCGTAGGGAAGACAGAAAGCGGAATCTGGTTACCTTCCTCTGTGTGGCAGGATTAACGGCAGGTCTTTTTGTGCTGAAATATGCCTTTAATCTTAGTACGCTGGTTCTGTCAGTGCTTCGGGTGGAACAGGAGATATCATGGCTGAACTTTGTGGCGGTGATGGGAATGTCCTACTTTACCTTGTCGGCTATTGGATATCTGATGGATGTTTCCTGGGGGACTTACGGCCCGGAGCGGAATGCGGGAATGGTTGCATTGTTTTTGTTCTATTTTCCGGCGCTGGTGTCCGGCCCGGTGGTCCGATTCGGCCATATGCGGGAACAATACCGGGAGAGACATGCCCTGTGCTACGACAATGTGGCTTTCGGACTGCGGCGGATGGTCTGGGGATATTTCAAGAAGCTGGTCATATCAGATCGTTTCGGCCTGGTGGTTTCGGGGGTGTACGGCGATTTGGCTTCCTTTGGCGGGGCGGACATCCTGATCGCAACTTTATGCTATGCCGTACAGCTGTATACGGATTTTTCGGGATGTATGGATATTGTCCTGGGGGCTTCACAGCTGTTTGGAATCAGTCTGCCGGAGAACTTTAACGCGCCCTTTTTATCCAGAACCGTCCAGGAATTCTGGCAGAGATGGCATATTACTCTGGGAGTATGGTTTAAAGATTATGTCATGTATCCCATGCAGAAATCAAAGCATATGGTACAGTTGGGAAAAAGAGCCAGGAAACGTCTGGGCAAAAAGACGGGAAGAAAGCTCCCCTTTTATCTGTCCATGGTTGTTTTGTGGTTTCTCATCGGTATATGGCACGGGGGAACGGGTTATTATTTTATGGCATCGGCAGTGATTCCCTTTTTCCTGTTGATGGGGGGCGATCTGCTGCAGCCCGTGTTTGAAAAATTGAAAAAGCTGCTGAAGATCCGGAAAGAGGGCTGGATTTTTCGGCTGTTCCAAAGAGCCAGGACATTGCTGCTGATCTGCGTGTGCTGGGTATTTGTCTGTGCCGCCGGAACCGCGGAAGGGTTTGCGGCGCTGGGACAGGCTCTGACGCACCCTTTCCGGGTACATATCGGGCAGATTATCGGCGCGGAGAATCTGGGCAGGAAGACGCTGGTAATTTTCGGCTTGACGATATTGTTGGGAGCCATAGAATATATCCTGCAGGAAAGAGGCACTTCCATAAAGGAATTTCTGGACAGGCGGCGGTATGGCGTTCGGGTTGCAGTGCTCTATGCGGAACTGCTGCTGATTTTACTGGTAGGTATGGTTGGAAATTCTGCGTTTATTTATTTCCAGTTTTAAAGTATAATTGGCGAGGGCGCGTACGTCGGGAACGCGCCGGATCTGGGGGTTGGCATGAAGGAGAGAAGATGGTTCAGATTGCTGTGGTTTCTGCCGTTGCTGCTCATTGTGATCCTTACAAATTATTTTGTGGATCCTGCGGGAATTTATAAAAGCGACAGTCAGTTTATGGCCGCATCCCTGTTGGAAGGGAATAATGTATATTTTCATGCCGGAAACGGCGACGAGCGGGGGATAAAGCGTTATCTGATAAGCGAAATGCCGGACTATGTGGACTGTGTAACAGTGGGGCCCAGCCTTGTATTCGGAGTCAGGACAGACGCGGTGCAGGAGGATTCCTTTTATAATCTTGCGGTGTCGGGGGCGGACTTCTACGACATTCTGGCGCAGTTCGGGCTGATGGAGCTGTATGGGAAGCATTGCGGCAGAGTGGTATTTTGTGTGGATTCTTATTTCTTCGATGAGACCTTGTACAGTACCTTTACCAGAAACGAGACTCTGAAGCCCTATGCGGAGTATATGATCGGAATCTTGAATGACGAGCAGTGCAGGGCGCCGGAAGACAGTGCCTTTGCCCGTTTTAAGGCGAAAGTCTCTCAGCTTTTTTCGATTTCTTATTTTCAGTCAGCAGTGAATTGGGTGAGCTCCAGCGGAGTGAAGGAAGTGCTGGAGACCATTCTGTCTGACGAAAACTGGGGAGTCGTGGGAGAGGGGTATGAGGGCGGTTACTATATGACGGACGGCAGCCTGGTGTACCCGAAGGAAGTGCAGAATAATTCCGCGGAATATGTGGAGGAAGACGCCAGGAATTACGATATAGAGACGCAGTTTTCGAAAAATTGCCACATCAGTTCCTATAGTCAGGAGACGTTTGAAAAGCTGATCCGGTATTTGACGCAGAGGGATGTGGAGGTAGATCTGTATCTGTTTCCTCTGGCGCCTTCGCTGTGGAACCGGATTGACAATGACGAGTATTTCATTCTGAGTGAGCTGGAGGCCTATGCCTATGATGTGGCGCAGCGATATGACCTGAAGATCGAAGGATCTTATAATCCCTACAATCTGCATATGACGGATGCGGATTTTTATGACAGCCGGCATATGCGGCATGAGCTGCTGGCAACCTATTATGATTTCTCGGGGAAATAGAAGACGGCTGTAAAGCGAATGAGCACTTACGCGGTGTAGAACAGAAGGCGGAAGAATGAATGCGCTCATGAGTGTAAAAAACAGGGGTCCGTGACTGCCGGACCCCTATAAAAAGGAAGGGAGTAAAATAAAGAAAACATGAAGAAAAATTTATGTAAAACTGCCGGGGAATTGTTGCTCCCTTAAGCAGTGTTGCTGGTAGTCGGAGCTGACAGAACCCTGCAATGTATACCAGAATCCAACAGCTCCTTTGTTATTGATTTCATGATACCCTAAAAATGTGTCTAAAGTTTGACTGTAGACTTAAAGAATTATAAAATCTTTGTATAATAGTTGTATACGGAAAGGGCAATCTGTCGGAGGACGGGCTGCCCTTTTTGGACGCAGCAAGTTAGTTTCGTATAATTTCCAATCATTCGGACATGATATTGAGCCGTTGCAAGAGGATAGTTTTGGAATGGAAGGTTTGAACGGAGAAGATGAACGGAAAATCAGGTAAATTAGGAATATTAGGAAATTTGCGTAGGAAAATTTGGGATAGAAAACCGGGAAATCCCTTGACAGTCGGGTCTATATATGGTAGACTCAAGTAAAGTCTAGAGACTATAGACCAAAAGAGGATGCGGGGATATGAAAATGAAATTCTCTGCCATTATTGCCATTATTGGTACAGGAAGAGATTGTTGCGGAACTGGAAAAACAGCAACAATCGCTTCCAGTGCCCAGAGGATTTACGGACGCATCATTAAGCGGCCGGAAATTCTCTGCTATTATTGGTACAGGAAGAGATTGTTGCGGAACTGGAATAGGAGGTTGCCTATGGAAGACACGAAATTAGGAGTGGTGGAAGCGCATTTTGCGGATATTATCTGGCAGCATGAGCCGCTGACATCAGGAGAGCTGGTAAAGCTCAGCGCACAGGAGCTCGGCTGGAAGAAATCTACCACGTATACGGTACTGAAAAAGCTGTGCGAGAAAGGGATTTTTCAAAATCAGAACGGCAGGGTCACCTCTCTGATATCAAAGCAGGAGCTCCATGCCGCCCAGAGCAGGAAGTTTGTGGAGGATACCTTTGAAGGGTCTCTGCCGGCTTTTATCGCAGCATTTGCGTCGCAGAAGGCGCTGTCGCAGGAAGATATCGCGGAGATCAGAAGCTTGATCGACGGATTTGGAAGCAGGAAGGGCGAATGAAGGAAATGGGGGTTTTCTTATGGAAGGATTGTTTATAAAATTATGCAATATGAGTATTGTGGCGGGATGGGTGATTTTGGCTGTGATTTTATTGCGTATCCTGCTGCGGAAAGCGCCCAGGGCGATCAGCTGTTTCCTCTGGGCATTGGTGGGAATCCGTTTGATATTTCCGATTGCCTTTGAAAGTGAATTCAGCCTGATTCCGGAACGGGCCATTCTGTCAGGGGGAACGCTGACGGGACAGGAGCCGGTGACAGAGCAGGGGGCAGAAGCGGCACATCAGGGAGGAAATGGATTTCTCATCACAGCGCAGGCTGCCGATAAGGGGAATCCGGCGGGGCCGATACAGACCCTGATACAGGCAGGGAGCCTGCTGTGGCTGGCCGGCATGGCTGTCATGCTGCTGTATGCCGTAATCACCTGGCTGAGACTGCGCCGAAAGGTGGCGGTATCCATGCGGCTTCAGGATAATGTGTGGATATGTGACGATGTGAAATCGCCCTTTATCCTGGGGGTGCTGCGGCCCAGGATCTATCTGCCTTCCGACATGGAGGCGTCCGGGATTGCCTGTGTGACGGAGCATGAAAAGGCGCATTTGAGAAGATTTGATCATTTATGGAAACCTGTGGGATATTTGCTTTTGTGTGTATATTGGTTTCAGCCGCTGTGCTGGGCTGCCTATATACTGTTGTGCCGGGATATTGAGATGGCGTGCGACGAGCGGGTAGTGCGGGAAATGAGTGAGGAGGGGAAGAAGCACTACGCCGAAACCTTGCTATCCTGCAGCGTGCAGCGGTATAGGATCACAGCATGCCCGCTTGCCTTCGGCGAAGCCGGGGTGAAGGAACGCGTGAAGGGAGTGCTGAATTACAAAAAGCCGGCCTTCTGGATCGGTGCAGCCGCAGCAGGGCTCTGCATCATTGCAGCGGTATGTTTTCTGACCAATCCGCTCAGTGGGGAATGGAAGATGGGCAGATATGATCTGTATGAGCTCACGGCAATGCTTAACGAGATGAGCGGGAGCAATGCCGAAATATTCCAGGTGTACGAGTCGGAGACCATTCCGGGGACGCTCCTGGCGGGATACCGGACCAAACTGAATAAAAAGGGATATGCCGTATATGGTTGGATAAAGGACGAGGAAAAGGGCGGATATTATTGGATCAGGGGATACCGGATGCTGGGAGATGATCCTATTGAGAGCAATACCATCGGAGCCGATTGGGGAATCGACAGAAGCCTTACCGTAGTGCTGAGTACGGAAGGAGAACTTTCCCATATGTCGGCACAGACAAACGGAGAGTATCAGGAGGTCCAGGCGAAGAAGGGCGGGGAAGACGGTCCGGCGATGTTTGTCATGGAGTGGTCCAAACTGGTGAAGGCCGATTCGGTGAAAATACAGTATTTTGATGAGAATGATTCGCAATTGTATCTGGTGAATTGGGAGAACATACCAGTGGAGGCGGATTGGACGGAGCTGGAAGGGATATATGAGGAGAGCTGGGAGCTTGAGGAGGTCAATCGTATAGAGCTGGATGTCATGCCGCTGGATGACATGCCGGAGGACTGGGATACGTCAGCGGACTCGGCATTGCCGGGCGATTGGGATATGTCAGGCGGCTCGGGAGCCGATTCGGATATGGCAGCAGACCAGGGAACGGGAGCTGATGGGGATTTGCCAGCCGGTCCGGAAGCAGGAGCGGAACCGGGAGCGGCATCCGATTTGGGAACAGGAGCCGATTCTGGAGCGGTGAGAACGAAGATACCGGTTCAGATCAATAACGGGTAATTGATAAGCGCAATGGCAGGGGGACCTTTTCGTCCCCCTTCATATGCCTCAGAATTCACAACTGCGCAAAAACCTCCCCGATAGGCGCCTGGATCAGCAGGTCCGCATGGGAATCCCTGGGGGTGGGAGCCTTATTGACGACTACCAGCTTATCCCCCTGGAAGTAATCAATCAACCCGGCGGCCGGATACACCGCCAGAGATGTGCCCCCGATGATCAGCACCTGGGCCTTATGAATGAAGCGCACTGCATCGTTGATGGTTTTCTGATTCAGGCCCTCCTCGTAGAGCACTACATCCGGCTTTACGGAGCCGCCGCAGTCTTCGCACTTGGGAACGCCTGAGGTATTCTGTATAAAGTGTACATCATAAAAACGGCCGCATTTCTCGCAGTAGTTGCGCAGCACCGAGCCGTGGAGTTCCAATACGGTCTTGCTGCCCGCAGCCTGATGGAGGCCGTCGATGTTTTGGGTGACTACAGCCCTGAGTTTTCCCCGGGCTTCCAGCTGAGCCAGCTTTAGGTGGGAGGCATTGGGTTTTGCGTTAAGAAAGAGCATTTTATTGCGGTAAAAACGAAAGAATTCGTCGGGATCGCGGCGATAAAAAGTGTGGCTCAAAATTGTCTCGGGAGGGTAATCGTATTGCTGATGGTAGAGACCGTCCACGCTGCGGAAGTCGGGAATACCGCTCTCCGTGGATACGCCGGCGCCCCCGAAAAATACGATATTATCATATGCTTCAACGATATCTTTTAATTCAGCAATTTTGTCATGAGTATTTTTCATATATGTCACCATACCTTTCCTGCAGATTGCACTTTGAAGAATAGAATCACGGGCGCCGGACGCAGTAAAAACGCACACCCCGGGGGCCTCTATTATTGTACCATGTGCACAGCAACGCACATGGCAGGATGGCCATTCGGCCGCTTCCTGCCGGGAATAAGGTTGTTACTGTTCACGGCTTCGCCGCTCGCAGCAACATGATACACACAGACAATAGAATTCAAATGCAGAATTCTATTGTCTTGAATTGAGCAAAGTGCGCTCATTTTGGCGCCTGCTGTCTCGGGGGGCGTGCATAATGCGCATGAAAACCCTCGCGGAGGCACCGAGTGAACAATAACATAAGACATATTGTACCACAAAATCCCGAAGAAAAAAAGCTTGCAATCAAAAGAAATTTGTGGTAGGATAATGGGCATATTAAAAATGCGATGAAAGAGACTCCTTTCAGGAAAGGCAACAGGAAGGCGGCGTCACCGACTGAGAGCGCTGCCTGCGGGAACTGATATGGGGAACACTCCGGAGCAGGCCGCCTGAACATAAGCGTGGGAAGCTTATGCTAGGACGGCACGTAGCACGCGTTAAGTGTCAGAGGGGATCAGCCGGGTATGTCTTTGATGGAAGATACGGCTGGTCAATGCGGGTGGTACCGCGGATAATACAGGAGAGATTATTCGTCCCGGGATGCAGATAATTGTGTCCCGGGCTTTTTCGTGTCCGGATTACGAGGCAGGCATGGAAGTTTCAGGACACAGTGCGTATGATATGCAGAGTATGCAAAAATGCGTATAATGGGTGCAGGAAATGTGCGCTGCATGAAGGATACGCACAGTGCACGGAGGATATCCGCAATGTGGGAAGGATACCTGCATTGTGGAATCAGAATCAGGAGGTGCCTTATGAAAAGAAGCAACATTTACAGAGACATGACAATCGGCTCCGTTAGCGAGCGGCAGATCGGAGAGCGGATTCGTGTGGCAGGATGGATCGAGAATATCCGTGACCATGGGGGTGTGTCCTTTCTCGATCTGCGGGATATGTACGGCGTATTGCAGGTGGTGATCCGGACGCCGGGGTTATTGAAAGGCTTGGTCAGGGAGACCTGTATTACTGTGGAAGGGCCGGTGGAAAAGCGGGATGCAGAGACCTATAATCCCAGGATTCCCTCCGGAACGATCGAATTGGAGGCCGGGGAGATTACCGTGCTGGGAAAAGTGTACGGCCAGCTGCCCTTTGAGGTGATGACTTCCAGAGAGACCAGGGAGGAGATCCGCCTGAAATACCGTTATCTGGATTTGCGGAATGCCAGGGTGAGAGATAATATATTATTCCGTTCACAGGTAATCGGATTCCTGCGCCAGAAGATGACGGAGATGGGATTCGTGGAGATTCAGACGCCGATTCTCTCCGCTTCTTCTCCGGAAGGCGCAAGGGATTATATCGTTCCTTCCCGTAAATACAAGGGGAAATTTTATGCCCTTCCTCAGGCGCCCCAGCAGTATAAGCAGCTGCTAATGGCGGCGGGGTTCGACAAATATTTTCAGATCGCCCCCTGTTTTCGGGATGAAGATGCCCGTGCGGACCGCTCGCCGGGAGAGTTTTACCAGCTGGATTTTGAGATGAGCTTTGCCACCCAGGAGGATGTATTTCGGGCAGGGGAGGAGATCCTTTCCGCGGTTTTTGAAAAGTTTGCGCCTGAGGGAGCCACAGTATCGAAGGCGCCCTATCCTGTTTACAGCTACAGGCAGGCCATGCTGGAGTTCGGTACGGACAAACCGGATCTGCGCAATCCCCTGCGTATCACGGATGTGACGGAGTTTTTCCAGAAATGTACGTTTAAGCCTTTTTTGAAAAGAACCGTCCGGGCTATCCGGGTAAGAGAGCAGATGAGCAAGGGATTCCATGAGAAACTGCTGCAGTTCGCTCAGTCTCTGGGCATGGCCGGTCTGGGATATCTGGAAGTGACGGAGGATTTTTCCTACAAGGGGCCGATTGACAAATTTATACCGGATGACCTGAAGCAGGAGCTGCGCAGGCTGGCCGGCCTGGAGGCAGGAGATACGATTTTCTTCATTGCGGACAAGGAGGAGAGGGCCTGTTATTATGCGGGGAAGCTCCGCAATGAGCTGGGGGAGAAGCTGGGGCTGACGGAAGAGAATGCCTTCCGCTTCTGCTATGTGAACGATTTTCCCATGTACGAGCGGGATCCGGAGACAAAGCAGCTGACCTTCACCCACAATCCCTTTTCCATGCCCCAGGGAGGTCTGGAGGCTTTGGAAAAAGAGGATCCGCTGCAGATTCTGGCCTATCAGTATGACATTGTCTGCAACGGCGTGGAGCTTTCTTCGGGGGCGGTGAGAAATCATGACCTGGACATTATGGTTAAGGCTTTCGCGCTGGCCGGTTATGACGAGAAAGATCTGCAGAAGAAATTCGGTGCACTATATCAGGCTTTCCGGTTCGGAGCGCCGCCCCATGCGGGAATGGCGCCGGGAATCGACAGAATGTTGATGCTGCTTAGGGGAGAGGAAAATATCCGTGAGGTGATCGCATTTCCCATGAGCGGGACAGCCCAGGATCTGATGTGCAATGCGCCGGGAGATGTGACGGAGCAGCAGCTTAGGGAAGTGCATATCAAGGTTCGGGACTGAGATCTTTAGAGAGGCGAGGGATGGATATGGCGAATAAAATAACGGATGAAACCATTGAATATGTAGGCATTCTGGCCAAGCTGGCACTGTCCGATGAGGAGAAGGAGCAGGCCAGGCGGGATATGGGCAGGATGCTGGATTATATTGACAAATTGAATGAACTGGACACCGGGGGAGCAGAGCCCATGTCTCACATATTTCCCGTGGAGAATGTGTTTCGGGAGGACGTGGTGACCAATGGAAACGAGAGTGAGAAAATCCTGGCGAATGCGCCGGCACAAAAAGATGACATGTTTATGGTGCCGAGGACATTCAATTAAGTTTCCTTAAACAGGATTGGACAGGAGGAAGCAGGCGATGGAATTATTATCTCTTTCTGCAGTGGAATTGGGCAGGAGAATCAGGGAAGGCAGGACTACGGCTGTGGAAGCCATGCAGGCCGTCCTGAACCAGATAGATAGAGAGGAACAAAGTTATAACTGTTATATAACGGTTGACCGGGAGCGGGCGCTGAAGAAAGCAGAAGAGGCGCAGCAAAAAATTGAGTCCGGGGCGTTATCCGGTCCCTTGGCAGGCGTGCCCATGGCGGTGAAGGATAATTTGTGTACGGAGGGGATGCTGACCACATGCGGGTCCCGGATTCTGGGAAATTTTATCCCCGCCTATTCGGCGGAAGCGGTTTCGGCGCTGGAAAGGGCGGGGGCCGTGATCATCGGAAAGACCAATATGGACGAATTTGCCATGGGTTCCACCACGGAGACTTCCGCCTATGGACCTACCCGGAATCCTCATAATCCGGAGCATGTACCGGGAGGCTCTTCCGGAGGATCCGCGGCGGCAGTGGCAGCGGAGGAATGCTTTTTTGCCTTGGGCTCCGATACGGGAGGATCCATCCGCCAGCCGGCGTCTCATTGCGGGGTGGTGGGTATGAAGCCCACATACGGGACAGTATCCCGTTACGGGCTGGTGGCGTACGGTTCTTCCCTGGACCAGATAGGGCCGTTATGCAAGACGGTGGAGGACTGCGCTGTGATTCTGGATCTCCTGGCTTCCGACGGGATGGAGGGACCGCATGTGGGAAATCAGGGCAGCGATTTTCCGCTCAGGGATTCCACGCGTATCCGCCGGGAAGATACCCGCTTTACGGAAGCTCTGATAAAAGATGTCCGGGGAATGCGTATCGGTATTCCGAAAGATTATATTCCGTTTACGGAATCAGAACAGGAAGCATCCGGCGGGCCGGATCCGGAAGTCAGAGACGCTGTGAGGAAAGCCGCGCAGCTTCTGAAAGAAAACGGAGCGATCGTGGAAGCATTCGATCTGGAACTGGTAGATTATGCAATTCCTGCATATTATACCATAGCGGCGGCGGAGGCCAGCTCCAATCTGGAACGCTTTGACGGCATTAAGTATGGTTACCGGGCCGAAAACGCAGATGAATTGCATCAGATGTATAAGGAGACCCGTTCCCGGGGCTTTGGCGCCGAAGTCAAGCGCCGTATCATGCTGGGGAGCTTCGTACTGAGCTCAGGTTATTATGATGCCTATTATCTGAAGGCGCTGCGGGTCAAGGCCATGATAAAGAAGACCTTTGACGAGGCTTTCCGGAAATATGACTGTATTTTGGGGCCTGTGGCGCCTACTACGGCTCCGAAGCTCGGCGAGAGCCTGTGTGATCCGATTAAAATGTATCTGGGTGATATATATACCATTTCGACGAATCTGGCGGGTCTGCCCGCGATCTCCCTTCCCTGCGGGAAGGATGGGAAGGGCTTACCAATCGGCCTGCAGTTGATCGGCGATTGTTTTCAGGAGAAGAAACTGCTGCAGATTGCGTATACCTATGAGCAGACGGCAAATCTTCGCTGAGACGCGGAAGTGATGCAATGAAAGCCGTGAGAATAGCAGGTTTTACGAGGGACAGCCTGTGACGGTTTTCATGAAGCGTTTTTACATTGTTGCAGGAAAGGAAGGAAGAGGCATGGCAAAACAATATGAGACAGTAATCGGCCTGGAGGTTCATGTGGAGTTGGCCACCCGCACCAAAATTTTCTGCGGGTGCTCCACGGCATTTGGCGGTTCGCCGAATTCCCATACCTGCCCTGTGTGCACGGGAATGCCGGGAACACTTCCGGTGCTGAACAAAAAGGTGCTGGAATATGCGGTTTCAGTGGGGCTGGCTACCAACTGCCAGATCACCCGGTACAGTAAATTTGACAGGAAAAATTATTTTTATCCCGACAATCCCCAGAATTATCAGATTTCTCAGCTGTATCTGCCAATCTGCCGGGACGGGTATGTGGAGATTGATATACGGCAGAATATGGAAGGAGATGAAGCGGATCCGGAGCAGAGGAGCCGTGGTGCCTGCCCGACAGACGGCGGTGCATCTGCCGAAGGCCTGGATTGCGGAAATCGGAAAAGGATCGGAATTCATGAGATCCATATGGAGGAGGATGCGGGCAAGCTGATTCATGATGAATGGGAGGATTGTACCCTGGTGGACTATAACCGTTCCGGCGTGCCCCTGATTGAGATCGTGTCGGAGCCGGATATGCGCAGTGCGGAGGAAGTCATAGCTTATCTGGAAAAGCTGCGCCTGATTATCCGGTATCTGGGCGCCAGCGATTGTAAACTCCAGGAAGGATCCATGCGGGCGGATGTGAATCTTTCTGTCAGGGAGGCGGGGTCTTCCCTGTTGGGTACACGTACCGAGATGAAGAATCTGAATTCCTTCCGTTCCATTGTCAGAGCTATTGAAAACGAGAAAAACCGTCAGATTGACCTGCTGGAATCCGGCCAGGCAGTTGTGCAGGAGACCAGACGATGGGATGAAGCGAAGGAGATTTCTTATCCCATGCGTTCCAAGGAGGATGCCCAGGATTACCGGTATTTTCCGGATCCGGATCTGGCGCCCATCCGTATCAGCGACGAATTTTTAGAGGAAATCCGTGCGCGTCAGCCGGAATTGCGTACGGAAAAAATGGGCCGCTATAGAAGAGAATACGATATTCCGGAATATGACATTGAGATCATTACGCAATCCAGACATATGGCGGAATTATTTGAGGTAACCGTGGCATTGGGGAGTCAGCCGAAGAAGGTTTCCAACTGGCTGATGGTGGAGACGCTGCGGCTGTTGAAGGAGCGGGAGATGGATCCGGAGGATATTTGCTTTACGCCGGAGCATTTGGCGAAGCTGATCTCCCTGACAGAGAGCAAAGCGATCAATTCCACGGTGGCCAAGGAAGTGTTTGAAGCAATGTTTGACCGGGATGTGGATCCGGAACAGTATGTGGAGGAACGGGGACTGAAGATGGTGAGCGATACAGATGCCCTGCGCAGGGTGGTTGAAGAAGTGATCGCGGCAAATCCGCAGTCCGTGGAGGATTATCGCAATGGGAAGGACAGAGCCATCGGATTTCTGGTGGGGCAGACCATGAAAGCCATGAAGGGCAAGGCAGACCCGGTCAGTGTCAACGGATTGCTGCGGGAGCTATTGTAGGGCAGAGGCGGCCCGGCGGGGGAGCGGAGGACGTCAGGGGCGGCTTGTTGGGGGATTGCCAGATGGCAGGAATGGTTTGTTGAGGGATCGCCGGGTGATGGACGGCTTGTTTGGGGAATGGGCGGAAGTCAGGTATGGCTTGGTGGGGATCGTCGGGTGACGGACAGCTTATTTGGGGGAGCGCGGGACATCAGGAATGGCTCGTCGGACGCCTGCCAGACATCCGGGAGGCTGATCAGAATAGGAAACGAAACTGCCGCATGCAGAATAATCCGAATCGGGTCCGGGATATTTCACATGCGGCAGTTTTGGTTTCGGATTCGGAAATTGCGTGTCTGCCGGAAACTGTATAGCCGGTAAACAAAATGCTGCCCCGCGGATTTTACTGGAATATGAAATCAATAAACGCTCTTGCATTTTCCGTATGCTGTGTATTGGCCGGCACGGTGAGAATGACGGTCTCATCCATGAACAGATAGTTTTCCGTCAGCCCCTCCGCCGCATCCAGGTAGATCCCCACCGGGATGGGATTTTCCATGGCTTCCGGATTCCTGGGAGAAGGATAATCCGGTACATTCACATATTCCTCCCCGGCGTCTTGGGCTTCGTTTCTTGCGTCTGCAACAGCCTGATCCATATAGTAGAAGTAAGGTTCATATTTTTCGAATTGTTCCTCGCTCAGAAGGGCGCTTAAATCATAAAAGGTCTCGTTATAGGCGTAGGAATTGGTGGTGGATTCGCTGGCAACGAGGATATCGATCTCCTGGGCGGCGATGTATACCATCAGTTTTTGGGTGGTAGCTACGGTGGTTTCGTCATAGGCCGTCAGGTCAGAGGAATCCATATGCATGGAGGCGTCGAAATAGAAATCATATTCATCAGGATCCAGGCCAATGTATTCTGCAAAACGGTTGGGATATTCCGCAGCGGGTTCCAGTTCGTATACATTGAGCAGAGCTACAAAAATGGCCCGTTCCTTTCTGGTCAGTGTCTGGTAGATCAGGGAGCCTGCAAAACCGAGGATCAGGACCGCTACAATGACATACCATTTATAATAATCCAGAAAGTAGGTAAATTTCTGTTTGAAAGTTCCGTGCTTCAGTGATTCTCTCTCTTCCTTGAATTCGTCCATTACCGGCATAATTCATCCGCCTTTCTTATTTTAAGTACCGCTGCTGCCCATCCCGGGCCAGATACAGCATAGAATTTACGTCCGCTGCCTAATATCATAATATGAAACAATGGGGATTGTCAATGAAGGGAAGCTAACATGATTCTAAAAAAATGATAAATCGACTATATTCTTGGAAAGTGTTCTTGAAAGTTCCGGAAAGATAGTTTATTATTATTATATGTATAAAATACGACAAAGGAAAGGTGTGTAAAATGAGTGATGCTTATGTAGAATGCCTGGTAAAGGCAAAAACATCCCTTCTGGGCAGGTTTTTCAAGTATTTGTTGATTACGCTGACCGTGATATTCGTACTGGCTGTGTTTGTGCTTCCGCCTCTGATGATTTTCGGAATGATCGGCGCGATCCTGACCGGAGTAGGAGCTTATTTTGTGAATCTATTTACAGATTTGGAATATGAATATCTCTATCTGGACAAGGAACTGGTGGTGGACAAGGTTATGGCGAAAAGCAAAAGGAAACGCATTGCGACATACCACTTGGACAGAATAGAGATTCTGGCCCCTATCAAGAGCTATCGTCTGGACAATTATAAGAACCGTACCGCAAAGATAAAGGACTATAGTATCGGTGAGGAACTGAAGCCGGACAAGCGTTTTGCCATGTTTTATGAGGGCGGCGAGAAGATTATTTTAAGCCCTTCTGAGGAGTTGATAAAGATTATGAAAAATGTGGCTCCCAGAAAGATATTTTCTGACTGATTTTTCTATTGACAGAATGGGGAAATTTTGATACACTCTTTGAAATATTTTAAGGAACGGAACTGGCGAACAGTAATAGCCCGTCCGCTACCCCATAGGATATACGGACGCATGCATTTGGCGGCCGGATATTCTATGCCGTATATGGGTACCGGAGGGGCTGTTACGGAACTGGAATAGGAGGACAAAATGGGACAGATAATCGGTGAGGGCATTACTTTTGATGATGTGCTGCTGGTACCTTCTTATTCGGAGGTGGTACCGAATCAGGTGGACCTGACTACTTGGCTGACGAAGAAAATCAAGCTGAACATTCCCATGATGAGCGCGGGAATGGATACCGTAACGGAGCATCGGATGGCGATTGCCATGGCAAGGCAGGGCGGTATCGGTGTGATCCACAAAAACATGTCCATCGAGGCACAGGCCGAAGAGGTGGACAAGGTAAAACGTTCTGAGAACGGCGTCATTACAGACCCTTTTTCTTTAACACCGGAGCATACGCTGGCGGATGCGGACGCATTGATGGCGAAGTTCCGCATATCCGGAGTACCCGTCACCGAAGGGCGGAAGTTGGTGGGAATTATCACCAACCGCGATCTGAAATTCGAAACCGATTTCACAAAGAAAATAAAAGAATCCATGACCAGCGAAGGGCTGATCACCGCACCTGAGGGAATCACCCTGGATGAGGCGAAGCAGATATTGGCCAATGCCAGGAAGGAAAAGCTTCCCATAGTGGACAAGGATTTTAACCTGAAGGGCCTCATTACGATCAAGGATATAGAGAAGGCCATCAAATATCCTCTGGCGGCAAAGGATGCACAGGGAAGGCTGCTCTGCGGTGCGGGAGTGGGTATAACTGCCAACGTTCTGGAGCGTGTGGCAGCTTTGGTGGATGCGAAGGTGGATGTGATCGTGTTGGACAGTGCCCATGGGCATTCCAGGAATGTGCTGAACTGTCTGAGGATGATCAAGGAGAAATATCCGGATTTGCAGGTGATTGCGGGGAATGTGGCCACCGGGCAGGCGACGAAGGATCTGATCGAGAACGGCGCGGACGCCGTAAAGGTGGGAATCGGTCCGGGTTCCATATGTACCACAAGAGTTGTGGCCGGAATCGGCGTGCCTCAGATCTCAGCCATTATGGATTGTTATGAAGTGGCAAAGGGGTATGGGGTTCCTATTATTGCCGACGGCGGCATCAAGTACTCAGGGGATATTACCAAAGCCATCGCGGCTGGCGGCAATGTCTGTATGATGGGCAGCATGTTTGCAGGCTGCGAGGAGAGCCCCGGAGATTATGAACTGTTCCAGGGAAGAAAATATAAGGTATACCGCGGCATGGGATCGATCGCGGCCATGGAGAACGGCAGTAAGGACCGCTATTTCCAGGAAAATGCCAGAAAGCTGGTGCCCGAAGGTGTGGAAGGGCGCGTGGCTTACAAGGGCGATGTGGAGGATACGGTGTTCCAGCTATTGGGCGGCCTGCGTTCCGGTATGGGCTACTGCGGTGCGCATAATATTCAGGAGCTGAAGGACAACGGCAGATTTGTGAAGATTTCCGCGGCCTCTCTGAAGGAAAGCCACCCCCATGATATTCATATTACCAAGGAAGCGCCGAATTACAGTGTGGATGAATAGAGGCGTTAAAGTATAACAATTTGTCGAGAGAAGCCAGAAGCTTGTGAAGGGCGAAAAGACGGGGGAGGTCAGAAAGCAGATCCCCCGTCTTTTTTGCAATTTGAAAGATCAGTCAGCACTAGTGATGCGGTCGCGGCGTGCCTGCATGATATTAGTATAGTCTTTCAGACCCAGATTTTCCGGCTCTTGCAAATAGGCAGGATAATCATCCATTGATTTTTCTTCCAGAGTGAGATCTGCCAGAAGTTCTTTTGCATAGGTGATTTTGGAAAAAGCGTCTCTCTCTGACAACTATATTTGCATATTTTATCAAAGAGTGGTAGAATGTTAATATAGATATAGCAAATATAATAAATATGTCAGAATGGGGGCGGCACCATGGAGGAAGAGAAGTGTTTATATCAGACCGTATATGCCACATTGCAGGAACAGATCCGGACGGGAAAGATTCAGCCCGGAGAACGTCTGCCTGCGGAGAAAGTACTGGCTGAGGAATTTGAGGTCAGCCGGATTACCGTGCAGAAAGCGATGAGCATGTTAGTGCAGGACGGCTATGTGATCAGGCGGCCCGGCAGAGGAAGCTTTGCTACCATGAATGCGAAGGCGCTGGAGGGGGAAAAGGGAGAGGAAGGCAGCGGACATGGGGAAGCGGCCCGAATCATTGGACTGGTGATGGAGGATTTTTCTGCGAGTTTTGGTCTGGAGCTGCTCAAGACTATCGAGGAGGAGGCGGACAGGGAAGGGTATTCCCTGTGTGTCAAGCGTTCCCGGGGGGATCAGAAGCGGGAGAAAAGGATGCTGGAATCCCTTCAGGAAATGGGGGTGAAGGGGATACTCGTCATGCCTACTCACGGGCAGCATTATAACCGGGAGATTCTGAAGATGGTGGGAGAGGGAATGCCGGTGGTATTTCTGGACAGATATCTGGAAGGACTTCCGGTGCCTTTTGTGGGCACAAATAACAAGAAGGCTATCGAAGGGATGATCGATTATCTCCTTGGGAAGGGGTGTCGGAAGATGGCGCTGCTTACGGCAAAGGCTGTGGATGCGGTATCCCTGGAGAAGCGGATCGAGGGATTTGAGGAAAAGTGCAGGCGCAGTCGGGCAGAAGGGCAGCCCTGGGAAGGGTATCTGCTGGACACCATCCGCAGCACCATACCGGATCTGCAAAGTCAGCAGAGCATGGAGGCAGATGCGGAAAAGATGGAGGCCTTTTTCGCGGAGCACAGGGATCTGGACGCTGTCATTGCGGCGGAATTTGACATTGCGGTTTTGGCGGAAAGCGTCTGCAGGAGGATGGGAATCAAGGTTCCGGAGCAGATGGTGATCGCCTGTTTTGACGGGCCGGTATCGGCTTACGGGGAATATACTTATCCCCATGTGCGCCAGGACGAGGAGGGCATCGGGAAGATGGCCGTGCAGACTCTGCTCCGGTTGATTCAGGGAGAGACGATGATTGAGAAGATGTATGTGGAGTCCCGGGTGGTGAATCTGGATTAGGACGGGCAGGAAACTGCTGCAGATAATGCAGGAGAACATCCTTTTGAAAGATGGAGGACAGATTTCGGCCTGCACAGGCTGCCGGAAAGGCAGAAGGCATGAAACTGCGAAAAGCAGCGGACAAATGAAAAACAGCAGATAAATGAAGCGAAACGGATAATTGATAAGATACAGATAAGCACGAGCAGAACAAGAATTGCTGTATAAAGCGGATCAACACAGGTATGTTTTCCCGGAGACAGGGGAATGCTGTACATAGCCGCTTTATACAGCATTTTTTTGTGATGGGAAAGGCCGTCTCAGAATTTTTTTATTGATTCTTTAGATAAGATATGTTTAATATAACAAATATAATTTACATAATTTTACTATTGACATTTTTGCCATATTTAGTTAATATGTACATATGATGAATCTGACATGAAAATCCCAGGACGGAGGTTTGCACAAAAAATGAAGAAAAAATCGTTTATAAAGGACATCATGAAAAACCCTGTTTCTTACCTGATGCTGCTGCCGGCGGCAGTGTATTCCCTGGCGTTCGGGTACTGCACCATCCCCTATATGGCCATCGCCTTTCAGAAATATTCCTACAAGGGAGGGCTCCTTGGCAGCGAATGGATCGGACTGCGGAATTTTGAGTTTTTCTTTAAATCCAATGATGTGCTGCGGATTATTTTGAATACCATCAAACTGAACCTGCTGTTTATTACATTTACTACATTGTCGGCCGTGACGCTGGCGATTCTGGTGAATGAAGTGGGAAAGCGGCGGTTTAAGAAGATTGCCCAGTCCTGCTATCTGCTGCCGTATTTTCTGTCCTGGGCCATTGTATCTTACATATTGAATGCCGTCATCGGGAGCAAGTACGGCATTGTCAACAGCTTCCTGCAGTCCCTGGGGCTGGACCGGATTAACTTTTATGTGCAGCCCAAATACTGGACCGCCATTCTGGTTATCCTGAAGGTGTGGAAGGATCTGGGGATGCAGATGGTGATCTACCTGGCGGCCATCACGGGTTTCGACGAAGAGGTCTACGAGGCGGCGGCCATCGACGGGGCAGGGAGGTTTCAGATGTGCAGGTACATTACGCTGCCCATGCTGCTGCCCACGGTGGTGATGCTGACCATCATGGCGGTAGGGAAGGTATTTTACGGGGATTTCGGCATGATTTATGCCATTGTGGGGGATAACGGCGTGTTGTATGACGCAACGGATGTTATCGATACCTATGTCTTCCGCACTATGCGGACCATCGGAAGTCCGTCCCAGGCCATGGCCATCAGTCTGTTCCAGGCCTGTATGGGATTTCTCTGTGTCTGGGGAACCAATTACCTTGCAAAAAAGAAATTTTCGGAAGGAGCGCTGTTTTGATGAGAGCCAGAAAGAAGATAACACCGGGAAAAACTCTGATTTATATTGTGGTGACATTGGTGGCCTGCTTTTGTCTGCTGCCCCTCATTTTGGTGGTGGCGGTTTCCTTTACGGCAGAGGAAGAGATTATCCGCAACGGATATTCCCTGTTTCCGGGACGACTTTCCCTGGAAGCTTACAAAATGCTTTTTAAAAACGGAAAAGAGGTATTCCGCTGCTATATCAATTCCGTGGGTGTGACGGCGGCGGGGACGGTTCTGGCAACGATGATTACGGCAATGGCGTCCTACAGCCTGGCAAACCCTTCCGTTCGGTACCGCAACGCGATTTCCATGTTCTTTTTCGTGACCATGGTGTTTAACGGCGGAATGGTGCCCTGGTATATTATGTGCAAAAACCTGGGCCTGACGGAGAATTATCTGGCGCTTTTGATTCCCACGCTGATTTTCAGCCCCTTTAATCTGTTTTTGATGCGGAATTACATGCAGCAGCTTCCGGCTTCCCTGATGGAGTCGGCGAAGTTGGACGGGGCCAATGACGGGGTGATCGCCTTCCGGATTTACTTTCCCCTGTGCAAGCCCATTCTGGCCACGGTGGCGCTGTTTTACGGTATTGCCTACTGGAATGACTGGTGGAACGCCATTATGCTGGTGTCGGATTCGAAAATGTATCCCATTCAGTATTATTTGATGAAACTGCGTTCGGATCAGAACTTTATGAAGCAGCTTCAGAGTGCCGGGGTGGCCGGACGGGGAGCATTTGCGCCTTCGGAGTCCCTGCAGATGGCTACGGCGGCTATTACCATAGGGCCTATCGTTTTATTGTATCCGTTTTTACAGAAATATATCGTGAAAGGTCTGGTGATCGGATCGGTGAAGGGTTGAGAGGAAGGATTCCGGAATCTGTGTCCGTTTTCGCTTCCGACGGAAGTGTTGTTACAATTCTTTGGGAAGAATTTCTGGCCGGTAGGGAAGTGTCTGTAAGTTACAGGAAATTGTATCAGTTATTTTTCGACATTTCCTAAGTATATGCAGGAGAGGGAGATGGACAGACGGGAGCTTTCTGTCAATAGATGCTTAAGAAACAGTTGCCGAATCATTACATAGTGAACCACGTTCCGGGCAGGCATTCCGGCAGGGGAGTGAAAGCCGGGAAGAGGATCGGAGGTACATGAAGGGATTCGGCAGAAAGAAAAGGAGGATTTTTATGAGAAGAACAAAAATGAAGCAGGTAACGGGGTTAGCGGCAGCTGTTTTATTTTCCGCTGCGTTGCTTGCAGGCTGCGGAAACGATGGGGGGACGCCGTCAGAGAGCGGTTCCCAGGGCGGTGAAAACCAGGATAGCAGCCAGGCAGGCGGTAACACAGAAAACAGCAGCCAGGAGAACAGCAGCTCGGAGAGCGGCAGCCAGGAAAATGAAAATTCCGGGGACGTGGTAACCATCAAATATCTGCGTCCCGGCACCGCGGTGGAGCACAATGACGAGCTGGTGCAGGCCATCAACGACAAGCTGGCGGCGGACGGCACAGGACTGCAGCTGGAGATTATGTATGTGCCCTCCGATGTTTTTTCGGACAAGGTGAACATGATGCTGCAGGGAGGTGATGAGTTTGACCTTCTGGCAGTGATGGAGGATCAGAAATCCTTTACCACCTATATCGGAGCGGAAGGAATCATCCCCATCACCCAGTATGTGAAGGACAGCGAGGTGCTGAACCGGGTCATTCCCCAGTATATGTGGGAATCCGCCACGGTAGGCGGCGAGATTTACACCATTCCCGCCAACTGGACGGAGAATGCAGATCAGGCATGCTGTATCACCATCCGGCGGGAGAAGCTGGAGGAGTTTGGCCTGGAGGATCCCAAGACCATGGAAGATCTCCTGAATATGTGCCAGGTGTTTACGGAAAAGTGGGATGGTCCGTCTGCGCCGGTGATCATCCCCATGTACAAGGAGCCCTTTACCTGGCTGTTCCGCACTCTGGATACCTATCCCTTCACGGTACAGAAAGATTTGATTTTCATCGATCAGGAAGGAAACGTGAAGAACTGGGTGGAAACCGACGAATTCCGGCAGACCGCGGAATTTTTCCGGACATGCTATGAAAAGGGATACATCCCCGAAGACGTGCTGTCTTCTTCATGGTCTTCCTGGAATACCATGCTCACCGGAGATTTTATCTGGGTGGATGGCTGCCAGCTTTGGGGAACGGAGGAAGTATGGAATGAGCGGATTCCGGGAACGAATCTGGATACCATCTATCTGAACCCGGATGCGGCGTCTTTCCGGCCTGCATCCTTCAGGAATGACACCGCGGTATCCGTGACCAGCAAGCATCCGGCGGAAGCCGTGAAATTCATGGAATGGGTATATTCCTCCCAGGAAAATTATGACCTGATGGTGTACGGCGTGGAAGGCCTGACCTGGAAAAATGAGGGCGAGGGCCTGTATACCAAGCTGATTCCGGACTTCGAGTTCAACGCGGACTGGATGATCGGCAATATGGAATATGAGCGCTACGAAGTGGGGACCTACCAGAAATTCATTGACATCATGGGTGTGGAAAAACCGGATGCGGAAAACAGCATTGTGCTGAACTTCGTATTTGACCCGGCGAGCGTGGCCACGGAATACGCAAACTGCCTGGCGGAAGTGGAAGCCAAGGTATGGCCCATCAAGCTTGGCATCATCTCCATGGACGAAGGCTACGAGGACGCGCTTGCGAAGCTGAAAGCCGCAGGCATTGAGAAGGTAGTGGAGGAGTACCAGAGGCAGTTGGACGAGTATCTGGCGGCGCAGGAATAAGAGAAGGCGAAAACAGGAGTATATATGGTAAAATTAAGTCTGGATGGAATTTATAAACTGAAAAGACTGGAGTACGGGGCCGATATGGGCCCCGTATTTTCAGAGAAATTTTTCCCGGCAGGGTATCTGGATGCCCGGGTGCCGGGAGATGTGAGGAGCGTCCTTAGGGAGCAGGGATATATCGACGGCTATTATCTGGGGAAAAACCTGGATAAGGAGCGGTGGATTGAGGAGAGCGACTGGCTCTATGTGAAGGATTTCTACTGCAGGGAGAAGCTGCAGGGGAAGGAAAACCTGCTCTGCTTCGAGGGCATCGACACCCTGTCGGAAATCTGGCTCAACGGGGTATGTGTGGGGAAAACACAGAATATGTTCATCCCTTACCGCTTTGATGTGGGAGAGGTGCTGCGGTACGGAGGCTGGAATACCCTGGCGGTGCGCATCGTATCTCCGGTAAAGGGTACGGAAAATATCGACAGGACGGATATCTGGCCCCCGGAGGACAGTACCAGGATGGTAATCCGTAAGTCCCAGATGAACTGGGGATGGGATTTCTGCGGGCACTGCCTGACAAACGGAATCTGGAAATCCGTGTACATCCAGAGCCGGGACAGGGCTGCAATCGGGAAGCTGCATCTGCGGACGAAAGAAATCCGGAAGGGAGAGGCGGTCCTGGAGGCCTGTTGGGAGGTGCTGCCATGGGAGTCGGCGGCCGGGGGCAGGGGAGGCCTGGCCACAGGCAGGATTGGAGAATCCGGGACGGACGCTGTAAGTAAGGGGCTTACTTTGAAGCTGACACTTACCTATGGAGGAACGGTTGCTGTGGAGCAGACGATTCCGCTCAGGCAGGCGGCAGGTGGCGGGGCAGAAGGCAGTATCAGCGCGGCGGCCGGCTTAGGCGGGGCGTTTTGCGGCAGTACGGAAATCCGGGTGGAAAATCCCCGTCTGTGGTGGCCCCGCCCCTATGGAGAGGCGGCGTTGTACGAGGTCAGCGCCTGCCTGTACGAGGATGGCGCGGAGGTTGACAGCAGGCGGTTCTGCTTCGGCATCCGGACCGTGAACCTGAACCAGGAAAAATTGCCGGAAGGCGGGCGGCGGTTCCTGTTTGAGATCAACGGAAAGCCCATCTTTGTACGGGGAGCCAACTGGGTGCCCCTAAACTGTGTGTACGGCGAGATAAGGCAGGCGGATTACGACTTTTATTTTAAGAGGGTTCTGGAGTCCAATTTGAGTATGCTCCGGGTGTGGGGCGGCGGAATTTATGAGCCGGACATCTTCTTTGATTTCTGCGATGAGAATGGTATCATGGTTTTCCAGGACTTCATGCTGGCCTGTGGGCTCTTTCCCCAGGACGATGGGTTCCTGGACCAGGTGTCGGAGGAAGTGGAGACCGTCATTGACCGGTATTATAACCGGGCCTCCCTTGTGCTGTGGTCTGCGGACAATGAACTGGACGAGGCCTATGAGTGGGCAGAACAACAGGAGCGTTTCCGGGAAAACAGGGTGAACCGGGTGGGAGTCCGCAGGGTGGTTCAGAAATGTGACCCTTACAGGCCGTTTCTGATCAGCAGTCCCTGCAGCCCCTTTGAGGAGGAAGAGGGTGGGAATTTCCCCGCGTCGCCTCTGCAGGGAGATGTGCATATCTATCTGACCAGATTTGAAAAAAGCAGCGAATACTATTACAGGAAGCTGTTGGAATTTGTGCCCAGGTTTATGAGCGAATACGGCTTCAGCAGCCTTCCGGCGGAGGATTCCTACTACCGCTTTAATTTCTTCGGGGAAAAACTGGATCTGCAGAGGAATCCCTGGCTTGGGGAGCTGTCCTGGCTGGCCCGCATGGGGGAGCAGGGAAAGGAGAGTGATCTGATCTATATCACCCAGTACACCCACGCCCAGGCGCTGAAATACTGGATCGAGTACCTGCGCAGCGCAAAGTGGATCTGCGGCGGTTCGCTGTACTGGAAGTTCAATGACCCTGTGGCGCCAAACCGGGAGAATATGCTGTTTCCCTCTCTGATGTCCGCCATCGATTTTATGCGGCGTCCCAAACTGGCTTACTATTATGCCAGACGGGCCTATGAGGATATCATTCTGGCCTGGCGGGAGGAAGAGGAAGGACTGGCGGTTTACGGCTGCAACGAGACGGAGCAGGCTCTGCCGGGAACCCTGGTGGCGGAGGTGCTGGATTATCGGGGCGCGGTGCAGGGCCGGTGGCGGAAGATCGCGGCAATAGAGGCGGACGCAGCCACAAAGATGCTTGTGATTCCAGGAGAGGAGCTGGAGGGCTTTGACAGATGCGAAACCTATGTGCGGGCCGTCTTTTCCAGTGGGGAACAGCGGTATGAGAACCGGTTCTGCCTGTTGGAAATAGGGGAATTTGATCGTGTGAAGCTGCCCCGGGCCGGGCTTGGGGTTTCGGTGGCATATCCTGGGGAGGCGAGATACACCGGAGAGGGTGCGCACATGGATGAAGGCAGATATCCTGGAGAGGGCGCACACATGGACGAGGCGAGATATTCCGGAGAGGGTGCGTACATGGATGAAGGCAGATATCCTGGAGATGGCGCACACATGGACGAGGCGAGATATTCCGGAGAGGGTGCGCACATGGATGAAG
>CAJUCE010000035.1 GCA_910584865.1 uncultured Acetatifactor sp.
ATTCAGTTGTCAATCTTCGGTTGGAATCTCATTCATTGAGATTCCGAGAAGTTATCTTAGAGTCAAAAATTGTCTTCGCACCCTTTTGAGTCAACATTATACCCTGCCCGCTTCCCATTGACAATACTTATCAGGCTATTTTCACAAAAATGCGCTAAATGTCTTGTATTCCTGTCTTGAACCTCTGGAATTGACCAGATACATGGAGGAAGGCGTATTGGCCGCTCAGGATACTGCGCATTCCACCCTGACAGTAGTAGAGCAGGCCGACAAAATGAGTGATCTGGTCAGCAATATCGCAGACCGCACAGAAAAACAGGCCGATGACGCGGCAGAAATCACCCTTGGAATCGAACAGATCTCCGGCGTGGTCCAGACCAACGCCGCGACGGCAGAAAAGAGCGCTGCTGTCAGTGAAGAGTTATCCGGTCAGGCCGGTCTGCTGAAGAATCTGGTAGGGAAATTCAGATTGAAAGCCTGAGCAGTATTGTGCCGCCGGAGCTATTCCGCATACATTGAAATGAAAGTTCCCCGTCAGGAGGCAGCTGTTATGCTGCCTCCTGACGGGGACTTTTTCTGCCGTATTACTACCGTATTTCTTCCTCATTTATATATTGTCTCCGACAGTCCCTGCATTGTCCTGCATATCCAATATGTACCTGCATATTTTTGCAAACTGTCTGTCTCATACCAGATCATCATTACATACAATCCAGATTCTCATGAAGGAGTCTGATTTCTGTTTCATTTTCCTTTATTGCCTCCGTATTATGAGGCACAGTCAACAATTCATTCAGCTTTGATGCGATGTCTGCAGCAATGTACACTACATCGGAAGTGTTACAGCTTGAATAACCTTCCTGTTTTTCGGAATTATATTCTCTGCTTCAAATATAGAATCCAACAATCTGATTTCATCATTATTCAGCCACATATACCTACCTCCGTGCATAAAACAGCAATTCTTCAATCTGTTTTTTGTGTTCGCCGCTTCTGCTCTGATAATTCACTCTGGGGATGATATAGGGTCTCTCATCATAAGCTGCAAACTCATTATTTTCAGCAAAGATGCCAAGCAGCTCCTCCCTGCCTTCATAGGATACCGTCTCTTTTCCATGATTCCAATGATTATTCTCATCATAGTAGCTTATGAGGACATGCTTCGACTTTATATTGGCAATTAGGTCTTTCATGGCAGGAATAAACTCATCCTTATAGCAATATTTAGAATTGAAATTATCCTGCATGTTCTGTCCGCGGACATATTTAAATCCCTTTGCATAAGCTAAAACATCCTCTATCTCATGATATCTGGCTATAAAATTCAGCATGTGATAATATGCGGAATACTGTCTGAAATTGTACGGTGGGTCAATATACAAAACAGTATCTTCCTGCCCCTGAAACAAGCGTGTTAACTTTTCATCCTTATACAATTCGTTGGCATCCTCTTTACAGATCAGATATTCTCTGCCCCCGCCGCCATATATATTCAGCATGATGGGCTTTAAAACCAGGGGCGCTTCGGCATTCGGATAAAGCTTATTGCGGTTGAAGTCATGAAAGGTACCGTTTACATTCGCATTAAGCGTTACCTCCTCTATCAGGCAGCACAATAATACATAAAACTCGTTTTCATTCACAAATTCAGAAAGCTTCCACTGCTTTATTACGGCTAATATTTTACCGACTTTTTTTGCATTATCAGCCGTAAAATAGTTTCTTTTTCCTTCCGTACCTCTGGCGCTTTTGTAAGTGGACTTTCCCCCGGTAACCGTATAATAATCAAAAAACAGCCTCTCCTCTTCAGACAAATCGCCGACCGGCAGCTGGTTTAGATATTGCAATACCTTAAGTAAAGGCATTATGCCATTTTCAAAATCAACATCATCGTAATAAGTATCCGCAAAGGTTTTTTCCCCCTGCACCTTCTTTTTTATATAGGTTTTCCATCTTTCTATTTCGTTTGTATCAAAATGAAATCCCCCACCTTCTATCTGTTCAAGAATTGCGGAAAATCGGGGAAATGTATTGTTTTCAATATATACCTTGCCCAATATATAGGAGAAATCATTCACGTCGTTGCTGACGACAGAAAATCCCCTCTGCTTAAAAACCTGCCCCACATTTGTTGTTCCGGAAAATGCATCGATCAGCACCCCCGCCTCAACACCCTTGCTCTTTAAGAATTCCTCAATCCCGTTTAATATATTTTTCTTGTTCCCTATATATTTATCCATCCGCCTGCTGCCTGCAAATAATTAGCAATTCGCTATTATTCATTTCCTTCCTATTAGACTCCTTCGCACTTAATTTTCGATACCTGTGCTCAAGATTTCTAACTTCTACCTTATTATAATACCTTTTGAGAATGCCAATCAGCTCGTCTCTTGTTACTACCCTTTTTCTTGTATCCTTGTCCGAATCATCTTCAGAATAACTCAGCACAACAGCCGTGCCGGTAGCGTGTATCTTTTCAATCACTTTTTCGAATTCGCCATATCCCCTGGACGGAATGCAATAATTAGACTGAAATCTATTCTCCCTGTATCTGCCGTTCATGATATGCATTTGGCCCCGGTACTTCTTGCGCTCCAGGTTCGGATAATCATACTTAACCAAGGTCTCTAACACATGGTAAAACCGCGAGTAATGGTCTATCGTATAGGGAGGATCTAAATAAAACACATCCACACCGCTCATTTCCGCTTTCTCAAGCAGCTCCATGGCATCCATGCAATAGGACTTATTCCCGCCAGAAAGAACAGCAACATGTCCAAGCTTATCTGACATACTGTCAAAAAAATCCGCCAGCGGCCGCTTTCGGTCTCTCATACACCGCTTGATGGCAAAGCTTTTTATATCCCCGTTTTCGTCTGTTACTTTTATCGGCTGTGCAAAGTTTTTCCCTACCGTACTCACAATTTCTGATACGGCGTGAATAAGGCAAACTAACAGCCCTCTATACTCATAATCACTGATCTCCTCCATATCATGCATTTTATCCAATACATATCTCACGGAATCGATTTCCACGCACTGTTCCAGGGAAAAATAGCTGTTCAAATAATACAGAGAAAACAGCGCAGCATATTGTCTCTGTTCTTTTAATGCTGTAATCGTTGCCCTGTCAAAGAATTTCAGCGCTTCACCGAAAACAGCCTCCGCAGTCTCTTTTTTACACTCCGTTAACTCTGAACCATCATAGTATAAATTCAAATTGCAAAGTTCTGCCAGTCCTTCATAATCCTCATTATCAAGAACTCTCTTCTCAAAGGCCAATGCCTGCCCGAAAATCTCAACAAGTTTTCCCTTATTATATCTGTAATAATCCGTTTCAATGATATCTTTATACCTTTTTGTTACGGATTCCCTCCCTTTATTGCAACACAACAGCACACCTGCTATCAGTTCCGCATAAGCCTGAACATCATTTGCATAAACAGTGTACCTGTTCGCCAGCTTATAGGAAACAACACCTGAACCCGAAAACAGATCGCAGACGACTCCGCCTGAAGGTATTATCTCTTTTATTTCATTCTCTATTTCATCCAGTATCTGCAGCTTACTGCCCAGGTACTGAATCACTCTTATATCTGATTCCAAAAGCGGTTCCACTCTTTCTGTGTTTGTTTTCGATAATACTACTACGCTCATGAAAATAATGAATGATTGTCCAAAACGAAGAGACAATTACTGTTTTGGGGTCATCCATGTCGATAACCAGGTTTCCTTCTTTGTCGAAGCACATTTCTATCTGCTTATACACAAGAAGTACATCATGCATTTTGGAGTTAAACTCGAGATCCTTGCGTTCAAGGTAATAGCTGATCTTATTGGGCTTTATCTCGTTGCCTTCCAAAATAATACGGACAGTGACATGGGAAATGCTTTTCAGGCCTGCTTCTTCACAGCAGGCCTGAATGTATTGCTACAGTGTGCTGTATGTCCACAGTTCCTGTGCCCTGCCCAGGTCTTTCGGCTTCGCGCATGCAACATTAAGTAAAATAAAGTCACCACAACAATTATCCTCTAGAGCGTGTTTGAAAAATAAAAATTGCACAATTTTCGGTGTAATATGGCCGCAAATACTTGGGGAAATCAGAGGCTTGATAAGTGCGTAAACTCAAGGACTTCTACGAATCCTTCCTTTGTAGACAACATGCGACTTCCACATGCACCGTCATCCCAAACATATCCGCCCCCCGGATCCGCCTCACCTCATACCCCCCATCACAAAGAATTCGCAAATCCCTCGCCAGCGTGGCCGGATCACAGCTCACATACACAATCCGCTCCGGCTCTGCTCTTAACATCGCCTCCAGGCATGCCCCATCGCAGCCTTTCCGCGGAGGATCCACCACGATTACATCCGGCCTCTCCTTTCCGCTATTCCTCTCATAAAACTCCGCCAGTACTTCCTCTGCCTTCCCCACGAAAAATTCCGCGTTTCCGATCCCGTTACGGACAGCATTTTCCCGGGCATCCTCTATGGCCTGAGGCACAATCTCCACGCCATATACTTTCCTGGCACTGCCTGCCAGAAAAAGTGAAATCGTACCAATCCCGCAATACAGATCCCAGACGGTCTCCCTCCCCGTCAGATTCGCATATTCTAATGCCAGGCTATAGAGCTTCTCTGTCTGTACAGGATTCACCTGATAAAAAGACAGTGGCGATATTTGAAATGTCAGCCCTCTTCCGGTAAAGGGATATTCTTGGCCAGTGATGGGTTCCCCTGGCCATTCAAAGAGCCCCCCTGATCTGGTCATATCCCGAACCCGAATCGTATCGGAAATAGTATCCTTCCCCCACAGAGTATGTATCTCCGTACCCATGATAACATTGGTCTTCTCTGTATTAACACTGACCGACACACTTGTCATGCCCTTAATCCGTGCAAGTTTACGCAACAGCAGCTCCTGCTTTGGCAGCCAGGTTCCCTCCGCACCACATCCTGACACATCCGACATTTTCTTGTTAATGACCAGACACACCATGATTTCTCCGCTGGCGAATCCCTTCCGGATCAAAATATGCCGCACAAGTCCCGTTCCTGCCGCCTCATCATATGCGCTGACATGATTTTGTCTCATGTATTGCACAATACAATCCAAAATCTCCTGATTCTCCGGTACTCCCAGCTGACAATCCGTATTAGGAATGATATTGTGGGTTCTCCCAGCATAAAATCCTGTGACAATTTTGCCGTTTTTATCGGTTCCCACCGGATACTGGGCCTTATTCCGGTATCGGAACGGCTCCTCCATCCCCATAATGGACTCCATACACCTGTCTATATCGTCCGGTTCAAAGCCGCCGATTCGAATCAAACTGTCCCGAATCTTCTTTTGTTTAAACTCCAGCTGTTTTTCATAAGAAAGGACCTGAAGCTGACATCCCCCGCACTGCCTGTGACAGGCACATTTCGCTTCCACACGAAAAGGAGAAGGCGCCACCACCTTCTCCAACCGGGCATAGGCATAATTCTTTTTACTCTTCAGGATCCTGGCTTCCACTGTATCGCCCACGACAGTATCCTTCACAAACAAGGTAAAACCATCTACCTTACCGATACCTTCTCCGTCGTTTCCGATATCACTGATTTCAACTACAACCGTTTCATTTTTTTGAAATTTCATGTCTGATCCCGTATCGTCTTTCCTTTCAACCTTACTTTTAATCCTGCCCTGTCGCTATGCCAGCTCCTCTGCCAGGGCTGTCAGTTGTGCTTCATTTTCGGATTTCATAGATGACATTATTGTCACAATGTTTTCGGCAAAAACGATATCCTTGCTTTTCTCAAACATTCCCCGCATCACCTTACCTGCCACCGGCGCCCAGGATCCGTTTTCAATCAAACCTATGGTGCGTTTCTGGTAACTATGCTCCACCAGCCGTGTGATAAAGTCATTCATAAAAGGATTAATACTCATATTATACGTATTGCATGCCAAAACCAGCTTTGAATAACGGAACGCATCTGCCAGGGCTGCTGCCATATCGTCTCTTGCCAGATCATAGACCGCCACCTGTATTCCTCTGTTCCTCAACAGCTCTGCCAGATACAATGCCGCCGCTTTTGTATGCCCATATACGGATGCATAAGCTACCGTAACCCCTTCGCTCTCCGCCATATAAGAAGACCAGGTATCGTATAATCCAATATAGTAATTCAGATTTTCTCTCAATACAGGCCCATGCAGGGGACAAATTATCTGAATATCCAGATCCGACGCTTTTTTCAGTACGTTCTGAACCTGCGGGCCGTACTTTCCTACTATACCAATGTAGTAACGGCGGGCCTCATCTGCCCATTCCTCTTCCGCATCCAGCGCTCCGAACTTACCGAATCCGTCTGCGGAGAAAAGTACCTTCTCTATAGACTCATATGTCATCATAACCTCCGGCCAATGCACCATGGGCGTGAAGATAAAATGCAATTGATGTTCCCCCAGAGAAAGCGTTTCACCGTTTGCCGCAGAGATCTTGTTCACTCCGTCCCCCATAGAAAAAAATTGATTCATCATCTTGAATGCCGAAGGCGTAGCCACCACCTGTACATCCGGATATTTTTCCAGAAACAGCGGAATATTTGCAGAGTGATCCGGCTCCATATGCTGCACTACCAGATAATCCGGTTTGCGTCCCTGCAGTACATTTTCCACATTGGTAATCCACTGCTGTCCAAATGCCTGATCCACAGTGTCCATCACCGCAATCTTTTCATCCATGATTACATAGGAATTATAGGCCATTCCATTGGGAACATGGTACTGTCCCTCAAATAAATCAACCTCATGATCGTTGACACCTACATAAAAAATTCCGTCTGTTACTCTCATAATCGTCTCCTTGCTTCCTCTTATATTTATGTTCGTCCTTTTATTCTTTCCAAATCAAAGAAGTCAATACCCTTTCGGCTATTCTTTTGTCGCTCTCAAATTGGACTCAAACAACCTGTTAAATCCCAGCCATCCCTGATTTGCACTGTTATTTTCCAGTATCTCCTTAAAAGTCTCCAGCTTGGCATCTGTGTCATCCGCATAATTCAGTGCCAAAGCTTCCATCAACGCCGGCAATTTCGGAGAACCATACTCATACTTACCATGATGCGCCAGGATACAATGCTGCAGCTGTGCCAACAGTACATGCGGAAAATCTTCGATTTCTGCCGCCTTCTCAGCCACCATCTGTGACCCCATAACAATATGGCCCAAAAGCTGTCCGTCATCTGTATAATCATTTTCCGGAAAAGGGGAAATTTCCTTCACCTTCCCGATATCATGGCACATTGCGGCGGTGAGCAGTAAATCTCTCTTCAGCACAGGATAAGCCTTACAATAATAATCACATAATTTCGTCACACTCAAAGTATGTTCCAGCAAACCGCCCACAAACCCATGATGTACGGTTTTTGCTGCAGAGGAATGCCGGAAAGCCCTGACAAAGGCCTCATCCCTTATAAAAAAGGCTTCCAGCAGCTGTTTCAGCCATGTATTCTGGATACTTTGTATGAACCCTTTCAATTCTCCGTACATGACACCAATGTCTTTTCCGCTGACAGGCAAATAATCCGCCGGATGATATTCACCCTCTCTGCAGACACGGATACGCTTGATATTCACTTGCAGATTCCCTTGAAAATTATTCACGTCTCCATGCACCTCTATATAATCCAGAGCATTGTAGTTTCCGATCCCCGGATTATTGGGCTCCCACACCTTTGCATCAATGGTTCCCGTCTTATCCTGCAAAATCACATTTTCATAAGCCTTCCCGTTTTTGGTCACTGCTGCCTGTTTATGCTTGCAGAGATAAATGTCAAAAATTCTGTCCCCTTCTTTTAATTCCCTGATAAACTTCATCTAATTTACTCCTCCCAGCTCAACGCTGAATTCCATCTCTTTATATTCCTCCTGCGCCTGGCGCATTACGGTCACTGTTACCACCTGTCCCGGTTCCATCTGCATCAAAACATTGCTGTATGCGCTGAAATTAACAACGGCTTTGTCGTCCAGTGCAGTAATTACATCTCCTCGCTGAATCCCCTCCTGCATAGCCGGGGAATCCATTTCTATGTCCTCCACATATGCCCCGAAAGGCATCCCCAGCTCCTGGTTGGCCTCCCTTGGCACATCCCCTCCCAGAATTCCCATATAGGGAATTGTGGCGGCATTGGACATTTTCTCCACCGTCCTCTGCAGCTCTGTAATACCATAAGCCGAAATCAGATTTTTCATATCGGAAGCGGTTTTATTGTTGGTTATAATCCCCAATAACTGTCCGTGCAGATCAAAAAGCACTCCGCCGGCATTCTGACTCCCGTTGATATCCGTCAAAATCAATCTGTAATTTCTGTCCGTCGCAGACACTATCCCTGTGGACGAGGTTATGATGCCGTATCCCACCGAATGACTGGTTCCCATAGGACTCCCCAATGCCACCACAGGAGTTCCCGCCAGATTCCTTCCGCCGGAAGAACCAAACGAAACAATGGGAAGAGAATCCTCTGTTTTTATCTTATCGGACAGGCTCTCCAAATCAACCGACAGTACCGCCAGATTTGTAGCACTATTATGCTGTTTGATCTGTGCCTCTGCCTGCGAATCATCGTAAAAAGTTACCACCAGCCTCTCTGCTGACATAACGGCGGAATAATCCGTCAGGATCAACAGTTCAATTCCGTTTTCGGATATAATCACTCCCGAACACTGATTTTTACTCTCCTGTATGCTGTCCATCCAGTCAAAACCGGAAGTAAGCGCCGTAACAGTCACCATATAGCGGTTCAGCCCCTCAACATATTCGGCCATAGCGCCATATAATTCTCTATAACTCTCCAAATCCAATGTCACCTGGGCCAGGATTTCTTCGATCTGCTCCTCTCCCAGCATAACAGCCGTTTCTTCCCCTTTCTCCGGTTCCGAGGCTGATTCCTCCGGTTCCGGTGTAGGGCTGGGACTTTCCGTCGGAAGATTTTCCGCCAGCATCTCTTCCGGCGACATCTCTTCCTTATCTTCCGGAAATACCACTATCTCCACCTGCGGTTCCTCTTCCGGGTTCAGCCAATTGCTTATCACCGGCTCCAACACAAGAAAAGTAACACATGCCACCAATCCAAAGATAATCGCCATGGATATCGTGATTAGCGTCCTTCGAATCAGCTTCTTTTTATTTACCGGTTTTACCTTGATCTTCTCCACCATGAAATCGCTTTGATTCTTTTGTTCTAAATCCGGCATATCCTCCCCTTTCATCCTCTTTACGGAATGAACTCCGATTCCATTCATAAGTATACAGAAATATGCGCAGAAAGTAAAGTACCGCAGACGCTTTTATAACAAAACACCGGCACCGTGAAATCAATCTTTCACGATGCCGGCGCCTAATTTACAGTTGATTAAAATGCCTTTTGCACTGCCTCGGCCAATTGCGCCTCTTTTCCGGAAATATCCGCCACCAGCTTAAACTGATTCCTGGCTCTGTCCAGGTTATGATGCTCGCGGTGAATCTTAAAATAGGTATCTCCGTTCAGATAATCTGTCAGGAACCGGATTCCGCACTCATATGTCATCAGCTTCACAGACAAAGGCAAAAGTGCAATCTCATCTTCCGTCAGAGCATCCTTCATCTCGCTCAGATATCCCCTGACAAAAGCTTCGAAGGCTTCCGTTTCAAACCATACCTTCTCCAGATCCACTTCATCTTCCGCTGCAGTTGAACCGCCCATGCGCAGCGCATCCCCGAAATCATACAACGCGCTTCCCGGCATCACCGTGTCAAGATCGATGACGCAGACAGCCTTCCCGCTCTCCTGGTCAAAGAGGATATTATTGATTTTCGTATCATTATGAGTCACTCTGACAGGAATCCTGCCTTCCTCCATCCCCTTTACCACACTTCCGGCCCAGGAAGCGTTCTCCAGTGCGAAATCGATTTCCTTTTTCACACTTGCCGCCCTTCCTGCCCGATCTTCCCGTATAGCCTCTTTCAATGCTTCTATACGTTTGGGCGTATGGTGAAAATCCCGAATCGTCTCATAAAGCTTCTCCACAGGAAAATCTGCCAGAAGCTTTTGAAAATGTCCGAAGCCCACTCCCGCTTCATACAAATCCTTTGCTGTTTTGCTGTTTTCTATAGTTTTTGTCCCCTCCACAAACCGATAGACACGATATACATTATTTTCGTCGACTTTGAAATATTTACCGCCCTCTTTTGTGGGAACCACGGTCAAAGTCTCTCTGTCCGCATCTGCGCCTGCGGCTGCAATTTTTTTCCGCAGAAAGGCAGTCACATTTTCAATATTATCCATCAATTCATCCGGATTGGTAAAAATGGAGGTATTGATCCTCTGCAGGATATAACGGGGCATGGTAACAAGATAGGTATCATTAATATGTCCGTTCCCATAGGGCTCCGCATTTGTCATAATCTCAAAATGATTCAGTATTTCGTTCCTTGTCATTTCACTGTTCATAGTATATTTCCCCACTCCTTCTATCGTTATCTAATTATCTATACAAACTTGTTCGGCTCTCGCCGGCTGCCGCATTCCCACAGCTGCCCGGTTTATGCGCACCCTCACATCATATGCCATTTTCCGCCGGTAAAATCAGGAATCTCCACCACTGCCCCACCCTTTGCAATGGACGCCTCAGACAATGCCGTAACCGCCATCCAGCTGGCCGCATCATAGACATCCACAGGCATGGGAGCGTCCTCTCTCAGATTCCGGAAGAAAATCTCGAATTCCAGCCAGTCCATTCCGTCGTGGCCGCCCTTGACGCCTTCCTCAATATACTTCTTCCAGACAGGATGATCCCACTCCTCCTCATAAGCTTTCGCATTTCCCACACAATGCTTCAGCCAGTCAAAGTCATGTGCCTTGTCTTCCTTCCTGTCCAGAAATACAGAATCTGTAACTTCCTCATACATGGCCCTGGTCCCTCTCACCGTGAAATTCCGGCTATAGTATCTGGGCAGCGTGGTATCCAGCGTCAGTACAATGGTCTCTCCCCTGGCACATTTGATCACTGTGGTTACCACATCTCCCTGAGCAAAAGTCTGGTTTCTCAGGAATTCGTCATCAGGCTTGTTCTCCTTTATAAATTCTCTCAACCCCGCTGACTTGGAAGCCGTGGAAGAAAGCGTCAGCATACGATTGCCATGATTGATATCCAGTACCTTGGCAATGGGTCCCAGATCATGTGTGGGATAATTTTCACAATTTCTGCTCAGGTAGTTCCGAAGCCTGTAATGCCGGTTTTCTTTCCCGAAAGAGATTTCATCCCGCAGGTCATGCTGATATCCGCCCGCGCAATGTACCACCTCTCCGAACAATCCCTTTTTCACCATGTTCAGCACCATCATCTCCCGCCGTCCGAAGCAGCAGTTCTCCAAAAACATAAACGGCGTACCCGTCTTCTCATATGCCTCCACAAGGTCATAGCAATGCTTTAATTCATAGGCCCCGCCCACTTCCATAGCGACTGCCTTTCCTGCGTACATGGCCGCAAGCGCGATCTCTACATGACTCTCCCATGCCGTTGCAATGATGATCGTATTTACATTTTCATCTTTCATCACTTCATGATAATCCAGATATACAGCCGGTCTGGCCTGGCCTGCCTTTTCTACGGCATCCGCAGCTTTCTCTGCTCTATCCTCGTATTCGTCGCATACTGCAGTGATATGTTCACCCTGCCCCAAGACATCATACGTCATTAAACCATAACCTCTGCCTCCCAGCCCGATAAAGCCAATCTTAATGTCCTTCATTGTTGCTCCTCCGTTTCTCGCTGCACACTGGCTGCACATAATCCCGGGAATCGCCCAGAGTCTTCGATATCCCTTTACATTATTTGTCTCTAGTGGTATGATATCATTATAAAAAGTATATATCTATATCAAAATAGCTCATTAATATGTATTTTTGGCTCAACAGAAGAAAACGGGAGGATATTATGCCCTGGCTGGCCTATACCATCAAAGAACAAATTCGAATCACTGACCTGTATTCTCTTTTTGAAATACATTATGACAACGGCTATGCATTTCCGGGTGAAACCCATAATTTCTGGGAATGTCTCTATGTGATGAAAGGTGAAGTCTGCGTCTCCGGCAATGAGCGTGTCTACAACCTCTCCCAGGATTCCATTATTTTCCATAAGCCGCTGGAGCTTCACAAATTTATTGTAAATGGCCAAAACGGTGCCGATCTGTTGATTTTCTCCTTTACGGCCGAAGGTCCCCTGACCTCTTATCTGGAAGAAAAAGTATTTGAATTATCTGACGCACAAAAAGAGATCATCTCATCCATGCTCTCTTTCCTGCATAAAAGAAACAATACAAAAAACAGTCCCGCGATAGCCCAATCCTATTTGCAGCCATTTCATGTCCTGCCCACTTACTCCCAGATGCTGGTTACTTACCTGCATCAACTGATACTCTCCCTGGCTGAAACGGGTTCCGTTTCCTCCGTTTCGGATGCCCCGGACGCCATCACTTTCCGCCGGGCCATCAGTTATCTGAACAGCAATATTCACAGGCAGCCCTCTGTTCCGGAGATAGCCCGGTTCTGCAATATCAGTGAAGCAGGTATCAAGCGCATCTTCGACAAATACGCCGGAATCGGCATTCACAAATACCTGCTGAAGCTGAAAATCAAGGCTGCGGCAGAGCTTCTTCAAAAAGGGGAGAGCGTCTCTTCCGTGGCGGAAAATCTGGGATTCAACTCCCAAAGCTACTTCTCCCGGGCTTTCAAGCGGGAAACCGGCCTTATGCCCTCCAGCCTCAAGTAATGACTGCATAAAATCCGCTGTCAAAATGATTCGGCATCCCGCCGCGATATTGAAACCTGGCTGAAAATATGTTACTATTTGCTTGGATGCACAAACTGATCGACGGCTCGTTTGCCCTGGCAACCGACAAACATGCTAAAGGAGCACAATATGAACGAAAAAGTATTAACAACCTTAGAATATACCAAAATTCTGGAAATGCTGGCGAACAAAGCCAACTCCGAACCGGGCAAAAAGCTCTGCCGTGAGCTTGCGCCTTCCACAGACATCGAAGAAATCCGCAGAAACCAGCGCCAGACAGCGGACGCCCTGCGCAGGCTGTTCAAGCTGGGGAGTACCTCCTTCGGCAACAATAAGGATCTGGGCTTCACCATCCGCTCCCTGGAAATCGGCTCTCCCTTGTCCATCCCGGAACTGCTAAGCATTGCGGGTCTCCTGGACAATGTATCCCGCGTGAAAAATTACGGCAGACGGGACAGGGACGATGACCCTCTGGACACCCTGGACGAATATTTCGAACAGCTCACACCCCTGACGGGTCTTGCCAACGAAATCCACCGCTGTATCCTCTCGGAAGAGGAAATCGCCGACGATGCCAGCCCGAAGCTGAAAAATATTCGCCGTTCCATGCTGCAAACCAATGACAAGATCCACAGTCAGCTCACCTCCATGCTGGGCGGCTCTTACCGCACTTACCTGCAGGATGCCGTCATCACCATGCGTAATAACCGCTACTGTATCCCCATCAAGGCGGAATATAAGGGACAGGTCAACGGCATGATTCACGATCAGTCTGCCACCGGCTCCACCTACTTCATTGAGCCCGCCGCCGTGGTAAATCTGAACAATCAGCTGCGGGAATTAGAGCTTGAGGAAAAGGAGGAAATCGGCAGAATCCTGGCAGACTTAAGCGCCCAGGCCGGAGCTCACACAGAGGAACTGAACGCAAACCTGAAGATCATGACTTTACTGGACTTTATCTTCGCCAAGGCAGAGCTTGCCATGGACATGAACGCCACGGAACCTTTGTTTAACGAGGACAAATACATCAACATCCGCAAAGGCCGGCATCCTTTATTAAATAAGAAGAAAGTCGTCCCCATCGACATCAGCCTGGGTCAGGATTTCGACCTGTTAGTCATCACCGGTCCCAATACCGGCGGCAAGACCGTGTCCCTGAAGACCGTAGGGCTCTTTACCCTCATGGGTCAGGCCGGGCTCCATATTCCCGCGTTAGACCGATCGGAATTATCCGTTTTTACGGAAGTCTATGCGGATATAGGAGATGAGCAGAGTATAGAGCAGAGCCTCTCAACCTTTTCTTCCCACATGAAGAGAATTGTCCATATCATGGAACATGCGGATGCGGATTCCCTCTGCCTTTTTGATGAATTGGGAGCCGGAACCGATCCCACGGAAGGCGCAGCCCTGGCCATTGCCATCTTAAGCTACCTTCATGACAGAGGTATCCGCACAATGGCTACCACCCATTACAGTGAGCTGAAGATTTACGCCCTCTCCACCTCCTTTGTGGAGAATGCCTGCTGTGAATTCAATGTAGAGACCCTGCAGCCCACTTACCGTCTGCTGATCGGCATTCCCGGCAAGAGCAACGCTTTCGCCATTTCCTCCAAGCTGGGACTTTCAGAGGAGATCATCAATTCCGCCAGAGAACAGATCGGCAATGAGGACAAAACCTTCGAAGACGTTATCTCCGATCTGGAGGCCAGCCGGGTGACCATCGAGAAAGACCGGCTGGAAATTGCACGGTATAAGGAAAATATCCGCAACCTCCAGGAACAGCTGAAAAGCAAAAATGAAAAAATAGACCAGGCCAAGGATCGGATTCTGCGGGAAGCCAATGAAAAAGCCCGGGAAATCCTTCAGGAAGCGAAAGAAATTGCGGATGAAACCATAAGAGATTTCAACAAAGCAGGTTTGGGTGCAGATATCAAGGATCTGGAGAAAAAACGCCAGAAAATCCGCGATAAAATCAACGAGAAAAACGAACGCCTCTCTGTGAGCGGCAGCCCCTTAAAAGCCCCGGAAAAGAGAACCGTCGATCCAAAAAAATTGAAAAAGGGCGATTCCGTCAAGATTGTCTCCATGGGGTTAAAAGGCACTGTCAGTACCCTGCCTGACGCAAAAGGCGCTCTCTTTGTCCAGTGCGGCATTATCCGCACTCACACCAATGTGAAGGATCTGGTTTATGCGGAAGAAGAGACTCTCACGGCTCCGGCTCCCCAGCGTAGCGGAGGTTCCGGCAAGATGAAGATGTCCAAGACCCTGTCCATCTCCACGGAGATCAACCTGTTGGGCAAGACAGTGGACGAAGCCCTCTCTCTGCTGGATAAATATCTGGATGACGCCTATCTGGCCCACCTGCCCAGCGTCCGTGTGGTCCACGGCAAAGGAACCGGCGCCCTGCGCAACGCCGTCCACGGACATTTAAAGCGTCTGAAATATGTGAAGGAATACCGCCTGGGCGAGTATGGGGAAGGCGATTCCGGCGTTACAATTGTAACCTTTAAATAAAACTTTATCAGAAAGGAAGCTCACGCTATGGCAGTGAAACAGAAAATATTAATTGTGGATGATGACAACAACATCGCCGAACTTATCGCCCTTTATCTGACCAAGGAATGTTACGAAACACAGATCGTAAACGACGGCGAATCCGTACTTCCCGCCATGGAGAGCTTTTCGCCCAATTTGATCCTGTTGGACATCATGCTTCCGGGTATAGACGGATATCAGGTCTGCCGCGAAGTACGTTCGAAATATTCCGTACCTATTATCATGCTTTCTGCCAAAGGTGAGGTTTTTGATAAAGTATTAGGACTGGAACTCGGCGCCGACGATTATATCGAGAAGCCTTTTGACTCCAAGGAGCTGGTGGCTCGGGCCAAAGCCGTACTGCGCCGCTACAAACCGGCCTCTGCCGCCCCTGCCGGCTCCGATGAAAAATGTGTCCAATATGCGGATCTGTCTGTAAACCTGACCAACTATTCGGTTCTCTACAAGGGCCGGACAGTGGATATGCCGCCCAAGGAACTGGAATTGCTGTATTTTCTGGCCGCCTCTCCGAATCATGTCTTCACCAGGGAACAGCTGCTGGATCAGATCTGGGGATATGAATACATTGGCGACACCCGCACTGTTGACGTACACATCAAGCGCCTCCGTGAGAAAATCAAAGATCATGCCAATTGGAAAATCAGCACGATCTGGGGTATCGGTTATAAATTCGAGGTACGCAATACATGAAAAAAACTCTCTACCTGAAGTTCATACTGGCCTATTTTATCTTCGGAATATTCAGCTTCATCATTGTCACTACCTTTGTTCCCAGTATGACCACGGAGCATCTGGTGCGAGATAAGGCGGAACACCTCTATATAGAGGCAGTCCGCATCTCAGACACCTATGCCACCGGGCTCTACACACAGGAAATAGACCTGGAAACCGTAAAAGACCAGCTGGATTCTCTGGCGGTCTACCTGGATTCTACCATCCGTATCATCAATCCTTCCGGCAATATGGTATTGGATACGGATCTTCCTTTGAATGTAGAAGAAGTCGTTAACATTGAGAATTTTGATCCCACTGCAACAAGCGGTTCCTACTATATGGTAAATGATTTTTTCGGGAACTTTGAGTCAGATGTAATCAGCGTCTTCTCCCCGATTACCTCTCTCTATATGGTAAAGGGTTATGTAGTCATTCACTGTGATATGGCGAAAATCCAGGCATCCTGCAATGCTATGTTGAACATTTCCTATATTACGCTGGTGATTCTTCTATTGCTGTCGCTGATTATTCTGATCTTTTTTACCGAAATGGTGTATATTCCTCTTCGGAAAATTACTTACGCCACAGAGCAGTACGCTGCCGGAAATATGCATTATGAATTTCAGGTAGAAAGCGACGACGAAATCGGTTATCTGGCCACCTGTCTGAACTATATGGCCAGTCAGATTGCCGGGGCTGAAGATGACCAGAAAAAATTTGTGGCAAATGTATCCCATGACTTCCGTTCGCCTCTGACTTCCATCAGGGGGTATTTAGACGCCATGATCGACGGTACCATTCCTCCCGAAATGCATGAAAAATATCTGAATATCGTGTTAAATGAAACCGAGCGTCTGACAAAGCTGACCAACAGTCTGCTTTCACTGAATAATTTAAACACCAAAGGGATGCTTCTGGACCGCACGGCTTTCGACATTAACCATATCATCCGCACAACAGCCGTTTCCTTTGAAGGAACCTGCCGTAAAAAGACCATTGTTATAGAAATGATTCTCACAGGAGACGAGCTCTATGTATATGCCGATATGGAAAAAATCCAGCAGGTGCTCTATAACCTGCTGGATAACGCCATCAAATTCAGCCATCCGGACTCTGTGATCAAAGTGGAAACTTCAGTGAAAAATAATAAATTGTTCCTGTCCGTCAAAGATACCGGAATCGGCATTCCGAAAGACGATCTGAAGTTAATCTGGGATCGCTTTTACAAATCGGATCTATCCCGGGGACGGGATAAAAAGGGAACCGGGCTGGGTCTCTCCATCGTAAAGGAAATCATTAACTGCCATGGTGAAAACATCAATGTCATCAGCACAGAAGGTGTGGGAAGCGAATTCATTTTTTCTCTTCCTTTGGCCGAGGATGAGGAAGACTAAGCCTGACCGACGCCCGCTCCATAGCCTTACACACAGGACGGTACAGCATCAGCATCAGTACAAAATTTCCTACGCCATGGGCAATATCCCAGGGAATCCCTGCTACCCACCAGACAAATCCGGCCTGCAGCCCACCCAGCCAACCGCTGTCTGTCATTCCGATCACCACATAGGGAATGGCACACAGAAAGCCGAAGGACAACCCGAAGGCTGATGAAAATATGCTCCAGAACCACACTGATTTCTGCTTTCTGAACAGCCAGGCCAACCCGGCCAGCAGGGGCCATGCATATAGATACATGACCCACCAAAGCCCGAACCCATAAAAAGCTCCTTCTATAAAAATAAACACCGGTACCGCAAATAGAATTCTCCATCTGAAAAAAAGCGTAAACAAAATAATCCAAAAACTTGTAAGCTCTATATTGGGCATAAATCCCAAGGCCACCTTGCTTACTTCGATGAGAGCCACCATCGCACCGATCAGAGCGATGTCTCCGGCAGACCTTTTATTCCGTTCTCCTCTTGTTTGCTTATCCATACCATCCGGCACTTCCTTCTGATTACTCTGTCGTATAAACGATTGAAAAGGTATCTCCGTCCGCCACCGGCTGGGTGTCAATTCCATTATTACAATACTCTCCGTTTACATAGAAGGACCAATAAGCCCCGTTTGCATTATAATCGGCAGTCAAACCGTTCACGGTATCCACCATCATGCCATACTCGCTCTCTGTACCGGAAAAGGTTAACCCTTCCGCCTCTTCCATGGCCTGACGCAGGTATTCCGCATCTGTTTTCAGTTGATAATCGTTCGTTTCCTTTTCCTGATTCACTACCTCAATGGTAATTGACTTTTCGCCCTCCACAGGCTTCTCCCGGAATACATTATAGATCACTGCCAGAAAAATGATCACCGCAGCTAATGCTGCTACTCCAAGAATTACTTTCTTACTGCTGCTGTTTTGCTTTTTGGTTTCCATAGCTTCTCCATTCCGTGATGTATGTCACCACAATTTTCTTTCAGTGAATGACACCGGATATCCTCCAAAATTTGCTGAAACTATGACAGCAGGTCAAAAAGCACGCATATAAAAACTCCCGCGCTATCGCAGGAGTTACCGTACTTTAATAATGAAAAGAGAACACTCTTCTTTCCACCTGTCCGTACCAGCCAATTCCTCGTGGCTACCCAGTACACACTGCAGGCAGGTCTTCTGACTTGAGTATCATCACTCCGCTTCGTCTTCCCAGGCTTGAGCCCAGTGACATATAACGCTTTCTTTGGATTTCATTTACCATTGTCCAGTTTGCGTCGGAAACGTAGCTCCTCTCTCACAGCGACGAGATCGTGCAGGTCTTTCACCTGCTTCCCTTTTCACCGAACCAAATAGTATAAAGACACTATTCTCCGGCACCTGCAGTGTTTCTATTCACTTGCGTCACTATTCTAGCACAATGTTACTGCCTTGTCAATCATCTGTACACATTCCTGAACTTTGGGCATATCCGCCTCAACCAGATTCGCCAGCGGTTTCCTGACTCCGCCCAGGGACAGACCTTCCCGCAGATCCATTACTTTCTTTATTACCGCATACATATTTCCATGGCATCCGCACAATGCATAGATGATTCGGCAGGCCTCATTTTGTATCTGCTGAGCCTTGGGAATATCTCCCCTCTTCACCGCATCATAAATCGCCAGATACAATTCCGGCATCACTCCATATGTACCGCCGATTCCGCCGTCGGCTCCGATCGCCAGACCGCTGACCAACTGCTCGTCAGGACCATTCATTACCACATGTCCCTCTCCTCCTGCATCCTTGAACATCTGGATGTCCTGGGTAGCCTCCGAGGAATTTTTAACGCCGATCACTCTGGGATTTTTCAGCATTTCACGATACAATGGCAATGTCAATCTGGTACCGGACAGCTGAGGAATATTGTAGATGATAAAATCCGTATTCGGCGCTGCCGCAGAAATATCGTTCCAGTACTGCGCCACAGCATGATCGGGTAAATGGAAATAAATCGGCGGAATGGCGGCAATGGCATCCACGCCCAGAGACTCGGCATGTGCCGCCAGTTTTTCACTGTCTTCCGTATTGTTACAGGCCACATGAGCGATTACAGTAAGCTCCCCTCCCACTTCATCCATTACGATTTCCAAGATCTTCTTCCGCTCTTTCTTGCTCAGATAAATGCACTCCCCCGAAGAGCCGCACACATATAATCCCTTGACACCCTTGTCCGCCATATGCCTTGCCAGCTCTCTGGTACGCTGTTTGCTGACCTTACCGTCCTCCTCATAGCAGGCATAAAATGCCGGAATAATTCCCTGATACTTTTCTACTTTGCTCATACTCTCCTCCTGTTTCTGTATTTATTCTGTTTCAGTTCCCAATCAATTCTTCCAGGGAATAAACCTTAAGTTCAATGGCATATTCCTCATATTCATACCAGAGCGCAATATCTCCGTTCGGCAGCTCTGTCAGACAGCTATAGTAAAATGGCCCCTGATTCACGGAATAATGATATTTCCAATCCACTTTCCCATTTTCTCCCACCAGGCCCACTGCAATTATTCCGTTCACTCTGTGATAGGGTTCTTTATCGCCTCCGGGATAACTTGCCACCAACACAGGCATGCCGTCAATTCTGCGGGAATAATTTATCACGGAAATCATGCAATTTCCACAATAGCCAAGTCCGGACTCTCTGCTGTATGCACTCCAAGTCTCCCCGCCATCCTTACTGTCCGCATAAATGATCTCCTGAACCATACTTCTGGAGTACATTCGCAGTGTCTTGTCGGGAAGTTCCACAATCTGGGATTCAGAAGATTTGACTAAACTACCATCCTCTCTGTATCCTGTCTCTTTTGCCCGTTGGCCCCGTCTCCAGGTCTCTCCCTGATCCTCCGTAAAAATAACGCCGGAAAATTCTGTCCCCAGATTGTTGTCATAAATGGGAATAAGCACCCTCTCTTTTCCCTCATACTGACAGCAATATCCTCTGCCCGGACATACTGCCGTAAATCCGCGGCTCCCGATCTGACTGCTCACGTCCTGCATCTTCCCCCATGTCCTGCCACCATCCCTGCTGATACGGCACACGATATGAAACGCAGGATATACCTTGATCGGAGCGGCTGCAAAAAAGACGTTTGCATGCACCATGTGGGATGTCTTTCTTCCCTCTCCGTCCAGCTGAGTGATCATCACCTTTTCAAGACTGCCGTTTTGCCGTTTGTATAAATACCATTCATCATCCAGCACATATCCTTTATAGGGTTGTCCATCCCGTATTCGCAGCACAGGAAGATATCCGTCCTCTCCTGGCTCTCCCGCATAATAGGGGTAGGTCTCCTCATTTAATTCCACAGTCTCCCCACAGGTATAAGTCTCTAAATCCTTCAGCGCAAGCCTGCCGTTCGCATGTCTTCCGGATTGCTGACCACACACAATTCCCTCTCCCCAGACTCCGACAAAGGCCGGACACAGATCTGCCAACAAATACAGATTCCCCCGGTCATCCTGCGCAACAACCGGGTCAATGAATCCTGCGCTGAAAATACATCTGTCCGATCCGTCTTCCACATCCTCGAAATGATTGACAAACTGCCGCTCCCAGCTTTCGGCTCCGTCAATAGACAGCGCTGCCACCGTCTCCAGATTCCCCGCAGCATCCAGGCCGTGATTCCAACGCGCATCACAGACAGCTAGCAATGCCCCTTCCTTTGTGGTCAGCATCGCCGGAATCCGAAAACATTTGCTTCCCATACATTCTTTCGGAAAAGGTTCCGTTATATTCCGCCTCATAATCCGCCTCACTTTCCTTAAGCGCCGGTCTATACGATTACAAAATTTCCCCTGCACCGATCCTGTTCAGGAAAGATACAAGGGAATACTGTTCCTGCAAAATACATTTATATTACTTTTACCAGATTCAAGTCCTCATCCGCCAGGAGCACATCTGCCCGCTTACCCGGCGTCAGAGAACCCACTTCATCATAAATGCCAATGCTCTTTGCAGGATTCATAGTGGCTGCGGCAATTGCCTCCTCTTTCGCAATGCCGAAGGACACCGCCGTACGCATACAGTCATAGAGATTGGTGGCCGAACCGGCAATCGTACCGTCTGCCAGCGTAGCCAGCTTTCCGTTGACTGTCACCTGCTGCCCGCCCAAATCATAGGTACCGTTCTCCATCCCAGTCGCCCGCATGGAATCACTGATCAGAACGATTCTCTCCGGGAACAGCTTAAATGCTGCCCGAACCATGCTCTGGTGCACATGGATTCCGTCGCTGATGATCTCTGCCATGCAGTTCTCATCTTCCGCCGCTGCGCCAATCATTCCGGGCGCACGATGTCCCAAAGGCATCATTGCATTGAATAAATGGGTTACATGATTTGCCCCCGCCTCCAGAACCGCCTTTGCAGTATCATAATCCGCCCCGCTGTGTCCGATGGAGACAGATACTTCGTCATGAAGCTCTTTCGTAAATTCTATTGCACCTTCCGCATTGGGGGCTAAAGTCACCAGACGGATCAGATTCCCACAGGCCGCATTGCACTCCCTGAAAAAAGCTACGTCCGGCGCCATGATACATTCCGCCCTGTGCGCACCTTTTTTGTCCACATCCAGGAAGGGGCCTTCCATATTGATTCCGGCCACATAGGACCTAGGAGCTTCATCCGTCTTCTGCTCTTTGGAAAAGCCTCCCATAGCATGGAAAATCCTCCGCAGCTCTTCTTTGTCGATGGTCATGGAAGTAGGGCAATACGAAGTAATGCCATGAGCATACTCATAAGCAAGAATTTTCTTCAGCCCCTCCATATCGCCGTCAGAAAAATCATGTCCCACCGCACCGTGACTGTGGACATCAATCAGACCAGGCAAAACCAACAGCCCTTCCGCATCCACTTCCGTTTTGTCCGTTACCTGATCAGGACTCTCTACAATTTTGCCGTCCTCTATATATAGATCCTTTTTTGCAAAGGTTTTATCCTCCTGATAGACCAGGCCGTTCTTAATTATCATAGATCATATCCTCCCAACCGGTATTCTTCCGGATCAGAGACAATGCGGCTTCATCCGCAATTACCACTACATCGCTGTGAAGCTGAAGCACGGAAGCGGGTACCTGAGGGGTTACCGGTCCGAAACAGGACTCATAGAGAGCCTTCGCCTTCCCCTCCCCTGAAGCCAGCAGCAAAACCTTTTTCGCAGACATAATATTCCCGACTCCCATTGTCAGAGCATGGGTGGGCACTTCGTCTATGGAAGTAAAAAATCTTGCATTGCTCTGTCTGGTCTCCTCTGTCAGGGTTACCACATGCGTCCCTTTTTCAAACACATCGCAGGGTTCATTAAAGCCGATATGTCCATTATTGCCTATACCCAGAAGCTGTAAGTCAATGCCGCCTTCTTCCTCAATCACATGGTTATACCGCTTACATTCTGCTTCCGGATCCTCTGCCAGACCATTGGGCACATTGGTATTTGCCTTGTCAATGTTCACATGATCGAACAGATTGTGATTCATAAAGTAACGGTAGCTTTGATCATGATCGCCGGACAATCCCTTATACTCATCCAGATTTACGCTGTGAATCCTGGAGAAATCAAGATCCCCTGCTTCATGCTTCTCGATCAGCTGTCTGTAAGCTCCCACCGGAGTAGAACCTGTGGCAAGCCCCAACACCGCATCCGGCTTCAACAGAATCTGGGCGGAAATAATGTTTGCCGCCTTACGGCTCATGTCATTGTAATCCTTTGCTGCATAAATTTTCATTCTTACACCCACGCCTTTCTTTTGCTGCATTTTTATTTACATTTTATCATTGTCCCAAACAAGTGTCAATCTCCACCACTCTTCTTCCTAAAAGGAATGAAACGTGTACTTATTCATACAACAGCGAATTTCTGTACAAAATAGACGGTTTGATATATATCTTTTCAAAGGGCGCCTCTTCATGCTCCATCCGATACATGATCTGTATCGCCAGACGCTTTCCAATAAACTCTGTCCTCACATCTGCAGTGGTAATCATTCTTACCACATCATACTCATTACGTCCGTCATAACCAGTCACAATAATTCCTTCCGGAATCCGTTCCTTATGCTCTGAAAAATACAACTGCAGTAAATGCGCAATATAATCACTGGCACAAATAAAGGCCTCCGGAAGTGTCTCCATGGAATCAAGAAATCTGGTTATTTCCTTACTATATGAAAAAATCCCGATCTTATGCGTCAGACAAAATGTTTCCTCCACCGAAAGTCCATATTCCCTCATGCACTGACAAAAGCCCTCATACCGGTCTTCATTGGTCTGTGCATAATGTATATCTCCTATAAATCCGATTTTATTTACTCCCTTTTCGATTATTGATCTGGTAATCTCATAGGTAGTAATACGTCCTTCCAACAAAATCAGATCACCGCTTAATTCATAGGGATCAATCTGCGGCACCGTGTCCAGAAAGACCTTGGGAAGATTCAGCTGATTGATTTCCTTTACCAGCCGTTCGTCATACAGGTTCAATACCACTGCGCCATGAACAGAGCCGCTGGATAATACCGCCGGCATTTTAAACTTGCTGGAAAAGCCGGAGGGCATATAGGTATATACCAGGTTAATATTATGAAAAGAAAGTTCCTGTGCCATTCTATGAATGATATTTGTCCAAAAGGTAGACGAATTGGGTCTGGATACAATCAAAGAAACATTTTTTTCAGGAGCCGTCTTTTCCAATTCTGACAGTCCCTTGTTATATCCCATTTCCCTGGCCTTATCAAGTACCCGTTCCCGAAGTGCCGACGATACATTTGAGTAATTATTGAAAACCTTCCAAACCGTTACTCTGGAAATTCCCAACTCATCTGCAATATTCTGCATTGTTACCTTATTCATGATTTCCTCTCTTTTGTTGACCCGCAATAACTCGCATCAGCAGCTGTTTCGCAGACTCCATCACAAATTTTTAAATTAAAAACATTTTAACATATTTAACATTCAATTGCAATATTTTCCCGTCCTATGACCTGAATTTAGTCTATACTTACTCTCTTTTCATGTATACAAATCATTCAATATCACCATAATCTTCTCTCATATTCCTTATTTTTCCATACAAAAAACCGGACTGAATCAGTCCGGTTTTTGTATGGATATGTATTAATCTAAGTTGATCTGATTGGGAGAAGCCCATGTATTATCGTAATTTGCAGACTTCACATTTACGGAAGCATATTCTTCCCGAAGGCTGAATTTGGATACCAGACTTTTAAGTGTAGCAGCCTGTTCTGAAAGCTCCTGGCTGGCGGCAGCACTTTGTTCAGCAGTAGCGGAATTGGTCTGCACCACACTGGAAATCTGATCCACACCCAGGGTAACCTGTTCAATTGCACCGGACTGTTCTTCAGCTGCATTCGCAATGGCATCTACCTTCGCTGAAGCAGCGCTGACCTGATCTACCACCCTCATCAAAGATTCTGCTGTAGAATTCGCAATCTTCGTTCCTCTGGCTACCGCTTCAATGGAGCTTTCAATCAGCTCCGCTGTATTCTTAGATGCCACAGAACTCTTGCTTGCCAGGCTGCGCACTTCCTCGGCAACCACTGCAAAGCCCTTTCCTGCCTCTCCGGCCCTTGCTGCCTCAACAGCGGCATTCAAAGCCAGGATATTGGTCTGGAAAGCGATATCTTCGATTGTCTTGATGATCTTGCCGATTTCGTTGGAAGTACGCGTAATTTCTTCCATAGCAGCCATCATATCACGCATCTGGGTATTACATTCACCAACCTCATCTCCTGCCGTATTGGCCTGATGTCTGGCCTGCATGGCATTGTCTGCGGTCTCCTTCACCTGGTGAGAAATATTGGTAATAGTGGCAGCCAGCTCTTCCACGGAAGCAGCCTGCTCCGTTGCGCCCTGTGCAAGGGCTTGTGCTCCGTTAGATACCTGTCCGGCACCGGAGGATACCTGATCGGCACTCTGATTGATCTGTCCCAAAGTACTGCTCAAGTCACGATTCAGCTTACGGATAGACAAAAGCAATCCCTGAAATTCGCCTACATAACGGTCTTCAGCCTTGGTACGCACATCAAAATTCCCATTTGCCATCTCGCTCAGAAGCCTGGATGCATCCACAATCACTGCCTCCAAAATAACGGTCATATTTTTAAAGGCATTGGCCAGCTGACCCATTTCATCCTTCGACTGATAGGTCACTGAAATATCAAAATTACCGCCTACGATCTTGTCCGCGGATTTCTCCAGTTCACGCAGAGGACTGGTAATTGCTTTGGTCAGGTAGGTGGACAGGATCAATGTGATAATCAAAGCGACTCCTGCTATACCCAACTGTAGTACAACCAGCATTTTCTGCATGGATACGGTCTCATTATAATCGTTCTCCGCACTCTGTGACACCGCGTTGCTGATACTGATCAGATTATTCACCGCCTCCTGTACCAGCTCCTGATATTCATTCAACAGCATCTCCTGTGCTTTCGCCATATCAGAGTGTGACATCTCAATAACTTCTTGCTGCAGCTCTACCGCTTGCGTAATATTATTGGAAAACGAATTCAATATTGCATCGTCTCCGGTATAATTCGAGAACAGCCAGTTTCCGTTCTCCTGCAGCAAATCCAGCTCCTTATCAATGTCATCCAGATAAGTCTGCTTCTTGTCCGCATCCGCCTCAATGGTAACAAACGCAAGATCCTTTACGATGATCTGCAGACCTCGGCGCATGTTCATTACCTTGTTGGTGATCTGATAACCTACATGATAAAATTCCGAATATTTTTCGGAATTCTGGTTCAGCCCCGTAATTGCAATGCACACTGTCCCAATGAATAACAGAATGATCAACATGAATGTCAGCAACAGCTTCTTCCCAATTCTGAGATTCTTCATTTTCTTCCTCCTTTGCGTCTCCCTAAACAGTTGAGGTCAACCTTTAAAATATGATAATTAGATTATAATAGATATTTTGCATTCTGTCTACTGAATTTCTCAATCATTATGTGCAAAATCTTCCAATAATAAGCCATTGACCTTTTCCCGTAATCTCAAAAGGAATTCCTCTCCCTTCGGATACTGCCGGAAGGACAAATCCATCCCTGCCTCCTGACGAATCAGCTCCATTACTTTTTCCCTGCCGATACGCCCTTCCAGGGCATACAGCGCCCGATAATCATTGATGGCCTCATCCTGCACCATAATCCGGATAGATTCCTCAGGAAAACCATCCCTGCCCGGATATACCAGAAAAGGATCCCCCGCCGGAAACCCGCCGTCAGCATCCACGGACTCATACGGATCAATCTTTTTCCGTGACAGGATGCTGTTGTAAAAATTAAATCCCCAGTGCAGGAAACCGTCTATTTTGAGCCAATATAACAATACACCGTATATTCTGTTACGCCAGGAAGGCATACTGATAAACCGGTTGGGCACTTCCATGGTCTGGCCGCAGCAATAGTAGCTCCACAAAACAGGAGGGCGCTTCTCCAGAAAAGGTTCTATGTAATTCGTTGCACACACCGGAATATCCACCAACCCCTTTTCATAATACTCATACTCGCTCACCGCCTCGATGATAGTGCAGCCTTCCAGAAGGCTCCGCACCGCTCCCTGCGCTGTCCTGTACTGCGATGAGGTCAGATTGGGTTCGTCCGAAATATGGAAATACGTACGCTTCAACAGCCCTCTCTCATCCAGGAAACCCTTGAGAGCAGGAATCAGTTCCCCAAGAAATCTAAGGTATTCCGGATCATCCGATGATGTCTCCCATCCAAAAATCTTCCTGCACACCCCGTTTTCCCATGTCACCACCTTGGGAGCCGCCGTGGCGCCCCATTGTGTAAACAGATGACAGATCTCAAACTGCCGGATTCCCTCCGACTGACAGATTTCCAGAAACCGTTCCAGATTCGCAAAATCAAATTGGTAGTCTCCTTCCCTTCGTTCTATCCGTACCAGCTGAATCGTAGTCCTTTCCCGTCCTGCCTCCGTATCCAGAGGCGGGGTCAAAACGGGGACATAGATCATATTCCCTCCTCTTTTTACATAAACAGAAATAAAATTACGGAATATTCTCCAAAATTCTTCCGAAAACGCCTTTACGCCATAATAATCCACAATCCCGTCACAATGAAACCATTCTGTATGAAGAATCGGCAAAGGGGGAAGCTCCCGATCAATCACTTTAATCTTTGCCGTACACTCGACCTGTGTGCCATCTTCTTCCCGAAATTGAAATGTTATTCTATATAATCCTGCTCTCTCCTGTTTTCCCGGGCAAATATCCACCCAAAGACTTTGCCACTGATCTGTCAGAGGAACCTTCTCTCCCTTTAAATCCCGCAGCAGATCCGGAGCCATTCTGGCGTCAGTGAAGAGATAATCTTCGTCTACAGCCTCCGGATTACAGCTGCAGCGGCACATAACGGGCAATACTTGACGGATACGGACCTCCGGAACATATTCCGCTCCCTTTTTATCTTCCTCCCGTTCTATCACAGTCTCTGTTATTTCACTGATTCTTACCTGCGCCTCTTTCCCGGCGCTCTCATTCCGAAATGCGATCTGAAATGATATGTTTTCCCCCCGAAACGCGCTCAAAAGCATTTCTTCTTTGAAAGATGAGGGGTCTTTCCCCAATCCTACCTTTTCCAATGAACTGACCAGTCTGACCTCCAACATAGTAACCTCCTGTTTTTTCCAGTTCCACACCCGGGTATATAAAAAACAAAGTTCGGGGCTGCCCCATGAAACAAAATAATCTTAAATGCCTCCTGTGACAGCCCCTTACTCTTCCTATCTTTTACGTAATCCTATATACTATATATCCAATCAGCGAATAGGCATGGGATACTTCTTCATCCAATCCATCAGATTATCGACAGTGGTGAAAGCAAGTCCTGTTACGGTATCCGCGCATCCATAATATACGGCGATCCTGCCTGTGTCCGCATCTGTCAAAGCGGCGCAGGGAAATACTACATTAGGTACATCTCCGTTCTGCTCATAGAGCTCTTCGGGAGCCAGGAGATAATATCTGGATCTCATCTTTACCTTCCAGGGTTCTTCCAGATCAAGCAGCGCACATCCCATGCGATACACATAGCCGCTGCAGGTCCGCAATACGCCATGATAAATCAAAAGCCATCCCTCGTCTGTCTCAATCGGACAAGGCCCGGGGCCGATCTTCATAGACTGCCATGCAGACAAATCTCCGGGAACAGTACCCATGACAAATCTGTGGTGTCCCCAGAACTCCATATCCGGACTCTGGCTTAAGAAAATATCTCCGAAAGGCGTATGTCCCGTATCGCTGGGTCTGGACAGCATCATATAGCGCCCGTTGATCTTCCTGGGAAACAGCACACCGTTCCTATTATAAGGAAGGAAAGCATTCTCCATCTGATGGAAGGTTTTGAAATCATAAGTGTAAGCCACACCGATGGTAGGCCCATGATATCCGTTGCACCAGGTGACAAAATACTTGTCCTCAATCTTGACCACTCGGGGATCGTAACGATACTCCCTCTTTGTCACCTCCGGATCCTCTCCCTCAAAAGTAACAGGCTCATGATTAATCTCCCAATGGATGGCATCCTTGCTGAAACCCGCGAAAATATCCATACTCACCGACAGACTGTCACATCTGAATACCCCTGCATACCCGTCCTCAAAAGGCACTACCGCACTGTTGAAGATACTGTTTGCAATGGGGATATCATGACGTCCGATCACCGGGTTATTGGAATAACGCCACACCGGTTTGTCACAACCCTCCGGTCTCTCCTGCCAGGGAATCCCGGGCAATGCATTTCCGATTATCTTACTCATACTATAAACCTCCTGTTAAAATTCCTTTTCCGGTTGGAAAAAAGCGGCGCCGGGGTGCCGACACCGCTCCTTCTCTTTTGTATTTTGTTTGTTTCCTTATCAGCAGTTCCCAACATACTGACTGTTTTTGTATAAAGCCATGATCTGGAATCAATCTCCGCCAAGTCCGCTTCGTGCGGCGCCCTGTACGAAACGCTTCTGCACAAAGCAATACATAATTAACAGAGGAACCACTACCAGCAATGCACATGCCGATATGGTAGCCGTCTGAACAAAAGGATTGGTGGCATCTATGGTCTTCAGCCACACATCATTTGTCTGTGCTGCACTTGTAATACCGGGACGCATATTTCCCTGCAATGTGGTATACTGATACGCCAGATGATGTATGTTGGGATTGAGCAGGCTGGTGTAATAAACATCAGTATAGTTCCACAGGAAGCTCAACACCGATACTGTCAAGATAGAACCTGACATACTGGGAACCACAATGCTGAAGAAGGTTCTCAGGAAACCGGCGCCGTCCACATGGGCCGCTTCTTCCACGGAAATCGGCAGACCTCTCACGCCCTGACGCATAAAGTAAATATACAGACCGCTCTTCACACCCATGCCCGTACCGGCCAGAATAAACTGGGATATGGGCTTGTTGATCATGTTGATTCCGACGCCGTTCCCTTTGATCAACCCTATCAGGCCAAAGATATCAAAGTTACGGAATGCAGCGTACTGGGCCAGCATTAATGCGTCGCTGGGCACCACGATGGTCAAGACCACGAAGAAGAACAGGATATTGCTCCCCTTAAATTTCAGTCTGGCGAAGGAATACGCCGCCAAACCGGTAGAAAGCACCTGCAGGAAGGTCAATACTGCCGTCGTCAGCAATGTATATCCCAAACTGGGCAGATAATCCATGATCTTCTCAGACAGAGCCATCTCCATGAAAATCGTGGAAACCTGCTGGGGTATCCAGGAACTGGATTTATCCCCCAGCATAGCCGGGCTTGTAAACGCATCCTTCACCAGATTCCAGATAGGTGTGATGACTACAAAACCCAGACAAATCAGTATTATGTAGCGGAATGCCGAAGCTATAATGTTCTTTACCTTCTTTTGAATAGCATATTTGGTCAGACGGCCTTTCTTTAAGTCCACCCAAAAGCTGATACCCGCCATTTCTTCGGCTTTCTGCATTCTCTCTTTTCTTTTCAATTTAGTCATAGTAGAACACCCCCTTAGACACGATGCCGCAAACCACTCCGATGGTAACCAGCGTTGCCGCAAAGTAGATAAAGCTCATCGCCGCGCCATAGCCATAGTACTGGGCCTGCCCGTTGAAGGTAATACTTTGAATATAACTGGAGAATGACTGGGTCACCGTCTCACTGACCTTAATCTGTGCACTGGCAAATGATTCGGAAATACTGTACACCAAGCATACCAGGATTGTAGGGGAGACCATCGGCAGCGTAATCTTACAGAAAGTCTCAAACTGGGTACATCCCTCCATCTTCGCCACCTCATACAGAGTGGGTGAGATCGCCTGCAGACCGGACAGGAACAAAAGCACCTGTACACCGCAGGTAGTTACTACCTGGAAAATATTTTCCACATAAGTGACCAGCAAACTCGTCAGTTCCTCCGGAATACCGGAATTGGTAACCAGATTCTCCAGCCATTTCATATCCATGACAGATTCCGCCGCCACGGTTGCCAGAGAAGACTCTCTCAGTTTAAAAGTAGCCACGCCTGTTGCCAGAATAATCGGTATAACGAAAATCGCCCTGAAAAATCCTCTTCCCTTGTATTCACCGTTCAGCAACATAGCAATGAACAGAGCCAGGAATATCTGGAAAGGCACCTCTTTTATCATATTTGTAAATGCCTGAGCCAGATAACGGTTATAATCGGGATTCACACCGGTAACCCATTTGAAATTCTCAAGCCCGATAAAGGTACCTGTAAATTTACCGTTCACCATCTCCATGCTGCACAGTGAGAACCACAGTGTATTAATCAACGGCCTGATAAAGAAGAAGATAAGACCGGTGAGCCAGGGAAGCAGGAAAATGATGCCCCAAAGCGCTGTCTTTTTAGAGAAGTCCATTCTCTTATACCATGAAAGAGCCGACTTTTTTGTTTCTGTTTTTGTTTCTTTCTTCATCTTAGCTCCTCCTTTACTGAATCACATAGCTGAAAGCCGGCACTTTTACTCCGTCGATCTGTTCTTCAAGATCGCTGTAGTTAAAGTAAACTTTTGCTCCGTTGGAGTAAGTCACCACACGCAGTTTGTCATTGCGCTCATACAGCTCGTGCTCCGTGATGGTAGCGCCTTTTACACGATTGTAGAAATTACTGTATTCTTCGTAGTATGCGCCAATCTTATCCTTCCAGTAACTATAATCCACCGCGAAATAGTTCTCCTGCTCCGTACCGGACAGAATAGAGCTGTTCTCGTAGATAAAAGTGAACTTCGGCGCACCGTTACTCTCCAGAACATGCATAAAATTCACATACACATCTGTACTCTCCTGATTCAGAGATTCGGAAGAGTATACCTTATAACCATCCAGAACCATTCCGGTAAACGGTATAGATGCATCCAACACTCTCATCCCGCTGTCCGTCATGGGAATATCTGTCAGGTAGGTACTGTAGGCATACGCATCACTGATCGGGTTCGACAGCATCAGAGTTACGCCCTCCGTAAAGTTTGCCGCCGCTTCCTTCATCAATGCTTCTCCAGTGGAAGGCGTTGCATGTGTATCCCTGTAATTGGTTCCGATAAAGGTAAACAAATCGCTGCTGGCCATCGTATCCAGTCCAATCTTGCTGGAATAGGACTTTTTCACCTTGGTCAAATACTTACTCATGTAATTGGGGTTAACCACATATAAGGGATAATCTGCCTCTGTGTCCACCGAATTGTCAATGGAATCAAAGGAATAAATCTGCGCCCTCTCATTAATGATATTCCATGCCGCCATTTCATTTTTAACATTTGTCTTGGTATATACCGTTTGCAGCTGTAAGTTGGGGAAAACCTGTGCTCCCACGGAATCTGCATAGGACTTCAGATTCTTCAGGCCGGACTTTCCGCCCAATCCCGATACAATCTTTACACCCGATGCCAGTGACCGCTGGTTCATACCGCCGTTTACCATGCCGCTGTAGATCATTTTTACATTGCCCACACCGTCATTTGTCAGATCCTCCAGAATCGACTGCGCCTGCTTGAAAGTCGTCAGCACTTGTGTTCCTTCATAAGGAATACCAAGCGCATATTTGGTCTTGTCCGTACTGCCCATTACTTCCACATAGAAAGGCGCATTGTCTTCCGCTGTCTCTGCGGTCAGCATTCCCTTTTCCGTCAGATACTGTGCATAACAGTTCGCCATATCTACATAGTCTGCATCCGCTCCCAACCAGAAATAACGAATCGTAATGTTCTCGTCATAGACATCGTCGGAAGCCTTGTACATAACGAATTCTCCGTTGGCATTCTTCGCGCCTGAGGAAATCGACTGCTGAGCCTGGATATCAAAAGTCAGCTTCATTTTGGAGAAAGGCTCCGAGTTGTCTGTTCCGCTGACATAAGCGTCCAGTTTAGAAACTTCTGCACCTTCTTCTATTACTCCGAAAATAGTACTGTCCTCATTCTTCATGCCCAATACCGGCAGCATCATCCTGTTGTCCACACTATTGTAGTTGGTAGCACCTACCAGTTTATCTCCGCCGTAATAAGAAGCAGCATAGTGATATTCTTTCGTCTTGGTGCTGTCCAGATAAATCAGAGCGCCGCTTCCATCAGGTACAAACATGTATCCCGCTTCCTGATGATTAGCCGGATTGGAGGTCAGGAAATAAGGAAGGATTTCCAACTGGTTAATGGGATTTTCTGCGTCTGCCTCGATCTGCGTTACATCCAACTTTACTACCAGTTCTCCGTCGTCCAGAGTATACTCCACAGGAATCCGGATTACCATGTTGCTGGGATAATCATCCGGTTCCGCCCCAAATTCCTCCAGATCCGCATAGAGATCTTCCTCTGTGTAACTTCCTACTTCATAAAAGATATTGTAGATCTCCGCCAGAGCCAGGTTACCCAGTCGGTTCTGGGCTCCGCCCTCACCGCCGCCGAAACGCCGCATCCATTCACCGGAAGACAGCTGGCTGTAACGAGTTTCCAAGACTGTCCTCTGCACATCATCCAAATGCTGAAGAACCAATTCCTGCATACGCTCACCAGATATTTTTTGGGGGAAATTCTTATAAGTAATATCGTCATTTCCCAAGGTATAGAGTACACGAACACCATTGTCCAGCTTCTGATAGGACAACTGCTCTCTGCTGGAACACATGGTATAGGAATCAATGGTGCTGACCGTATAGTAGAGCTTATTTGCCGTAGCACTGCCTGAGAAGTATCTTACGATCAAATCAGCCTGCTCCACAGCCGTCAGACTCTCTATATTCTCATCATGACTCATATTGGTGTCCTGATAGACACCTGTCGCACTGTCCATCCAGCGGATTGTACCTGTGGCGGGATTCAGCAGCAGCTGCATCTGCCCGCTTTCCGCGACTTTTACAAAATCGGTACCGCTGAACGAATCAAATGTCTGCGTCTCCCAATAACTGCTCTCCTCTGTATTTCCATCAGATTCTTCGGAAGAAGCGCAGCCTCCCAGAAAGGAAAGGCAAAGGACAGCCGACAAGGCATATGTAAAAATTGTACGCTTTTTCATTCTCTCCGCCTCCTTCCTAGAGTACCATGAATATCTCTCTGACAATCTGTACCCAGTCATTGACAAATTGTGCCAGAAGAGTTGCAAACAACATAGCCACAAAACAGATAATCAACATAGCCACCACCGACAAAATCAATGTAGCCACATTCTTGGTAAAGGTATACTGATTTACCATAATTGTTCCAATAAACATATAGAAGAAGAACAACACGGTCCCAAATACAAACAACGCACTCACCAATGCGGCTTCATCCTCTGATACAAAATTGGAAAGAATGGTTCCCACCAGATTCAACCAGCAGGCCGGATACAGGGAATATCCCACTACCTTGGTAATATGTACCATCTTACCTTTACCGGAAAGGAGAACACCTACCGCCCAGTTGCCTACAATAAAAGCCACATAAGGCAGAATCGTACTTCCCACAATCAACGGTACATTCACATTGTCTATATCCACAAAATTTACCAGGAAACCGGTGTATCTGTATTTTATCAGGCTGATCCAGCCGAACAACAGAATCACCACCACACTAAAGACAAGAGATCCATCATCATAATACTTTACATCATCAAAGGCCTTGAAAGGACTGGATAATACATAGCCGGGCCATTTGAACAAAGTAAATTTCGTCTTCTTCCAGAATCTGGCAAGTTTCGTATCCTTGGGCTGTGCGGGACGGAATTTCCTGTAAATCTTCCATCCGACGATCAGAACGATCACTGCGATCAATATTCCCAGAATAATACCGAAATTGCGGTCCATCCATGCGCTGGAAACCTGCTTATAAGCATTGGAATAATAGGACCTGTCGCCGCCGATATAGAAATTGTCCTTAGCCGCCTCGTATTCTCCGATACGCATCTGATGCTTTCCAAGACCCAGGTTCGCATAGTAGAAATTGCTGTTGATATCCAACACCTGCTGCCAGTATCCTGCCGCCGTCTCATAATCATACCTGGACTGCGCTTCCAGACCGGAATTAATCAACGCGCCATAGGTAGTGGGCGCAAAGATTTCGATGGACTGGTATACAATATCGGTTACAATAATCTTGTCATCCATAAAGCAGAATGCGGAAGGAGAGTTCAGCAATCCTTCGGCATTTCCGGAACCTGCCAGTTCATACATCAGATAGCCGTCCGGGCTGTAGACGAAAAGTCTGGAATAATTTGTATCCAACACTGCAAATCTGCCGTCATCCGCTACCGCTACGCTGCTCAAGTTGGACATGGATTTTCCGTCCTTGTAATCGCCCATGGGATACACGCCGAATTCACTCTTGGTCATAACATCCTTACCGGAAGAATTCAGCTTCTTCACAGGCTGTTCCACCGTGGAATCCGCTACACTGGCGAAAATAAAACCGTCCTCATCAATGGCCAAGTCACTGTAAGAAGTGGGCAGCCACAACTCGCCCCTGGAAAGCTGTTCTTCTGTGGAAAGTTTTCTCCAAAACAAATCCAGCATGGAATAGGTCACTTCCGTAGCACCTACATAGCGGTTAAACTCTCCCTCAGGATTCAGCTCCGCAAATCCTTCATAGCAGTTCTGCACCAACACATAGATACGTCCCACACTGTCTACCACCAGTTTTCTGGGTCTGTAGGCAGTAGTCAAACCGATACAGTTGGGATCACCGATGGCTCTCACATAAGCACCGTTCTCGTCAAACTCGATAATCTCCCCATCGTTTGGTTCACAGATATAGATATGACCTTCCTCTGTGACATATATTCCGGAAGGGGCATTGACGGTACTCTTTGTGCCGTCTTCTCTCACATATTCCTTAATATAACTTACATTCTCAAATTCCTTGTCGGCAATGACGATCATACCATTCATAATGAGATATACTTTCTCATCCCGATAGAATACGCCGGAAGCTGTAGCCATATTGTCAAGCCCCAGATCCGAGCCGTATATCGTCCGCTCTAATTCATATGCAGCCGGTGCAGCCACTACATTACCCCAGATGTCATAGGAATAAGATTCCGCCGCATAGGACACCGTGCCAAATCCAAGGATGGCACATAATACAAGAGCAAGCCCGTTCAGGCACCTACTCCAAATCTTTTTTGATTTTTGCATACGCCACCTCTTATTCTTTCATACCGGATGTTGCCATCGTAGATACCACGTTGTTCTGCATGATCAGGAACACAACCAGCGGTACGGCAAACATGACAACGGCTGACGCAGAAGAAATACCCGCAAAGGAGCTTCCCACACCGGTAATCTTACCGCTTGCCAGCTGGCCTACCACATAGGCAAAACCTTTCTGTGCCTCTGTGTAAATAAACTTATCGCCCGTATTGGTCCAGAAAGCCTGGAATACCATGATAAACGCCGTTACCAGCGCAGGCTTTACCACCGGCATTACGATGGTAAAATGAATACGGACATAACCTGCACCATCGATCTGTGCCGCCTCCATCAAGCTGTCCGGAATCTGTTCCATGAAGTTCTTCATCAGGTATAATCCCAAAGTGGAAGCAAAACCGGGAATAATGATAGCCCACTGCGTATCCAGCATTCCCAGACTGGCAATCGTCAGGAAGTTGGGAATCATGGTAACCGATGCATTAAACATCAGGGAATACACGATCAGCTGGTTAAAAAATCCGCAGCCGGGAAATTTGTACTTCGCCAAAGGATATGCGCACAGGGAAGCCAGAACAATATGTCCCACAGATCCGATCACAACCACAAACAGAGAGTTGAACAGGGATCTGGTCACCGGCACTACCGTATTTGCAAGAACGTTGACGAAATCACGATAATTATCCGTGGTAGGATCCGATACCAGTATCTTCGGCGGGAACAGGAACATCTCATTCATCGGTTTCAGAGACTGACTCACCATGTATACCACCGGGAAGAAAAATGCGAATCCCATCAGCAGAAGGAACAATCCCAGAATCACGTTTCCCCAGAAACTTCTCTTGGATTTTTTCACATGGGGTGTAAAATTCTTGGATCTCTTCTTTGTCAAATAGTTTTGATAAACTCTTTTTAATGTCTCCATATTCACCCTTCCTCTCTCCGATCAGGTTCCGACCTTGCGCAGCAGCCTCTGGATCAGCATGTTGCACAAAATCATAATCAGGAACAGGATAACGGCAATTGCTGATGCGTAACCCATCTCCATACGGATGGAACCATAGTCATTCAGATGATTGACAATGGTATGCGTCGCGTAATTGGGACTGGGGAAGCCTACCAGACTGTCACCGATACTGCCTACGGACAGAGAGCTGGTAATCGTCATAACGGCGCCGAAAAGCAGCTGAGGTTTCATGTTGGGAAGCGTGACATACCACAACTCCTGCCAGCGGTTCCTGATGCCGTCGATGGCGCCGGCCTCATACTGTGCCTCATCCACACCCTTGATACCGGCTACGAAGGAGAGGAAACCTACGCCCATACTCATCCACAATGATGCCAGGATAACCACCACAATAATCACATCGGCATCGGACAGCCACAAAATCGCTTCATTGGTGATTCCCAGGTTGCGCAGGATGGCATTCAGGTAACCGTTGCTGTCGTTGGAGAAAATCTGTGCGAATACGGTAATAACAGCGGTACCGGCCATACTGGGCGCATAGAAGATCACCGTCAGAACAGTACCGATCTTATGAGGCAGCTCATTGATCATCCACGCCAGCAGGAAGGACATAATATAGCCGCCCGGTCCTACGATCACGGCGATGATAAAGGTATTTTTAATCGCAGTGATAAATGTACTGTCGTCCAAAAACAGCTTTTTATAATTGCGCAATCCTACGAAGTTCGCTTTCTCCAAAACATTATAGTCTGTAAAGCTAAACCAGATTGCCTTCAAAACCGGATATACAACGAATACGAAAAACAGCAACATAAAAGGGGCAATCATTGCATACAAAGGGATGCTTCGCTTCATGTCCCTAAGGGTCAGTTGGGCCCTTCTTTTAAAAGAAATCTTATTTGCAGCCATCTCTCCCCTCCTATTCTGCCGTGTTTAAGCCAAATTCGGTGCGCTTACTCGTAATTTCGTCATTGATATCATCCAACAGAATATACAAAGTATCCACCGGATCCGTATTTTCAGTTACAACCGAAGTAAATGCATTTCTGATGACACGTCCCGTAATATATCCTCCGGGAATCTGGGGCTCCGCTCTGAGATCATCCAGCAGAGACAATACCACCTGCTTGAATTCTTCGTTCAAACCGCCGTTTGCAATCGCATTTACATTGGAAACAGGGAATTCGGACGCTTCGCCGTTCTCTGCCTTCAGCTCGGTAGAGTAATTTGTCTGTGTCTCCTCGCTGGTCCACCATTTCAGGAATTCCCATGCCTCATTGGCCATGCCGTCCTTTGCCACAGTGGAGGAAACGATGAAACAGGTACCGATCATGCAGGCTGCGGAATGATCTACGCTGCCGTCTGCCTGAACCGTTCCCGGAATCTTTGCAATGGACCATTTTCCGGAAATTTCAGGTGCAGATACATTCAGGGTATTTACATAAGTATAATCCACTACTGCCAGAGGAATCTCACCGGTACGGAATCTGGTTGACAGGTTAATGGAATATTTCAAGCCCTGATTGGTATAGTACTCCGTCCAACCTTTAAACACTTCCATATGATCTACCCGATCCATTAGAGAGTAGGTATGGCTCTCGTCATACAGCTCGTAACCCTGCTGATATAACATGGACAGGAAAATGCTGTTCACTGGCACCGTGGTAGAGCTTGTGCCGCCGCCCAAAGTAAGGTATTCATTACTTGCCAGATAAACGCTCATATTGTCTGCTTCCAGATAAGGAATAATTCCAAGTAAATCATCCCAGGTCTCCGGAATTTCCAGACCCTTGGCCTCCAGAATGTCTTTCCGGTAAATGATCACAGGGAAAGACAACTGATCCGGCAGTCCGTATACGCCGCCTTCATACTCAAGAAAGGCCCTTGTGTCTGCAGGAAAACGTTTAAACACTTCCTCAAAATCGCTAAACTGTGTCAAATCATAAGCAGCAGAACGGTATGCAAAGTTGGTAGGCTGGCTGTAGCTTGACTGCAGTACCACATCCGGACCTTCCCCGGCCACTGTAGCAGGCAATACCGTATCGCCGCTGACCATACTTAAGTTCACCTCATAGCCCGAACCCTTAAAATGAGCATTGATCATTTTCTGAATAATCTCATACTGCGCTCTGGCATCCACTGCCACCCACACATCAAGCTGCTTCATATTTTTCGTATCGGAGCCTTGTGCATGCACCTTGAAGTCGTTGGTAAAAGATCCGATAAATGCGTTCCATGTGTGTGCGATATTTGCAAAGAAACCGCCTTCTGCCTTCGGAAGGCTGTAGCCGTCTCCCGTCACCATGAGATAATCCAGTTCCAGAGGCAGGTTATTGATACCGTTCACCCACTCTCCCAGAGCGGAAAGCTTGGAATTGAAATCCTCCAGATGCTTCGCCACATCGTCAGCTTTCTTGATCAGCTTGACCATGGTATTCATCATATCCACGATACTGGATGTCTTGTTAGCGGACTCCATGCTCTCTCCGAACATCTCCACCACCGCATTCAGTCTCGTATACTCTACTTCCAAAGTACTCACCATATCTGGTACATAGCTGGTAATCTGGTAATCACGGTATTCGTCCGGATCCGCGCCGGTTACCGCCGTAAGCTCACGGTACAGATTATTCAGATTATCAACACTTGTATTCACCAAATCCACTGCATTGGCCAGATCTCCCAATGTGGCATTCATGGATATGGTATTCTCTCCCTCATTGAGATAGAAGTAGTAATCCCCGTCCTCTCCTCCTACATAAGCTGTCTGCCAGTCCGGCCCGTAATAAAATTCAACCTGTCCCGCCTCTATAAAAGGAAGCTCGCCGTTGACAGTCAGATAACGTGCAGAATAGAATCCTCTGTTCAGATACTGTTTGAATCTGACACCGATCTTGTAGAGACCTGCCTGATCCACTTTCACATTCCAGGTAATGTTCTGTCCTGCAGTTGCCCAGTTCTCCCCTCCAATCGTATTGTATACGATATATGTGGAATGATAAGGCTGTGTTGCCACGGATGTACGGTCATTATTCGGAGATATGGATGAACTGGACTTCACGGCTGCATCCTCTGCCTGAATAATTACGGCTCCATCCTTAATATTATTTGCGCTGATCTTCTCCGCATCCAGGTTCTCCTGGCATGCCTCGATATATTTATCATAACTCAGAACTTCTGATGCAGGCACCAAAGCGATCTCACTGATTCCCAGCTTTGCCTGTGTGGATTCCAATGTCACCGTATTGCTGCCTTTTTTGAAATAGAACATGTAGTTCCCCAAGATATCACATTCGGAAGAATTCACATATGTAACCGCAGGCCCCTCCATCTGTACCTGTGTAGGTGCAGCCTGATTGCCGCTGGTATTCATAAGCCAATCCTTGTTGTCATCCGTCCAGAGACGATTGATTGTTATATCCTCGCAATCATCAAAAGGTAATTCCCCATTCACATACACATTGCGCAATATAGTCTGTGTGCCGGTGGTATCCGGATAATATGTTAGCTGGATATTGTACAGGCCGGCTTCCGCTACATCGAAGTCATAAGTAATAGAGCCGCTGTCCTGTGTCCACACAATACCGTCCGCTTCCTGAAGACCACTCATATCCGTCTCGGAATATTCCGAAGCCTTCAGCGCGATCTTATCTGCTCTATCGTTCACATATTCCTTGGAATGCTGTGCCAGATAAGCGTCATAGGTTACTGCAGAGGCATCTTCATAGCTGAGATATTTTGCCAGAACTGCATCGCGGGTATCTGCATATTCATCGCTGGAGGCCAAATTATATGCAACCGCTACTACGATAACCAATACCACCAGAATGCATATATTGCGAATGCGGGTTTTATTCTTCTTCTTTTTCACCCCATCAGCCCTTTCGTTTCTAATAATATATGTGGCTGCGGCCTATTTTCATAGAATCCACAGCCACACAGTGCAATCAATCTACTTTACTTGTATCAATAAAGGCTTATTTAATCAGATCAGCCAGATTCTGATCGCCTTCGTTCTTGAAGCTCTCGCCTGAAGATCTTGCGTCACGGCCTGCTGCAATTACATAAGCAGCATTCCTGTTCACACGAACCAGAGAGTTTTCATTCATGCAGTGACCCCAGTCAACTACAACTCTTGTGTGCAGCCAGTCATACAGCGCAGCGTCTTCCTCTGTGCTGAACGAACCAATAGTTCCGGGTGAATAGCCAAGATTCTCATAGGTCTGTCCTGCCTTCTCAGCTTCCCATGCGGCATGTCTTACAGCAGCGCCTGCGGGATTGTCCAGATCCATATAATCGCGGGCGATCATATGCAGTACGATGTCAGGAATCTCCTTAGCGCCTTCGCTTCTGTACTCCTGCTTTGCAACAGTCATGTCTGTCCAGATAGACTGTGCAACATAGTAATTGTCGCTCAGAGTAGTATAGTCGCCTTCACAGGTTACAGCAGAACCCCAAGGCCAGGGAACGATGCCCCACTCGCCGACGCCGTCCAGCAGACCTTCCATCTGCCATGCCTCAACCATGGTGATAACAAAGCTCTTCGCCTCGGTATGTCCGCACATATCTCCGTTGCCGTAAAGCTGCGTAGAACTGATTCCGCCGCTCTCCTCATCGATGGTTACATCCGTGATGGGAGCTGCCAGACCCAAGTCAATGAGCTCTCTGTAGAACTCAAGAGACTCAATATAGTTGTCATCCGTCAGATGAATACCGCCGTTGGAATCAACGGAAACCGCTCCGTTGGCTGCAGGAGCCATACTTGCCCAGTGATTGGTATGTACGCCCATAGGATAGGTGCCTTCCGGAAGCTTTGCCTTCAGCTCGGTCAGATAAGCCTTGCACTCGTCATAGCTCCACTCGCCTGCCAGGAACTTCTGGGTAGGAGTTACATCCATACCGATGGATTTCAGATAATCACGGCTGTATGCCATTACGTATACGCTTCCCATATTGTCGAAAGTCCAGCCATATACATGACCGTTCCATCTGCCGGGCTCTACATAAATATTGCCGATCTCAAGCTGATCAACCGTATCCGTAATATCAGCCATGTAATCCTTCAGGCCGAGGATGATATTGTCGCCGACTGCCATAATATCTGCAAAAGCCTCGCCTGATGTGAAAGAACTCAGGATCAATTCCTGGGTATTGTAGCCGTCGTCACCTTCCAGCTTCACATACTCGAACTTGATGTTGTACTTCTGCTCAACCTGATGCGCATTGTCCCATTTCAGTTCATAGTCAGGATTGGTCCCTTCATTCTCAGGATTCAAAATTCCCCATGGTCCGCCGTTTACTTTTACAACAGCGCCGCCGAAGTCATAGGTCTCGCCGCCTGCGGCTTCTCCTTCACCTTCTGCTTCTCCGCTTTCTGCCGGAGTCTCTTCGGAGCTTTCATCTGCCCCCCCTTGCTCCTCAGAACCGGACTCGGCAGGTGATTCAGCAGAGCTTCCGTCTCCTGCACTGGATGAACTGCCGCTGTCGTTTCCGCAGCCGGCCATCGTGCCTACCATTGCCGCTGTCATTGCAATGGCGCAGATTTTCATTGCTAATTTCTTTCTCATCAATAATCCTCCTTTTATTGATTTTGTTAGTTTATACAGCTCTCTTAATAGTATTTATTAAGATTATTTATAATTCTATATTCTACTGAACAATTTGTCAACTAATTTTTTAATATTTGCTTCACTTTTTGTTAATTATACCCAAGCAAAATTTTATCTTTTGTTAATTTACCCTTTTCTACTCTATTTACTTCCTTGCAGCTACATGCTATAATGTTAAACATCTTAAAATACATAAAAAATTTAAAGCGAGGTTCAAAGCATGAGTGTTAATTACCGCATACCGATACCGGTTCTGGGATTCCGGCCGCCCGTTTATACCTGCCGCTACAATGACAAGCCCTTTCATCTCGACGGAAACCTGGAGAAGGATTTCTGGAAGGACATTCCCTTCACGGAAGATTTTCCTGATATTGAAGGCGATATCCGCCCGATTCCCAGATTCCGTACCCGGGCCAAGCTGGCATGGGATCGGGAAAATCTCTATATAGGCGCCGTTCTGGAGGGAGACGAGATCTGGGCCAATCTGACGGAACATGACTGTGTCATCTTCCATGACAATGATTTTGAGATTTTCATTGACCCGGATTCCGATACGCAGGCTTACTTCGAATTTGAGATGAACGCTCTCAATACCACCTGGGATCTGCTGTTGACCAAGGCTTACAGAGATAACGGCAAGCCTGTGAACGGTCTGGAGATTCGCGGCATGCGTACAGCCGTTCATATTGACGGAGAACTGAACAATCCCGAAGCCCACAGCCGTTCCTGGTCCGTGGAAGTGGTCATGCCCTTTGCCGCTCTGCAGGAGTGTGCCGCTGAAAACCGGCCTCCCGTTTCCGGGGAGTATTATCGTATCAACTTTTCCAGGGTACAGTGGAAAGTGGACGTAAAAGAAGGTGCCTTCCGGAAGCTCTTGTCAGAAGAAACAGGCCGTCCTCTTCCGGAAGATAACTGGGTATGGGCCCCCACCGGCGTTATCAATATCCATTATCCGGAATTATGGGCTTTTGTATTTTTCGCCGGTGAGGGAGAAGATGAAAAGCCATTCTCCATACCGGAAGACGAATATCGCAAATGGGAGCTGCGCAAGCTCTATTATGCCCAGCAGGCCTGCCTGGACGAAAACGGGCATTATACGGACAGTCTTGATGAACTGAAGGAAATCCTGGCAAGAATCAGCCCCTGTGAGGAGAACCGGACAGTACAGGATCTGGAGTACCGGCTGGATACCACATCTCATGGTTTTGAGATTACCTGCCCTTCGGCTGACGGGAATCATTTTCTGGCTGTTTTTTCCGACGGAAAGACTTCAGCATTTCCGCTGTAAAGTACCTCAACGGGCTATATACCAGTAATCTTTGATATTAATAAATACAGGACAGGGTATCTTTCAAATCAAGAAAGTTTCCCTGTCCTGTATTATAATCTTACGAAACCAGAATCTTATACAGCATATCCGCAAGTCCTACATTATATCCGGAATCACTGTAAATGCATTCCTGCTGCCCGTTTAAGACTACGGCCAGGGGAAGTTTTCCGGGTTCCTGCCCGACTTTTTCAGCCAGGCGGCGGTAATTTTCTCCGAAATCGTCCAGAAGAGTATGAATCATAGGCAGCGCCTCCAAAGTCCGGCTCAAGGTTTTATTCTCCAGATCTTGCGCCGATCTCAGAATCGCATACACCGGCGTCTTCAGAGACTTAAATATCTGCTGCCTGTCATACAGCTCGTTGAGTATGTGCTCTGTGGGTTCTTTGGTCACGCCAAGCCAGAGGAACAGCGCCTTCTCCTCCCCTGTCAGAGCGGACAGTGTACAGGCATCCCCTTCCATGGTTTTAACGGAAAAGTCTTCCACCTTCATATTAGTCAGCATATCCGCCAGAGGAGTCTCCCGCATGGACAGGATCAGCTCACGGCTCTCTTCGTCCTGTAATTCAAATACCATCATCCTTGCCAATTGGTCGCCGTCTTTTTTACGGTTTGTAGTCACGGCACGGTAGATCCCGGGTCTTACCTGGAGTTCCAGTCTTCCGTCCTTCAAATTAGACATCTCTCCCCATAAGCCCAGACGCCGGAATCCGTTCCCATCAAAGTGCTCCAGAGAGTAATGTTCCCAGTCGGTGAGCTTCAGGAAACCGTCCTCCCGTAAAATCAGCCGGCAGTTTGCCCCTGTTTGTTCCTCCGGGCAAGCCCCGCATGGAACGAACCCTGCGCCGCCATCCTTTCCGCCCCGGTAATATTCCACCCTTCCGTTTAGATAGTTCAGCCGTGCGGGAATGCCCAAGGCACGGTACAGGTTCACACAGAACACCTCTATGGAAAGTTTGCTGCCGATACCGCCGCGCAGACAGCCCAGGGATGAGGTAATCAGACTCTCATATTCCTGTTCCGGCATAGAAGTAATCCATCTGCCCGCTATCTCCGGAAGGCATCCGGGATCTCGGAGCAATGTCTCCTTTATATGGTCATCCGAATATTCTTCCCAATATTTCTTCAAAGCCATCCTACAGGGCCGCAACAGCTCCAAAAACACCCTGGGACAGAGCAGATATTTGTAAAATACATCCTCCGGCACAGTTTCCATATAGGAAAAAGCATTGATACAGCAGTCAGTCAGGACTTCCGCCTTAATATCCCAGTAATCCTTCTCCCGCAGAGACTGCAATACTTTCAGCTTCCAGCCTTCCCGGGAAGCGCCGGAAGGCTGGAGCCAGTCCGCATCCCATTCCAGAAAACGGACAATCTCGCCTATATTTCCATTAGCCATATGGAGGATTTCCTTTACCTTTTCCCGGTCTTCCCCGTCAAAACGACCCAAAACCCTTTCGGCTTCCCTTCCGTCATAGAAGCTTTCCGACTTATTCTGGCGATATTGCGCAGCCTGTGCCAGACGTTTTTCACCGGCCTTCTGCTGTTCCTCTGTCAACACACTGTCATATCTGTCTCTGAGCTTCGGTGCGTGGATATCTATCTCTTTCCATTCATTCCGGCATTCCGGCTTTTCCTTCAAAGTAATTGTATATTCTCTGCATTCCCTCTGTCCCTTTGCTGATATAGGGTATTCTTCACTCCCGTCTGCTTCAACCTGCCTTTTTTCAGATGATTTTGCCAGATTGACCATCCCTTCTCCATACAGCTTCCTGCCGTCTGCATCAACTCCGCCGGCGCTGACATACAGATCCCCAAACCCGGTAACAAGACTGGCCCTTCCGCAATTCTCTCCTTCCGAGCCTGCATATACCAAGGCAACAGACCCAAAACATCCATGATTCAGTACCCGGAAATCTATTTTGGCGTTGGGAACGGGCATTCCACGGTCATCCACTACCTTAACGGTCAATTCCATGGTCTCAGCATAGCGGTCAGTATGGTTCAGCACTATAGCCATACCCCTGGGTCCCACCTGCACTTCCTCCGGAGCATCCTTTCCGAACCACCTGGAATGCAGCATTACGCCGCGGGAAGCAGGGCCGGTAAACCATCCCCGGTTCATCTCCTCCTCAGGTTCGCAGGCCCCCAGGAAATACCACTTTCCGTCACACCATAGTTCTACCCAGGCATGGTTGTCGTCACAATGAGTCCAAAGAGGAGCATAGACCTGGCGGGCCGGAATCCCGATGCTGCGCAGAGTCGTTACCGCGAATGTAGACTCTTCTCCACAGCGTCCCGCAGCCGTATTGTACATGGTACGGGGATTCTGGGTTCTTCCGTCCGTGGAACGATAGGTTGCCTCCCTCGCACACCAATAATTTGTATCAATCGCCGTATCATACATGCTGCCGGATACGGCTTTGTCCAGATCCACGGCCTCCTTCACTCTGTCATAGAAAAATCCCCTGGTATCGGCGATATCCTCATTGTTTACCCTGTGATGGAGCACGTAATTGGCAAAAATCTTCTCCGGCACCCGGCCCGCAAAAGGTCCCTGATTCCACAGAAACACTCCGTGTCTGGCATACGCCAGAAAAAGGCTTGCCGGATAATCCTGCAGATCGCTTAAGGGCATGGCACTGTACAGGAAGGTCAGGGACTGGGCTTCCTCCTGTGTACATCTCTCCAGAGTGTCCAGAATTTCTTTCTTTTTTTCTGCAAGAAGGCGTGCCGTCAGGGCGTTTATTCCCGCATCTTCTCCATGGGCTTCCTGCCCCAGCTGTCGGATTCTTTCGTCGGCCAGTTCCATTTGCCTGTCAAAAGCAGCTTTTATTTCTTTATAATATTCCGGTGAAAACATCATTTCCTCCCATTCACATAGCCCGGGCTGCCTCCAGATTATGTCTCATTAGAAGCAGCCCTGAATTAAAGTCTATCCGTTCATTCTCTGATACAATGTGTCAAGCAATGTCCTGGTTTTGTCACATTTATGCTCCCAGTAAAAAATGCCTCCGTAACCTTTTTCCTTCACGTAGTCCACCTTTGCCTCCAGGGAACGGGAATCATCATAAGATAGGAAGGTTGACCCATTGAACAGATAGGGCGCTTTTGCTTCATCATCCCAATATTCCACATATCCGTTTTTATTGATATAGTCATCAACCAGGATATCGTAATCCGGACCGTATCCGCCTCCCTTGGGGCTAAGCTCCAACAGGCCATGATTCTCATTATCCTTCAAATCCTCCCACTTTCTGGAGTAAAAGGCCGCACCCATCAAAAGCCTGTCAGCAGGTACTCCATACTTCTCAAATAATTCCAGGGCCTGGGCACAGCTGTTCATAAATACGTCCGCAGGCTTGGAGAACAGAGATGTATGATGACCTGCCAGCGCATGAAAACCGCATTTCAAGTCATAAGTCATAATATTAATATAATCCAGATATTCCATCAGCTGAGGAAGCTCCACACAATTTACATAGTATAAATCCCCTCCGGCAGCGATTGTAAGATAATATTTCCTGCCGCCAACGGCATCCAGTTTCTTTCGGATAGCTGCGCAGAATAGAGTAAAGTTATGCCTGTCCTCCGGAGAAACTGCGCTGTTGTTAGAAGGCACGCAGGGATATTCCCAATCCAGGTCTATTCCGTCCAGATCATATTTTACGGCTGTTTCAGCCAATGCCTGCGCTGCCTTTTCTCTCATTTCCTCTGTCCCGCAACATACGGTAAAGGCGTCCCTGTCAGCCTGAACCATGGACAATACAATCCTTAAATTGGGATTCCACTTGCGGATCTGAGGAATCATTTCCACTTTATCCCTACATCCGTTACATGTGACACTTCCGTCATTATGAAGTTCTCCAAAAGCCAGATTGATTCCTGTCAGCTTTTTAGCATCTTCCTGTGTAAATTCACCGCTGCCCACATATCCTATGATTTCATTCTTCATTTTATTCTTCATTCCTTTCAAACTTTTCTCAACACATCCGCATACCAGCAGAATACTTCTGAAATTCTTACAATATCTCCCTCTTTGCTGTTCTCTCTCCAGATCTGCTGATAATAATGCAGGCAGCTCTCCAGTCTGGATGCAATTTCCATGCCATGTTCAGGCTTCTCCCCTTTACGGAGCTGTGCCAGAAATACGCCTACATCATTCCATACCTTCGTCATTTCCAGGGAAATATGAGTATATTCCACAATTCTGCGCTTTGTACTGTCCATGTTGCGGCTGATATTACGGAGCATAATCTCCAGCTCATCAATCCTTGCATTCCTCTCCGGCGCCTTAGTCATATCTTCTTTATCAAACAGTTCCTCAAGCTTGCTGCGCTCCACTCCCTTCATAGCCCATTCTCTTAAGGTAACCGCATTATACCAGCTGAAAGTCATGGTTGCATTGATTTTATCCAGGCAGCTTACCAGCTCTCCGGAAGCATCTCCGAATTCCAAGATGGAAATCTGCCTGTTCAGCTCTTCGCAGGAAGGTATCTTCTCCCCCCATGAACATACGGCTCCGTAGATAATACCGGGGATAGAGAAAATCGGATGATTAATATGACCGAAATCACCCCAATCCGTATTCAACATACCGATTGCTTCATGTTTTCTGGCATAACCGCACATTCTGGTAATATTCCGGTAACCGCCGCTGATCATATTGACCCAGGTATTCCAGCCGCGTACGCCGGGACACAGGTACTGCGTAGCTCCCACACTGTGAAGGATTTCCGTCTCCCTTTCAGGCTGGTTGTCGCCGTATCCCCAGTTCAGACAGATTACCTGGCTGGGAAGCTGGGAATATAATTCCGGATGCCCGCAGATAATATCTCCCCAGAACATGGGCGTCTTCCCTTTCTCAATCAGGAAATCAAACAATTCTTTGATATATTCCATATACAGACGTCCCGTGCCTTTTTCTTCCGCCAGGGCAGCGCTTCTCCCTTTTCCGAGATCAAAGGTTTCATCCGCGCAGATATTGAACTTATCAGTCCGAAACAGCTGCATATATTCCACAATCATATCCTTCACTAATGCCATTGCATCCGGATCGGATACATTTACCGTATGATGGTCCATCCTGTCCCTGAAACCGAACTTCTGCTCAAAGCTGCCCGGCAGCTCACAGAGATGCTCATAGGTCTTTGTCTTCAACAGTTTATACAGATGACCGAATGTAGCGATGGAAGGCACCAGTTCCACGCCTCTGTCATAGCAATACTGATCCAGCTCCAATACTTCTTCTGCAGTCATGGGAGTCTCATCTCTCCACAGTTCCGTCATATCGCGGAACAGATATGTATGCTCAACATAGAGCTGAAGCTGATTCATTTTATAGAAAGAAAGGGTATCCACTAATTTCTTCAAATTTTCCAGGGTCTGAATACGGCCTCTGGTAACGTCATGATAATAGCCTCTGTTTTTCATATCCGGCTCATCTTCAATGATGATATAAGGAATCAATCCGCCGCTCTGGCGCACGATTTGACGAAGTGTCTGTACGGCCCAGCCAAGTGCCGTCAAACTTCCGCCACTCAAAAATGCTCCCTTTTCTTCCACCTTCAGATTATAATGACTCTCTTCCATGGAAGAATCTATCTTCAGACAGATATCTCCATTGCGGAATGTGCCTCTTCCGATCTCCACGGTCATACCTGCCCAGGTGAGAATTTCTTCCTTCAGCTGACGGGCATATACCAGAGTCCCCTGAGGACAGGAATCATCCATGACAATCATGGTGTTCATCCGAAGCATCAGATTTCCCTCTTTTTCCTCCATTTGTTTCGGTAACGGTAATAAAATCATATTGAAACCTCCTAAACGATACAGTTTACTTCCCTTGGAGTATAACAAATATTTTCATCAGATACAATCAAATATTTTATAAAATGTATAAATATTTTTAACATATCTTTCTTTTTATACTGCATTATGTATTATTGTATTACTGTATACAAATATGCTTTTTCACATTTTCTACAAAAGACGATATCCTCTGCCTAAACGGTATCTTCTGGTTCCCAAATGGTAAAAAAATTTTTTTACCCATAAAAACAGCGCCCAAACGGTATCAAACCATTCAGGCGCATCAGTATTATATCCGTTATTCATGATCCGGTTTTCCTGCGCTCATATCCGTATAACAGTCCAACAGACCCACTGTCTCATTTGCCGGGCGGCCATACATATTGCAGCACTTATGAGAAATTTCGCCCCTGTCTCTCTCCTGATCATCCATTTCAACGCTCATGCGCATTACGCCCATCTCCGTCTCCTGGTCCAGATGTCTTAAGATATCTTCAATCATTTTCTCCTGATTCATCTTTATACCTCCATATCCGCCAATGGCAGGAACTAACTTTTGGAAGATTCGTAAATTCTGGTGCTCTTAAGTTTATATATCCGCAGCAGGAAGGAAAGAAAGGCAGCTCTTCTGCTTTCTTCCGGGGATCAACCGGACACCGTCGGTATAGCCTTCTTCCCTTCCTTCTAATTCCCTGATTAGAATATTCCGCAGATATGCTATTCTGTCCTGATATTCCGGATCTCTTATGGCGTCATGTAGCTCCTGCGGATCCTGGTCCAAACGGAAATACTGTTCTCTTCCGCTTTCCATAAACCAGCAGAATTTATCTTCCTTTGTAACGATATACTGATTGCCCAGATCTCCCCCGCTATGCTCTCCGTGGAGATATTCCCGATGATTCTCATGGAGCAGGGAGACGCCGTCTATTCCTTCCGGGGTCTGGCCTCCTGCCAATTCCACCATCGTAGGCAATATATCCCTTAATTCCGCAATTCTGTCACACACTGTCCCCGGCCTGGTTCCGGGTGCTTTGGCAATGATAAGGGGAATGTGAATACTTCCCTGATAAGGTCTTGTTTTCCGGAAGGTATAATGATCACCGAGCAATTCTCCGTGATCCGATGTAAATATAATGACGGTATTTTGATAACTATTATCATCCTTCAGCGCGTCGATCAGGCGGCCGATCTGATTATCCAGATGAGAGATACATGCATAATAGCCAATCTGTGCCTGTCTCATCAGATCCGGATCCACAGAGCCGGTATCCGCATCCGTCAATCTGCCGAGACGCTGCAGGCGTTCCTCATCTGCCCAATCGCCCATTGCCGGCGGCGTCAGGTTCTGATTGCGGTAAAGCTGAAAAAAGGCCTCCGGCGCATCAAAAGGCGGATGAGGGCGCAGATAGGATGCCATCAGGAAGAAAGGTTTTGAACGATCTCTGCGGCGCAGAAAATCAATGGATCTGTCTGTCACCCAATTGGTTGGATGCAGCCTTTCCTCATACATCCATGGTCTGGCCGTAAAGGAATTACACTCCAATCCGCCGTCCGTTACATCTCTATCTATTCCGATCTGTGTTTTCAGCCAATAAAAGTAATCATCTACGATTCTTTGATTCTCCGCATAAGGCACGCTTCCGTTCCTATAGGCATGCAGATAACCGTCATGCAATTCAACATGATGAAATCCCATTAAATTGCGCAGCGGATGGACATGCATTTTTCCTACGCACTGGGTGTAATACCCGTTTTTGGACAGCTCTCCTGCCATAGTTACAGGATATTCCCATGGTATTCTGTCCTGATATCCCACACGGCCGTGATGCTCCTGTTTCAATCCGGTATGCAGAGCACATCTTGCGGGAATACAGCTTGGACAGGCCGTATATGCATTTGTATATCGAACGCCTGTTGACGCCAGATGATCCAGATACGGGGTTTTCACATCCGGATGCCCGGCGATTCCCATACAATCTCCCCTCATCTGGTCTGTCATAATAAACAAAATGTTGGGCCTTTCCTCTGTTGAACTGTTTTTCATTGACAACCTCCTTATTCTACTCCATTCTATGCTGGTCATATTGATCTATCTCTGCCCTGTCCGGGGATTCCGCAAATTCCAATTGCTAAAATGGCCGCCTGCGTTCTGTCACAAACCTCCAGCTTCCGAAATATACTGGAAAGATGATTTTTTACCGTACGCTCGCTGATGCTTAAAGAATCTGCAATCTCTTTATTTAATTTTCCCTCAGCCGTCTGAAGCAAAACTTCCCTTTCTCTCCTGGTCAATGTCTTCCATTTGTTATTTTCAATAATCTGTGATGATTTCCAGTTTTGTGTCTGAAAATATTTTTTACCTTCTTTTATCATCCGAAAGGCCCTTGCCAATTCGGACGGTTCCGCATCCTTTCGAAGATAACCGTCCGCTTCCATATCCATTGCCTTTCTGAAATATTCCATGTCTCTGCAGACAGTCAAAACGAGAACCCGAACCTCCTGCATGTCTCTCTTTATTTCCTTCAGGATCTCAAATCCGCTTTTTCCCGGCAGATACAATTCTGTAATCAGCAACAGAAGAGCCGGCTTTTCCGCTCTCACCTCTTTCTCTCTCAAATCCTTTACCATTTCAAGACAAGCTTCTCCGTCTCCCGTCTCTCCTGCAACCTCTGCTCCCTCCACAGATTCAATCAACAGTTTGATTCCTGCCCTGATCAAAGGATATTCCTCTGCCAAAATAATCTTCATTTCCATCCTGATATACTCCTACACAATCCATACAGTCTCCCTCATTTTATCTACCGTCTTCTTCAGGCAGCTGCCAATCACAGCAAAATCCTGCTTTGCCTGTATTGGATTCATTACGATCTGAGTACTGCTCAACTCTATCTTTTGTACAATTTCATCCAGAGTCTGTATGGAGGAATCATGCAGCTCCTGTGCCGCTACCGGCTCCTTTACCCTATTTGGGGGAGGACATTTCAGAATATTTTCCAATATAGGAATATATTTTTGGAAAATACTCTTTCTGTTTTCTAATTCCCTGTCCCTTTCTTCATAAGCTGCCTTTTCTTTCCGAAGCGCTGTAATTTCCTCTCTATGAAGGTTTTCCATCTTTCTGGGAGAAAATACCTTGAAATCCTCCGGTTCCGCATCGGTAAAAGCCTGTATGCTGGCTTCTCTATCTCTGATGCATTCCATATCTCTCTGAATTTGTTCTTCTATCGTATTTACTTCCTGCCGAAATTCCGAAAGGATTTTCTGTAAAGCATCATATTCTTCGATAACCATCAGGATTCCTCCGATTTCTTTTCTGTATCACTTCCATTGTCATAAAATGAACAGCCCTGGCGTCCTCTTTCTTTTGTCACATACAGAGCGGCATCTGCCTTTTTATAGAGATCATCGTTGAATCCGGAGGAAGAAAAAGCGACTCCCACACTGACGGATGTCTTCGGCATGTTATTTTCCGGATTTGTCAAGACATTATTTATCTTCTTTATTTTCTCCTCTATAACGGCTTTCCGATCTTCCTCGACCTCCGGCAAAATCACTGCGAACTCATCTCCTCCGATTCTGGCCGCATAATCCGAGGAACGGAAACTTTCTACCAGCAGCTTTGCCACTTTCTTCAGCACCTTATCTCCCATTTCGTGACCATATTGGTCATTCACTGTCTTGAATTTGTCCACGTCCACAATCAGCAAAGCTATGGGAATCTGCTTATTCTTCAGAAACTGCCTCAATCTGTCGAAAGCGCCTCTGTTAATAATTCCCGTGAGAGCGTCATGTTCCGCCCGATAGCTGAGCTTTGCTTCATTGGCTGTATTTAATTCATATATATTATTATAGGTCAAAGCCAGATATTTGAACTCATAAGAACCTGATACAGTCAGCTTTTCCTTATCTTCTATGTTTTCGATATAAATTTTAAGCGGTTTTATCACCAATAAGATAATCAACAGAAACATCAGTATATTCTCAATAAATAAGATACTGATCAGTATTTGCTGTTTTGTCATTGTATATTTTAAGTCCAAAGCGCTGTTCTGCTGCTTTTTCAACGTATCATCCACAATACTGTCAATAAAATATGAAATATTATCCGTAATCAGCGCTTTCATTTCCTGATAAGAAGAACCGAATACAATCTCCCGGGCCTGAGCAATCATTTCCTCCTGCTCCAGCATACGGTCCTTTTCCGTAAGCTCCATATTTTTTACATCTTCCGGAAGACTTTCTTCATCTATTTCTAATGCTGCTGTAATCAATTTCATGGCATATATCTCGTCTGTCATCAGACGATTGGAATAGTCTAATGCCGTCTGAAGATAACTCTCTATTTCCTCTTCCACATCAAATGATCTCATATGTTCCAGCGCCTGATCTCTGCGCCTTACTGTATAAGCTTCCGTAAAATAATCCTTCATGCATTCTATATCCATGGTAATTGTATACAGTCGTACCTGTTCCGTAAGATAATCGGATCCTTCCATTATAAGAGAAGCATCCCTTTCACAGGAAATATAATCTTCTGTTGCGGAAATCATGGCATTGTATCTGTCTGACGCATAGATAGTAGCCCCTATCAAAAAAATATATAATATGCAGGATATCATCATCATATAGATATTGATATTCCTGATCTTGATTCCTTTTATCTTCTTTTTGCTCTTCTCCTCCATTATTCCTTACCCTCATAACAAATTAATATTTAAGAAGATTATACTCTAACTTTTCCAAGAATGACAGCCTGTTTTTATTTTTATCAGCAAATTGGTTCCTTCCCCGGCAATCCGGCTTTTCTGGGATATTTAGCAGGTGTGGGCCTTTCCTTTCTGATGACAAAAAAAGTTCTGGAAATATCGGAATATGGCAGATGAAATTCCCGTATTTCCTCTGTTTTTCCTCCCATAACGGCAATGGCTTTTCCGGCTGCTGCCATTTCCTCCGACGTCTTTTCCGCTTTATAGGCGATGAATAAGCCCCCAATCCTTACAAAGGGCATACAATACTCTGTAAGGGTTGACAAATTTGCAACAGCCCTTGAAACACACAGATCATAACACTCGCGCAATTTTCCGGGTCTGGCGAAATCCTCCGCCCTGCCGTGAATGGCCTCCACCCCTTCTAATTCAAGCCTTTCTATTACAGCATTTAAAAAAGAAATCCTTTTACTCAGAGAATCCAACAGGGTTACCTTCATCTCCGGAAATGCAATCTTCAATGCCAATCCCGGAAATCCTGCCCCCGTCCCCACATCGATCAGAGAGATATTTCTATCTTCATTGATGACATTAACCAGAGACAGGCTGTCCACAAAATGCTTCTTCATTACTTCATCATAATCTGTGATAGCCGTCAGATTCATTCTCTGATTCCATTCTGTCAGCATTTCATAATATTGAATAAAGCGGCATATCTTCTCCTGCGTCAGCGATATACCCATATATTTCAAATCTTCTTGAAAAGACTCCGTATTATATCCTTCTGTCATTCTGTCACCTGCGTTTTGTCAATAAATATCTTTAATCTCTTCATAAATCTGCTGCATCTCAAGATCCGCATGAAAAATACTCTCTGCAATATTCGTAAGACGCGTCCTTGTAGAATCAGATACTTTGGCCGCTGTCTTATACCGAAGCTGGTGCTCCAGGCTGGCCCAGAAGTCCATTGCAATAGTCCTCATTTGAATTTCAACAGGAATAATCTGTTTTTCAGAAGAAAGAAAAATCGGAATAGCTACAATCAGATGATAACTTCGATATCCGTTCGGCTTTGGATTGGCAATGTAATCTTTCTCCCTTACAATCAACAGATCATCCTGTTGTTTCAGCATTTTCACAATATCATAAATATCGTTTATGTAAGAACAGATCACCCTTATTCCGCCGATATCCGTGATTTCATCCCTCATGGTTTCATACTCCAGAGGGAGATTTTTCTGAATCATTTTATTGCGGATACTGTCTGTCTTCTTTAGTCTGTGTGTGATATGCTGTATAGGATTTCTCGATTTATTCAATTCAAATTCCTGACTTAAATTTTCCAGTTTTGTACAAATTTCCCGCATGGCACAGGAATAAAGCATGGTCATTTCCTTAATCTGAGAGAAATTAGTGGGAAACCCCTCCCGCAGATCATCCATGCATCTATTTTCTATTTCTTCCACTTTTTTCACCTTTCCGTTTACTGTAGTATGTGCATGCGCTCCAGCGCATATGGAATCAAAAGTTGACTTGATGCTCTTTCAAGTCAACATTATAC
>CAJUCE010000036.1 GCA_910584865.1 uncultured Acetatifactor sp.
GATTTAGGAGAAACTATTTTTAGAACTTGCCGCCGCGTAAGCGGCTTGGTACAATGGAAATATACAAAAGTAGATGATGTAAGGCAAAGGATGTATATATAAGGCATCAGTCAGATATGGCTGGTGCTTTTTGTATGGAAAGGGGTGTTTTCATGTATCCGGTGAGCAACGCGTTCCTGCAGGCGGTGCAGGAAAACACACGGAACTACTGCTGGACGGGGCAGATTACGACAAAAGGCGGTGCTGTATATCCGTTTGTCTATGAAGATGTCGTGAAGGGGAGTGGGTATGTCACGGCGCAGTGTTGCGGCAGCGCGGAGATCGAGCTGGGGACGGTGTACGCGGCGGAGATGGGGGTCACGCTCTTTTCGCAGGTGGACCGGTACACGCTGGAAGGGGCGGAAGTGAGGCTGTCCTACCATCTGCGGCTTGCGGACGGGAGCTATGAGGAGGTGCCGATGGGCATCTTCGAGATCAGCGAGGCGAACCGGACGGCGCACTGTCTGGAGCTGAAAGCCTATGACTATATGCTGCGGTTCGAGAAGAGCTTCAACGGGTTTGAGACCGTAGGGAATGCCTATGCTTTCCTGGACTTATGCTGCAGGGCCTGTGACGTGGGGCTGGCGCATACAAAGGAGGAGATTGAGGGGATGCCCAACGGGGCGGAGCTGCTGTCGGTCTATCCGGAGAATGACATTGAGACGTACCGGGACGTGCTGTATTTTGTGGGGCAGGTGCTGGGCGGGTTCTTCTGCATCAACCGGGAGGGGAAGCTGGAGCTGAGGAAGTATGGGGCGGAGCCGGTGATGGAGGTAAAGAGCAGGCACCGGTTCACCAGCAGTTTTTCTGATTTCATCACCCGGTACACGGCGGTCAGTTCCACGAACCTGCGGACGCAGACGGCGGAGTATTACGCGCTGGAGCCGGATGACGGGCTGACTATGAACCTGGCGGTGAACCCGCTCCTGCAGTTCGGGCTGGAGGAGACCAGGGAGCAGCTGTGCAGGAATATCCTGACTGACCTTGCGGCGGTGAATTATGTGCCTTTTGATACCAGCACCATCGGGAACCCGGCGCTGGACCTGGGGGACGTGCTGACGTTCACGGGCGGGCAGGCGGACGGGGCGCAGATAGCCTGTATCACGTCTTTTGACTGTAAGATCGGCGGGAAGCAGAGGCTGAAGTGCGTTGGGAAGAACCCGCGGCTGGCGCAGGCGAAGTCGAAGAACGACAAGAACATCTCCGGGCTGCTGAACCAGATCGAGGCGGGGAAGGTCGGGATACACACCTTTACCAATGCGTCCGCCTATACGGTGGCGGAGACCAATGTGAGGGTCATCAGCATTGAGTTCGCGGCGAAGGAGGAGACCCATGTGCAGTTTTTCGGGCAGGTGCTGGTGGATGTGTCGGCGGAGCCAGTGGGCCGGTCTGCCACTGCGAGGGGGAGCATTGTGGTCCCGTTCCCGGCGTTGGGAGGCGGTGATGCGGGAGCTGCCAGTGGGAGCGTGGGGAGCGGTGACGGGGATGCTGCCGGTGGTACGGCGGAGGCCGGAGCGGACGGAGCCGGGAGCAGTACGGAAGAGGCCGGAACGGGGACGGATGGCAGCGGGGAGCCGGGGACGGATGAGGGGAGTGTCACGGTGGACGTGGAGCTCCCGGTGACATGGACGGAGGACGGGAAAGCGGTGGCGCATGTCACCTATGAGTTCAATGATTCGGAGATCCTGGTGCATTACCCGGCGGAGACCTGGGGGAGCGGGAAGCATATTCTTTCCCTGTATTATCCGATTGACGGGCTTGTGCCGAATATCACGAACACGTTCAATGTCCATCTGCGGATGGAGGGCGGTACGGCGCAGATCGGGACGGGCGGGTGCATCGCTTCCATCAGCGGCCAGGGCATGGCGGCCGGCGTGGCGTGGGACGGCACGGTCACGGTTGAGGAATATGTACAGCCGTTTGCGCTCATGGGCGGGCTGCAGGCGAAGGCATTTTCCGGGGAGATGGGCTTTGAGACAATGGAGCTGGTGAAGAAATATTACTCCGACAGCATCCGGAGGGCGGCGGTAGGCGCTTTCGGGATGCCGGTGGAGCTGCCGAAGGAAGGAGAAGGATAGGATGAAGCTGAAAGGGACAATGGTGCTGGAACTTAAGGATGAGGCCACGGGGGCGTTGGAAACCGTCACGGAGGAGAACATGGTGACGGAGGCGGTGAACGACATCCTGGGAATGAACCCCATGGGAGTGTTCTATTCGGAGAAGGAGCTGGGGGACGTGCTTGCGTGGAACAATGTGCTGCTGCCCATCTGCCCGAATATGGTCGGGGGCATCCTGCTCTTCCCGCAGGCGCTGGAGGAGGACGCGGGGCATATCTATGAGGGTTCGGGCAACCTGCCGGTGGCGTATGCTTCCAACAATGTGAACACAACGGCGAACACGGCCAGGGGGAGCATGAACCAGACGGAGAGCAAGCCGCTGGAGAACGGGTATAAGTTTGTGTGGGAGTTCACGCCCAGCCAGGGGAACGGCACGATTGCGGCGGTGGCGCTGACCAGCGCCCAGGGCGGGCAGAACGCTTACGGGAGCCTGGTGGGGGACGGCAGCGCGTTTTTGAAGGTCAAGAAGCTGGACATCGGGGATCTGGGGAAGGCGAAGCAGGCGGTGCTGTTCGAGGCGGTGGAGGTGGATTTCGGGAATGACCTGCTGTATTCCATCACGTTTGAGGATTCCAGCGTGCGGGTCAGGAAGGTGCGCATCCCCATTTTCACGGTGGGGCTGAATGAGAAGCTGGATGATTCCACCTACACGGTGCTGGAAGACCATGCCGTGACGACGGAAGTCTTCCTGTTCCTGGGCAGCTATACGCTGTACGGGGAGTTCCTGGACGGGAAGGATGGGTACTGGTACGGGTTCTCCAACCAGGGGAATTCTTCCGGGAGCGCGAAGATGCTGTGGGTGAAGATTTCCAAGGAGGACTATTCCGTGACGGAGGGGGAGTGGACGCTGTCCAACGCGAAGCTGATGGCGGTGGGGGAGCGGGATATGGACAACACCTATCCAGAGAGGAGCTGCCGGTGCTGTATGCGGGGCGGATACCTGTATGTGCCGGCCTATGACAAGAAAGGAATCTATAAGATCAATGTGGCGAACACGGCGGATGTGTCGCTGATCCCGTTCGGGTTCACTTCCAAGATGAAGCCGCTGTGCGAGTCTGGGACCTGCGAGCTGTATCTGACGCTGGTGGGGGACCTGGTGGTCGGCGGGGATTTCCAGGTCACGGCGGATGACCAGGTCATCCACACTCAGGGGAGCGCAAGGCTGGGGTGTGCGGCCACGTCGCTGTTCCAGTATAAGCAGTTCCTAGTGGGGTGGGGAGGCAGCTATGGGAACGAGTACCGGCATATGTACCTGCTGACGCCGTATCTGGCCACGATAAACAACCTGGCTTCGGCGGTGGTGAAGGATGCCAACAAGACCATGAAGATCACCTATACGCTGACGGAGGAGGCGTGACGGGCGTGCCCTAATGTGCAGGGGTGTGTAATAAAATGTTATCTGGATATGGGGCTGTCTGCCGTGGGGCGGGCGGCCTTTTATCATACAAAAAATTCATTGAAGGAGGGTTTCGTTATGAAGGGATTCTGGAACACGGTACAGATGGTTTTTGCGGCTGTCGGGGGATGGCTCGGCTGGTTCCTGGGAGGCTGTGACGGGCTGCTGTATGCCCTGGTGGCTTTCGTGGCGGTGGATTATGTGACGGGTGTGCTGTGCGCCGTGGCGGATAGGAAGCTGTCCAGCGAGGTGGGGTTTAGGGGCATTGCGAAGAAGGCGCTTATCTTCCTGCTGGTGGGGATGGCTAACGTCCTGGATGTGCAGGTCATCGGCAGCGGCTGTGTGCTGCGGACGGCGGTGGTCTTCTTTTATATCTCCAATGAGGGCGTGAGCCTGGTGGAGAATGCGGCGCACCTGGGGCTGCCGGTGCCGGAGAAGCTGAAGGACGTCCTGGCACAGCTCCATGGCCGGGCGGAAGACGGGAAGGGGGACGAGTGAGCATGAGGATTGTGGAGAGTTTCTTGACGAGGAACCCCTGTTATGCGGTGGGGCGGAAGATCACGGTGAAGGGGCTGATGCTCCATTCCGTGGGCTGCCCCCAGCCCAGGGCTTCCGCGTTCATCCGTTCCTGGGACAGCCCGGCACATGGGGGCTCCTGCGTCCATGGGTTCATCGACGGGGAGGACGGGACGGTGTACCAGACACTGCCCTGGAACCACCGGGGGTGGCACTGCGGCTCCGGTAATAGGGGGAGCGGGAACAATACCCATATCGGGGTGGAGATGTGTGAGTCCGCGTGTATTCGGTACACGGCAGGCTCGAATTTTACCTGTTTGGACGTGGATGCGGCCAGGGCGGTGGCGGAGAGGACTGGCGTGTTGGGTGCTGTGGACGGCCTTTATTTTTGTGGAAAATTGCGGAAAAATCTGATATACTGTCATATGTTAAGAGGAATAATGAAGATAGTCGCATTATTGTAGTTGCCGGAACGGAAAAATGTAAATGTGAAAGAAGAATGGAACATGAGGTGTTGGTTGTATGAGCGAGAAGCATTATAGGCCAATTATTAAAGATGGGGATCATCTGGTACAGTCGAAGAAAAATTCTAATAGGGTAATAGGACAGACACGTAATGCGGAGAATAAAAATCCAGATATTATTGAGTGGGAAGAGGTAGAGGATACTGATTATGAATATGAACTGGCGAAAATGGCGCATGAGGAACGTATGGCTGAGGTGCAGAGCCGCCAATCAACGACGGATGCTATAACGTCTGTTTTGAATCTCATAAATACTACTGTTACTTTTTTGGCTGAGAATCCAGAAGTCTTGGAAACTGCTGTTAATTTAGGGAAAAAGGCAAAAAACGGAATTGCCGGCGTGAAAAATAAGCTGATATTGGCTGTTCAGGATGGGAAGAAACAAAAGAAAAATAGGGAAAACATAAAGACCGCAGTATCTGCCCCGGAATTTACAGATACGAAGATTGCTGGCCCGATAAGTACTGAAGTTATTTCGGATGCTATGGAAACTTCACAAAGTGAGAGGGAGAATATTAGTGTTGAAGAGGCCCGGAAATTGATTTTGGGCATTTTGATGGATTATATAAGCATGAAAAAGAAACTGAACCGGCTTTCAAATGCTAAAATAGATAGCATCAAAAGGCAGGAATTGGATGTGGGGGAGGTCATTGCCCAGCTGGATTCTCTGATAAAAGAGTACCCGGCATTGATGGATGACAGCACAACGGAAAATATTGCGGCATTGCTTAGAATGAATTCGGACAGTCAGGAGAACAAAAAAATAAAAGAAGTTTTGAGAATAGATTGATTATTACAAGAAAGGCGATACATATTATGGAAAATATTGGCGAAGCAAAAAATGAAATTGCCATTGTGGATAAAGAGACGGTTGAGAATTTAATCTACATTGTCCGTGGGCAGAAAGTGATGCTGGATGTGGATCTGGCTCGGATATATGGGTATGAAACAAGACGGTTTAATGAGCAGGTAAAAAATAACAGTGAAAGATTTGATGATGATTTTCGTTTTCAGCTGACGAAACCAGAGTTTGAAAACTTGATGTCGAAAAATTCGACATCAAGTTGGGGAGGCACGCGAAAACTTCCATATGCTTTTACAGAAACTGGTATTTATATGCTTATGACCGTTCTTAAAGGCGATTTGGCGATTGCTCAGAGCAAAGCCTTAATCCGCATCTTTAAGGGCATGAAAGATTATATTTCAGAAAACCGTGCCTTGATTGGAACGGATGACATTGCGCGGCTTGCTATTCAGACCAGTGAAAATACTGCCGCAATTGCAAAAATCACTGATGAGATGCTCCGTAAATCGGATCTGCCCAAAATATTCAAGAATTTTGCGTCATCAGACACTGGAAAAGAGTTCCTGATTATGAATGGCCAGCTTGCGGAAGCAGATGCCGCATATCAGGGAATTTATGCAAAAGCAAAAAACAGCATTTTTATCATTGATGATTACATAGGGATTAAATCTATCATGCATCTGAGGAATGTAAATCCGGGTGTTATGATTACAGTATTCTCAGACAATAAGCAAAGCCATTTGAGACGGGCAGATCTGAATGATTTTAGGAATGAGTTTCCTGGTATCCTGATAGATTTTAAGAGGACCAATAACACGATGCATGACAGATATATCATCCTGGATTACAGAAAGCGGAGCGAGAAAATCTACCATTGCGGCGCATCTTCCAAAGATGCCGGGAAAAAGACAACGACCATCATGGAAGTTCAGGACAGGGCAGTTTATAAGCAGCTGGTGGATATTCTGATAAAAAATCCAGCGTTGGTACTTACATGATTATGACAATATTTTATTCGCCCCGTATGGGGCGAATTATTTTGGCTCAAAATCGGAAAAATCGGATTCAGGGTACATAGACCTCCAGAAAGAAAGCCGGGGGTGTCTGAATGAATGATCAGAAGAGCATAAAACTGGATGTCGGATTGCCAGATCGGGGTGTGATGCTGAAAATGGAGCGCTGTGCAGAATTTTTAGCGCGCATGATAGAAAAATACGGGCGGGAGGTTCTGGAGGAGATTGAAGCCGTGGAGCCAGAAGAAAAAGAGAATAGGGAACAATGATGGATGCAGCCGGTTATGTTTGAGATAATCGGCGCATTTTCTGTGTCATGGTATGCAAAAACAGTGATATATTTTCTGTGCTTGCCGGAGATTTCGGGAAGCGGCCGAAAAAAATAAAAAAAGTTATTTTGGGGCGCTGACAAATTACTGGAAATCCGATATAGTTGTTCTTGCAACAGATATACGAACAGAAAGTGAGCAACCAAAAATGAAAAAGAGATGTTATATTTACACGAGGGTTTCCACGGCTGCTCAGGTAGAAGGGTACAGCCTGGAGGCGCAGACGAAAAGGCTGAGGGAATATGCTGATTACAGGGAACTGGAAATAGCCGGGGAATACTGTGACGCAGGGAAATCCGGCAGGAGCATCAAGGGCAGACCAGCGTTCCAGCAGATGCTGGATGACATCGTATGCGAAAAGGATGGGATTTCTTTTGTTCTGGTGTTCAAGCTGTCAAGGTTTGGAAGGAATGCGGCAGATGTGCTGAAATCCATGCAGCTGCTTACAGATTGCGAGGTTGACCTGGTATGCGTGGAGGATGCCATTGACAGTTCCACGCAGGGAGGGCGGCTTACCATGGCTATCCTGTCGGCTGTGGCGGAGATTGAGAAGGAAAATATTACGGTGCAGTTCCTTTCGGGGAAGATGCAGAAGCTAAGCGAAGGCGGATGGCCAGGCGGTCCGATTCCATACGGGTATAGGAATGTCAATAAGAAGCTGGTCGTTCAGCCAGAGGAGGCGGAGCTTGTAAGGATGGTCTTCAGCCTTTACAGGCAGGAGGGGATGATGGTCAATTCGGTGGTCAACTACCTGAATGAGCATGGTTATAAGAAAACTGTCAGAAATGAACAGCGGGCATTCACTTTTGATATGGTAGGGACGATTCTGGACAATCCGGTCTATTGCGGGAAGATTTTTTATAACCGTCGGACCAATTGCAAAGCAGGAAACCAGAAGAAAAAGGATGTCATTGTAGTGGACGGGAGCCATGAGCCGCTTGTCACGCCGGAGCAGTGGCACTTCGTAAGGATGAAGAGGGAGAGGCATAAGGGACGCAGCAAAAAGACAGAAGAACCGGAGCGGATCAGTCTTTTGTCAGGGCTGGTCAAATGTCCGAAGTGTGGCAGTGGGATGATTGCAAAAAAGAATAAGAGCATCAACCACAATCATGGTGGATATTACAAAACTCTTTACTATTATGGCTGTAATAATAATAGGAAATGCAATGGCCGGGTATGTGATTTCAGCCATACCTATAATCAGGAGAAAGTGGACGGCGCGGTTTTTGAGATAGTGAGCGGCCTGACAATGCTTCCTGTATTCCGGGAGAGGGTGCTGCATCATCTGGAAAATACGGATGTTATGGACAGGCTGGAGACAGAACTGAAAAAGCTGAGGAAAACGATACGGTCAGAGGAGATGAAAAAGAGAAAACTGGGGGAAGACTTGGATAACCTGGATTTTCTGGATGATGATTATGATAAAGATTATGAAAAATTCCAGGGAGAGATTGACCGGGTGTATGACCGTATTGAGAAGGCAGAGGCCGAAATGGAAAGGAAGATGAAAAAACTTTCTGCAGCAAAGCAGGGCACCCAGGCGGCGGATAGGATTGAGAGGCTTCTGGAACACATGGGGAAGCTGTATGGGCATATGTCCTGTGAGGAGCGGCGGAAAATGTATAGGTTTTTTATTGAGAGAATAGAAGTTTATCCGAAGCATCCGGATGGGAAGATCATAAAAAGCATTGTTTTCCGGTTCCCGGTGTTTTATGGGGAGGAAGATGTGAAAGAGGATAAAGCGCCGGATGAGCAGGTAGTGTTCACTTTGGATTGTGGAGAATTGGGGCTGACGGCATCTGAGGCAAAAGCGACATATGCACAGATCCGCAAATATGTTTCGGAGAAGTTCGGCGCAAAGGTTTCCTCTTTATATATTGCCCAGGTGAAGAGAAAATACGGGTTGGACTTGGGGAAGAACTACAATGTGTCAAAGAAAACGGATGCAAGGGTTCCGGTCTGCCCGAAAGATAAGGAGGGATTCATCATAGATGCGCTGAAGCATTATAAGATGCTGGATGCGGATGTGGAGATGAAAGAGCAGGGGGATTTGTGATGAAGAGGAAGAAATGTTATATCTATATGAGGGTTTCTACGGCGATGCAGGTGGATGGGTACAGCCTGGAAGCCCAGAAGGACCGGCTGACAAAGTTTGCGGAATTTCAGAAGATGGATATTGTACGGGAATATTGCGATGCGGGGAAATCGGGGAAGAATATCACTGGACGCCCGGAATTTTCCCAGATGCTCCGGGATGTTGCGGATGACAGAGACGGGGTGGATTATATACTGGTGTTCAAGTTGTCAAGGTTTGGGAGGAACGCGGCGGATGTGCTGAATTCCCTGCAGTATATACAGGACTTTGGCGTGAACCTGATCTGTGTGGAGGACGGCATTGATTCATCAAAGGATTCCGGTAAGCTGACCATCACTGTCCTGTCCGCAGTGGCGGAGATTGAGCGGGAGAATATCCTGGTGCAGACGATGGAAGGCAGGAAGCAGAAGGCGAGGGAAGGGAAATGGAACGGCGGGCTGGCACCTTTCGGGTATAGGCTGGATTCTAAGACAAGTACCCTGATGGTGGAGCCGGAAGAAGCGGCGGTTGTAAAAATCATTTATGAGAAATTTGTCCACGAAGGCATGGGAGCGGATTCTATCTGCAATTACCTGAACCAGAGGGGATATGCAAAGCAGAAGAATAGGGAGTTTGAACTGAATTATTTTTCTCGGGGGCTCATCATGCGGGTGCTGGACAATCCGGTGTATATCGGGAAAATCACTTATGGAAAGAGTACCACGGAACGGGTGAAAGGAACCAGGGATGAATACCACCGGGTTCAGGTGGAGGATTACATGGTTACGGACGGAAAGCATGAGGCGATTATTGATGAAGAACTGTGGGCGGCGGCACAGGAGAGACGGAAGGAAACGGGTGTCAAGTGGAATAAGACGCACAGTCTGGAGCATGAACATCTTCTGTCGGGACTGCTCATCTGTCCGGTCTGTGGGAAGGGGCTTGCCGGGACTGTCCGGCGACGGAAGAATAAGAAGACCGGAGAATATAAGGATGATTTTTATTACCGGTGTCAGCACAGGAAGAAAATTGATGAGGAACATTTCTGCGATTTCAAGCCGTCCATTAACCAGAATGAGTTTAACCGGGAAGTGGAGAGTGTCATTCTGGATATGGCGGCGAATGAACAGTGGAAAGAATTTGTCCTGCGGAAGATGTCAGAGAAGGTGGATGTGAGCACGCTGGAGGCTGAGCGGGAGCAATTAAGGAAACAGTTGCGGCAAGTGATTGGGGCGAAGACGAAGCTGACGGATATGCTGGATAAGCTGGATGTGTCCGATAAACATTATGACCGTAAATATCAGGATATGCAGGACAGGCTGGATAATCTGTATGACAAGGCATCTGAACTGGAGGATACGATCGCAGATATTGACAGCCAGATAAACGGAGCCTATGAGAAGCAGATTACGGCAAAGCAGCTTTACAAAATCCTGGCGAATTTTGATAAGCTGTATTATCGGCTGACGGACCTTGAAAAGAAAGAATTTTTGAGAGACTTTATAGAAAGCGTTGAAATTTATCCGGAAAAGATGGATAATGGACGCATGCTGAAGCAGATAAACTTTAACTTTCCAGTGTATTATGATGGTGAGGTTGGTAAGGAAATTCGGTTGCTCAACGAAAACACAGTCGAGGTGGTCGCGCTTCTGGCCAGGCGGAAGGAATCCGCAGGAGGGGAAGCGGAGGGCATGGAGCGTCAGCCATAGCTGAAAGGATGATAAAACAGCGGAATCCCACATCTCACAGGATTCCGCTGTTTGCGCATGGAGCATATGGGATTCGAACCCACGGCCTCAACAATGCGAATGTTGCGCGCTCCCAACTGCGCTAATGCCCCATGCATATTAGTATAGCACAAATCAGACAAAATGCAATAAAAATTTTTAGAAATTTTGCATTTGCCTGAATATGTAAGATTTGGAAACGGACGGGGAGGTATGGACATGGCAATCATAGGAATAGATCTGGGGACGACAAACAGCCTGGCGGCCTGCTGGAGGGACGGCAGGCTGGAGCTGATTCCGGGTGAGGACGGGAATGTGCTGTTCCCCAGCGCGGTGGGGTATGTGGAAGGGGAAGGCTTCCTGGTGGGAGCGGCGGCAAAGGAGCGGCTGCTGACCCACCCCGACGACGCGGTGGCTTCCTTCAAGTGCTTCATGGGCACGGCGAAGGAGTACAGCCTGGGCGGCAGGATGTATACCCCCATGGAGCTGTCGGCCATGGTGCTGGAGCGGCTGAGGCGGAACGCGCAGCGGGTGCTGCAGGAGGAGATCGAGGAGGCCATCGTCACCGTACCCGCCTACTTTAACGACAGGCAGAGAAGCGACACCAAGAAAGCGGCCCAGGTGGCTGGGCTTAAGGTGGAACGCCTGATCAACGAGCCCTCGGCGGCGGCTCTGGCCTACCGTATGGCTTCGGGTGAGGAGGACAGGACGCTGATCGTCTTCGACTTCGGAGGCGGGACGCTGGATCTGTCCTATGTGGAATGCTTTGAGAATGTGATAGAGATCGTGGCCGTGGCAGGGGACAACCATCTGGGCGGGGACGACATCGACAGAGCCATCCAGTCCTATTTCTGCAAAGAGAACGGACTGGTGGAGGAACGGCTCCCCCTGGAGGAGCTGGCGAGAATCCGGCATCTGGCGGAGCAGTCCAAATGCGCCCTGTCCTCCGCCGGGCAGGCAGACATGGAGCTGACCGTGGGAGGAAAGGCGTGCAGGGCGACGTTGACGGAGGACATCCTCTTTGAGCTGTGCATGCCCCTTTTCGGGAGGATGAAGGAGCTTTTCCTGCATCTTCTGGAGGACGCGGATTCCAGGGTTTCCCGGATAGACGACCTGGTCATGGTGGGCGGCTCCTCCAGGCTGGGGGTGGTGAGGCGGTTCCTGTCGGAGCTTCTGGGGAAAGAGCCCGTGGTGCTGGACGAGACAGACCGGGTGGTGGCTCTGGGGGCGGGGATCTACGCCGGGATCCGCAGGCGCGGGGAGGAGATCCGGGACATGCTGCTGACAGACGTGTGCCCATTCACCCTGGGGATAGGAGTCCGGAACAGGAGCGGGCAGGACAGGAATATCTTGAGCCCCATGATCGAGCGCAATTCCACGCTCCCTGCCTCCGTGAAGAACAGGTTCGTCACCACCGGCGATTACCAGAGGGAAATCCTGGTGAAGATCTACCAGGGGGAAGAATATTATGTGGACGACAATGTCTGTCTGGGGGAGGTAAACATAGAGGTGGCTCTGAAACCGGCGGGACAGGCTTGGGTGGACGTGCAGTTCACTTATGATATCAATGGGATCCTTCATGTGTCGGTGGAAAACGAGATGGGGGAGCGCAGACGGATTCTGCTGGCGAACCAGGCTCTGAGCCCGGAAGAGCTGGAGCGGTATGCAAAGGAGATGGAGAAGATCATGCTGCCGCCCATAGAGCAGCCGGAGAACCAGGAGACGCTGGCGCGGTTCCTGGCGTATTTCGAGGAAAGCACCGGAGAGCAGCGGGAGCGGATCGGAGCCATGATCGGGAGCATCACCCGGGGGCTGTGCAGCGGCAGGAAGAAGACGGTTCGGAACGCCCAGGAGACCGCCAGAGCCTGGCTGGCCATGCTGGAGGAGAGCCAAGAGACAAAAGAGGAGAGGCTGTTCGACGGAAGAACCTCCTATGAGTGGTGTGGGGAGGAAGACTGGGAGGAGGAAGGCGAGAGCCTGGACGAGGGGGAAGAGGACTGGGGAGGAGAAGGCTAAAGCGGCGGTGATGAGGAGTCGAACAACAGGAAGAGGATTGTGACAACAGGAAATAGCTGGGAAGATTGGGAAAAGGAGCATGAAAATGAGGAGTGACATTTGGGGGCTTTTGGGAATAAGCCCTACTGGTGACAGAAAGGCCATCCGCAGCGCTTATGCGGCTCAGTCCAGGCTGCACCACCCGGAGGAGGAGCCGGAATATTTTGTGGAGCTGAACCAGGCTTATAAGCAGGCGCTGGATTTTGCCCGGACAGCCGGAGCGGGGGATGCGGACGTAAATAGCAGAGAGGACGGAACTGGCCGGGAGAACAAGGGCAGCGCAGGGAACAGGGGAGACAGAGAAGACAGGAACAGCGCAGATGGCAGAAGGGTGGAAAGAAATAGAAAAGGGGAGGAAGACAGGAACGGAAGGTACAGAGAAGGCGCAGGGGATACCGGAGACAGAGACGACCAGGAAGACAAGGGCAGCAGTGAAAGTGTAAAAAGCTATGACACGGAATCTGGCAGGATACATAGCGGTGTGGAGAATAAAGAGAAGCAATCAGCCCAAATGCATGACAGCGCAGGGGATGAAAGGAAAGAGTCAGCCCAGATACGTGACAGTATAGGGGATGAGAAGAAAGAATCAGCCCAGATGCATGACGGTGCAGGGGATGAGAAGAAAGAATCAGCCCAAGTGCATGACAGTGCAGGAGATGAAGAGGAGAATGGAACCACCCATAAGCTGAACCGCGCGAAGTCCGAAGACCGACAGGAATCAGCCGCAGAGACAAATGACACAGGGAAAGATGACGGCGAGAAAGAGTCAGCCAAAGCGACGGGCGGCATTGTGGGAAGCGGAAGCCGACAGGAATCTACCGCAGAGACAAATAGCACCAGGAAAGATGACGGTGAGAAAGAATCAGCCAAAGTGATAGGCGGTATTGGGGGAAGCGGAAGTAGGCGGGAATCAGCCGCCTCGTCAGATAATAACGAAGAAGACGAAGATAAGCAGAAATCCACCCCAGCGACAGCAGGTTCCCCAGAAGAGCCGGCAGAAAGGGAATCCGCAAGTACAGATGCCAGAGAAAATGAGCTTTCCCTTTTAGAGCGCCTGGCCGATGCGCAGCAGAAGGCCATACAGCAAAGCATGGACACAGGTGCCCTGCATGAATTCATCGCCCTTTTTACAAATCCCAAACAGGCGAAAAACGCCGATGCCTGGAGACGCTTTTTCCTGTCGGAGACGTTCCTGGGGGAACAGTATGCGGAGGGATTCGCCAGGGGCCTGTACGCCTACCTCATGGAACAGGAAGTCTGCCCCCACGACAATCTCCCCATGGCTCTCCTCCAGGAGCTGGCCATCGCCTACGCGCTGGTTCCCCACTTTGCCGGGGAAGAGTACAGGGAGGGCATGAAATATCCCAAGGAATGGTACAAGGTCTCGGTGGAGCAGACCTTCCCTGCCAGGAAACAGGTGGCGGAGATATTCAACAGGCAGGGCTGGGACTGCGACCTGAAATCCATGACCAGGCGCATGCTGAAGCAGCCCGCCAACAAGGTGCGCCACAATGCCTTTTCCGACTACCTGGATTTAAAGGAAATGGGGCGCCAGGGACAGCTCACAGAGGCGGAGAAGGAGACTTGGCAGCATATCCTGGGCTTAGGACAGGTGCATTACCTCTATGAGCGCAACGGCAAACAGCTGGGCAGCGCGGATTACGAGAGCCGCAGCGAATGCGGGGTGAAGCTCTATGTCCAGTGGCTGAAGGACGAAGGGCTGCCGGAATGTGTGCTGAAATTCCTGTACCAGAAGTTCGCCTTCCGGGAGCTGGAGCACAGCAGCACCAAGGGTCTGTACGGAGCCTTGAAGGAACAGGTGCTGAGACAGCTTCCCCAGGTGGAGGAGCTGCTCTTCGGCCAGGATGGACTGGAGCAGAAGGCTACGAAAGTATACCGCGTCTGTTCCCGGATCATCAATGACAATCAGAACAATTACGAGAAATCCATCTACGAGGAAACCCCTGAAATCCGGGAGCGGGTGGAGGCCCTGTTCGCCATGCCGGAGTGGAGGGAGCTGCAGGGGGACAGAGGGCTGTTCGATAAGCTCTGCGGGGGAGCGCAAAGGCTGGTGATGCCCCGCTCCCTGGCAGAGGGGCTGATCCGATACCTGCAGCAGGGGGATTTCCCGGAGCCCAGATGCACGGAGCTTTTGGAGAGCCTGCTGCGCTCCCTGGCCACAGCCCGGATGTGCAGGGAGATTGACTACCGTTTCCGGGTGCCTGTTCCGGACGTGGACATGGACGATCTGGAGGGGAATGGGGATTTCTGGCAGTATTATCTGATGCGGGGATTCGGCTTCCGCCACAGCCGGATCCGGGGAGCCTGGGAGGACGGATACCTGTATGAGATGGACGGGGAATGCTATCTTCCGGCCTATATCCGCTATCTCTACGCGCCCTCCCGGGTATGGCAGAGAGCCTTTACGGGATTTTGCCAGGAGACGGAGTCCATCCCGGAACCGGTGAGCGCGGTATGCGCCCTGCCGGACGGCAGGGTCTTGCGGGTGGAGTTCCATTATCACTATTGCCTGTATTTCCTGGAGGAAACGCCGGTGCTGGCCCCGATTCTGTCCTTTGCCCAACTGCATCGGTGGGCGCTGGAGCATCTGCAGACGGGGACGGATACCGGCCAGGATGCCGATGGACAGACAGAGGGACAGGTGCGGGACTTCTTCTTCCTGCTGGCGGTGACGGCCATTGAGGACTCGGAGCGGAGAGCGGCGGAGGAGCTGATCATGCAGTGGCTGGGGAAGCTTCCCCTGTATCCCCAGATCTGTCCTCTGCTGGCCAGGCTGCTGGCCGCGGACAATGACCGGCTGCCTGCGGGAACCAAGGCGGTTTATTATGAGGAACAGGAGCGGTTCTGCTTCCGGGCGGTGGTGTCCGGGGAGGGAATCCGCATCTATCGCCAGATGGAGTTCGGCTGGGAGGACAGGATCTTCAGAAGGGCGGAATTCGGCTGGGAGGAGGTTCCGCTGTCCATGGAAGCCCTGGGTCTGGGAAGGAGCCGGGTGCCTGCGCAGGCTCTTGTGGGGGTGTCTTCTGTAGAACTGCCACCTGTAGAGCTGTCTCCTGAGGGGGTGTCTCCTGTAGGACTGTCTTCTGAGGGATTGTCTCCTATGAAGCTGTCTTCTGCGGAGCTGGAAAACCTTGCGAGGGAGTCATTGCTTCTGCTGCGCCAGCCCAAGCCCGTGCCTTTGGCCGCGCAGAATCTGGAGGGGATGGACGTGCTGCAGAAGACCCAGGCGGTGTTGAAAGCCATGGGGTTCCCGGAAGGGGTGGAAGGGTACTGTGTGCTGCGCTATGGACAGGAGAGGGAGAGGCGCCATGACAAGGTATTCTACGGCGCACTGTCGCCTTTCGGCTTTCCAGTGGGCATCCATTCCCCGGAGTATGAGAGAAGCATGCGTTTCCACATGGATGTCTCCCGGACGAAGATCAAAGAGGGGAAGCGCTATGTAGGGCGTTTTGGATGGGGATTCAAATATTCGCACCAGTCGGACTTTTGGCCCCTGTGCGTCTACCAGGGGGACAGCGGCACGTATTACGCCGACGGCACCGTCAGGATGTACCGGGCGCAAAGCCTGGACAAGCTCCTTGCGGACTGGCTGAAGCCGGAGCTGGAGAGTGTCACGGAGGTGGAGGCCTACGGAGGGCTTCTCACGGTATCCAGGCTTGACCACAGGCTGGAATACTGCTATGGAGAGAAGGATTTTCAGGATTCTGTCCATGGAACGGGGCAGACAGTGGCGGATTTCTTCACCGTGTTTGGCGGATACCGGCTGTGGGAGACTTTTGCCCGGTGGATGGATGCCGCCCTGGGGAAGGGGCTGCCGGACTGGGTGAATGTCCTCACCATCGGCCAGGCTCTGGGAAAGGAAGAGGGGGAGGGAAGCATCCTGTCCCTCACAGGGTGTTATGTGGAAGAGGTGAACCTGGATCTGCTGGAACTGCAGGAGCGACTGGGGGCGGACTCCCGGGAGGATTTCCAAGAGGAAGAGGAAAGGGAGAGACCGGCCGGAGGACAGGGAGAGTGGGAACAACCAAACACACAGCAGGCCGCGCTGGCGGAGAGTATGCCGGAGTACAGGGAATATCCGCTGGAAGCTCCGCGCCTTGTCTGGGGAAAAGGACTTGCCGTGCATATGGTGAGCCAGTCCCTGTGGGATGCGGCGCGATGGTATCTGGAGGAGCGGCCGGGAGAAGGAGCGGAGCTTCTGCGCAACCGCCGTATCCGGGTGGAGATTGCGGATTAGGTAGCTGCCTTCCCTTCCTTTATCCGCCTGGCCAGATACAGCGCCGGCGTGTCCAGCAGCGATGTAAAGATATAGATGACATAGCTGCTCGCGAAGATGGACAAAAGCGTCTCTGCGTCATAGGTGCCGTAGAAAGCGAACAGCGTGAACAGCAGCGAGTTCAGAAGCTGGCTGATTAGCGTGGAGCCATTGTTGCGGAGCCACAGGAACCTGCGACTGTCGCCGGTCTTCCTCTCCGTGAAGGCCCACCATTTATGATACAGCCACACATCGAAGATTTGGCTTGCGGCGTAGACGATGAAGGAGGATGAAAGCGCATTTTTGATAGACACATCCGCTGCCGCGCAGGAGAACGATTTCCCGCTTTCTTTTTTCGGAATTTCACTATATCTTTCCATCATAAATAAAAGCGCCCCCAAAGGACGCTTCAGGGCATGCTCTGCCCCTTTTGTTCCTTTGTTTTGCTCCAGGAGGCCGGAGAGCCGGTCTCCCGGGCAGGATGGTTACGAACTGCCAGACCCTGCTATAGCAGAATTTCTACGGCTGTCAATGGTGTCGGAAAAACTTTATGGCAGCGGGCAAAAAGAAGGGAACAAAGGCCAGGCCCCTTACATATGATGTAAAAAAGGTGTGCGGAGGTGGGGCCATGGTGGTGATAGATGCCGGACACGGCGGCAGCAATCCGGGAGCGGTGTACCAGGGCAGGTGGGAGAAGGACGACGCGCTGGCGCTGGCCCTGGCGGTGGGACAGATTCTGGAGGAGAACGGGGTGGAGGTGTATTATACCAGAACCACGGATATCTATGAATCCCCCCAGCAGAAGGCCCAGGAGGGCAATGCAGTCCAGGGAGACTACTTCGTGTCCATCCACCGCAATTCCAGCCCCTATCCCAATCAGTATACGGGGTCTTATGTTATTATAGTGTCGAGTTGGTGGAAAGCCAGAAAAATCAAGGGTTTCCACTGCTTACGTCCAAGGTTTGTAATGCCGTTCAAACGGCAAAACAGAGCAAAAACAGTTTCATTTTTGCTTTGGGACAGGAAAAAGGAGCAACTCGACACTAAATCAACATAAAGCATGTGAAATCTATGGAATATCATTACTTTTATCAATATCAAGTATCTATATTATCTGTTTTTCTTATTAGTGTCAATCATTTTCCTGAATAAAATAGCAAGATATTGTTGAGGGACAGAGGTGTTTTGGGTTTGCAAGGGACTCTGTCTCATGGGAGGAGGTGTGCGATTTTCCTTTCAGTGGTTAAGTCGAATACAATTATCAGGATTCGGGAGAAGGAGGGTATGACATGACTGTAAATACAGCGACAGGCGCAAGAAATAAGGAAGCCTACACAATTATTTTCAAGGACAAGCAGCATAAGGATTTTTATATGGATTTCCTGCCGAGATGCAGGTATCAGGATGTGTATCATAGTGCGCTGGTTTACTGCCTGGGCTTAAGTAGGGATACGAGAGCCTTTGCTCAGCAGATATACAATTTTGAGACAGGGGATGTGAAACTGGAATGCCTGCAGGCAGACTGGCTGACAAGTGGCAGCGGAAGGATCATCCGGATGGCATTTAACCTTTACTGTAATGGGACGCCCAGTGTCTACGATTACGAGGGGAGTGAAGAGCAGCTGAAGGAGTGCAGATGCTATACGGTGGAGGACCTGTTCTGCTGTGACTATGCGGTCTATTTCTGGGAGGCTGTGAAGCTGCGCTATCCGGAGTATACGCGCAAATAATGGAAAGATTGGAGGGGAAGGATGCTTAAAATCAGGATGCAGGGGACGCCAAAGGATTTGAAATGGTTCCGGCAGCTTCTGGAACGGAGTGAAGAGGTTCAGGTGAACCGGGTGTCGGAGGCCTTTGCGAACAAGGGGACGAAGCAGTTTTTCCGTATGTATGCAGAAGTGGAAAAAGCAGAGAAGCGAAAATAAGGAAGTAGAAGAGGTAAGCAGGAAGAAAAGCTTATAAGGAAAGCCGGAGGAAAATATATGTGTAGGTTATCTGAAAAAACAGCGAATGAGAATGGAAAGAGTACCGGAAGTGTTGAGAATACGACAAATAGATGCAAGATTATCGCCATATCGAACCAGAAAGGGGGAGTGGGGAAGACAACAACCTGCGTCAATCTGGGAATCGGGCTTGCCAGGGCGGGGGAAAAGGTTCTGCTGGTGGAGGCCGATGCCCAGGGCAGCCTTGCGGTAAGCTTAGGCATTTCAGAACCGGACAAGCTGGATGTGACACTGGTGAATATTCTGGAGAAGGTCATCAATGACGAGGAGACCTGGTCGGGAGAAGGCATCATCCGACATGAGGAGGGAATTGACTTTATCCCTGCAAACATTGAACTGGCAGGACTGGAGACGGCCCTTGTGAACATCATGAGCCGGGAGACGGTGATGCGCCAGTTCCTGCAGGAAATGCGACGGCAGTACGACTATATTTTGATAGACTGCATGCCTTCCCTGGGGATGATTACGATAAATGCCCTTGTGGCGGCAGATTACGTGCTTGTCCCTGTGGAGGCTGCATATTTGCCTATAAAGGGCCTTCAGCAGTTGATTAAGACTATCGGCAACATACATCGGAAGCTGAACCCTTCCCTGGAAATTCTGGGAATCCTGCTGACGAAGGTTGACCGTAGGACGAATTTCGCAAGGGAGACATCTGCTAAGATCCGGGAGGTCTACGGAGAAAGGGTACATATCTTTGAGAACTGCATCCCGCTGTCCGTGAGGGCGGCGGAGACGGCAGCCGAGGGGAAGAGCATTTATCTCCATGACCCGAAAGGCGCTGTGGCAGAGGGGTATCTGTCCCTGACGGAGGAGGTGCTTGCGCTGACCGGATGTGCGGACAAGCCTGTGGAAGCGGAAGGCGCAGGGAGTTCCGGCCTGCAGAGGGGAGGCGGGCAATGAGGGGAAGCAGCGCACAGAAAATCAAGCTTACATCCTATGATGACCTGTTCGGCGGTGACGGGCAGACATCGGGAGAGGCCATTACGTCCGTCCCGATCAGCCAGCTCCATCCTTTCAATGGGCATCCGTTCCGTGTATCTGACGATGCAAAGATGCAGGAGACTGTGGAGAGCGTGAAGAAATATGGGGTACTGGTCCCGGGGATTGTCCGTCCTTACGCCGAGGGAGGCTACGAAGTTGTGGCGGGGCACAGGAGGTGGCGGGCCTGTGAGCTGGCCGGGCTTACGGAAATGCCAGTCATCATCCGCAAAATGGACGATGATGAATCCACGGTAATTATGGTGGATTCCAACATCCAGAGGGAAGACCTCCTGCCCAGCGAAAAGGCAAAGGCATATCGGATGAAGTACGAGGCATTGAAACACCAGGGAAGCAGGGAAGGCGGCAGGACCATTGAGGAGATGGGGGAGACTGCCGGGGAGAGCGGAAAGACAGTCCAGAGGTATATCTGGCTGTCCCGCCTTTCAGACGGGCTGCTGGATATGGTGGACAGAAAGAAGATTGGCTTTGTGCAGGGATTGGATCTCTCTTTCCTTTCTCCAGAAGAGCAGGGGTGGGTACAGGAAATTCTGGAAAGGCAGGGAACCGGCATCAGCACTTCCCAGTCCGCAAGGCTGAAGGAGCATGGCAGAAAGGGGGAGCTTACGCCTGCACTGGCGGAGGATGTCCTGACAGAGAGGAAAGAAAAGGCACGGAAGATAACCATCAGGAAGGATGCGGTGAGAAAATATTTCAGTGACGATTACAGCAGCGAGGAGATTGAGAGGATTATCCTGGAGCTGTTGGAGGGCTGGAAGGAAAGGCAGGAGGCTGATGGGGTATCTGACTAGCGGGAACCAGATCGTGGATGCGATGGGTTCCCTGAACATAACGGGGAACATCATACCGACAATCTGGTATAAGACGATTCTGCGGGAGAACCGCAAGCCATATCTTCTGGCCATTGCCATCCTGGCGGATATCGTATACTGGTACCGCCCTGTTGAAATGCGCAACCAGTCAACGGGGCAGATAGAGGGCTGGAAAAAGAAGTTTTCAGGGGACATCCTGCGGCAGAGCTACCAGTATTATGCCGACCTTTTCGGGGAATCAAAGAAGACCGTGAAGATGGCCATTGACAGGCTGGAAGAGCTCTGCGTGGTGAGGCGGGAGTTCAGGACGGTCAACCATGGGGAAGGGCTTGTGTCAAACAATGTGATGTACCTGAAGCTGGTGCCGGAGCAGCTGTACCTGCTGACTTATCCGGAGGCAGAGCTGGGCAGTGTCTGGGAAGAAAAGGCATGTCTGGCGGGTACTGGTGATGCGATGGGAGGGGGACTCCCTGCAGAGCCGGGTGCCGCTGTGGTAAGAGCCGGGGGATGGCTGCCTGTAGAACCGGATGCAGGTATGGAAGGACTGGAAGGGAGTCTTCCTACAGAACCGGATAGAGGTATGGAAAAATTGGGAAGGAGTCTCTCCACAAATCCAGATACAGGTATGGAAAAACAGGGAGGGAGCCTCCCTACAAATTTGGATACAGGTGTGGAAAAACAGGGAGGGAGCCTCCCTACAGATTCGGATAGAGGTATGGAAAAAACGGGAGGGAGCCTCCCTACAAATTCGGATACCCCTATGGAAAAATTGGGAGGGAGGGGTGTACAAAACGGGATACAGGCCCCTACAAATTTGTGGGGAGGTAGTACCGGGAATTTCCAGAGCCTATGCCCAAAAACGGAGGGAGTACCCTCCCAAAATGGAGGGACGTATACAGAGATTACTTCAGAGAATACATACAGAGATTATAATAAATCTATCATTCCATCTATCCATGAAAGCAGGGCAGGTGTGGGTGATGGGATGGAGGATGCGGATGCCTGCATGGCTCTGATTCGGCAGAACATAGAGTATGAGCACCACATGAAGTTCGACAGGCCAGATGAAAGGAGCCTGTATGAGGAACTGTATGCGGTGATCTGTGAGGGTGTCTGTGTAAGGCACCGCTCTGTCCGGGTGGGCGGGGAGGAATATCCCCATGCCCTGGTAAAGGAACGGTTCCTGAAGCTGGGTGAAGAGCATCTGCGTTATGTGATTGAGTGCATGCGGAATACTTCAACTAAGATAACGAACATCAAGGCTTACATGATTACAGCCCTTTACAATGCGCCTATGACAATGAACCATTATTATCAGCAGGAAGTCAATTATGATATGCGTGGCGGGGGGTGGCAGAATGCAGAGGCGGAGAGGGAGAAAGAATAGAGGTTTTGAGTCAACTTGTGGACATAATGTCCACAAGTTGACAGACAGAGAAATGGGAGCGGTAGGAGGGGTGGCTGCGTCAATTTTATGTGCAGTGGCCGGTTTGGATAAAGTCTGTTCTGGTGTCACTTGTGGATATAATGTCCACAAGTTAAGGAAGATAAAAATACAGCAGGATAATCTGGGGATAAAGAATGGAGCAGCAGAGGAACTGACTGCTCTCGTTTTATGTGCGTAGTGGGTGCTTTGGATAAATATGCTCCGGTATCACTTGTGGACATAATGTCCACAAGTTGATTAGGGAGAGATATTCATTGATTGAGACTGGTAACACGGATTGTTTTAGAAGTCTGCCATAAAAAATTAAGGAGCGATTGAGAATGGGAAAAAAGGACGAAATGCTTATTGTTGAGGAACCTTTGTATCATGATACATGGAAGTTGCTGAAAAAATACCGGGATGTGGTGTGGAGCCTGGAACTCTCCGTCCAGCAGGTGCGCAACAGATTTGAGATTGAATATGGGAACACGATTGAGGACTTTCTGGATTCGGTCTATCTGGCGGGGGCCGACATCGCAGGGAGCGACATTGAGCACCACGCCCAGTGCATTGAGCGCAGCCACCGGATGCTGAAGCTTCTGGACAGCGCCATTGATTTGCTGCGGAATAAGCATAAGAATGGAGAGAGTTATTATTGGCTGCTTTACTATTCCTATCTTTCGCCGCAGCAGATGCGGAATGTGGAAGAGATTATCGAGAAGCTGCGCCCTCACATCAGGGACATAAGTATGCGCACTTATTATAGGAAGAGGCAGGAGTGTATTGAGGCGCTGAGTTCTATCTTATGGGGGTATACATCTAAGGACAGCATGGAGGTTCTGGAGCAGTTTGTTCCGGGGAGACAAGAGAAGGGATAGCCGGAATATGCAAATTTTGTATAGTAGTTGTTCTATATTGAATCCAAGGAGGGTACATTCCTCGATGCTTGCATTGCAACAAATTAATGACGAACGAAGTGAGTCTCGGGCTGATACCCCGCAGCTTGCTGCGGGAGTTTCACTCTTATCGAATTTTTGACGGCTTGTGTTTGCATAACATAGAGGATATAATTAGAGTAAACGACAAAGATTTTTGGGGTATGCTCAAAAGGTATGAATACAGCGATAACTCTTATTTTGCATTAAAGAAATGATTTTAATGTCGTTTACTATGAGGGTACATATGTAATGTGAGCTGATAAATTGAAAGTCATAAATAATAGAAGAAAGATGATGGTACAGAATATGCGACAGGAAGAGCCAGAAATAATTGAAGTTTTGGATAAGTGCAGAAAAAAATTGCAGACATCTCCAAAGTTATGTGGATTAAATGATAGTGAGATACAGATTTGTGATTTTGGGAATGATGTGTTTTGCTATTGGGGAATAATAGCTTATCAATACATAAGTAAAATAAATTCTTTTTCTTATGAAGACTTGGTGTTTTTTTTAGGTGAGATTGACGAAAAGGGAAGTGTATGCAATTATATTGCATATATTTTGCAGAAAGAATATGGAATACGCATGATTAAATTGTTAATTGTAGCATCCCAATGTGGAAAGTATCAGCAACTAATTCCTTTTGTGGAGGATAATCTTCTATTTGAAAGTTCTGTAGAATTAGAAGAAACAAAAGCGTTTTTAAATGTTATTGATGAAAACAAGTATCCACAAATGGATATTTTGCTATCAGATTATGCTAAGCTAATCTGTAATATGCAAAAACAAGAAGAGATATTTAGAATTTTTATGATAGATAAACAAGAGATTTATTTTAAGTTTATGAGTTGTTTTTGCCAAAAGGTTTTTCAAATAGATTCAGAAACTGGAAACAGAATGCTAGCAACATTGTTGCAAGAAGGGAAGAATAAAGTAGAAAAAGTCGCGGTAGACTTCTTAGATATTGGTATTTATTATGGGTGCTCTATATTCGAACAATATTTTGATATAATACACGGATGGATGCAAAAAGACAAAAAACTGAGGGAAAAGCTGATTCCAATATATGTTGTATATCTCAAAAAGGCAGAAAAGAATGATTTTAGAAATGACATTATCGCAGAGTTATATAAAATTCCATTCGGTGTTGCGAGTGAAAAAACCGCTTTTCTGAGGGCAATATTCGACAGGGAATCATTGCCCGAGTATTTAAAGCCTATTTTTGACAATATTTTATCGCATCCATTTGAAAAGGATAACGATGTTTTGAAACTATTATTCAGATTTTTCTCGGTGCAAAAGAAGATGGAGGATGCGGAAATCCTGCAATCTATTCAGCAGGTTTATCGCGTAAATGGATATTGGAATGATGATAAAAATTTTTTTGTTCAACTAGCTTCAATATTACATGAACTGAAAAATAATCAAATATTGCTGGTGGAGTATTTTTTTAGGTGTATGTTTACTCGGGGAATAGAGAATTTCTATTTTGCTTTAGGATTATATAAAAATATGGTTCATTTAAATGATATTGGGGACATTTTGCATAAAAGAGAAATTAGTGTAGTTAAATTAAGTATTGTTTTAAAAGGGCTATTATATTTTTATTATGATGCAAATAGTATTTGCCAAATTTCGTATAAATTAATAAAGATTATTCCAGATACGATGGATGCGGAACCTTATATAGCCGTTTGTATGGATGAAATATATGAAAATTATAGTCATACTTATAATAAGTTGGCAAAACAGTATGTGAACGATAATGGGAAATGGGTGGAAGAACTGACTAAACGGATTTTAGAAAGATATCAAGAATATATTAGAAATCAGAAAGTAGCGAATAGCAAGCCGGATTTACAGCCATCAAAGGAGCGAAAGCAGATATTGAGAAAAGCGAAATTAGAACAGAATACAAAAATAAACAAGACAGCAAGAGAGGCATCTTTTTTTGCATCAATGTTTTCAAATCATGTAATGAAATATGGTAAACGACATGCGGGAATACAGTATTCAAAGAGTGATGGCTATTCATATTTGGTAACACCATATTCAAGTCGTAAATTCGAAAGGGAATTGCCGCATATTTATGTTAATGACCCTGTGGACTGGTATAGATTGCGAAGACAGTATTTAAAAGAGAGGGAGAAATATTGTGAGATTAATAATTAAAGATTATTTACTACAATTAAAAGAAAAAGATGAATTGGATCTTCTACTATGTGACTTATTGTTACAAATTGGTTATATAACAGATACAATACCAAAGACAGGAAACCGCCAATTTGGTGTTGATATTCAGGCACATAAGAAAGAAGAATTACTTTTATGCGTTGTAAAACAAGGTAATATAAATAGAAAAACATGGAATGATGGACAGAATTCAGTGAAGCAGAGTTTGGATGATATATTAGATGTCTATCTGCGTAATCTTACTCAACAGAATCAGGAAAAAAATATTCATATAGTTGTAGTGTCAAATGGGGTCTTGGAAGAAACAGTAAAGCAGAATTGGTCCGGTTATGTAGAAAGAAACAAGATGTGGAACAGTAAGGAAATAAATTATGATTTTTGGGGAATAGATGAGATTGTTGATATCGTAGAAAACAATTTATTTGATGAATATTTATTTTCATCAGATTTACAAACGGCAATGAGAAAAGCCTTGTATTTTGTAGGGGAACCTGATTATAGAAATATATATTTTGAACATATAATAGATGTCTATAAAGAAAAAATGCAAGATTACATAGATGGAAAAGGTTTTAATAATCATTCAGATAAGCAGTTCAGCAAATTAATATCAGGATTGCATTTGGCTACACAGATGATTGCGCAATATGCAGCTGCGGTTAAATGTTACAAAATAGCTGTCATGGTATCAGAGTATATGCTTATACGATATTGGAAATACCTACATCAGAATCAATTGTTTGAGAAAGCGAAATATATTAATTGGCTTATCAAGTTTTGCCAAAGCTATGAAAAATGGTGCAATAAGTACTATATTGAAATCAAAGAATGCTGTGAAAAAAAGGATGCATTTCCTGCCTATGATATTGTAGGGCAGAAAGTAATGCTGTATGAGGTAACAGGATTTCTTGTTTCATATGCGTATTATCTATGTGATATAGATTATGAGAAAACGAGACAAATAGCTGATACTATTACTAGGTTAATAAATAATAATCCACAATTTTGGTATATGCCATATGATGGGCATATTGGTATAGTGACAATGATATATAGATTGATTGTTAAAGTGGGAAATCAAGGAGATATATGCAGTCTTTTAAAGACTCAGGCGATATGCTTAATGAATTATTATAGGTTGTTTGGGAAATATCCGACTCCGATAGATTCGTTTCAAGATGCTATAGATATTGAGATGGGAAATGTTTCGGAAGACTATGAGACATCAGGATTATGGGGATATTTTTTATTATGGACAGGTGTATTGAGAGAAAAAGGATTATATACTCAGCTTAAAGACTTCTTAGACCAAGACTTGAAAATGGTAACAAAATGTGTTTGGTTTTTGAGGAAGAATGAGGAACAATTTTTTTATGATTACGGTGCTATGGTGGAATCAGGAGAAGGAATCGAGTTAAAGACAGAGAAAGATTTTAATACATTTTTAGAAGAAGTTGATTATATATTGGAACAATATAAAGAAGAGCAGTTCTCTTATGAAGAATATTCATTCCCAGCATTAGAAATGATAGTATGTAGATATTATGGATATGTACCAAGAGTATTATCTGTAGAAGATACACAAGAGAAGAAGGATGTATAGAAAGAAAATTTTTTTACTCAGTAATATTAGCAAACAACATATATTGGGAAATGAGAGAAATAATGTTGGAATGTGGAATTTTATTATAAATTTGATAGCATAAAATTGGCACGGAATTGGCACAGTTTTGCTCTTTCCGCGCAAATCTTCATATGTTAAAATGAAGATGCTGAAATCTGTACCCAAAACAGAAAAGACTAAAAATGCACCCCGCAGAGAGGTGCATTTTTGCGTCTGCCGGACAGGAAAGGAACCCTGGGGGACGGAACATTCCCGATGCCGAACTGAAAGGATTTCATTCCGCAATACGGCTCTACAGACTGGCTGGGCTCCATATCGGAGACAGCCTTTTCTGTTTCGGATACCAAAAACCATGAAGGAGGATTTGAAGTTGAAGAGAAAAACCTATCAGCAGCAACAGACACAGCCAGAGAAAAAGAGGGCGCCCTGGTACAGAAGGCTGCCCGTAGCCCATGCCGCCTACGGCACATTCCTGGGCTCCATGGCATTCCTGGCATCCACGCAGCCCATATTCGCCGGGGAGGATGGAGGGGTAAACGTATGGACAAAGGCCAATGAGATCATGAAGGATGTGTACAGCCAGATTCTTCTCATCTCCACGGTGGCTGCTATCGTCACGGCCTCGGTGGCGCTTCTGATGATGAACTTTTCCCGTTCGGGGCGTACCGTGGACGAGAGCCGGGCATGGCTGAAGCGCATCTGCATCACATGGGCAGTCCTGAACGGGCTGGGGTTCATCATGGCCTATGTCACCCCGTTCTTTTCGGGCGGCAAGTGGGGTGGCTGATGTGCCGGGCGTATGGGACGCAGGCTGCGCTTGCTGTAGAAAGGAGTGATTTCAGATGGGCATTTTAGACGGGATAGTGGAATGGATCGCAGAGCAGGTGATGAACGGGCTTGACCTCGTGACCACTTCGGTGCTGGGCGCCCTGGGCTGTGACATGGCGGTGTTCCTGCGCTATTTCCCCGCCGCAGGCACCATGTATCAGATATTCGTGGCCCTGGCCATCGGCATCATCCTGCTGAACTGGATATGGCAGCTGTTCAAGAACTTTGGCCTGGGGGCGGGCATTGAGGCGGAGGATCCGGTGAAGCTGAGCATCCGCTCCGTGCTGTTCATTGTACTGGCTTACTTTTCGGATGATATCGTCAATACGGTCTTGAAGATTGGCGGCACGCCCTACAACTGGATCCTGGACTCGGAGCTGCCGCCCATCAGCTTTGCCAGCTTCAGTTCAGTGGCGGCAACCATCATCGGCGTGGTGGCAAATGGGGGTGTGGCACTGATCGTGCTGATTCTGGTACTGATACTGGCATGGAACTACCTGAAGCTCCTCTTTGAGGCGGCAGAGCGGTATGTGCTGCTGGGGGTGCTGGTCTACACGGCGCCTGTGGTGTTCTCCATGGGGGCGTCCCAGTCCACCGGGAACATCTTCAAGTCCTGGTGCCGGATGTTTGGGGGACAGATCTTCCTGCTTGTGATGAATGCCTGGTGCCTGCGGCTGTTCACTTCCATGGTGGGGACGTTCCTTGCGAACCCGCTTTCCTTATAAAAGAGGGCAGTTCTGGACTGCCGGTGTCTGTGGGATACCAGCATCTGGAAAGGGCATCAATGGAGTGGTGTTATTCAATAGACAGCTTTCAGGAAGCAGGTGGAGGTTCCATGCATGTCATTGGGCGATTGTAGCTTAGGCGCTTAATAACGAAACCTTGCGCATTCTGGCTCCGGTTTATCCGGGTTAGGGAAAGCTTCCGGAAGCTGCAGGAGAACTGAAAACTATACTTACATATCAGGAGGACAACAGATTACATGAAAAAATTGAAGAGACTGTTAGCGGCAGCGTCCCTTACAGTGGCGCTGTCTTTTGCTGTCTGCCAGCCCAGCTTTGCCATATCGGAGGCTGACGTGCAGGCTAAGGTGGAAGAGTCCGGCAGGGAATCCGTTACCGGGAACGTGCTGATCTGGTTCCTGTGCGCCATCGCGTTCCTGAAGGTGTCCCAGAAGGTGGACTCCTTTATGTCGGGCCTGGGGATAAACGTGGGGCATACCGGCGGCAACATGATTGCGGAACTGATGGTGGCGGCAAGGGGCTTAGGGTCGGCCCGGAATGCCGTGGGCGGGCGCTTCGGCTTTGGTGGGGGCGGCTCCGGCGGCAGGGCGGGAAGCCCCGGCAGGAATGGTGGCACGGGAAGCCCGGGCAGTCCAGGGAATACAGGCGCATTTCTGGCGGGCGGCCTTGCAGGCGTGGCCAGCAGGAAGGTGAAGAACGGCGCTGCCGCAGCCGTCACCGCCGCATCGGCCAGTGCCGGAAATGCCGGGGGCGCTGCTTCAGGGAAAAGGAAGGGCGGCATGCCCGGTGGGATTTCCGGCATGGTGGGCGGCCAGATCTACAGGTCTTCTGTAGGCAAGGGCGGGAACTTTGCCAATGACATCATCGGCAGGGTCGCAACAGGCAGCATTGCCGTGGACGGCACCATGGAGGGGACGCAGGCGGCGGAAGCCCTGCAGTCCTACATGGGCTACACGGCGCTGGGGGCAGGGGCGGCCAATGTGCCTGTTTTTACAGACGTGGAGATCGGCGGGGGACGGATCACCGGGACGGAGACCTCTGCAGGCCACCCGGACGGGATCGCCTTTGGGATGTACAATGCGGCCCAGTACGCCGCGCCGGAAGGGGCATACGACACGGTGCATACCGCAGACGGCGCCGCGTGGTACAGGCAGTATGCCGTTGACGCCGTGGAGAAGTCGCCATACATGGCCGCGGACGGATCCATTGCCTACAATGAGTCCATCGTGAAGAAGCTGCCCCCGGTACCGAAAAGAAAGGACAGGATATAGATGGGAGAAGAGAGGAACGGGATGGAGGAATTCCTGCAGAGGGGCTCCATGGCGGCCCAGTTTGCCAGGGGGGCCGTGAAGACGGGGAAAGCGGTGTCCGGCGCGGCTGCAGGGGCGCTGTGGGAAGGGAGGAAGAAGATTGGGAAGGCCATTGCCGCCATGGCGGCGCTCCTGCTCCTGCCCGTGGTGTTCCTGGCCATGCTTCCGGGGCTGCTGTTTGACGGCTTCCTGTCCTGGGTAAGCCCATCAGACCCGGAAACGCCCATACTGAACAGCAGCACCGCCATCACGGAGAATGCCAACAATATCACTTTTACCATAAACAGCATATTAAGCGAGGCTCTGGAGGAGACGCAGGCAGAGATGGAATCCGACTTTGCATCCTCCGGCGCGGACTGCATGGAGGTGGTGAACCCTTATGCGGCAGGCCCGGTGTACAATGCCAACCTGTTCGTGTCCCAGTACTGTGCTTTCCGGAACGATGATTATGAGAACGTCTCCATAGCGGATATGGAGAGGGTGCTGCGGGGAGGGAAGGAACACCTATATTCTTTCCAGCGGAGGGAGGAGGTGCGGGAAAGGACGGAGACGGACCCAGAGACCGGGGAGGAGGAACGGATACCGGAGAGATGGATGGTCTATACCGTCTCCTATAATGGGGAAAGTTATTTCGCAGACCAGGTGTTCCGTCTGACGGAGGAGCAGAAGGCGCTGGCGGAGGACTATGCGGGGAACATGAGCCTGTTCCTGGGGGACGGGCTGCTCCAGAACCTTGCAGAGTGGGACGGGAATTCCATCCCCTCCCTGGGGGATGTGTGCTTTGTGGACGGGGCAGCGGAGGTCGTCTATTTCAACCAGCTGGATGAACGCTATGCGCCGCAGCCCTACGGCACTGACCATATCGGCGGGTACGGCTGCGGGCCTACCTGCATGGCCATGGTGGTGTCCTCGCTGACGGAGGAATACATGGAGCCTACGGAGATGGCGCAGTGGTCTTATGAGAACGGCTACTGGTGCAGGGGCAGCGGCTCCTACCATGCGCTGATACCAGGCGCCGCCGCGAACTGGGGGCTGCCGGTGTCCGGCTGTACCGCATCGGAGCCCCAGAGGATATTGGATGCCCTGGCGGAAGGGAAGCTGGTGGTGGCCATCATGTCGGCGGGGCATTTCACGACGGGCGGGCATTTCATCGTGCTGCGCGGGGTGGAGGATGGGAAGGTCATGTTGGCGGACCCGGCCAGCTACAGGCGCAGCGGGCAGCTCTGGGATCTGGAGATTATATTGGAGGAGGCAAGCAGGCGTGCCGGGGCGGGCGGCCCGTTCTGGATCAGCGGGTGAGGCGGCTGTAGAAAAGGTTTCCAGAACCATGTTTTGGGTAGCGATGGCCCATGTGCCTATGTCCGTGGGTGCATCCATCCTTGACGATGGAAGCATGGTTTTTAGCGTATGCCGCTTCTTTGCAGCCGGCTTCAGAAGCGCCCGCTTGATATACGTTTACGCTGGCCGATGTTTCCGGCAGTTGATATAAGCAGATATGCCCGAATCATCTGGGCAAAGAAAGCCTGCGGAGGGAGGTGGAGCCATGCAGATATTGTGACAGGCAGGCATATTCTGCCTGATGGCCGCAGAAAAGAAAGAGAGGTAACAGATGGACAACCAGAATGACCGTGATATTTATGTCATCCCGCCGAACTTCGTGGATACGGGGACTTTCTTCGGCGGGATGTTCAAGGCGCGGAACGTGATTGAGGCGGGCATCCTCGCAGGGGGGACCGGGATTCCTGTTTTCCTTTTCCTCCCGGCAGGGCTGACGGTGCGTGTCATCGTGCTGTGCCTTACCTCGCTTCCCCTGGGGCTGTTTGCCCTGATCGGGATTTCGGGGGAGAGCCTGACATCATTCATGGCAATCTTACTGAAATACCTGCGGAACCGCCGGGTAGTGGGCGGGGATAAGGAAGAGGCGCAGGGACAGAAAGGAAAATCCCGGAGGATGAAGCCGCTGGGGGCAGGGATTCAGGATGGAGACTGCCATGTAAATGGGAGGGAAAGCCGACAGGAAGACGGAAAGAGCAGCCTACAGGGAAGCAGGAAGGAAACCGGGCAGGCAGGAGATTATCGGGAGATGTGTGGGGAAGCCCGTCCGGAAAGAAGACAGGTTATTGCCAGGGAGCACACGCCTGGTAGAAATAATAGTAAAGACAGTACAGACAGAAAAAATTATAGGGACAGAAAAAACAGCAAGGGCAGCATAGGCGGGATATCCGGATGGAGGCGCACCGGGGAAGAGGATTTCCCGGAAGAATTTGACCAGGTAAAAGGGTATGAGATCCGCCAGAAGCTGCGCCCCAGCCAGGGCCGGAGAAGCCATGAGGAATGGGCCGGGAAACTTGACAGGACGCAAAATGGTGGCACCGAAAACCTGGGGGATATGAGGCAGGATAGACGCAGGCAGGAAAGAGATGTACAGAAAAGAGCCGGGCAGTGGAATAGTGACAGACAGGAGAAGCCCAGTGGGCAGGCGAATGCTGGCGGGCAGGGGAAAGCCAATATACAGGTAAATGCTGAAAGATATGGGAAAACCAATAGACAGGCAGAAGTTGGCCGACAAGGAAAGCCTGGCAGACAGGCTGGTGCAGAAATGTGCCATAACGAAGGGCATAACCGCTATACGAAAGATGCTGGCAAAATGCAGAAAAAGAACGCCAGAAGCCAGAACCAGGACAGGGCGAAGCGCCAGAGTTCTGCAAAAGCAAAGCATCAGCCCCAGGCTTTCCGGAACCCTTTAGCGGAGTATCTCCCTATCTCCAAAGTGGAGAACGGCATGATATACACCAAAGACCACCGATATGTGAAGGTGGTGGAGGTGGTGCCCATCAACTTCCTGCTCCGGAGCTCCCGGGAGCAGAGGGGCATCATCTATTCCTTTGTGTCCTATTTGAAGATAAGCCCGGTGAAGCTCCAGTTCAAGGTGCTGACCAGGAGGGCGGATATTGGCCGCCACATCAATACAGTGCGGCGGGAGATGGCGCAGGAGACCAACGGGCAGTGCCGGCTCATGCAGGAGGACTATCTGCAGTTCGTGCAGCAGATCAGTTCAAGGGAAGCCATTACGCGCAGGTTCTTCCTGATTTTTGAATATAAGCCATGGGATGCCAGGCGCGGCGATGAGGAGGCGGAAGCCATTTCCCAGCTGCAGGGGGCAGTCCGCACGGCGTCCAACTATCTCCGCCAGTGCGGGAATGAGGTAATCATTCCGGATAATGAGGATGAGTTTACGGTGGATGTGCTCTATAACCTGCTCTGCAGGAACGAAAGTGCAGAGAAGCCGCTCTCCCGGAAAGTGCAGGAAGTGGCGGCGGAGTACCGGAATTTTGCAGGAGGCAGCTGGAGCCGGAAAGATATGGGGAATGGGTTTGCTCAGGGAGACGCGGGAGAAAGTTTCAGTGGGAGAGACATGAGGGATGGCTTCAACCAGGGATATATAAGAGACAGTTCCAGACAGGGAAATGCAGAGGGTAGTTCTTTTTATGAGGACAGCATACCGGCTGTGGAATTTTTCGCCCCGAAGTCCATTGATTTTACCCATAGCCACTATATCTGCATTGACGGGCTATATTACGCTTACCTGATGGTGCCATCGGACGGATACAGGAGCCAGGTGCCTGCAGGGTGGCTGAGCCTGATGGTGAATGCCGGGGACGGGATTGATCTGGACATATTCCTCAGCAGGCAGCCCAAAGAGCTGATCATCCAGAAGGTGGGACAGCAGCTGCGCATCAACCGCTCTAAGATTAAGGATGCCAGCGACACCAACACGGACTTTGACGATATCGACAGCGCCATCCGAAGCGGCTACTTCCTGAAGGAGGGGCTTGCCAATAACGAGGATTTCTATTACATGAACTTACTGATTACTGTCACTGCATCCACGGTGGATGACCTGGAATGGAAGGTGAACGAGATGAAGAAGCTCCTGCTGTCCCAGGACATGCGGGCCAGTTCCTGCCATTTCCGGGAGGAGCAGGCGTTCCTTTCCACGCTGCCGCTTGTCTCTATGGAAAAGAAGCTGTATGGGCGCACGAAGCGGAACCTCCTGACTGGGGGCGCTGCGGGCTGTTATCCCTTTACCAGTTATGAGATGTGCGATGACAACGGCATTCTGCTGGGAGTGAATAAATATAACAGCTCCCTGATCATTGTGGACATATTTAATTCCGCAGTTTATAAAAATGCCAACATGGCGATCCTGGGCACCAGCGGGGCGGGGAAGACCTTTACCATGCAGCTGATGGCCCTGCGGATGCGGCGGAAGGGGATTCCCATTTTCATCATTGCGCCGTTGAAAGGGCATGAGTTCCACCGGGCCTGCGCTAATGTGGGAGGGGAGTTCATCCAGGTTTCCCCGGCCAGCCCCCACTGCATCAATGTGATGGAGATACGGCAGGTAGACCGTTCCGTGAGCGCGCTCCTGGACGGGCCGGACATCACCCTTTCCGAGCTGGCGGAGAAGATTCAGCGGCTCCATATCTTTTTCAGCCTACTGATTCCGGACATGACACATGAAGAACGGCAGCTCCTGGACGAGGCCATGATACATACCTACAATGCAAAGGGCATCACCCATGATAACGAGTCCCTGGCAGACCCGGATTGTCCGGAAAGATACCGCGAGATGCCGGTGCTGGGGGATCTGTACCGGGTGCTGAAGGATTCGCCAGATACCCAGCGGCTTGCCAACATACTGAACCGGCTGGTGAACGGCTCCGCCAGTACCTTTAACCAGCAGACGAATGTCTCCCTGCAGAATAAATATACGGTGCTGGACATCTCGTCCCTGACGGGTGACCTGCTGACGGTGGGGATGTTCGTGGCTTTGGATTTCGTCTGGGACAGGGCGAAGGAGGACCGTACCGAGGAGAAGACCATCTTTATAGATGAATGCTGGCAGCTGCTTTCCGGCGCAGGCGCAACGGGCACACGGCTTGCGGGGGATTTTGTCCTGGAGATTTTCAAGACCATCCGGGGGTACGGCGGATCTGCGGTCTGCGCCAGCCAGGACTTGAACGACTTCTTTAATCTGGACGGCGGGCGGTTCGGAAAGGGTATCATCAACAACTCGAAGACGAAGATTATCCTGAACCTGGAAGATGAGGAGGCGGTGCGGGTACAGGATGCCCTGCACCTGTCGGATGCGGAGGTCATGGAGATTACCCATTTTGAGCGTGGGAACGGGCTGATCAGCACCAATAGCAATAATATCATGGTGGAGTTCAAGGCAAGCCCGCTGGAGAAAGAACTGATCACCACGGACAGGAGAGAACTGAAAGAGCTGGTGGAAAGGATGCGGCAGGGAGACGGGGCAGGGCTGGAATGAAGCTTCCTGACCTGGAAAAAACGGAACCAGAATGTTGCCAGTGTGCGCAGGATTTCGTTATTAAGCGCCCAAAGTTGTTCTAGCGGAAATCACTTCTGATGGGGTGAGAGGAGACTTGTTTTGTTTCAGTGGTGGGGAAGCGTTCATTCAGTTACAGGGTGCTGTCGCTGGCAAATTCAGGAAGCGAAGGTACATGGGCAGAACATATGGAAATCTGAAATAATGAAGATGTTGGGGTCTGGAGGGGGAGGTGATGCCATTGAGAACCAGGGCAGAGATTTATGGGAAGGAGGCTGCGGCGCTGCTTCAGGAGGTTTCCTTATATCCGGGAATCCGGGAGGGGCAGCTTAGCGCTTTCCATCCCGGAAAGGAGGGGACGGTAAACAACCTGCTTGCCCATCTGAAAAGGCAGGGGCGTATTGCTGAGGGGGAGGACGGGGGATTTTATCCTTATGGGGAGTGTCCCTGGGCGTCTGACAGCGGTATGGTGCGGGCGGTGTGGGTTCTGCTGGATTTCATGGACAGGGTGGAGTACCATTCGTCCGGGGACTTTCCGGTAAAGATTGTGTTCTTTTCCAATGGGGAGATGTATGAGATTGTCCATGTGGCGGAGGGGCAGGAGGCCCTTGTGTCCCATGCCATGAGCCGGTGCCGGGAGGATGGGAGCCGCCGTATCGTGCTGGTGGACGTGCCGGGGCAGATTCCCCTGTTGGACTTCCCTGGGATAACCGGGTTCTGTACCGTGGATCCGGCGGGGGATGTGAGCTATTACAGGAAGAGATGACAGAAATTTACCGAAGGGATGGATATAGGAATAGGCAGAAGTATGTTATCTGGATGTATGGACTACAGGGACAGACAGCAGTTCTTTACCGGGGCATGAAGTGGTTTTAGCAGGTTTCATTTTACCGTGGGATAAGGGCAGTGGACTATATATGCTGTAGCAGGGAGTGCCGCATAGGGCTGTACGAAATTTACCGAAGGTGCGGAAGAAATTATGATGATACAGGAGCTTAGCCGGAAGAATAAAGATGCTGAGAAAAACGTGAGGATTTTACCGAAGGGTATAAGGGACAGAAGCAGACGGCGCCTATAGCCAGAACCACATTTTATAAGGAAAGATTGGAGGGATATATTTTGGACAGAAAAATCATTTCACGCAGGATTGCGGATATCCAGAACAACATGCGGCGCCTGAACAGCAGCATCTGCGCCATGGATTCCGTGGACATACAGCGGTATCCGGAAAATTACGAGACCATGTCAACGGAGGCGGCGCTGCGTGCGGAGGGGATTGCCTGCCAGCTGCGGAACCTTTTGTATGCGTCCACAGGCGTGCCCCGGGCGGAGTACCTTGTGAAGGCAGCGGAAGCCCACGGCATTGAAGTGGCATATGAGGAGGGCATTTTCCGGGTGGCGCTGCCCAGGCTGCTCCCCAAAAAGAAGATGCGCCAGAGCGGGATATTCCTGCTCGACCCGCTCCATGCGGCGCTGGGGCAGTACGGGGAGGAGAACCCCCTGCCCAGGTTCCGGGGGTGCGTGGTGTGCGTGTCCCATGTGTATGACCATGAGCTGCCGGACTGGCGCATCAGGGACTACGACAACCAGCAACAGAAGCAGATCCTGGATGTGATTGCGCTTTATGTGATGGCGGACGACAGCGGCCTGCTGTGTGATGCGTACAACACCACGGAACTGGGGGACAAGGACGGCACCAACGTCTATATCATGGAGAAGAACCGCTTTGCCGGATGGCTTGCGGACAGGGAGAAACAGGTAAAATCCATATCAGATTTCTGACGGTTTTGTGGCTTTTTTACATCATGTGCCCTGAAATGGCGGGAATGCCGGAAACAGGGCGGTGACGGAAAGGCATGGCGGCTGAGTTTACCCAAGTCTTTAGCCGCCACGGTAAAAAGCGTGGAGGAGGTGGTGCGTCTGGCGGACAGGAAAGTGCTTCCCGGGCAGGGGACTTTGGCCTATCATCTGCTGGCATTGACCGCTGTGTGCGGCGAGTTCCCGGCTGGTCTGATAGGGCGTCTTCCCGGTAGTGAGAGTTACAAAAGCACGGTCATATGGATGCTGAAGAAGGAAAGGCTCCTGCGGACCTATTACCAGGACGGGCTCCGTGGCTATCGTCTGGGGAGGAGGGCGAAAAGGCTCCTGCTGGAGGAAGAACCCGGGAGGTTCGATTTCCACCTGACCGGGAAGGGGGACACGAACATGCTCAAAAGCGAGGTGCAGAGGAGGCTGCGGCTGCACCGGATTGCGGGCTCCTATGTGGCGATGGGGAATGCGGGGGTGGCGGTGTTCCGGGATGAGAAGCCCCATGTGTTTGCGGAAGGGGAGGCCAGGGCTCCCTGCCCTGAGGGTGCGGCGTTCTACAGTTCCCGGGAGGTGAAGGAGATGGGCATAGATACGGTCAAGATACGCAGCTCCCGGATGACGGGGGTGCTGCTTGCCCCGTCCGGGGTCTTCCTGGTGTATAATGGCGGGCCCTGCGGCGCGAAATGGGACTACCGGGCAGAGCAGAGGGCGCAGACTTTTCTGAAAATGGTATTGTGCTGCCAGCGCTTTCCGGACAGGTATGGGGGCATGGGAGTATCAGGGCTTTTGTTCGGGGACGGGCTGGAGCCTTTCTGCAGCATCCTCACGGACGGGGACAGCCAGACACGCTGCTTTTTCCTGCTGGATGGGAATTATGAACATTTCTATTACCTGACCAATGACCACCAGGGGGATGTTCTGCTGAGGCTGCTGTGTGATACCGGGCGTAAGGCGGAACTTGACAGAATTTTGATGCAGGGGCTGTGTGGGAGGGATGAAGGGTTCGTTGTGGAGAATGATGCCATGGACGAAAACGGGAATCCGGTACTGTTCGGGTATTTCCTGGACATCCCCCGTATCAACCGGTTCTGCACGGCGCTACAGCTCCAGGACAGGCGGGGAACCATCATCTGCTTTGATTTCCAGAAGGAGGCGCTGGCCCATTTGTGCGGCGGGCAGGTGGAGCTGTCCGCCATCAGTTTTGAAAAATTTGAAAGGAGGTTTTTCCCATAGACAAGAGGAAATTAGTGAAGGGTCTGGTGGTTGCGCCCATAGCTGTGACAGCGATTTTATATGTGGGCGGGTATCTGGCCCAGTTCATCGGAAACTATGCCCTGTGGAAAGAGGGCGGAGGGAGCCCGGGGGACGGCACTGCTCCCCTGATGGCTTCCCCGGAGATTGCTGCCTGTTTCCAGGCGGCGCTGCGCCCGCCCCACGGTATTTACGGGATATTCATCTGTATCGGGCTCCTGGCGGTGCTGCTCCTGATGGTCATGCGGATTGGCTACAGTGATTCAGGGGAGTATGACGAGGACAGGAACTTCACCTATTCCGCCAGGGGGACTTACGGCACTTCCGGGTGGATGGGGCGCAGGGAGATGGAGGGCGTGCTTGACCTTGTGGGGGACCTGCGCCGACACCGGGGGATCGTGCTGGGGATGCTGGACAGGAAATATGTCTGCGTGCCGGAGGAGACCAGGCTCAACAGCAACCTGGCGGTGTACGGCGCCAGCGGCAGCATGAAGACACGGTCTTTCTGTATGAACCGCATCCTGCAGGGAGTTTCCCGGGGGGAGTCGCTCATCATCTGCGACCCTAAGAGCGAGCTGTATGAGAAGTCCAGCGAGTACCTGCGGGATAAGGGCTATACGGTGAAAGTTTATAACCTGGTGAATCCTGAAAACTCGGATTCTTGGAACTGTCTTGCCGAAGTGGAAGGGCAGGAGCTTATGGCACAGCTTTTTGTGGATGTGATTATCAGAAATACCTCGGGAGACAGCAAAGGTGACCATTTCTGGAATAGCGCGGAGATGAATTTATTGAAAGCTTTGGTTCTGTATGTGGACAGGGGCTATCCGGAGGAGAGCCGGAACATGGGGCAGGTGTACCAGCTGCTCACCCTGAATTCGGAGACGGCACTGAACAGCCTGTTTGACGTGCTGCCCGCAACCCACCCGGCGAAAGCCCCTTACAGCCTGTTCAGGCAGGCATCGGACTCGGTGCGCAGCGGCGTGGTGATTGGCCTGGGGAGCCGCCTGCAGGTATTCCAGTCGGAACTGATAAAGAAGATTACGGCACGGGATGAGATTGACCTGGAGCTACCGGGGCAGGAGCGGTGCGCCTACTTCCTTGTGACCAGTGACCAGGACAGCACCTTTGACTTCCTGGCATCCCTGTTCCTGTCTTTTGTGTTCATCAAGCTGGTGCGGTATGCAGATAAGAATTGTGATGGCGGAAAACTTTCCGTACCTGTCCATGTGCTGGGGGAGGAGCTGACTGCCTGCGGCACCATCCCTGACCTGTCCCGGCGGCTGAGCGTGATCCGTTCCCGGAACATTTCCATGTCCTGCGTATTCCAGAACCTTGCGGGCCTGCAGAACCGGTACCCGCAGAACCTCTGGCAGGAGATACTGGGGAATGCGGACGTGCAGCTTTTCCTGGGGTGCACGGATCCGCTGACGGCGGAATTCGTTTCCTCCCGAACCGGGCTCGCCAGCGTGGCGGTCTCCAGCAAGTCGAAGCAGCTGGGGACGTGGCGGATTTCCAACTATACGCCGGAGTTCCGGGAGACCAGCGGTGTGGGAAAGCGGCCCGTGCTGACGCCGGACGAGGTGTTACGGCTGCCCATTGACAAAGCGCTGGTCATTATCCGGGGGAAAAAGACGCTGAAAGTGGACAAGATGGACTACTCGAAGCATCCGGACTATCCGCTGCTGCGCTCCTGCAAGGCATCTGCCCATGTGCCGGAGTGGCGGCGGATGGAGATGGAGGCAGAGGGGGAGAAAGCAGGGGAACAGAAAGCAGAGCCACAAAAGAAAATGGAGACACAGAACCGGACGGGGACGCAGAAGACAGCAGCACAGAAGACAACAGTGCAGAAAGGTGCAGTGCCGCAGAAGAACAAGGTACAGAATGCCAGGGAGGAAAAAGCAGGGACACGGAAAGCGGAGGACAGGCAGACTCTCCCTGAGGGTGGAGCAGGGGCAGTGCCGCAGGATCTGGGAAAGGAGGCAAAGGCGGCACCCAGAACAGCATCAAAAGCATCACCCAAAGCATCGGCTAAGAATGCAGCAGGACAGACAGCGGAGAAAAAAGCATCAGGGGATGCAGTTACAGAGGGTACAATTCCGGAGGGTGCAGCTCCGGGGAAAGAGAGCAGAACCACGGGCAGGCAGAAACCGAAGACAGAGCCTGGCACAAAAACAGGATCAGCACAGCCTGCCGGGGTAGTGCTTACAGATAAGGATTCTATTATGTTGTAGGCATCTGAGTGTACCGAAGAGGATGGCAGGCCCGGTAAGGGCTTGGTTCACGGGACATATGGGCTCCGGCCCGCCATGGTGTATCGTGCTTAAAAATACAGTCTTGTTGAAGACAGCAAAATCCTGATTCCAGATTGCTGCAATCAGGGGATGACAAAAACGTAAACCAAAACCAAAATCAATGTTTCAAAGAAAGAGAGGCAGATATATGGGCAGAAAAAAAGAAATAGTGGAAGTGGATAAGCTGGCAGTGGGAACAACAGGCGTTAAAGATGCTTTCATGGAAGACACGACACAGCAGGAAGAATTTGGCTACAGGGAAGAGGGGATGGATCCTGATATGGAATCCGGTGGAGAAGAGCCTGGGGATGTGGCTGACGATATAGATAATCCCGGGGAGGATGCTTTGCCAGATTATATGGAAGAGGAAAATGCTCTGATGGAATCCCCAGAGGATGCAGAGGAGGAAATGCCTGGAAGGGAACAGCTGGATGAATCCGGAGAGCATCAGGATGCAGACGGAGAGGATATCTGTGAAAACGGGGAAACGGGAGAGACGGCTGTGACGGAGGATGCCAGCGGCCTGGCAGAAAATGCCACGGAGCCGGAAGATGTCCCTGAGGAGACGGCTGCCGAAGAACCTGCCCCGGCAAAACCTAAGCGCAGTTCCCGTAAAAAGAAAACAGTATCCGATAAAGCAGAAAACGAAGCGGAGACCACAGGGGAGCAGGGCGATGCGGAGACAGGGGTACGGCCAGAGGTGGAAGTACAGCCGGAGACAGTACCGGAAGAGGGGTTGCTGGAGGAAGCACTTCTGTCGGCAGAAGAAAGCAATCCGGAGATAGCGGAAGACCTTCCGGATATGGATGCAGATAATGGCGGTACACTGACTTTGGATTCAGAGAACCCGGAAGAGGCGGATGAATGGGAGGATGCATACGATGAAACGGAAGAGGAAAGCGCAGAGGGAACTACAGAGGAGGTTTTAGAAGGAACTGTAGAATTTGCAGATGAAACTACGGCTGTATCAAGAAGGGAAGCCCAGCCCGGCACTGCTTCAGAAAGAAGGCCGGCAGATTCAGCGCCCCGCCGTACCACTGGTGGGAAAAAGGCAGAAGCACCCGTGCTGACACTGGAAGCCCGTGGGGAAGTGGAGACGGAGGAGAGCCGGGAGGACGTGATCTGGCATGAAATCCATAACGCCTACCGCACCAGGCGGATTCTGACCGGGCAGCTGGGCGGCATAGAGCAGACGGACAACGGCAAGACCATCGCCATCGTGGACTATAAGGGGTTCCGGATCGTCATTCCCCTGAAGGAGATGATGATCAACGTGGGGCACAGCCCCTCCGGGCAGGAGTATGCGGAGCTGATGCTGCGGCAGAACAAGATCCTGGGGAACATGCTGGGGGCGGAGATCGACTTCATTGTGAAGGGCATCGACTCCAAAGCCAGGAGCGTGGTGGCCAGCCGCAGGGAGGCCATGCTGAAAAAACGCCAGATCTTCTATCTGGATACGGATGCCTCGGGGATGTACCGTGTCCATGAGGGGCGCATCGTGCAGGCCCGTGTCATCGCGGTGGCGGAGAAGGTGCTGCGGGTGGAGGTCTTCGGGGTGGAATGCTCCATCATGGCCCGTGACCTTGCCTGGGACTGGATCGGGGATGCCCATGAGCGGTTCTCCGTGGGGGACCAGGTGTTGGTGAGGGTGCTGAGCGTGCGCAGGGACGGTCTGGAGGAGATTGCGGTCAAGGCGGACATCAAGAGCGTGTCCCAGAACACGAGCCACGACAACCTGAAGAAATGCCGCATCCAGAGCAAGTACGCGGGGAAGGTTACGGACGTGCATAAGGGCGTGGTGTATATCCGCCTGTCCAACGGGGTAAACGCGGTGGCGCACTCCTGCTATGACTACCGGACGCCCGGGAAGAAAGACGACGTGAGCTTTGCGGTGACGCGGCTGGATGAAGAGCGCGGCGTGGCCGTGGGGATAATCACCCGCGTGATCCGCAGGAATTTGTGAAATAAACCATGGAAGACTTGACTCCATACGGGGAGATTTATTTTCTGATACGGGGTTTATGTTACTGAATTTTTTGCTGTGTAGTAGCTATGCAGATTAATAAAAATCACCTGTGGCTGTTCTTTTTTGGTAAGAACTCCACAGGTGAAATCTATATCAATGGATTTTGCGGCTTAAAAGATGTATCTTGTAGGTCAAAATGCTCATTCAGAGTATGGAGATAATAAGCGTTCATGCTGACATAAGGGCATGCAAGAAATATAGTTTTTCCGAGTATTTTGCTTTTCCCGATATGTATGTCCATCTGGGATAAGAGGTCCATGCCAATGAGTATATTGCCGCTCCTGTCATAACTGATTTTTACGGAGTCCTTTTTTAGACAGATTCCCTCGAAATCAATCTCAAGATCTTTATGTTCGAAAGTTACGGACTGAAGTTCCATATATTTTCCTGTTTTAAATTTTTCTTTGTCTGCTTCACGTTTTTCTTTTGAATCATTGACTCCGAAGGATATTTCCTTTCTGATTGAGGGATCAGCACAATCAGATAGTTTCATCAGCCAGGCTTTTTCATTTGAAATACCCAGCTTTCTGATTGGTATGGATGTGTAGGGGCATCCGGTATCGATTTTGACGTTTATATGCCCAATTTTTGTGATATCCAGACTTTTTATCGTCATATTCACATCAGCCCTTATTTCGTTCCGGTGGTTTAGTTCAAGCAGGATAAAATTATTCTTCATAGTAGATATCCCCCTCCAGTTCAAGGCTGTCATTATAGACGGGACATACTACATTGCCCTGAGTGAATAATTTATCAGACTCCGCATTTGTTTCCTTGCCGATGAACTGTACGGTATAGTTTGCGGTATTTTTGTTTTTTACGAGTAATATCCATGTGTCATATATGTTGCTGAGCTGGTTTTTATCGCAAATCTCCATACCGATATATAAATCTTCTATTTTAAATTTGGTTCCGGTTGAGGTCATTGGGCTGTCTCCTTTCCTTTCTTTTAGTATAACCTTATGCCTTGGAAAATACAAATAGAAATTTCAAATCTTTATGCGCTTCGCGAATGACACATCCTGATTTGTCAAAAAGTAATATATTGATACACATATTGATAATTAATGACTAAATTTTAGTTGGATAACTGACAAAATGTGATATACTTGTATAAAAGGTATTAAAAGATAGATATATATTGAATTCAAATTGAAAATGTAGGTGAGAGAACATGGCTATAGAAATATGGATGACGAAGGCAGGGATAGGAGATTGCATCTTAATAAGATGTGGCAAACAGAAGAAAAAGGTAAATATTCTTATTGATTCTGGGCAAGGAGCAAGTTCTTTTGAGCCTGTACTAAGGAGGATTATAAAAAATGATGAGAAGATTGATTTGCTCATTTTAACGCATGATGATAATGATCATGTGAAAGGTGCATGTAATTTATTGGAAAAAGTAAGCCGCATAGATAAAGGGATGGAAAATGAAGATATACCGACAGGACGTTTGTTTTCAAACCTAACAGAAGAGCAGATTTTGTTTAATTTTGGTGGCAATGGATCAGAGGCCTTATTGGCGGCAAAAGATGTAAAAAAATTGGCTTACAATTTAAAGGATAAAATAGATTTTCACAAGTTAGGCTTTACTTTGGCCGATGATGAGGCAACTGATGAAAATCCAGTTCCCAATATATTGCAACTCCGGTGGGAAGTTGCAGATAACATATTGAGTAGCCAGGTCATACGAAAGCCGAAACGGGAAGAGTTAGAACCTGAAATGGAGCATTTGGAGATTGTAGTTTTAAGCCCCAGTCGAGAGACTTTGGCGAGATATATTGAAAGTGCCTGGAAAGAACTTAATAAAGAAGAATTATTGAGTAGACGTGGGAAGAAAGAAGAGAGTGAATGGGAGAAGTCAATACAATATTGGTTTGATCATCCTATGCAGTTCGATAGTGATAGTAAAATGGCGAACAATGCAAGCATAGCTTTTCTGTTGATATACGATGGTCATTATATGTTATTTTCCGGGGATGCGTCACCAGATCAAATGGTTGCGGCAGGCAAGGAGTATTTACGGAGAACTGGCAGGGACGGGGAATCTTTAAAGTTGGACCTGATTAAATTGCCCCATCATGGAAGCAGTCATAACATAAGCGATGAATTTTTGCGTACATTCCAGACAAAGAGATATCTTATCAGTACGAAAGGGCATGAAAGATATAAACATCCAGGAAAGGGAGCTTTAGCCTTAATTGCCTCTATGCTTGATTGTGAAGAAACTGCAGAAATATATTGCAATTATAATTGGTGGAGGAAAAAAGAAAGCTTTTGGTGGGCAGAGAGAAGGGAAGGAAACTGGAATCAAAATTGTTGTGTCTTAAAAGGAAGAGATGGGAGATTAAGGTCTTTGAACTTTTATCAGCTGGATACAGTTCCTATCAGGATTGATAATGATGTGTTGTTAGGCTCATAAAATTTTAAAGGGGATTTTGAAGCATGAAAATACAGGATATGTGTAAATATGAAAAAGATATCAAAAAATATTCTGTACGTTTACAGGATGCTGGTACAGGTGAAAGTGGATCGGGTTTCGTGTTGGCATATCATGAGAGCAAATATGTTTATATTTTTACGGCCTTGCATGTTGTACTTGGTACGCTTACTAAAGTAGGGAGAGATTTAAATGGTGACTGGAATGGAAGTCATTTTGTTTGTAAAGGTAATGAAATAGAATATTGTACGCTTTATCAAGAATTAGATGAGGGATATCTTGAATATAAAACAGAGGAAGAGATTAAAGAAATTGTATATAAAATTGATGCAGATGTCCGGAATGATAACAAAAAGCGGAATAAGGATATCGCAGTATTGCGTATTCACAAAGAAAAGTTTAGTTATGATAGTATATTTGAAGAGAAACTTTATTGCATAGAAGAGGAAAAGCTTTCGGATGATTTCCCATTCATTGGGATTGGTTTTCCAAACGGAAAGGACATTGCTTTAAAACTTGAAGGAAGAAGTAAAAGATGGAATAAAAGCAACAAGTTAAGAGATTGCCAGGCAGTAGGAATGGATTCCGAATTTTTGGAAAAAATGAAAGGATTCTCCGGGACAGGACTTGTTACGGACTATATGGGAAGGTTGATATTTGCAGGACTTGTGGTTTCTTGTGATTATGATGAAAGGCATCAAATTTTTTATGCAGTAGGGACATCAGAAATAGTATCAAAAATGAAAACGAAAGGTTGGGAGGCACCTAAATTATATGGAAAAGGGATGCCTCCAGAGAATTTTCTTGAAAAGGTTTGTTGTTTTGAAGATGATTTAGAGTATATGGAATTACCAGTAAAAAGGGGATTAACGGGCATTTTTGTGGAAATAGATAAGGAGAATAAGCCTAATATATTGGCTGAAAAGGAGCCCTTTTATGATATCCCTAAATGTACAAGTGAAAGAATAGCATGTCCTATTTATTGGAAAGGGAGATACTGGATATTATATATTTATAGGGCTGTTCGTAACTTAATGGAGGGTAATCAATATATCAATATTAATGGTGATAAACTGAAAATAGGATATATTTGTACAGAAGGGGATGGGCAAGCAGAGATAAGTGCAGTAATTGCTTCTGCGATTAGAAAAAACATACTTGGTCAACAGATAAAAGGAAATTGTATATTGGTTTGGCAAAGCGAGAAGAATCCAGATAGAATGATATTCCAAAAGAGAAAGTTTAAAAATATTGTGCAAAGTATTGCGGAGAGTTCTGAGAGCGTAAAGCTTAAAATGGCAGGATATGATCTGTTAGATGGGGAAATGAAAACGAAAAATTATGGTATATTTCATATAAAGTACTTGCTGGAGCAACTGGATCAATGTCAATCAATGGATGAAGTTAATGTTAGGGTTGGGGAGGTTTTGGAATATGTTTGGCAATAATAATTGGACAAAAAGGGAAATACCGTCAGAGGTAATGATAAAAAGTATGGAGAAAGTAAAGGGTTATTATTACAGACGTTTAAATACTATGCATGATAACTATGCACATATATTTGTGTGCGAAATGAAAGACGAAAAAGACCTTGTAGAAAATTGGAATAATATTGTAAACCTTATTGCTGTCTATGTCCAAAGTGAAGTTGAAAATTTACTGCAAAGAAGTAATTTTTATATTTGGTTTTTCTGTAGCGGAGAGATAACGCCGACTTTACGAAAGAAGATAGAAGATGATACATATTCTTCAAAGAAATATGTTGTTGAGGAAGAAGTGTTAAAAAGTGAGAAAGAGCGAATAGAGATAGTTGAAAAGCGGCTATTTTCATACGGATTTGCAAAGCAAAATGTAAGTGGAAAAATGATACAGAAAGTTGTTATGAAAAATTTTCGTACCTTTAAGGGAGAAAGGGTATTTGATTTTTCTAATGGAGAAAAACCTGCCCGGCTAATTGTCTTGTTTGCTCCAAATGGAATGGGTAAGACAAGCTTTTTTGATGGTATAGAGTGGGTATTTACGGAAACGGTTGACCGTTTTGGAAAGCTTGGAAATAAGAGTGTAGATGGTTCGATTTTAAAAAATACAGAAGCAAATGAAGCAGGAGAAGAGGCAGTCGTTACTATATATACGGAAAAGGGAGAATGGGTAAAGAGGAAAGTATCCGGATTAAATAATAAAACCAAAAAAGATACTGGAAAAGGAAATTTTTCATGTTCCAAAGTCTGTAGTTTGGAACCAGTAATAGGAAACAATGGAATATGGGCAAATCTTTTGTTACAGCATCATAAGATTGATGGTTTTATTGCGGCAGCAAATCCGCAACAGTTATATAAAGAGTGGTGTAGCCTTTGGGATCCCACTGGTGAAGAGAGAAGTCATTTCGAAATAAGTTACAAAGAAGTGAAAACAAGGAAGAAGACTCTGGAGGATGCGACAAAGAAGTATAACGAGCTAAGTGTTGAGCATGATAAAGTAAAGAAAAAAAGGGACTTTGTAGAAAAACTGGCAGATGATATAGAAAAATTTAACAGACTGGCTAATGGGGACGAATTGGCGCTTCCAGATTTTTCTTTTATTACTCCAGGTGAATATTTGAAATGGAGCAATGGAATCGACCAACGCATAGATGCTTATGGGGTAAGGAATGATAGAATTGAACAGGAATTGCTTTATGCTGTTACAAGTTTGGAAACTGATGTAAATAACTACAAGAGTCTTGTTGAGAAGAAGAAAGCATTTGATAGTAAACTATTGGAAGCAAAAGATAAAATTGAACGTTACCAAAAAAAGAAAGAAATTCTGGCATTGGAGACCGATTCAGAAAAGCAAAAAGCGAGTTTAGAAAAGGCACTGGAAGGTTTATATTTGATAGGTAGTAATTCTAATCAGTATGAAGAAATAAGAACTTATTTTGAAGTTTTTCCGAGACAGCCAATTTTACAGAATCTTATTGAGGAAGCACAAGATAAGTTATCTTCGTCCAGAAGACAGCAGGAAGTTATAAGTGTGGACTTACATAATAAAAAGATAGCGGTTGAAGAAAAAAAGGAATATAAGATATTATCTGAACATTTGGATAACATTCAACAGTTAGAAATAGAAAAGATAGAATTAGAAAAAAGTATTGCTGTTGCCCAAAATCAAATGGCGGAAACTAAGGGGAAAATATCGGAATATGTGTTGAGGCAAGAAGAACTCCGAAAAAAGTTTTTCCAATCTTTTGAAGAATTATTTGAAAGGTTCCGTACATCAAATTTGCAATGCAAGGAAGAAGTAGTACCACTTGAAAGTATTCGTGTTTTTCTTGCAGAGGAGTTTCATAAATATTCTGAAATTGACCAGGAGATTAGGCGGATTGACCAGAGCATTTTGAATGAAGAAAATATGGGAATTCAGCTACAACAAATACTAGAGAAGGTACGCAATTTGATCGAGCAGCAGCAGATGAAAACGTGTCCGGTATGCCATACTTCATTTGGTGATTCAGATATTTTGATGCAGAGTACATATTATACGAATTCAGCAGAAGGCGAAAAGCTGAAGCGGCGGCGAGAGGAAGAGAAAAGAAAGCTTGATGAAAAGAAAGAGCTAATTGAAGGATATAGAATTCAATATAATTTGCAGTTGGAAGCTCTTATAGCCGAAATAGAAATGATAATAATAAATGAAAGGGAACTATTGGAAAGTACTCAGAAATCATGCAATGAGCTTCAGATTTTATTAGGAAATAAAGAGGCCGCTATCTCACAGATAAGTGAAATGGACCAACGGAATGGTATATATGTAGTATACTCAAAGGAAGGAATTGATAGTTGGTATGATAGCTGGAGTAAAAGACAAAGAGCAGAAATACAGGTTTTGGAAAAACAGTTTGAAGAATTGGCAGTAAAAATAGCATATGAACAGGGACAGATAGCAGAACTAGAAGAGACTTTAAAGAAAAATGAGGCTATAATTTTAAATGTAGAGTCTTTTTTCAAAGAGTATTTTGATGTAATACAGAATCTAAAGGATTATATTACAAAGTATTCTTATGAAGAACTTCGAAATCAAATTTATGAAATGGAACGGAAAAAAGAAATACTGTCTGACGAGTTAATGAAGTATAAGGCAGATTTAACAGCTTATCAGGATATTTCAGAATCCTTGCAAGAGGTTTATGCAGAACAGAAAGAATCAATACAAGCTGACATTAGAAATATCATGGAAGAAGAAAATATTATAGCAGAGCGAATAAAAAAGTCTGTCTTTATGCCAATGGAAAATGAAGAATTAGAGACTGCAATTAGTAGTGACTGGAAAGAACAGGTGAAACAAAAGGAAGAACAACTGAGGAATGAGAAAGATAGTATAATGAAAGCATTAGGTATTTTAAATCAGATGAAATATAATAGAGAAATTGAAAACTATTTTCAAAAGAATAAGGAAATGGCTCAACAGATAGAAGAAAGTGGTAAAGAAAAAAAGCAAAGGGAAGAGGAATTGAAGAAAGCAGAAAGGGAATATAAAAATTCTAGAGATAAGATTGAAAAAAATCTGAAACAGTTTTTTAATGAGTTTCAAATAAGTGATTTATATGAGAAACTTGAGCCACACGATACATTGAGGACGCTTACCTGTGAATTTGGATTTAATGAGGACGATAAGCCGGAACTTACATTCAAAGTGATAGGAAAAGATGATAAGCCATATGCCCCGGAATGGTATTTAAGCACTGCGCAGTTAAATGTGGTAGCCTTTTCTGTTTTCTTAGGGAGGGCTTTACAGACAATGGAAACACCGCTAGAGAGTATTTTTATTGACGATCCAGTGGGGCATTTCGATGAAATGAATGTTGTTTGTTTTGTTGATTTATTACGGAATATAGTAGAAAATACGGAAAAACAGTTAATAATTTCAACTCATGAAGAAAGAGTTTTTGGTTTGATTCAGCGCAAATTACCAAAAGACGAATATCCGGTATGCTATATTGATTTTCGGAAAGACATTTAACATCAGGTAGATGATATAGTATTAAGCGGAAATGTCTCTGCTTATAGGTAACCATAAATGCTGGTGCTTTGTCGAGAAAGGCATTTCTATTTTTTGTATGCAAAGCTATACGGAAGTTGTAGGATGTTTCGAGGGGATAGGGAAGCGATTCAGTCGTTTATTGGATAGGCGTGTATTTTGGATTGCGGGATAAGCGAAAAGGGGAGAAAATGCGGCATCATGGAAACAAGTCGGAGCGTAGAAGACAGGGTAGGGAAATGGCTGGGTGAGAACGGATACGATTATGAGGTGAGGACATACCGGCAGGGAGAGAATCCAGGGGACTGCGTGGAGAGGGAGAAGGAAACCAATAGGTCTGGCCATATAGAACCAGAATAATAAAACTCATAATGTAAGGTACAAGATATATGGGTTATTGTATTGACCGGAACTATATATTGTGCTAGACTGTACCTGTGATTGATTTTGTGCGTATATCGGAGGGAGGCATCCAGGTAGCGGCCGAAAGCCGCATTGCACACGTTGTTAAGGTTGTATGTATGTGTTGACGGCATATCTATGCGCTGATGAGAGCGCCCTGCCGTTTTCAGCAGCTGTAGGCTGGAATTATTGGAATTAGCAGGAGTGGCTTTGGCTCATGGGGGACCATGGGCGCCAGGAGACTGGAAAGGAGCCATTCCTGTTTTTTGTGCTGAAAAATAGGAAAGGATGGTGGAAGAAGAATGGCAAAATTGAAGTGGCTGGACAAATGTTGCAACAAATGCGGGGACCAGCTCAACAGCTGGGACGCCCGGCTGTCAAAGGCCCTTGCGTACAGGTACCCATGCTGTGAAAACTGTATAGCCGCAGAGTACGACATGACAGCTGATGAACTGCGCGACCGGATGGAGGATTATTTCGGGATACGCCCCTGCATGGGGATATGACAGCATGGGGCGGGAAATGAAGGGGCATTTCCAGATGCCTGTACCTAATGGCAGCTGGAAATATCCCTGCCCTATGGCACTGTCCGGCCCTGCACGGGACTGCAAATACAAAATGGAGGAGAGCGGAATGGAAGAAAAGCGGAAATTCAAGCAGAACCTGCTGACCCGGGGGCTCCTGGCGGCAGGCTACACAGTGGATGACCACCCGGATTATGTCGTGCTCAAAGACGGCTATGGAACTAGGAAGAGCCTGGACAATTACCATGGCGGCTTCACTTTTGAGCGGAAGTGGATCCGTGAGCAGACATTCAGGACGCCCTGCGGGCTGCTGTGCAGGGGGCAGCAGTGCCAGAGCAGCTTAAGCTGCAGGGGCATCGACTGGACATTTGAAAATGACATGGCGACAGTGTGCTGCCCTTATGAGAAGCCCGAGTGCAGCCTCAGGCATGAGTACCTCCAGAGGAACCCGGCAATCCGTTTCTGGTGCGAGGTGCACATGACGGCAGAGGAATACCGCTATGAGGGAAGCGTGGAGGAGCTGCAGAAGATCCATGAAAAGGAGATTCGGGAGAAGGAGACACAATTCAGCCTACAGAGGGGTGGACGCGTCTGCAGGGAGCACATGACCTTCGACAGGGACACCCAGGAATGGCAGATGCATTATGACCCTTACCGATGCGGCCAGATACGGTGCGGCGGCCTGTGCCCGGTCCTGGGGCATGAGCTGGACAAGAAGAAAGGGAACGTGTTCTATGACCTGAAGATAAGGCGCCAGAGGACCGACCTGGACGGGACCCTGTTTGAGGGGCAGGTGGACACCAGCATCACCCGCGGCCGGAAGCTGTTCCCACATCCGGTGAGCATGGACATCTGCAGGGCCTGCGTGAAGCTGTGCCGGGACAGGATAGAGCGGGATGTCGGCCTGGAATATTCCCGCCAGCTGTTCAATGCCGAATACTATGGGAAGGAATTCTCCGTGGAGGTACTGAATGTCCGGGCAGAGCGCAGGGAGTCACGTGACCTGATGCAGGACCTGGAGGACATCCGAAATGGCATCCAGGTGGTACATGCCTCTGACATGCAGAAGCTGGAAGCACAGGCGAAAAAGGAGAGGAGGAAAAAGACGCATGAGGCGGCGGTGAAGCGCCTGGAGAAGAAGCTCCTGAAGGATGGGTATGGAAGCCTGGAGGAGTTCAGCCTGGACAGACGCCATGCGGACAGATGGCTGGGAGAGGAGCGGATCGCACAGCTGGAGCGGCAGCGCCAGGAATCGGAAAGGAGGGAACGGCATGTCCAGATTAGCCTGTCGGATTTGGAGGGAAAGGGGGAAGAAGGGCGTGACATGTAACGCAGATTTCTAAAAATGGGTAGCCAGCCATATCAATCAAAATCAGATGTAACAGCGACAGGGCATATAGCAGATGCGAACTATATGCCCTATTTGTCTGCCATTGCTTAATTCCTGACTGAATGATACCAGTCCATCAGGAAACGGAGGTAGTCTTCCCCAGGCTTTTCCGCAACCTGACTGAGGTTCACGCTGCGGATATCCGCAAGGTTCGGGGTCTTCCCGAGAAGCTGGTCCAATTCTCCCTGGCGGAACCGGATGAGCAGGCCTGCGGCAGAGCCCTTGTCTGTGTAGGCAGCCACGTCTATGGCATCATTGCAGCCGGTTTCCCGCCGTTCTTTGCCCAGCTCTGATGTGAAATGCTTCTTCGCCCTGCTGTACAGGTCCATCGCGAGTGTTCCGGCTTTTCTGCTTTCATCCCCGGAATGCCTCTGGTTAAGAAGGCTTTCCAGATGGATGGAAGCAAACGCTTCCGGAGAGGATTTGAAGTAGAAGAGGAGCATCAGGGCAGCATGGTATTCGTCATTGGTGAGGGTATAACCAGAAAGCCCCTCAACACGTTCAAGGTATGTCCTTTTGGTTGCCTCCGCTGTTTCAGCTGCCCGGCTTTGCTCTGCTTCCATTTCGGTGGCCAAACGGATTGCAGGCACCTTGAATTTTTTTCCTATACTATTATGCGCAATGACTGAAGAAGCATTGCAGGATGGACAGGCGGCGGAAGCGCTGTCGGACTGAAATATATAATGGCATGCGTCACAAGTGAAATAGTTCATGGTATGTCCTCCTGTCTTTTTAACAAAGCGCCTCTGCTGTATCCTGGCGCCTTTTGATTATAGCATCGCTTATGCTAAGATTCAAGGTACAGGTATGCCGCATATGGCAGGAATGGACCAGGTTCACGGGATGACGGAGAAGAGGTGGAAAGGGCGTGGTATGCAGCAGAAAGGAAAGTACAGCTTAAAGAGACGCATCCAGGGCATGCTGTTTACAGTAGGAAAACAGATGCCGGAGGTGCGGCATAGAAAAGGAGGAGAAGAATTTGGGTATAAAAGAAAACATTACAACAAAATACATGAGGCAGAAACATATCTTTGCCGACCTGCTCAACTATTATATATATGGCGGCAGGCAGGCTATAGACCCGGACAGTCTGCAGGAGCTGGATACCCGTGAGGCGGAAGCCCTCTATGGAGGAAAGGATGGGGACGGTCAGCCGGCGCAGAGGACAGGTGACGTGATGGGGGCGCTGGTCGCCATGACGGACGGGCGCGCGGCGTACCTGCTCCTGGCAGTGGAGACGCAGCCGGATATCTATGATGTGATGCTGGCAGAGAATATGATATACGATGCTTTCCAGTATACAGGACCGGTGTCCGGTGCTGTGGCTTCCCACCGGTGTTCCGGCGATTGCAGGGGAGCCGATGGGGATGGGTGCCTGTCGGGTTTCATGAAGCAGGGCAGGATCCTGCCTGTAGTGACACTGGTGGTGTATTTTTCTGCCAGGGAATGGGACGGGCCGATGTCCCTCCATGAGATGTTCGGGGAACAGGATGCCAGGGTCCTTGCGCTGGTGCCGGATTATAAGATCAACCTGGTCGCACCGGCATCCATAAAGGACAGCGACTTTGAAAAATTCCATACATCCCTGAAAGAGGTACTGTCATTCATCAAGTATTCGCAGGATGCCGACAGGCTTTTGGAAGCCGTGGAGACAGGAGAAGGGTTCCGGCACCTGGGGCGGGCAGAGGTTGAGGTACTGAACGCATGCGCAGGCGCAAACCTGGAGATGGAAAAAGACAAGGAGGCGATTGATGTGTGTGATGTATTTGAAAATTTAACGGAGAAATGGGTCATAGAGGAAAAAAGGAGTCTGCCCGTCGGATGATTGCAAGTGGCAGGCTGGCCGTGGAGGAAATTGCGGAATATGCGGGCGTGCCTGTACCGGCATAACCAGTGCGGCCCAATGCCGCAGTAAAAAAGGAAGCGGATAGTTTTTCGGCGAAGAAAGCTATCCGTTCTTTTTTAGGGACGGGATCCGGTTCACCAGGATTGATATTCATCGTTAAGCTATCTAAAATCCATCAATATACTATATATTGTGCTTGGATATTGACAGACTCAATATATTGTGCTAAACTGTCCTTGTAATTGATTTTTGTGCGTATCCCACATGGGATTCCGGATAATCCACCCGGAGAGCGGACATACATCCGCATTGCACACGCTGTCAAGTTTGTATCCATGTGCCAGTAGTACCACTCTGCCCTTTGGGCGGCGGGCTGCTGGCTTTCTTATTCCGCACGCAGTCCGTGCATAAACCAGAAGCTATCACAAAACGGCATGAATGCCGCATATGGCAGGAATGGACCGGGTTCACGGGAAGCTGTGGACAACAGGCTTTACGCCCGGTTCTGGCCCTGCCTTTTTTGCGTGCGGCAACCTGGACAGCCATGCAGGCATGCCCGGAGGCAGAAGCCGCAGTGATGCTATGCAGCATACGCAGCGGACACAAAGAGACCGCCCAAACGCCCACAGCGGCTTTGAGGAATAAAAAAGAAAGGAAGGCAGAAAGAATGAGCAGAAACAGCAGGAACACGAACAGGAGTACCAGCAGGAGCCGGCAGACAAGGGCTTTGCTGTCCCCGGAAAGGGCAGCAGCAAGGTTCCCTGCCAGGGAAGCTGTCTGCAGGAAAGCGGGCATGGAAGCCGATCTGAGGCACCGCAGCCACTATGCCGCAGTAGGCACCGCCTCCCTCCCCCGCAGGGCCGGAAGGAGGTACTGACCTATGGCAGAGACCACACAGGAGAGGAAAAGGTACAGCCCCCTTGTGCTGACAGAAACGGAAAGCCTGTCCCGGGAGCAGTGGCTGGAATACCGCCGCTTGGGGATCGGCGGCAGCGACGTTGCGGCCATCATGGGCATCTCCCCCTTCCGCACGGCAAGGGACGTCTACTATGACAAGCTTGGTATAGCGGAAGTAGAGGGGTACGAGGGCAACTGGGTGGCCATGGAGATGGGGAACCTGCTGGAAGGCCTGGTGGCGGAGATATTCCGGCGCAAGACAGGCTTTGAGGTCTACCAGGTCAAGAAGATGCTCCAGCATCCCGTCCACCGCTTCATGCTGGCTGACGTGGACAGTTTTATCACCATGCCGGACGGCACGAAAGCCATCCTGGAGATCAAGACCACCAACTACAACGCAGGTCACGGCTAATTAGAGGTAATCAAAAGAGGAAAGGAAAAGCACAATCCAGACGGAACC
>CAJUCE010000037.1 GCA_910584865.1 uncultured Acetatifactor sp.
GGATTTGTGGTTTCCTATCACCGGACAGCAGGGACATGGAAGCCGGAATATTCATAGGACACATATTCTATTACAATTCTTATAATCAATTTCAGAACGTCAAAAAAGGTTCGACATTTTTATTGCAAGATACAAACGTAAGTTCGAAACGACTATTGACAAAAGAAAACATATGTTCTATAATTTCCATCAAGACAAGAAATACATTTAACGCAAAAAGCCCTATTCGGATCATACAAACGGTGTTGGCGCACCTCTGATCACAAATAGGACTTCTTCACACACAAATCCATAGCCATATGGCACGAATTTGAAACGGATGAACCGCTTGATATCATTAAAGCATTTTTCAAGTTTTAAGTCAAGTAAATTCAGGGCGGTTCGCCATGTTTCTTATGAAGTAGTTGATAATGCATACTGAAGGAATTTTAGAAAGATCGTTCCAATAAAAGAGAAGTATATATCAGCTTCACTTTTATTTTGTGGCGGATTTATTGAGTGTATATTGAAAATTGTATAAAGGAGATGGTTGCTATGGATGGAACAGGGCTGTGAAGCCCATATATTTTTAGGTTTGGCATCAGAGTTTGTTATATGGCTATAAGGAATAGAGAATATATGAATTGGAGGTGGAAAGATTTGGAAGAGAATTTGAACAGAATTCAGTACGTTATTCTAAATATTATGAGAAAACGTAAAGCAGTGGATCATATGCATTCAATGTCATGCAATGAAATCTGTGAAATTGAAAAACGTTGCAAGGTCACTACCATCTATAAACATATCCGTATTTTAGAAAATATGGGATATGTAAATAAGGGTGCAAAAATTGAGAGGGCATTTGGCTATGTGTTGACAGAAAAGGCAATAAATATGCTGCCTAAAGAAGAAACGGAGGAAAATAAAGATGAGTGATTTGACAGTTAAGAGAAAATGCGGCTTTTTGGCAGTTGGGGCAGGCGGGGGAAATGTTGCCACACCTTTTTATAAGGCAGGATATCCGACTTTATTTGTAAATTCGGCCAGGCTTGATCTGGACAGCCTGCTTGAAGTGGATGAAAAGTATAAATACCATATTCCAGGTGGTGAAGGGTGTAACAAGGACAGGAAGAAATCAAAAGAGTTATTCCGTAAAGATATTGATAACATTATCAATGAAATAAAAGAAAAACTTCCTGGAATTGAATATCTGTTCATCATAGGATCGGCAGGCGGAGGCACAGCTTCAGGCGTCCTTGCATCCATGAAGCGCATTGCCGTGAATGAACTAAGGGTAAAGGCATGTATTATTGTCACAATTCTGCCCAATACAAAGACAGAATCTACAAAGGCGTTAATAAATGCATATGAAACACTGGCAGAGATAGAGCAGCTGGAGGAAGCTGGAATGACGGTCATCCTTGATAATGATAAGAATGCAAATAAGATGCGCATAAATGAGATGTTTTTCTGCTATCTGGATGCATTGCTGACTAACCATTCCAGTTCTGTACTGGGGAATGTGGACAATGCAGAAATTGAAGAAATTATTTCTGCACCGGGCATGGCCATAATCTCAAAACTTGGGAAGGATAAGTCAGATACACAACAGTTGATTAGCACTTTCCGCAATAACATTTATGCGCCACTTGAAGATGATAAAGTAATCAAGTACATAGGGCTGGTAAATACAGGAGGCGGAAAAGATATTCAGATTGAGGATATCTATAGTGAAATAGGCACACCATTTGATTCATTCATTGGTTATGAAGCGGATGCAACTATCTGTGTACTTACAGGCCTGTCGCTTCCTTATGCAAAAATGGCAGAAATAAAAGAGATTATTGATTCCAATAAGGACACGATTAAACGCAATCTGACAGCACAAAGTAAGGGGAGGTTATCAGAAAGCTTAGGGCTTTTTGACGATATTATGCCTACAAACAGGCCTAAAACAGAGAAGAAGACAAGTAACAGGGATTTGCTGTTTTAGGATAGATATGCGTTTAACAGCAGCACATAAGAGCTTGATAGTAGTTAGAAATGAAATGATAACCAATAAAAACAAGTTGGGTGGGATTTCACTTCCCGCCCACAAACCGAAGGAGGATCCCGGCATGATTTCACTGCTTAAATACTTATTTAAATTCATTGTGCCCCTGTGTATTGTAATAACAGCTGTCCTTGTGGCGATATTTGTGATAACCATGACGGTGCTGATCAGCAGTTAATTCATAATAAATAATGCCACTTGGCGGTATATTTCGAATATGCCGCCAGGATATTTTCTTTTGCCACTAAAAACAGATTGGAGGGATGAAACGATGAAAAAGAACGAAATTAAGGACTATATGATAGTGGAAACAGGGTTTGATAACAAGAAATATCTTGTCATAAAAGGTAAACTGGTTGATGACTCTTTAAAAGGATTTTCGCTTGAAGATGATTTTGATGATTCTCTTATCAACAATGAGAATAAGCCATATAGTATTTCAAAAGTTTATGAGCCAGTAAAATTGACGCTTCCTTTTGAAATGAATATCAAGAAAATTTTTAGAAATCAAAATCCAAAAGTTATATGGGAAAGGCAGCCTACGCCATTAAGTAAAAAGATCTTAAGCAAAATGAAGAAATCAGAAGTACAGGATTATATTATGGGTTTGGCATATTCATGTGTAATAGTAGAGTGATTTTGAGGAATAGGATATTCTGCACATTTGAGTGTAAAGGATGATATGGGTACTGATGAATTAGAGAAAATATTATCAATTAAAAATGAAAGAGAGGAATGAGTCACGAACAATACAGATAAGAAAAATTTCATTGTATACAATCAACGTATGGCAGGTTATTTGATGCAAAGGGGATTTGTCCTTATTGATATGCAACCAGATCTGAAGAAGACTGACAGAAATGTATTCTTTTTCAATAATACACCACAATTAAAGTCGGCAATAGACGAATATATGAGCCGATAATAGGGAGGGTATGCCAATGGGAAAAACGGAATTGACATATGAAGACTTTGAGACATATTTACCGGAACGATACAATTTTGATGATAAGCAAATACAATTTTTCAAGGAAACATTTGAAATCATTATGTACAACAGAGATACATCAAAAGTTACTTGTTTTGCAGATAGACCAGGGATTGGGAAATCTACACTGATTAAAGCACTTATGCACTGTTGTATTGGATATGACGCTTTTAAGGGACAATATGAGCCTATAGGACTGATAGTAATTACTGATTCCATGAAACGGCTTGAGGGACTGTCAGACGGAAGAAAAGACAGGATAGAAGCAGAGGAATGTTGGGGTGAACTGTTTGAGGATTGGGGGATTAAGTATCATTACAGGGAATTTGAAAGAAATGTAATAATTTTAAAATCTGATGTCCCATTTTTAGAGCAGTTACAAAAACAGCATTATAAGCCAATAATCTTAATGTCTACACAAAGATATTTTATGCTGTCAAAGAAAGTCAGAGACCAGTTATTTACATTTAATTATAATGGGACAGTGATTAAAAGGAATATTGTAATTTTTGATGAATGTCCATATTTTTCTGAAACTGTCCAGATTAACAGCTATAATCTTGCATTGATTGAAGCTGCTTTATTGGAAGGACTGTCAGATGATATCGAAGATAAAGAATTTGTTACAAGAGAATTTGGAGTATTTAAAAACAGACTGACAGAAGAAATGGCACAGAATGAAAAGAAACTGAAAAATTCGGATGTTAGTTTATATTGGAGGGATGAAAGATATTCTACTATAACTCCAAATGATAGACTGTTTTTTAAAGTTATCGAGGATAATATAGAATCCTTGACACAAAAATATAATGCCATAACGAAGGATTTAGATTGCCTAAAGGAAATGGCAGAAAATGGAGCAATCTTTTATCGCTTTAAGAAAAAGAAAGATAGTAATTATGAACGCTCATTTGTGTTGGTCAAGGATAACAGGGAGGCTTTTTATTTAGGGCAGGATAAGAAATTCTTTGTGTTTGACGCAACAGCAGACATTGATCCTCGTTACGATTTGGACTATGTGGAAATTAAAAATGGCAGGAAATATAATAAGCCTTTAAATATGGCAATAACCAATGTAAATATTCCTACAAGTAAAACGACGTTGTGCAATCGAGATTCAATAAAGCTGACAAACTTTATTAAAGGCTACATTAAAAATAATGTGGTTGGCGGGTCTGGAAAGCAAAGGAAAGTATTAGTAGTTACATATAAAAATATATGCAACAGATTTAGTGACGAGTTTGATTATGTTGGATATTTTGGGAATTTGAAAGGGTTTAATGATTACAAGGATATTCTCAAAATGACTCATATAGGTTTGAATAGATATTCTAATATGGCATATTTTTATATTTATTGCGGATGTCATATGGATAAGTATAGGGAATTATCCCAGATGCCCACAGATAAATCTTTAAAATTTCTGACAGACTTGGCACAGAATCAGAAATATCCGGATTTTCTGGAAGATATTATGGTTCGTAGTATGCTTGCCGATTTGGAACAGAACATATTTAGGCTTGCCATAAGAAATTATGAGAATACAGAAAATGTGCAGGTGTGGACATTTTACAATGCAAACGGAGATTTGTACAGTTCGCTTTCTGATGCAATTGAAAACAGATATAAAGATTATGGTGTTTTATTTGAATATGAAGATACGCCAGAAGAATTAAAGATTGAGAAGATAAAAGACAGAAAGCCTCCAAATGGTAAAAGAATGACCAATGCACAGAAAGTTATTGAGTGGAGAGATAACCAGACTAAAGGAAAAGAGTTTAAAATCAAAGAATTATTAAAGGATACTGGATTGACTTATGATTCATTTAAAAAAGTATTAAAAAACAATCTGATTTTAAGGAAAGAATTTGATCTTATGAAGACAAGTAGAAAGGGTTATTACAAAATTAATTAAATATGTTTTGGGGAAGGTTTCTTAATAGAAATAATAGGAAATCTACCCCATTATTATAAAGGGGTGCCATTCTGAAAAATATAAGTGGAGTAATTAGTTGCTTGAAATAATGATTCGGCTTAGCGAAAAAGACGGACAGATTGATCGAATGCAAAATCTGGCGGGGCGCGCGGTATCCCCACTATATAAACAATGATTGGAGATAATAAGATGAAAAAGGAAAAGATTTTATATATTTATGGTGATGGAAAATATTTTGAATCAAATATACTTGATTGGTATGAAACATTTAGAAACGCATTGTTAGGAGACGAAAATATAATTAGAGATAAGAATAAAATAGAAACGCCATATGCAATAATTGATTTTGTGCGTAGAAAGCCATTGCTTATAAAAAAGTATACTTTTGTTCTTAATGCAGATATACAAAATGATAATGCAATATTATTTGCGGTAGGAATAGGAAAAAATTATTAATATATCACTTTTAATGGATTATATGGGGTGTCAGATATCTTTGAGTTTTGTGTGGGATAGATAACTTGTGAAACTTTATCAATAGAATGAGGACTTTATTAAGTTTATGGATGGAAATGGATTTAGATTACCAACATGAGATTACAAGTTGAATTTTAGGAAACCTAACTTCCTAAACTGTCAAAAATAGCCAGAAAAATCAAGGGTTTCAGAGAAAAAGTGTTAAATAAAAAAGAAGTAAAAAGTATATGGATTGATTAGACTGGTTTAGTATAAAGCTTTTATAGGAGATGAAAGAGTAATATAAATTGTAGTTACTTCGGCATAATAGTAAGTAACTACAAAAGAAAGGAAAATATATGCATTGTTATATTCAGGAAATACAGATGAATAGTTCAAATTCAGTTGGTTATGGCAAAGAATTATATGTTACTACATCAAATTGGACAATGAACGGGATTCCATATAAAAGCTATGGATATACATATTCAGATGATAAATTTGAACGTCCTGTTAAGATCGCATATAAAATAACTCTTCATGATAAAAGTTACCGTAATGACAAAGGGAAGGTAACAAAAAAGCAGTATCATGTGACAACAATTAAATATTATGATTTGGTTGATTTTGGATGGTATGACTGTATTGCTAGCAGCAAGATAGATGATATTGCTGAAGAAATGGGAATAGACCATGATATTGTATGGGCAGAAATTGAAAATAAACTGGATGCTTTAGAGGATAAGGTAAGGGCTGAATTTGCACTGACTGAAGAATATAAGACAAAACAAAAACATGATGCTGTCTTAAAAGAATATCAAAATAAAAAGCATGAATTCTCTGTAAGGTATGATGTGCAAGAGAATGAATATGACCGTTGCTATGATATTTATGGTATATTAAGAAATTCGGAATATCTTGAAAAGATTAAGCGCGAATTTTCTGCGAAAAAGAAATATGAGGAGAAAAGCAGTAGTTACCAAAGAGAATACAGAAATAACTACAATAACTATTCCGGTAATTATAGGGTACCTGCTTTTAACAGTGGGCTTAGCACTGAAAGGGAGAAGGAATACTATAAGAAGTTTTACCGGACACTTGCAGCAAAGTACCATCCTGATGTAACTGGTGATGGTGAGGCAATGAAGTTTTTAAATAAGCTGAAGGAGTCATGGGGTATATGATCTCTGCCAAAGTGGTTGGTATCCTTTATTGGGATACCTATATTTTTCTCATCAATTTTGTCAATGAAATTGCACTTTCAACTTAAGGGCAACAGAGAGGCATATTCGGTTCTGATTATAATGTGTATAAAGGATTTTTTGGCAAATTTCGCTGTTTTAGAGTTGCTATGTATAAATGTATGGGTGATGAAAATAAAGGCTTATTTGGGCAGATAATCATTTATTAAAGCCTGTAAAAAGAAAGAGATATATTTCAGGCCTGTAACAGAAAAAAATTATATTTTTACTCTTATAGGCAAAGGCAGGAAATTAGATGGGCTTTAGATAAGATGCTGGAATTATATGGATGTACTGGAAGAAACAGATGATTCAAAAGAGAAAAAGTTTAACAAAAGAATAGAACTGGTTAATACCCTATCTAAAATTTTGCAATCCAGGGCAGAACTTGAAAAAGCGCTTACTGATAATAGCACCAAACAAACTATATGAACAGGAAGGAAAATTATATGTTAATAGACATTGAAAAGATCGTTATCAAAGACCGCATCAGGAAGGACTTTGGAGATATACAGGAACTTGCTGATGATATTCAGGCTAATGGCTTGATTAATCCACCTGTTATAACTCCTGGTACATATGAACTGATTACGGGAGAACGCCGGATCCGGTAATAATAATTCGCTTTTGTGATGTCGTGGCAGGCGCACCATTCGACAACGCTCATGCCGGCCGGGCGGCTCTGGCAGTCCCGGATCTGTGCAGCCCATTCCCGAAGACGGCACTGCTTAGCCACCATGGTTGTTTCTGAATACATAGACTTACCTCCTGATACCGGTATCAAAAGTTGAGACTTAACTTTTCATACCATGATAGAAATATAGTCTATTGTCACATATTTTTCCCTCACAGTCGAGGTACGCACTATCTACCGATTACGATTAGTATATATAAATGGCGTGTAGCAGATATATTCAGTAAGAGTGAAAAAAGATTTATTCAGTAAGCGGACAAATCGAATACATATTACATTCTGAATCTATAGTATATAAATGATTTTAGGGTAATTTCGGGGATTAAGAGTGCAGTATAGAGAAATGTATATATGTTCTTTTTACAGGCTAATTTGAGTGATAAGCATAATGTGGAGTGTTTTGAACGGGCTAGATTAAAGCCAGGGCGTGAAGAATAATATTGTCAGTGACTTAGTTAAAGCCTATGTTTTGAGTTGAGTTTTTTCCCTGAAGCGGTGTGTCTGCTTATAAATGGAGAAATATACAGGTGGAATAGTTAATTATGTTGTGAATTTTGATATGGAGGATGTTGTTGTGGGAAATAATAAAATTGAGAATACGGATAAGCAGGAAAGCAGCGCAATAAAGATTAGAAGCGTTCAAGCGGCAAGCCTATATAGGGTTAATAATAACTATAAATTTGTGCAAAAAATTAAGAACAAAGATGGGAGCAATAGTAGATTAAAAGAGTACAGAGAGTCATTTCTTGATTATGGGAGTGCCGTCATCAGCAACAGCCTGTTTGCGGAGTATGTCCGTAAACATGGTGCTACTGTCAATAAATATAAAAAAAGCCTGGACTTTTTGATGATGAAGTTTGACTGGGGAGTAGACGAGGATGATTCCGATATGGGAGATATCAAACCCGCCATGACAATTCAGAAGTTAAGAGATTATTATTATGAAAACGATGCGACAGTGGTATGGAAAAACGACTCAAATACTGGCAAAGAGATTAAAGGAAAAGAGAAGTCTGTAACCTATAAAATGCTGTTGCGTTCTCCAGGAAAAGCGAAGGAAGGGCATTGCCTTTTTATAAGGAAGGAGTTACACAGGAAAGTATTTAATTATCTTACAATGGGGCTGTGGGAGAAGATGCCGAATGTGAAAGGGACCAGGATAGTGGAAATGTCTGCTTATGTGCCGCTTATTACTGCAACCGCGATAGATTACATTCAGATCCCTATGGAGAATATATTTGTATTAGAGGATAAGAAAAGCTCTTGCTTAAAAAACGCTGTCACCGTGAAAGTGAAGAAAGTTAGGAAGGAGGAAAACGCTGATAAGCATGGGGGGACATCACATAGGATAATTGCAGCTGGAAATCCGGAGCTGGGGTATATTGACAGAAGCCTGAAGGTTTTAACAGGGGATGGGATAAATGCGCAACAATGCCATGAAAAAGACACAGAACATTGTAAAAATGAATGTTATTGTGAAAGAGGGGATAAGCTGTCCGAAATCACGAATATATTATGGGACGGCATGGGGATAATTGACGAAAATGCATGGCCCCAGGGAAAAGGGATGGAAGGTTTTATATATTGCAGGAGCCATTTTTTTAAATCATGCTTGTTCAGGGGAAATATGCAAGACTATTTCAGGGATTATTATGGAGAAAATTATGATAAGGCATATGTAACAGATATGACCGGAAGAACGCTGAAGGTGACGGACATAAAGGTTGTTATCACAGAAAACTCTTTAAAATGGGTAAAATTTCTTGATTTAATGAGTAAAAGCGGAACAATGGAAGACGGGTTCAAATATTATAGCAAAATAATGAAAGAGAATAAAGAAATGTTTGCAGTTGTTAAGACTGCACATGGCAGTAAGTATGAGGAATTGCAGAGAAGCTCTTTCCAGATAAATAACACACTGCTTACTACAGATGAAAGTGTTTTAAGGAGGATTGCAGCCCCCAGCATACAATATTGTAACCGACTGAAATTAGATGATGAAGCGTTCCTTAAATATCTAGGTATAACGGGTTCTGTAAAATATAGCATCAATAATGTTTTGGTTGATCTGTACAGGTGGAATGAAGAATTCAGGTATACAGAATGGTTTAAGAATAAAAAGAAAGCTAAAATAAATGAGTTAAAAGACCAGAGAATCAAGCTTGGAAAACTGTTTCAGCATGGAGACAATCTGGTTATATGCGGGAACGTGATTGCAATGTTAATGGCTGTTACAGGACAGGACAGCCTTGATGAAAACTGCTTTGGTCAGTTCGATGACAGAATTCAATGCTGTACAGGCAGGTTTAGGGAAGGCGAAATGCTTGCCGGGTTCAGAAGCCCCCATAATTCTCCAAATAACATAATATATTTGGAAAATGTATATCCAGAAAAAATAATGAAATATTTCCCTGATTTAGGTGATAATGTCATTATTATAAATGGGATTGGGACTGACGTACAAAGCAGGCTTAACGGTCAGGATCTGGACACGGATTCGGTTTATGTTACTAACCAGGCGGATATTGTTGAACTTGCAAAAAAGGCATATAACGAATGCCTGACTATTATTAACGAAATAAAATGTGGAACAAATGAATATGACAAAACCATGAAATCATATTCAAAAATGGATCAGAAAATAGCTGATTCTCAATATGACATTGGTTTGGCGAGCAATATCGCACAACTGGCATTAAGTTATTGGTTTGATGAAGGATGTAAGGACAGGGAACTAGAAGATGTTTTTATCATATGCAGTGTCCTGGCACAGGTAGCAATTGACTCAAGCAAGCGGAACTTTGAGATAGAGGCAGGCAGTGAACTTGCCAGAATTTGTAAGCTTAAATGTATGAACCATAAACCAAAGTACCCTAAATTTTATGCTGATATACAGAAGTATAATAATAAGAATAAAAAGGGAAGGACACTGGAAATCAAAGAAAGCAATACAGGCTTTTTTAACTGTCCAATGGATATGCTTTACAGAATCGTGGAAGAAGGCGTTATTGACCTTAGAAAGCATAAAAAACTGAATACAAAGGTATACAGGGAGGCAGAATATGGCGTCAGGCCTATCTTCGAGAATCAGGCAGGCAGGGCAAAAGTTGACTGTAAACAGTATGAGAAGGTCATAAGCATTGTCAGTGAATATGAGGAGGCAGTCAGTACACTGGACAGCACAAAAGACTCTTATTATGCTGACCGAATCATGGAATTTGAAAATTGCATGGACAGGTTAAGGAGAACTACCATTAAAAAAGATGCAATGTACGCGCTGATTGATTATGCGTTTCGTCCCCAAAATGAAAAAATAAGGGACAGTATGCTGGTAACTTTATATGATAAAGATAAAATGATGTTCCTGAGCTGTTTCAAAAAAACTGAAAAATGTCCAGAAAAAAGTCCCATAAGCCTTGATTTTAAAGGATTTTCAAAGTTTGTCTATGAAGAGGGGCAGGAACAGATCGTAAGCTAAGTAGTGTCTCTCTCACAAATGTGGATATCATACTATCGGCACAAGGGAGCCTGGCAGAATTGTGGGATTATGTCGGCATAAAAATCCTTTGTGCCATCGCCAATTACTGTAGCCTGCTACAGTTTTAAATAAATTCATTTTCTTTCATATGCGGCCAGTGTACCGTCAAAAGGCATTGGCTGTTGCGCCGATTCCACTAAGGCGTACACAACAACATACCCTGTGCCATGCAGTCTACAGAAGGGGTTGTATGGCGCGGGAATCTCCAGTATATTGGATGTACCTTGTAATGATGTAGTACATTGCAGGGTATCCTTTTAAACCGTATGGTGCCGTCCACAGGCTCCATATGGTTTAGTATGTAAAATTGGCTAGATTTGTGCCAGGAAAGTATTTTATGACAGTCTAAACAGGTGTGTTGCCAATTAAGCAACGTCTTATTTTATTATCAAAAATAGTATGGTATAAAACCAGGAGGTAGCTATGATTATTAACCAGGAAGAATTAAGGGAAAGGTATAGGAAGTATTTGGAGCGTGGCAAGCAGATATATGTTGCCAAAGTGACGGGGATCAACGTTGCTATACTTAGTAAATTTAAAACAGGGAAATTTAAGGAACTATATCCGCACATTGCAGAAAAGCTGGATCAGTTCCTGTCAGAAAACGAGTAGCAAATAAACACAGCATAAATTAATCTAAAATCAAAACAATCAAAAGTGGCCAATATCCGGCTATAAAATCAAACAAGAAAAACTGAATAATGAGAACATATTTCCGGATTTGTGGAGTCTGGAAAAGATATGGAGGATACAATTTACGGAGAATAAAAATAAACAACAAAATATGCTTACAGAGACTTCTGTCTATAGTGCCATATGGAATCTTGACGCTGAGAGTCGAAGCCTGCTGCTGGCAAATTATAAGCTGGGCGAATTATATCAGATTGTGTCCAGTCAAAAAGATTTGGCAAAATGTTTAGAGGATTATGCATCTAATGCTATTTTATATATTAATGCAATGAAGGCGATTACACAGCTTCGCGCGGAGGCTATGAAAGAGTCATATGTGAACAGACAGGAAAATGCAGTTAGTACTATGGAAACAGTGTATGATGGATTGCCGGATTCTCATAAAAAGGATTTTTGCCGAAGGATGGTAGAACGGAATGATTTCTTTCAGGAGGCTTATAAAGAGATCATGGGGAAATTTCATTCTGCTTTGAGAGGGCAAGAAGAGAAAGTATGTTCGAAATAATTATTGCAAAAGAAGGCAGATAATGATATAATTGTAATCAAATAAAAGGGTTGGGGGATTTGGTTATGATTAGACTGCATGAAGTAAATGAATGGCGTGCAAAGAGTATAGATGAAGCATTATCTGAAGCAAGCCTTTATACAGGTTTTAGTAAGGATGATTTCAAATGTGAAGTAATCCAGGAGCCAAAAAGAACAGGCTTATTTAAGAAGGAAGATGGGATTTATCATTGCTGGTATGAATATGAAGGGATGAATTCTGATAAGGAACTTAGAATTGTTGATGCTCACTTATATGTCGATACTAAGCAGAAAAAGATACTTGTCATCAGACATGGTTTTAAGTCATATGAAATCGATTACTCTGACTTAATAGATTATGAAATGGTGATAGTATCCAGTACACAAACGAGGACAATAAGTAATAAAAACAAGGCGTTAAAAGGTGCCATTTTGTTTGGGACTACAGGCGCGATTGTTGGTGCAGCAGATTCTGAAACGGTAACAAGCACGTCGGAGATTGCGGAGTTAGTTATAAGACTGAGATTTAAAAATAAAGAGGCATTTGAGATTTTAACCTGTAATATGAAATGCAATACCGAAAATCGAAAATGGAGAGATATCCTGGATCAAGGTAAGGAGGCAGATCAGTTTTTCAGGGAATTATTAGAAGAATTGGCTTAATAAGTAAAATTGAATATTAAAAAATACAGAAAGAGACAGTTTTCGGGCTGTCTTTTTTGAGTGCAAAAAAATAAGGAGGTACTATGGAACAGGACAACTTTTTCCTGGATTTGATAGCCAGCTTAAAGAAAAACGAGAGTAAAAAGCAGATCAAATCCGATATAAATGAACTTAACGACATTAAAATTCCGCTTATAGGAACTTTAAACAGGCCGAAGACCCGTAAGCAGCTTAAAGAAGACATAAAGTCAATGGGGGATATTGATGTTCCCTTAACAGGTAAGCTTAACAAGGCAAAGACAAAAGCACAGATAAAACAGGATTTAGCATCCGCTGACGCCACTGTAAAATTAACCGGGAAGTTTGACAGCAGGAGTATAGGCAAATCGGTACAGCAGGTTACGTCAAAGGCACAGAAAGAGATTGATTCTCAGCCTTTGGAGGTTGCTTTTTCCGTTAAGAAAGAAAAGCTTATAAATGACATAAAGCTGTTGGGGCAGCAGAACAGCAGGCTTTTCAAAGATACAGGCATGTCGGTAAAGTATAATTCTCTATTGGATAGTGCGGAGATGGCGCGTAATACAGTAGAATTAAGCACATTGAGGACGCAGTTAGGTTCCCTGCGGTCAGAGTTAAAGGTAACAGGGAACGCTGGCCTGACAATGACAGACACATTGAAAAATGGATTATCAAAGGTATTACAGTTTTTCGGCGGACATGGGATTATTACCCAGTTTACGGCACAGCTGCGCAATGCATGGGCTGAGGCGAAGGAACTGGATTCTGCGCTTACAGACCTGTCCCGTGTCAGTTCTGACATTACCAGAGGAAGTTTTTCTGGATACCTTGACAGGGTAATAAGCAAAACAAAGGAACTGTCAGTTGCAGCAAAAGACTATATAGATGCGGTAACGACATTTTCCAGGGCAGGATACAGTCTTGTCGACTCCGAAGTACTGGCTGGTGCCGCCGTGCAGCTGGAGAAAGTCGGCGATATGTCGGCAGAAGCAGCCTCAAAATCCCTCCTGTCCGGTTTACAGGCATACGGGGAAATTGACGGGTATGGGATGGATCAGCTGGCAGAGAAAGCCCAAGCATTGAATGACAAGATAGACATAATCGGAAATACGGCAAGTATTACACAAAAAGAAGTAGCAGAGGGTATCCAGGCAGTAGGTTCTGTGATGGGCGACGCAAATACCTCTGTGGACGAATTCATAAGTCTACTTGCCGCCGGTAACAGAAGCGTACAGGATTCCGATAAAGTGGCGCTGGCAATCCGTACGTCTGCGCTTAGGATACGTGGGTGCACTTCGGAGCTTGAAGAAATGGGCGAAACGACAGATGATGTCATTGAATCTACTTCTACTTTGGCTGCAAAGATTAAGGCTTTAACCAATATAGACGGTAATGGCGGCGTTAATATTCTGGAAGCAGACGGGGAAACCTTCCGCAGTATTTATGATATTTATAACGATATAGCAAAAGTCTATAACAAAATGTCAGACGTAGATGCCAGCTCACTGCTTGAGTTAATAGCAGGCAAAAACCGCAGTAACCAGATTTCCGCTGTTTTGCAGAATATGTCTGAAGCGAATGTCCTCTTGGAAAGATCATTGAATGCGGCAGGGACAGCCAGTGCCGAATATGAGATATATTTGAACAGTGCGGAAGCTGCTTCCGAGAGGTTCGGTATAGCAATGACTGAAACCTATAATAATATCCTGAGTGGAGAAACAGTAAAAGGGCTAACCAATGCGGGGACTGCTGTACTGGAATTCGCTAATAAGTGGGGGATTGTAGAGGGAACACTAAAAGGCTTTCTGGCATTGGGAATTTTAAAAGGGATAACGACTCTTACAGTAGCTTTTAAAAATAGTGCTGTTCAAGTTAGCAATTATGGCGCTGCTTTGAATGCTGTTAAAGATATAGGCACATATACGCAAGGAACGCGAGATTATGCTAAAGCAATGAATACCTTAATAACTTCATGTGCCAATCTCACCGACGCCCAGTTAAAACAAGTCCTTGCCAATAAGAACTTAGGCAAGAGCCAGTTAATAGAAATTTTACAATTAGACTTATTGAAAGAAGAGGAACAAGAGGCAAGGCTGGCTCAACTTGGGCTAGTCGAATCCACAGAAGCACAGACAGCCGCCAACGGTGCCGCTGCTGCCAGCACATTCTCTTTAAAATCAGCCATGTCTGGGCTTGGGGCAACTATCAAATCTGTCATAGCCGCTAATAAACTAAGTATCGCAATCATGGGAATTAGCGCGGTTATCGGGATAGTTACGACAAGCATCTCAAAATATAACCAGAAACTTGAAGAATCCCGCCAGAAAGCAGCAGAGCTTGCCAATGCCCATAAGGAACAGCAAGCAGCCCTAGATGCAGAGGTTAAGAAATACCAGGAGCTGAAAGAATCCCTTGACAGCGGCAACCTCTCCGCAGGTGAAGCCCGTTCCGTAAAGGAACAGCTGCTAGAGATCCAGAACAGCCTTGTTGATTCCTACGGGGCAGAAGCATCCAATATTGATCTTGTGAACGGCAAATATCAGGAACAGCTGGGGCTTCTTACTGAATTATCCAAAGAAAAAGCATCTGACTTTGTTATAGAAAACAGGGATGTGTTCGAAGAGGCGAAAAAGCATCTTGAAAAAGAAAAGACATTTGACCTTGGGACGGTTACTTCATGGAGTAAGCGTTCGCCTATAACAAAAGAACAGCAGGATCTGCTGGATTACATAGAGACGTACAGCCAATTTCTCCATCTGACATATAAAGGTGGCGCTGATACGTCGGCGGTAAGCATATCCGTCAAGGCGGACGTGCAGAATGCAGATGAGGTAATGCGCCAATTCGCGAAGGATTTAGAGGAATACGGTAATACGAATGGAATTAACGTATCCGGCATCCTTGACAATATTCCGGAACAGTTAAGGAATGCATGGACAGATGAACTGAAAGAGTATAAATCCACATATGACGAGTTTATAAGGGCTGAAATCATACGCAGCGATGCCCTGCGCCCCTTATACCAGCAGTCCATCCAGGCGGTGGAAGAGTATAACAAAGCGCTTTCCTCCGGCGACGGAGTAGCAGAAGCAAAAACGAATTTAGACAGTATACAACAATCCGTACAGAACATGACAGGCCAGCTTGAAGGCTCACAGGATGTCTTTGACGGCATCTTTGAGGGAATTAACAGGAATGCGGAGACAGCCTATCAAATAAGCCAGGCATTTGAAAACGATACTTCTGTACAGCGCTATGCCGAACAGCTCAGAGGTCTGTCCGATATTGATTTAAAGGCAATAAATTTTGAAGATAATGTTCAAAGTCCCGGCGAAGACGCATTTGGCGCATTAATCGAGATTCTTGGATTATCAGAAGACCAGGTACAGAAGCTGATAGACAAACTGGTTGAATTGGAATACATCCAGGGTGAAGTGCAAGGTTCGATTCCCGATATTGAAGTTTCGTTTCATATAGACGATTATAAAGATTCCCTTGATGATATCCAAGCCTCTATTTCCACTCTCCGCGCTGCCCTTGATGCGCTGAATTCCGGTAACCTAAGTAAAATAGAAGTAATAGACCTGATGCAGCAGTTTCCGGAGCTTGTCCCTTACATAGATTTGACAGCAGATGGATTCGGCAATCTGTCAGCTGGATTAAGCGAATTGATTGAACAACAGCCTATTTCCCTGATTCAGAGTCTGGAAGCATTAAAGACGTCCCTCACCACAGACGCAGAGCGGGAACAGGTGGCATTACTCATAGATTCCCTGCAGCGTCTAAGTTCCTATGGCGATACTGGTGTAGAAGCATATATAACAAGTATTGGTTCCACCTGGGGAGATACGGCAAATGTAATCGGGGGAGTAACCACCCAGTTTGAAAATCTGGCAAAAGTGCAGGAAGCGGTGGCAGACGGATTAACCATGTCAGCAAATGCGGCGGCAGAACTGGCCGGTATGTATCCGGAGATTCTTACAAGTGCGGAAGTCACTGCGGACGGGCAGATAACATTGAATGCAGATGTGGTAAAAAGTGTTCTCGACGGAGATAAATCGGTTGTCAATGCACAGATCGCAAAGCTGGAAGCAGATAAAGCGGTTCTTACGGCTAAGAAATCTTATGCGGAAGCACAGCTGAATATCGCAAAACAGGTAGGAGAAGGGGAAGGGCAGATATCAAAAGAAATCGCCCAATACCGTCTTGACATTGCAAACAGCCTGTTACAGGCCTTGATAGACGCCGGAATGCAAGAAGACCGGGCCTATGCAGCAGTTGCCGCGAATATGGCTGGAAATATGGATGAATACAACCGGATTGTCGGAGAGGTTGCACAGGATACATCTATAAACATGGATGCAGCAGCCGTATCCATGGCAGAGTCCATAAGCATTAACAGCGTAAATGCCCAGACATCATTTGAGAACATCCAGAAGAAGGTGTGGGATCTGGCCGATGCGATTAAAGCGGCATCCAGTGGTAACCGTGCAGGAAATGCGGGTACTTACGGAGGAGGCGGTTCCAAATCAAAAGGCGGAATCAAAGCAGTGAAGCATTCCGGTGACTTTAATACCGTCCTTTCTGACTATAAAGCCCAAACTGTAGATTTTGCCGATTTCAAATCACAGCTTGAAGTTGATATCAAGGGATATACCGATGCTATCTCAAATATTGATACCCAAATCGGCATATTGAAAAACCTGCAGGCGACTTTCGAAACCAATGGCGGTATTGGCGGACATGGCTATGCAGATAAGCTGAAAGAACTCCAAAAAGACAAAGACAAAATAAATAATGCGTTAAAAGAGGCAGCAGGCGATAAGAAGTCCTCTCAGGAGACTATCGAGACCTTTGACTGGATAGAGACGGTATTGTCACGGATACAGCGCACAATCAAGAATCTTGGTAATATCGTATCTGCCACATGGAGAAACTGGACAAAACGTAATACAGCACTATCATCCGAGTTAAAGGAAGTCAGGAAAGAAATCAGCATGCAGGAGTCGGCCTATAAAGGCTATATGAAGAAAGCAGAATCCGTTGGACTGTCAGATTACTATAAAGAACTGGTAAAAAACGGCGACTTTTCTATTCAGGAAATAGCAAATGATTCTTTAAAGGCACAGATTCGGAGCTATAAAGAATGGTATGAGAAAGCACTGGATGCGGCAGATGCAGTTGAAGAACTTAATAATAAATTAGCAGAATTAGAGAAAACAAAATTTGATCATGTATCGAAGCAGTTTGACGATATTTTGCAGAAAATTGAAAGCAAAAAATCCCTGATTGACGAATCAATTACCCAGACTGAAGAACAGGGTTATCTTGTAAGCATAAAATACTATGAAGCACTCCTCAAAACGGAGAAATCAAATCTTACACTTCTTGAAAAAGAACGGGAAGCAATGGTTTCCTCCCTGAATGATGCAGTTGCCGAAGGGGCGATAGAAAAAGAGTCCGAAGAATGGTATCGGATGTGCAATGAGATTAATGAAGTAACGCTTTCCATAGAGGAAGCCAATACTGCAGTGATTCAATACGGAAATTCTATCCGTGACATAGAATGGAGTGTTTTTGATCTCTTACAGGAAAAGATTTCCCATGTCACATCAGAAGCAGAATTCCTGATAGATCTTCTAAGCAATGATAAACTTTATGATGATAAAGGGCAGCTTACTAATGAAGGCATGTCTACTATGGGGCTCCACGGAGTCAATTACAACACCTATATGGAACAGGCTGACAAATATGCCCAGGAAATGCTTCGAATTGACAAACTGCTTGCAAATGATCCTCATAATCAGGAGCTGGCAAATCGCAGACAGGAACTTTTAGAGCTTCAACAGGAAATGATTGTTGCCGCCGAAGGCGAAAAAGAAGCAATTGTTGATATGGTGGAGGAAGGTATCCAGCTTGAACTATCTGCCCTGAAGGAACTAATTGATACTTACACGGATGCCCTGGATTCCCAGAAGGATTTGTATAATTATCAGAAAAAGGTAAAGGAACAGACAGCAGAGATTGCATCAATCCAAAAGCAGCTCTCCGCCTATACAGGTGATATGTCAGAGGAAACAAAGGCAAAAGTCCAAAAACTTACCGTGTCATTGGAGGATGCAAAAGAAAACCTGGAAGAAACGCAATATGATCAGTATATTTCAGACCAGAAGAAGATGCTGGATAACTTATACAATGAATATGAATCCATCCTGAACCAGCGTCTTGACAATATCGATGCACTCATAGCTGATATGATTACGCAGATTAATAATAATGCATCCATCATTAGTACAACTTTATGTGATAAGGCTGAGTCTGTAGGCTATATGCTGTCTGATAGTATGGCAGCTATCTGGAATACAACAACCTCCGGGATTAATCAGGTACTTACGGTTTACGGTTCCAGTATTACAAACGGACTCTATACAGTTAACAGCACAGTCGAGAATGTCATCGGCACAATGGGAACCAATATTTCCAATAGTGTTGCCTCTGCTTCTGAAGCTGCTGCCAACAAACTGAATAGTATAAATTCCAGTATTGCAGGACTATCATCTGCTACTGCTACGGTAAACAGCGCTATTAATACTGTGAACACAAATCTTCAGAACTTGATTTCACAAATTTCTGCATCCACAAAGGAGATTAAGTCTTCTATCTCATCCAATGCAGGCAGTTCTGATAACTCTGGTAGCAGCGGTTCTGACTCAGGAAGTTCAAATAATACAGAGTCCAGCTCCGAACCATTCAGAGATAAGGAAGATGGATACGATAAGAATAAGCTGAATACCAATACAAGTATTGTAGACCGTTTGAAATACAATAACTTTGACTCGTCCTATTCTGCCCGTAAAGAATATTTCAATTCTCTTGGTGGAAGCGGCACCTATACCGGATCCGCAAGTCAAAATGAATGGCTTATTGAGCAGATGAAGCTAAAGGGATATAAGAATGGTGTACTAAATGTAGATCGAGATCAGCTTGCCTGGACGCAGGAAGGAGGGCGAAAAGAGGTTATCGTCAAGGCTGATGGAACAGTGATACGGCCAGATGGCTCTGTTTTGACCCCGCTGCAAAAGGGAGACAGCGTATTCAATCCGGATGTTACGGAGCAGTTTTACCAGATGGTGAAAAATCCGGAGGGCTTCTTCCGGAATTGTACGATTTCTGAATTTACTGGGGGCATGAATGTTCCACCGGAAATAAAGAGTGTAAAAGGGGATACCATTAATAATTTTGAAACGAAGATTGAAATTGACCATGTGATGGACTATGAAGATTTCGTTCAAAAGCTTCCAAAAGATAAACGAGTAGTGAAATTCATTCAGGCTGCTACCCTGGGAGAAGCAACCGGGGGAAGCAAATTGAAGAAATATCAATTCCGTTAGCAGGTAGTGCCTTTATGGCACTGCCGACATGACAGGATATAGGCAATCAGAAAAGAGAATTCTTTTATTCGAAAATAAGAATTGCGATTATGGCTGGATTTGTCCAATGAAAATTCAGCTATAATTGTAAATTGAAATAGACAAAAATAAGCATATAAAAACAGAATATAGAAAAATGAAAAACTGATTAATGTCCTTCCTGTAATAAAAGAATTGAGAAGTAAAGAAGTAGTGAAGGCAATTATAGAAGAATTTTGCCAGGATACACCGAATAAAAATGTTCACGAGAAACCAATGGCTAAACGTGGAAAATTAAAGAAAGATAACAATTTGGAAGTAGTAAAGTGATGCAACTGAATAAAGAAGAAAGAATTAAAGACGGCAAAAATTTATTTTCAGTATTTTGCGTAATGGGTAGCGTGGTATATGTGAAGTATGCGCAAGATGTAAACAGTAGCCCATCCTACGAACTGGAAGAAGTGTTGAAACACTATCGAAAAATGGAAATTATGGAGAAGTAAATATTGTGTAGAGCAACTTGTTGATTAGCCGAGGTAAGGGCATGGTTATCTAATTGTGTCTTTCCTAATATTATTGTAGATGAAAATTTTAAGAGTGAATATTGTTGTGCTGTAAAATTATAGCATTTTCTATAAAATGAATAGGGATCTATGAATTGGAGTGTGATGTAATAAAATATGGGAACAAAAGGATTAGAGATGCCTTTTTGGCTTAAAGTAACATTGACAATTAAAGAAGCGGCAGCTTATTCAAATATAGGAATCAATAAAATTGAAGAGTTATTGAAGCAGCCTCAATGTGATTTTGTATTATATGTAGGTAATAAAAAACTGGTAAAAAGGAAAGAGTTTGAGCAGTACATATCAAAAAGTTTGGAAATTTAAGGCAGGGTTTAGGTAGAAAATTCAATTTGATTATTCCCAAATGCCAGGGGATATGCTATAATATTAGCTTGTATCAAACTCTTTTTGTTGGAATACAGCAGAAAGGAGTTGATTTTATGGGTAAAGACATAAAGGGTAAAGAGCTTGGAGTCGGTATCTGTCAAAGAAAGGATGGTTTATACACAGCACGATTTGTAAGCAAGAGAACTGGTAAAGCAGTTCAAAAATATTTCCCGAAACTACAGGAATGCCGTAAGTGGTATGCAGATGCAAAATTTGAAGATGAACATGGCGGTATCAATGCATCTGGAGATATGACAGTAACGGCATGGTTTGATTATTGGATCGAAAACATCAAAGGTGACAGCATAAGAGCAAATACAATAAGAAATTATAAAGAACGGTTTGAGCATAATATAAAGAAGTGTATAGGCAATATGATATTGTCGGAGGTAAAACCAATGCACTGTCAGAATGTTCTAAACCAGATGAAGGATAATTATAAGTCATCTACCATATATCAGACAAGAATCACTTTATATTGTATGTTCTCTGATGCAGTTGAAAATGATGTGATATGTAAAAATCCAGTGACAAAGGGAATAAAACATAATATTGGGAAAGAACCTAAGAAGGTCAGGGCATTAACTATTGACGAACAAAAGAAATTTCTGGAAGTTGCGGAGAAAAGCAGCAATTATAATCAGTTCGCTTTTATTCTACAGACAGGATTGCGTACAGGTGAGTTGATAGGATTGAAGTGGTCTGATATTGACTGGGAAAAGCGTGTCATACACATACAGAGAAGCATGGAGTACAGATACAGCGTTGGCGAATGGCGAATTGGAGAACCTAAAAGCAAATCCGGCTATCGTGACGTACCTTTGACAGAAGAGGCGGTTGCAATCTTGAAAAGGCAGAAAGAGAAACATAAAGAAATCAAAGTAATCAATATGCAGTTCGGGGAACATGTATTTCTAAGCAGGAAAGGCGAACCAACAAAAAATTCAGCTTATGATACTTCATTGTTTAAACTGTGTGACAAAGCCGGTATAAGACGTTTCTCAATGCATGTATTAAGGCATACGATGGCTACAAGATGTATTGAAGGTGGTATGCGCCCTAAGACTTTGCAAGTAGTTTTGGGTCATGCAAATGTAGGTATCACAATGAATTTGTATGTCGATGTGACAGAGGAAGAGAAGTTCAAAGAGGTAGAAAAAATAGAAAGTGCCTTAAAAATTGTGTAGTGATTTGTGTAGTTAAATTATAGAGAAAGGTAGAAACCCTTGAAAATCAAGGATTTCCGGACAGGTAAGATAAATTATGAAATTAGGAATCGTCGGTTTACCGAATGTAGGGAAAAGCACCTTATTCAATTCGCTGACCAGGGCGGGAGCGGAATCGGCAAATTATCCCTTTTGCACCATAGACCCCAATATCGGGATCGTGACGGTGCCGGATGAGCGTCTGAAGCTGTTGGGGGATATGTACCAGTCCAAAAAGGTGACCCCCGCAGTGATCGAATTCGTGGATATAGCGGGGCTGGTGAAAGGCGCCTCCAAGGGAGAGGGCCTTGGCAATCAGTTTCTGAGCAACATCCGGGAAGTGGATGCTATTGTCCATGTGGTCAGATGTTTTGAAGATTCAAATGTAGTCCATGTGGACGGCAGCGTGAATCCGCTTCGGGATATTGAGACAATTAATCTGGAGCTGATTTTTTCCGATCTGGAGGTATTGGAGAGGAGGATTTCAAAGGTTGCGAAGACGGCCAGGATGGACAAGTCCTGTGCGAAGGAGCTGGATCTGCTGGATCGTATCAAGGCTCATCTGGAGAGCGGATCGCCGGCCAAGACCATGGAGATTACCGATGAGGATGAGCTTACCTTGTTCCGCACATACAATCTGCTGACGTATAAGCCGGTGATCTATGCTGCCAATGTGGCGGAAGAGGATCTTGCGGACGACGGAGCCTCCAATCCAAAGGTGGCGGAGGTGAGGGAATTTGCCGCCGGAGAACATAGCGAAGTATTTGTTATCTGTGCTCAGATCGAGCAGGAGATTTCCGAACTGGACGACGAGGAGAAGACCATGTTTCTGGAGGATCTGGGACTTGCGGAGTCCGGTCTGGAGAAGCTTGTAAAGGCAAGTTATCATGTGCTGGGATTAATGAGCTTTTTGACGGCCGGCGAGGATGAGACCCGTGCCTGGACGATTAAGATCGGCACAAAAGCGCCCCAGGCCGCAGGCAAGATTCATTCCGATTTCGAGAGAGGATTTATCAAGGCCGAGGTAGTTAATTACCGGGATCTGCTGGAATTGGGTTCCCTTGCCGCCGCCCGTGAGAAGGGATTGGTGGGGATAGAGGGAAAGGATTATGTTGTGAAAGACGGCGATGTGATCCTTTTCCGCTTTAATGTGTGAGGTGTTTTATGAATGTTGGTGATATTGCATTTCCCAATCTGGGAATTTATCTGAAGGATGTACCGAAATCATTCAGTATATTCGGATTTAACATTGCATTTTACGGATTGCTGATCGGGATGGGTGTGCTGGCCGGGATCATGATGGCGGCTCATGTTGCGAAGGTGACAGGGCAGAATCCGGATGATTATTGGGATTTTGCCATCTATGCGGTCGTTTTTTCCATTATCGGCGCGCGTATTTATTATGTGGTCTTTGCGTGGGATTTTTATAAGGATGATTTGATGGGGATATTTCGACTGCGAAACGGCGGCTTGGCGATCTACGGAGGGGTCATAGCGGCTTTTATCACGCTTTTTATCTACTGCAGGATCAAGAAGAAGAATCCCCTGTTGGTGGGGGATACCTGCATGCCCGGGCTGATTCTGGGACAGGCAATCGGACGCTGGGGGAATTTTATGAACCGGGAAGTATTCGGAGAGTATTATGATGGTTTGTTTTCTATGCAGCTTCCTGTCGACGCTGTGCGGGCCAGGGACATATCGGACAATATCGCCGCGCATATTCCCGAAGGCGCCAATTATATCAATGTCCATCCCACTTTTCTCTATGAAAGCGTGTGGAATCTGTTGATCTTCGGATTGTTGCTGGTTTACAGGAAGCATAAAAAGTTCAACGGAGAACTTTGCCTGCTCTATTTCGGCGGCTACGGGCTGGGGCGTTTTGTCATTGAGGGAATCCGCACGGATACCCTGTTCCTTCCGGGGACCACGATACCGGTATCACAGGTTCTGGCACTGGTGATGGTCATTTTTTCAGTGGGAGCGGATATCCTGGTCCGTGTCAGGATGGGAAAGCCGTCCCCGAGGACATAAAAAATTTTCGACAAATTTCATTCCTATATATAGAGCTGTTTTATCTGCAATATACTATATATTGCGTTTTCTGAGAAAAAGCACCTTGCAAAATTGCTGCAGGGTGTTTTTTTCTATGTCTTTCGCACAAACTTTCGGCTTGTCAAATCTTTCTTTTTATATTAAAATCAATGGGTAAGTGGGATAGATATGGCATTAAGTACCAAAAAGTGGGATGGCGGTGGTTGCATTTGTTCATGGGCAGATATAATCATACAATTGACCCCAAAGGCAGATTGAGCATCCCTTCCAGGTACCGGGAAGTTCTGGGAGAAGAATTCGTGGTTTCGAAGGGGATGGACGGCTGCCTGTTTGCGTATGCCAATGAAGAGTGGAAAGCCTTTGAGGAAAAGCTTACCACGCTGCCGCTTATCAACCCGGAGGCCAGAGCGTTTGCAAGATTTTTTCTGTCCGGGGCCCAGTATGTAACCATAGATAAGCAGGGGCGTATTCTGATGCCTCAGGATTTACGGGAATTTGCCGGTTTGGAGAAGGATGTGGTGCTGGCCGGTATGGGGAGCCGTATTGAGATATGGAGCCTCGACAAATGGAATGAGAACAATGCCCAGGTGGATATCAATCAGATATCCAAGGGGATGATGGAACTGGGTCTGACGATTTAGACAGCTTCAGTTTAAAAAACGAAAGGCAGTGCAGAAGATGGAAAGTACGGCAGCCGGGTTCAGCCACCGTCCGGTCCTTTTGGCGGAGACCATCGAACAACTTCATGTAAATCCGGAGGGCATCTATGTAGATGGTACGCTTGGGGGAGGAGGACATGCCTTTGAGGTATGCAGCCGGCTTGCAGGCGGCCGTTTCTACGGAATCGATCAGGACGCGGATGCCCTGGAGGCAGCAGGACAAAAGCTGGCTTCCTTCGGAGACCGGGTTCGTCTGATCAGGGATAATTATTGTAATATGAGAGCGATGCTTCGCTCGGCAGGGGTAGAAAAAGTTGACGGGATTCTATTGGATCTGGGCGTATCCTCCTACCAGTTCGACAGCTGCGCAAGAGGCTTTTCCTATCGCTTCGACGGCCCCCTTGACATGCGTATGGACCGGCGGCAGAGCCTGACGGCAAGAGACATTATCAACAGATATTCGGAAAGCGATCTGTACCGGATTCTCAGGGACTATGGAGAGGAGCGTTATGCGAGACAGATTGCGGGACACATTGTGAGAGCCCGGGCGGACAAGCCTGTGGAAACCACATTTCAGTTAAATGAGATCATCAGGAAGGCTGTTCCGGCAAAAATGTGCAGGGAGGGACATCCGTCCAAAAGGACCTTTCAGGCGATCCGGATAGAATGCAACAGGGAATTGGAGGTTCTCGGCAATTCTCTGGATGACTTGATCGAAATGCTTCATCCGAAGGGAAGGCTGTGTATCATCACGTTTCATTCCCTGGAGGATCGGATCGTGAAGACGGCATTTAAGAGAAACGAATCTCCCTGTACATGTCCGCCGGATTTTCCGGTATGTGTATGTGGAAAGGTTTCAAAGGGCATCGTAGTCACCAGAAGGCCAATCGTTCCGGGAACAGAGGAGTTGGAGGAAAACAGCCGCGCAAGAAGTGCAAAGCTGAGGACATTCGAAAGACAGTAAAAGAGGCAAAATCAGACAAGGAAAGCAGGAGTGAAGATGGGGCAGAGTAGAAAGAGAAGCGGGCAGATACCATACGATAAAAGAAACGCCGGATATACAGGCAGAAACCGGAGCGAATATATCTATGGAAATACAGTGAGAAAACTGGAGCCTGAAAGACGCCGGGAAGAACCTGCAGTCAAGGCGTCAAAGCATGAGATACGCAGGAATCGGGACAAGGCGAAATATATGAATGCCGGATATCTGGTATTTCTGGCGGCTGCTCTCTGCGCGTCGGCATTTATTCTGGTGAATTATATTCAGCTGCGGGCGGAACTTACCAATCTGACCAAGAGCGTGGCCGCCAAAGAGAGTGAGCTGAATGTCCTGAAGGTGTCCAACGACGAGGAGTATAACCGGATTATCAGCAGCATTGACCTGGAGGAAATCAAGCGGATCGCCCTGACCGAGTTGGGGATGGTATACGCGGGAGAAGAGCAGATCATACAATACGAAAACAAAAGCGTGGACTATATGCGCCAGGTGACGGGAAGCAACCAGCAGAGGTGAGGTGTGAGAAAGAGAACCGGAAGAAGTAAGAAAAATCGATTTTCCATCAGAATGCAGAAAAAACTGGTAGTGCTCTATGCGCTGGTCCTGCTGGCCTTTGTGGTGTTGAGCGCACGGCTGGTGTGGATTATCCGAGAAAATGAGACCAACTATCAGAAGCAGGTGCTGTCTCAGCAAATGTATTCTTCCACCACGATCCCTTTCCGGCGCGGCAGTATCGTAGATGCCAAGGGAACCACTCTGGCCACCAGCGAAAAGGTGTATAATCTGGTCATTGACGCCAAGGTGATGACAACCAAGGTAAAGGATGAGATGAAGTATCTGGAGCCTACGCTGCAGGCATTGGGTGAGAATTTTGACCTGGATATGGATGAGATCAGAGCGTATGTGGCCAATAATCCAAAGTCTTCCTGGTACGTACCGCTGAGACGATTGACTTATGAGGAGATCAGCGGATTTCAGGAAGCGGCACAGGCAGAGAATTCCAATATTAAGGGCGTCTGGTTTGAGGAGGAGTATAAACGGGTTTACCCTTATGGTTCTCTGGCAGCGGATGTGATCGGATTTACAACAACGGACAGTGTGGGCAAATTCGGGCTGGAAGAATATTACAACGATGTCCTGAACGGGATCAACGGCAGAGAATACGGATATCTGAATGATGATCTGGCATTGGAGCGTACGGTGAAAAGCGCGGTGGACGGCTATAATATCCATTCCACTATCGACGCCAATCTGCAGATGATTGTGGAAAAATATCTGAAGAAATTCAATGATGAATATAAGGATAAAGCACGGACCGGAAACGGAGCGGAGAATGTGGGCTGCGTGATCATGAGAGTGAACACCGGCGAGGTTCTCGCCATGGCCAGCTATCCCACTTATGATTTGAACGATACGCGCAATCCTCAGGCGATGATAGGATCGAGAATGGTGGAGCAGGTCACCAATGCCAACGGTTACTATGAGATTAAAAAGACAAATACGATAATCGACGATGCCGTTATAGCAGAAATGGATGAGGATCAGTTGTTTGTGAATCTGAACTATCTGTGGAAGAACTATTGTGTTACGGATACCTACGAGCCGGGGTCTACGGCAAAGCCCTTCACAGTGGCCGCGGCGCTGGAGCAGGGGGCCATTGCGCCCAACACCAGCCTGGAGTGTACCGGTAAGCTGGAGATCGGCGGATATGAGATCAAATGCCACGGATCGGCGCAGGGATGGCTTTCCCTGGAAGATGCCGTAGCCACATCCTGCAACGTGTGTATGATGAAGATTGCCCAGTTGCTGGGCAAGGAGGATTTCTGCAAATTCCAGCAGGTATTTAATTTCGGATTGAAGACCAATGTGGATCTGGCAGGAGAGGCCAGGACAGCCAGCCTGATCTATACAGCGGATAAGATGGGGCCGACGGATCTGGCCACCAACAGTTTCGGGCAGAATTTTAACGTGACCATGATCGAGATGATTACGGGATTTTGTTCTCTGATTAACGGCGGTTACTATTATGAACCCCATATGGTGAACAAAATAACCAATGCAAGCGGCGCGACCGTGAAGAATATCGAGCCCAGGGTGCTGAAGCAGACGGTTTCGGAGTCCACCTCGGCTCTGATCAGGCAGTACTGCAGGGCCGTAGTAACATCCGGCACAGGTACATCGGCAAAAACGCCGGGCTACAGCGTAGGCGGTAAGACAGGAACGGCGGAAACCATAGATCCCATAACAAATAAGCGTTCCGAGACGGAATATGTGGTATCTTTTATCGGCTGTGTACCGGCAGATGATCCCGAAATCGCTATCTATGTAGTGGTGGACAGATTGAATGCGGACAAGCAGGACAATGCCAGGGTTGCCACTGTTCTCACGCGAAGCATCCTTATGGAAGCTCTTCCGTATCTGAATATTTTTATGACGGAACCTGTGACAGAAGCCGAACAGGCGGAGCTGGAAGCTCTGCAGCTGGAGATTACCACACACTATACCCAGCCGCCTGAGGGGAGCGATCCGGAGAATCCGGAAGGAGGAACGCCCGGTGAAGGCGGAAATGATCCAGAGGGAGGCGAGGGAGGAGAAGGCGGCGAAGGCTCCGGTATGCGGAACGCGCCCTGGATGGAATATCCCATCGATCCGGAGACAGGATACCGTATAGGCCCGGACCAGAGAAAATATGACGCCCAGACAGGGATTCCTGTGGAAGGCGGCGAGTCTGTTCCCAATGTAAATATTCCGTTGAATCCGAATCTGCTACAGTAACGGCGCTTTTGTTTTTTCATGAAGGAGGAATCATATCCCGGCAGAAACCGGAATAGAGTATATCAATACCTGTTTTGCGAGGCCGGGATTGCTTTCGGACAACAATAAAATAGTACATAGAAAGAAGATGCTCGTCACTTTTCTTCTTTTTGCCGGCATTTTTGCCTTTCTCTTCGGACGGCTGGTCTATCTGTGCGTCTGGGAGGCGGAGCATTATGCCAGTATGGCTACGGATCTGCACGAGAGGGAGCGCAGCATCAAGGCGGCCAGAGGACGTATTCTGGACTGCAACGGAAAAGTGCTGGCGGACAATAAAACGGTATGTACGGTATCTGTGATTTACAATCAGATAAAAAACCGTGAAGAAGTGATTGCCATGCTCTGCAAAGAGCTGGAACTGACAGAAGAATATGTGAGGAAACGGGTGGAAAAATATTCCTCCATGGAACGGATCAAGAGCAATGTGGATAAGGAAGTGGGGGATAGGATCCGGGAATACGATCTGGCAGGGGTGAAGGTGGATGAAGATTATAAGCGCTACTATCCCTATCATGATCTGGCGAGTAAGGTTTTGGGCTTCACGGGAGGAGATAATCAGGGGATTATCGGGCTGGAGGTCGTCTATGACAAATATATGGAGGGAGAGCCGGGCAAGATTCTGACGGTGACGGATGCCAAGGGGGTGGAGGTAGAAGAGGCCGGGGAGAGACGGCTGGAACCAGTGGCCGGGCTGGATTTGTGCATCAGCCTGGATCTGAATATCCAGGCCTACGCAACCCAGCTGGCCTCCCAGGCCATGGCTACCAAGCAGGCGGACAGTGTGTCCATACTGGTGATGAATCCGCAAAACGGGGAGATCCTGGCCATGGTCAATGTGCCGGAATTTGACCTGAACGAGCCATACGAGCTGCCGGAGGGAACGCCGGAGAATCTCACCGCCCAGGAGAAGCAAAATCTCTTAAACGGCATCTGGAGAAACGGATGCATCAATGATACATATGAGCCCGGTTCCACGTTTAAGATCATCACTGCGGCGGCCGGACTCTCGGCGGGAATGGTGACGCCGGAGAGTTCTTTTCATTGTCCCGGATTCATCATAGTGGACGACAGAAAGATCCGCTGTCACAAGATTGCAGGGCATGGCAGCCAGGATTTTACCCATACGATGATGAATTCCTGTAATCCGGCATTGATTACAGTGGGATTGAGGCTGGGACTGGACAGCTATTACAGCTATTTTGAACAGTTCGGCCTGAAACAAAAGACCGGCATCGATCTGCCCGGGGAAGCGGCAACCATCATGCATAAAAAGGAAGATATGGGGAATGTGGAGCTTGCCACGGTGTCTTTCGGCCAGTCCTTCCAGATTACACCCATACAGCTTCTGACTACGGCGTCCTCCATCATAAACGGGGGACGGAGGATTACGCCTCATTTCGGTGTAAAGACATTGGACGCAGAGGGAAATGTGGCGGAGCACTTTGAATATCCGGTGACGGACGGAATTGTAACGGAAGAGGTCAGCGCTACCATGCGGGAGATTTTGGAGATGGTGGTGGCCGAGGGCAGCGGTAAAAACGGAAAGGTGGAAGGTTTCCGGGTGGGCGGCAAGACCGCCACAAGCCAGACCCTTCCCAGGGGCAGCGGACGTTATATTGCCTCCTTCATTGGTTTTGCTCCGGCGGATGATCCGCAGGTGATCGCATTAGCCATTGTAAATAATCCCCAGGGGGTGTATTATGGAGGTCAGGTGGCGGCGCCGATTATCCGTCAGCTGTATGAAAATATACTGCCCTATCTGGGAATTACAGAGTATCATGAGAAAGAGGAATGAGCCATGAGTAAGATCAGTATGGCAGCAGTCATGATTTCATTCTGTATCAGCGCACTTTCGGGACCGGTTTTGATTCCCTTTCTGAGGCGGCTGAAATGCGGCCAGACGGTGAGAGAGGATGGCCCTGCCGCGCATCTGAAGAAGACCGGGACTCCTACTATGGGGGGGATTCTGATATTGGGCAGCGTGGCGGCAACCTCCCTGCTGTTTATGAAGGATTATCCGAAGATGGCGCCGGTTCTTTTCCTGACAGTCGGATTCGGGATGGTAGGACTGCTGGATGATTACATAAAGGTAGTATGCAGGCGTTCTATGGGACTCACCTCCTGGCAGAAGCTTTTCGGGCAGCTGCTGGTCACGGGAATCTTCGTATGGTATCTGACCCGTTATACCGATGTCAGCCTGGCCATGCGGGTGCCCTGGTCGGATGGTATCTATCTGGATTTTGGGATCTGGAATATACCGATTTTATTTTTCATCGTTTTGGGAACGGCCAACGGCACCAATTTTACGGACGGCCTGGACGGCCTGGCGGGGAGTGTCACTTTGATGGTGGCGGTGTTTTTTGCCGTGGCGGCCATCGGAACCGTGTCGGGGATAGCACCGCTGCCCTGTGCCGTGGCGGGGGCGCTGATGGGATTTCTTTTGTTTAATGTGCATCCGGCGGCGGTGTTTATGGGAGACACGGGTTCTCTTGCACTGGGAGGATTTGTGGCGGGCTGTGCCTATATACTGCAGATGCCGCTGTATATAGCGATTGTGGGCGTGATCTATCTCGTAGAAGTCTGTTCGGTCATCCTGCAGGTGGGATACTTTAAGGCCAGCGGCGGAAAACGGATTCTCAGGATGGCGCCCCTCCATCATCATTTTGAACTCTGCGGATGGTCGGAGACAAGGATCACGGCAGTGTTTACCATTATCACGGCGCTGATGTGCCTCCTGGCCCTGGGGGCGATAAAGTAAAAAACAAACTGGAATAGAGGTAAAGTATGAAAGCAGGAGAAAAATGTCTGGTAATCGGTTCCGGATTAAGCGGAATCGGTTCTGTCGGACTTCTGGAACATATCGGGGCGGAAGTGGTATTGTACGACAGCAATGAGAAACTTACGGAGGAAAAGATGCGCGCGCTCCTTCCTTCCGGCAGCAGTGCGTGCTGTGTGGCGGGAGAACTGCCGGAGGAGATCCTGAAAGAGACACAGACCGCAGTATTAAGTCCGGGAGTTCCCACGGATATCCCGCTGGTAAACGCACTGCGGGATAACGGAGCAAATATCATAGGGGAGATCGAGCTGGGCTTTTGCCGGGAACGGGGCAATGTAGCGGCCATCACCGGCACTAACGGCAAGACCACCACCACCACGCTCACCGGCGAGATTATGAAGGCACATTTCGGGGAAGAGAAGACGTTTGTGGTGGGGAATATCGGCAATCCCTATACATCGGAATGTTTAAAGACTTCTCCGGATTCCGTGACGGTGGGGGAGATCAGTTCTTTCCAGCTGGAGACCATGCAGCGTTTTCATCCGGCAGTTTCAGCCATATTGAACATTACGCCGGATCATCTGAACAGACATCATACCATGGAGGCATATGTGGCCGCCAAGGAAAATATCGCGGCAAATCAGACGGGGGAAGATATCTGTGTATTGAATTACGATAATCCATATACCAGGGATTTCGCCGGCAGGTGCCCGGCCAGAGTGGTTTTCTTTTCCGTCTCCGAAGTATTGGAGGACGGGTATTTCCTGGAAGGCGAAAAGATTGTAAAAGCGCAGGGCGGCGAGAGGGAGATTTTGCTGGATATCCATGAGGACATGAACCTGGTGGGCATGTGCAATGTGGAGAACGTGATGGCGGCAATTGCCATAGCGGAGGGGATGGGTGTTCCCATGGACACGATCCGCAGGGTGGTAAAGGAATTCAGGGCGGTGGAGCATCGGATTGAATTTGTGGCGACCAGGAGGGGCGTGGACTATTATAATGATTCCAAGGGAACCAATCCGGACGCGGCTATCCAGGGGATCCGGGCTATGAGCAAACCTACAATACTGATCGGCGGGGGATATGATAAACAGAGTGAATACGACGAATGGATCGAGAATTTCGGGGGGAAGGTAAAATGGTTGGTGCTCATCGGACAGACCAGGGAGAAAATCGCGGAATGCGCAAGGCGGCATGGCTTTGACAGAATCCGTTTTGCGGATACCTTTGAGGAATGCCTGGAGATCTGCACTGCGCTGGCCCAGAGCGGAGATGCGGTGCTTCTGTCACCCGCATGCGCCAGCTGGGGAATGTTTCCCAATTATGAGGTGAGGGGACAGCGATTCAAGGAATATGTCAGGGGATTGGAATAAGGAGTATATATGGCGGCACCCAAAACGGCAAGAAGGAAGAAAAAAGAACAGTCGGAATATTTCTTTGATTACAGCCTTTTGTTTATCGTGCTTTTTTTGCTGGGATTCGGGCTGGTGATGATCTATTCGGCAAGTTCCTACAGTGCGTTTGAGGAATATGAGGATACGGCATATTATCTGAAGAAGCAGCTGATAGCTGTCATTATAGGGCTGGGACTGATGATTGTGGTGGCCAATATTCCGTATCACTTCTGGGAGCGGTTTGCAGTGCTGGGCTATTTGGTGTCCGCGGCATTGATTCCGGTGGTGCTGACCCCTCTGGGGGTGGCATCCCACGGAGCCAAGCGCTGGATCAAGATTCCGGGTATCGGTATGAACCTGCAGCCTGCGGAGGTGGCGAAGCTGGGCATGATCCTTTTTCTGGCGGTGCTGGTGTGCAAGATGGGGAGGGGCGTACGCAAGTTTAAGGGATTTCTCGTGATGATGGCCTTTCCGATTCCCATTGCCGCGGAAATCTATCTAATCACCCAGAACCTGAGTTCCGCCATCATCGTAATGGGCATTGCGGTGATCATGGTGTTCGTAGCCAGTCCTGATTACAAGAAATTCGTCATTATGGCATTGCTGGTAATTGCCGCAGCGGCAGTGGTTATTTATCTGGTAGTATCCGGAAGCGATATTTTCGCCTTCCGTGGCAATCGTATCAAATCCTGGCTTAATCCGGAGAGCGATCCTTCGGACACAGGGTTTCAGACATTGCAGGGCCTGTACGCCATCGGCAGCGGGGGCGTCTGGGGCAAGGGACTGGGGCAGAGCATGCAGAAGCTCAGCTTCCTTCCGGAGGCCCAGAATGATATGATCTTCTCCATTATCTGTGAAGAGCTGGGCCTCTTCGGAGCAATTGCCATTATCCTGATGTTTGTCATGCTGCTGTGGCGGATGATGGTGATTGCCAACAACGCGCCGGATTTGTTCGGGGCCATGTTGGTGGTGGGGGTCATGGGACATATAGCGGTACAGGCGATTCTCAATATCGCCGTGGTGACGGCAACCATTCCAAATACGGGTATTTCTCTTCCGTTTATCAGTTACGGAGGCTCGTCGGTCATGTTTCTGCTGATTGAGATCGGCCTGGTCCTGAGTGTGGCCCGCAGGATTCAGTTGAAAGAATTATAAACGAACAAGGTACAAAAGGTACTTTTTCCTCATAGGATAGAATAGTTCAATCAATTTTAATGCCGGATGGTGTTTTTATGGATTCTATTCGTATTCAGGGAGGAATTTGCCTTCAGGGAAAAGCTCGTATACAGGGGTCAAAAAATGCTTCGCTGCCTGTCCTGGCAGCTACATTGCTGGTGGGGGAGGGTTCCTATATCGGGAACTGTCCCCGGATAGCGGATGTACATTCCATGGTCAGCCTGCTGAAAAGCCTGGGCTGTGCGGTGTATTGGCAGGAGACGGGCATTGTCGTGGATTCGTCAAATGTCGGGAAGAGAGAAATGCCGAAAGAGGCGGTGAGGGGGATGCGCTCGTCACTCTGCCTTTTGGGCGCACTTTTGGGCAGATGCGGGGAAGTGATCATGGAATATCCCGGCGGCTGCGTCATCGGGGAGCGTCCCATTGATCTGCACATGTCTGCCCTGGCGCAGATGGGGGTGGAATTTACCCAGACAGACGGGAAAATCCGGGCTGCGGCAAATTCCCTTCACGGAGCCTGTATCGATCTGCCGTTTCCTTCTGTGGGAGCCACTGAGAATATTATTCTGGCAGGAGTAGCGGCGGAAGGGGAGACAATCCTCACGGGCGCGGCCAGGGAGCCGGAAATTCTCACGCTGAGCCGTTTTCTGTGCCGTTGCGGCGCCTGCATCGAGGGCGCGGGAAGCAGCCGGGTGGTGATTCATGGAGGAAAGAGATTGTACGGGGCGGATTTTTGGGTGCCTGCGGACAGGATTGTGGCAGGGACTTATCTGTTCGGCTGTATCGGTGCGGGAGGAAACGTATTTCTGGAACATGCCCCTGCGGAAGAGATGGAGGCCGTTCTTCTGACGGCGGAGCAAATGGGGGGACATGTGTGCGTATCAGAGGAGGGAATCTATGTACAGGCGCCGGGCAGACCCTTTCCGGTGGATCTGGTGACGGCGCCCTATCCGGGTTTTCCGACGGATCTTCAGTCGGCGGTGCTGGCGGCGGAAGCCAGGGGCATGGGTTGTACTCATATAGAGGAAACCATATTCGAGAATCGCTTTCGCATTGTGGAAGATCTCCGGAAGATGGGGGCCTGTATAGAACAGTCGGATGCCCGCCATGTGACGGTACAGGGCGTGGAAACGCTGCGGGGGGCCAGGCTTACGGCAGGGGAGCTTCGCGGCGGCGCAGCGCTGGTTGCGGCAGGCGTGATGGCACAGGGGGCGAGTTTTGTAGGAGGCTGTTCCTATATATACCGCGGATATGAAAATATCTGCAGGGATTTCAGAGAGTTGGGAGCGCGTGTGACAAGTGTTTAAAAGCAAAAGATTGGTTGTGGGTATATTGCTGATTGCGGGCCTGCTTCTGGCAGTGTTGCTTGGTGTGGGCGGCTATATAAAGAAGACTTACACCATCCGGACGGTTTATGTGGAGGGGAATGTCCATTACACGGAGGAGGAGATCAAAGCCATTGTCATGGATGGCTTTCTGGGAGATAATTCCCTCTATCTGTCCCTGAAATATAAAAATAAGGGGATAGAGGGAATTCCCTTTGTGGATGTGGTGGATGTGGATATATTGTCTCCGGATACGATTAAGATCATTGTGTATGAGAAAACGTTGACAGGCTGTGTGAGATACCTGGACACCTATGTGTATTTCGACAGAGACGGGTATGTGGTGGAGAGCTCCAGCGTGCGGACAGTGGGCATTCCCCAGATCATGGGGCTGGAGTTCGATTATATTATGACAGGGGAGATACTTCCGGTTAAGGATGAGGAAGTCTTTAAAAGTATTCTGGATCTGACGAAGCTTTTGCAGAAATATCATCTGACGCCGGATCGGATCTACTTCAACAGTCTGGAGGAGATTACGATTTATTTTGAAAATACAGAGGTTGCCCTGGGGAATGAAGCGCTTCATTTGGAGGACAAGCTGATGATTCTGCCGGATTTACTGGCGAAGCTGGAGGGGAGAAGCGGCGTTCTGCAGATGCAGACTTATGATGAGGACAGCGGTAAATATACTTTTAAGCCGGGAGGTTAATATTTTTGTAAAAAAATAGTTGATTAATTTCGGAAATGATTATATGATAGTAGATATGAGTCGGAGAGAAGTAGGAAAAGGAGGATACGCTCTTGCTGGAGATTAAGACAAACGACGCTGAATCTGCTGCCAGAATTATTGTAGTCGGTGTAGGTGGCGCAGGTAATAATGCTGTGAATAGAATGATTGACGAACAAATCGAAGGTGTGGAATTCATCGGTGTGAATACGGACAAGCAGGCATTGCAGCTGTGCAAGGCTCCCAATTTATTACAGATCGGGGAGAAGCTGACAAAGGGACTGGGCGCAGGGGCCAAGCCGGAGATCGGCGAGAAGGCTGCGGAGGAGAGTGCGGAAGAAATCTCCGCTTCCCTGAAAGGGGCGGATATGGTATTTGTCACCTGCGGTATGGGGGGCGGTACGGGAACCGGAGCCGCGCCCGTAGTGGCGAGGCTTGCAAAGGAAATGGGAATTCTCACGGTGGGGGTGGTGACCAAACCCTTCCGTTTCGAGGCTAGGACGCGTATGGTGAATGCTCTGGGCGGGATCGAGCGTATCAAAGAGCATGTGGATACGCTGATTGTGATACCCAATGACAAGCTGCTGGAGATTGTGGACAGGCGTACCACTATGCCGGAGGCACTTAAGAAAGCGGATGAAGTGCTGCAGCAGGCCGTTCAGGGAATCACGGATCTGATCAATCGGCCGGCTATCATCAATCTGGACTTTGCGGATATCGAGACGGTTATGAAGGATAAGGGAATCGCACATATCGGTATCGGCGAAGGCAAGGGAGACGACAAGGCTCTGGCGGCCGTGAAGATGGCAGTGGAGAGTCCTTTGCTGGAGACCACGATCAGCGGGGCTACAGATGTCATACTTAATGTATCCGGGGACATCACGCTGCCGGATGCAAGCGATGCGGCAGATTATGTCCAGAGCCTCACAGGGGAGGATATCAATATCATATTCGGCGCCATGTACGACGAGTCCAGATCGGACAGCTGCAGCGTCACGGTGATTGCCACCGGACTGGAGGATAATGGCGGCGGGAATCAGCTGCAGTCGCGTTTCGGGAGCAGCTCTCTGTACAAGCAGCCCTCCACACATATCGCGTCAAGTTCGTTAAAGGTTCTGAACGGACAGGCCGGCAAGACGGAGCCTGCAGCCCCCGGCGCTGCACAGGGTATTCAGAAGCCGGTGGATATCCGCGGTTCCGTGGAGGAGAAGACGCTCAAGATTCCTGATTTTCTCCAGAGAAAATAAATCGTATTCCATTCAAAACCGGACGGGTCTGCGTCCGGTTTTTTGTCGAAAAATTCTTGTATTTTATCCCTCTCTTTGACAAAATCCTGTGTCCAATCCTTTTATAATAAATATGAAAAGGATGATACCGATGCATTACATAGTATATGTTGACAGTCTGTTCTTTCTTAACTTCATAATGAATCTGTACCTTCTGATACTGGTGGATCACAGCATGCTTCGCCATGTCAGAATATGGAGGATGCTTTCCGGGGCTTTGGCTGGGGCAGTTTGTTTCCTTGTTCCGTTCTGGACAGGTGGGCCGGCTTTTTTCAGAATGGCTGCGGGAATCGTGTTGGGAACGGCAGGAATGCTGTGCATCACATTTCAGGTGAGGAGCCTTGGAATGTTTCTGAAGCTTCTGGAGAGACTGCTGCTGTATTCCTTCGGATTGGGAGGTGCGCTGCTTGTTCTGATCAGATATCTGCCCGGAGGCAGGGCCTTTTGGACCGGTACTTTGGAGCTTTTGGGGGCGGGCGGTCTGGGGGTTTTGCTGCTTCTTAAGTTTCGCCGGGGTTCCGATCCGGGGAACAGCCTTTGCAGGGCGGTGCTGATCCGGAAGGGGGAGAAGCTTGCGGTGACGGCATTGATGGATTCAGGGAATACATTGATTGAGCCGGTTAGCGGAAAGAGTGTCTCCATCGTGGACAGGGCGGTCTTTGACAGACTTTGGGGGCAGGAACGGGACACCTTCAGAGCGATTCCCTATCACAGTATCGGGAAACGCCGGGGGATCCTGGAGGGATATCTGCTGCCGGAACTGGAGCTGGAGACAGAAGGGATGGTATTTCGGTTTACGCAGGTGTATATCGCCGTCAGCAACGAAGAAATTTCAGGAACAGAGAATGCAGAAGGAGAATCCGTGAAGATGATAATTAATCCCGGGCTCTTTGCGCAGGGCAACGGGAGCCGCATGAAAGCGGCAGAATGAGAGGCATAATGATTCTGAAAGTGATGATTCCTGGCAAGATTCAATTCAAGATGATCCGCAGGGACAAACTGCTCCTGCACAAAAAGGGGGAGGTTCACTATATCGGCGGCGCCGAAGTGCTGCCTCCGCCGCTGGAACTGGAGACGGAGAGCAAGGTGATCGGAGATTTGGGGACAGAGTATGACGATGAGGCAAAGGCTACCTTAATCGAGCACAATCTCCGTCTGGTTGTCTACATAGCAAAAAAATTCGATAATACGGGTGTGGGTGTGGAAGATTTGATTTCCATTGGGACAATCGGGCTGATCAAGTCCATCAACACCTTTAAACCGGACAAAAATATCAAGCTGGCGACCTATGCGTCCAGGTGTATAGAGAATGAGATTCTGATGTATCTGCGCCGGAATAACAAGACCAAGCTGGAGGTTTCCATAGATGAGCCGCTGAATGTGGATTGGGACGGAAATGAGCTGCTTTTGTCGGATGTGCTGGGAACGGATGAGGATGTGATCTATCGGGACATCGAGAATGAGGCGGAACGTAAGGTACTGCTGGGGGCTATCAGCAAACTGTCCGAGCGGGAGAAGAAGATCATCAGGCTGCGTTTCGGTCTGGGTACCAGGGACGGACAGGAGATGACGCAGAAGGAAGTGGCTTCCCTGTTGGGAATATCTCAGTCCTATATATCCAGGCTGGAGAAGAAAATCATGCGCCAGCTGAAAAAGGAGATGAGCAGTAATATTTAAGTTTTGGTCTTTGCAAGAGGGAGAAATCATGGTACAATGTTGACTTGAAAGGGCATCATGTCAACTTCTGATTCCATATGCGCTGGTGCGCATGAAATTATGGTACAATATAAAATAATGACCTCGCACATGGTACGAAAGAGGTATTAACGTGATTCAACGACAAGATATATTATCGATGGAATATCTGAAAAAGACGGAATTTACGGGGTCTCATCAGGGAATGCGCTACAGGCTGGAGGGCGTGACGGATGAGGCGGGAGAGAAAAGACTGCGTTGTACGGTATGGCCGGAGCCGTTTCACTTTTTCGCCACGTCCCCTGATCAAAAGGAAGCGGCCGAGTTCCCTTTTGCGGAAGACGGTGTTGCAGGCGCCGTGGCATGGATGAATGATAAACTGGTTCGGGATAAGGATAAATGGGAACACGCAGAGAATAATTGGGATCGATAACCGGAATGAAAGATAAGCTGCGTGCGCAGACAAGCCGGGGGCCTGCCGATCTGCGGAGAAAATAAAATGTTAAAATATATATATAGGGATTTGCTGTCCATGATCAGATTCCTTCCCTGGGGGCTGATGATGGGGGCAGCGGTTTCCGCCGTATTTTTATGGGCGGGAAACCGAAGGCGGAGGAAAGGGGTGCAGCAGGCGCAGGTTTTGCCTGTGACAGCCTTTTGTATCTATCTGTCTGTCATGCTGATCATTACGTTTCTGTCCAGGGAGAGCGGCAGCGGACAAAGCCTGGTGGATCTGGAAATTTTTTCTACCTGGGGGATCAATGACAGGAATAATGCTTTTGTAGTGGAGAATGTGCTGTTGTTTCTGCCTTACGGCTTTCTGGCCTCCTGGGCCTTTAAAAGGATGAGACGGTTTTGGAACTGCACCCTTTTGGGAGCGGTAACCAGCCTGGGGATTGAAAGCCTGCAGCTGATTACGGCCAGAGGTTATTTTCAAATAGATGATATTTTGACCAATACGCTGGGAACCGTCATCGGATATCTGGTTTATTGGCTGTTATTTTACAAAAAGCGCTGAGAAATATTGGGCGACATTTTATCTTATGCATTTATGCGGTGAGATAGGCACGCATGGTGCGGAGCGCATTTTTCTCCAGACGGGAGACCTGGGCCTGGGAGATACCGATGGATTCAGCCACTTCCATCTGGGTCTTGCCCTCGAAGAAGCGCAGGGAGATGATCTCATGTTCCCTGGGGCCCAGGCGCTTCATAGCCTCGCTGAGGGAGAGATGCTCCACCCAGGTCTCTTCTTTGCTTTTTTTATCGCTGATCTGATCCATGACGTAGAGAGTGTCCCCTCCGTCGGTGACAATGGGCTCATACAGGCTCATGGGATTCTGGATCGCATCCAGGGCATAGGAGATATCTTCCTTGGAGATACCGATTTCTTTGGCTATTTCCTCTATGGAAGGCTCCTTTAAATTCTTCCTGGTCAGGGTGTCCCTGGCATAAATGGCCTTATAGGCGGTATCCTTCAAGGAACGGGATACCCGAAGCTGACTGTTATCCCGTAGATAGCGCCGGATCTCGCCTATAATCATGGGAACCGCATAGGTGGAGAATTTCACATTCAGGGAAGTGTCAAAATTGTCGATAGCCTTGATGAGCCCGATGCATCCGATCTGAAACAGATCGTCTACATTTTCATTGCTGGAGGCGAAGCGCTTGATGACGCTTAATACCAGACGCAGATTTCCTTCGATGTATGTTTCCCGCGCCCTTTCGTCTCCGGCTTCTATCTGCTGGAAGAGGGCTTCTTTTTCTTCTGTTTTCAACAAGGGGAGCTTGGCCGTATTCACACCGCAGATTTCTACTTTTCCCTGTGTCATAATATTCCTCATTTCTGCACAAGCGTGCGTTGGATTATAGTGGTAGTATGTGCCCGCAGATGAAAAATATTCATTTTGTTTTTCCGCGTGGGAGGGGAATTTTTGTTCTCATTTTCTGTGCGCCGGCATATTTCTAAAGTAAGCGAATTTCATCAGGAGGATCCGATATGCTATTTTCCGAGCTGAGGAATAAGGATGTGATCAATATAAAGGACTGCAAGAAGCTGGGGAGGGTGTGCGATCTGGAATTCGATCCCTGCAGCGGCTGTATCTGTAAAATCATGGTGCCCGGGTGCAACAGATTTCTTGGATTTTTAAACTGCGAACCCAATATCGTCATTCCGTTCCAGAACATCAAACAGATCGGGCCGGACATTATTCTCGTTGACATTCACTGTTGAATATGATACGTTTAAAATAAAGACGGAACTGGAAAACAGCAGAAAGCCGAGCCGGTGCCCAGAGGATTTGCGGACGCATCATTAAGCGGCCGGAAATCCACTGCCATATTGGTACAGGGGAGGCTTTCTGCGGAACTGGAATAGGAGGATCGCCATGAAATGTCCTTATTGCAGCCATGAAAACACGAGAGTAATTGATTCCAGGCCCACGGAGGAGGATAATTCCATCCGCCGCAGGAGAGTCTGTGACGAATGCGGGAAACGATTTACTACCTATGAGAAGATAGAGACCATCCCCATGATTGTCATCAAGAAGGACGACAACAGAGAGGCATATGACCGCTCCAAGGTGGAGGGCGGACTGTTCCGCGCATGCCATAAACGTCCGGTGAGCGTACAGCAGATCACGGCTTTGGTGGACGAGGTGGAAAATGAAATCTTTGGCAGGACGGAGAAAGAGATTTCCAGCCAGGTCATCGGGGAGATTGTGATGAACCGGCTGAAAGATCTGGATGCGGTAGCCTATGTGCGCTTTGCCTCGGTGTACCGGGAATTCAAGGATGTGAATACTTTTGTAGATGAGCTGAAAAAACTGTTAAAATAATGTATTGCCCCGAGCCTGCCCTGGCTTGTTTAAGCTGCGGCAGGCTCTTTCTTCAGAAAACGGTAGAGGCAGGCCAGATAGAGCGCCCCCAGGGTAAGCTGGCTGGCTAGCAGCCCCCAGAGGTAACCGGTGATGCCGTAGCGTGGGACGGCCAGGAAGACAAAACCCAGTCTGACCAGCAGGCAGATAACATTCATGACAAAGATGTGACCTGCCAGACCCAGTCCCTGCAAGATGCTGGACAGGGTGGTATCCAGATAGAGAAAGGGGCAGATAAAGCCCAGGGTGGTGATAAAATAACCTGCAAGAGGACTGTTAAAGAGCGTGGCGCCGGCCCATCTTCCCAAAAGGACAAATGCGCCCATGCAGCACAGGCCCATGAGACCGCAATATTTGACAGTCTTAAACGTAGCGCGGCGCACGGTATCCATATTTCCCAAAGCGTAATTCTCCGAGATGATGGGCAGCAGGAGTACCGCTACGGAGCTGGTCAGGGCATTGGGAAAGAAGATAAAGGGCATGGCCATGCCGGTGAGGACCCCGTATACACTCAGGGCGGTGATATTGTCATATCCGTACGCTTTAAGCTGGGCCGGTATGGAGACGGCCTCAATGCTTTGCAGAAAGTTCAGTACGATACGGTTTGCCGTCAGAGGCAGAGCCATGGCAAGCAGCTTGCCAAGGAGCATTCCGGAAGGAGCCGGCCGGGCGGAGGTAACTGCGGTGTTCTGTCCTTTTTTAGCCTGGGGCCGGATGGCGGCAATGGTCATCAGCATGGAGAAGAATTCGCCCACAGTCAGTCCCAGCACGGCAATGCTGATGGAGAGGGTCTTTCCCTGAGAGAGGAAATAGCCCGATACTATGTATACGCAGCCTACCCGGGTAATCTGCTCCAAAAGCTGAGCGAGGGCGGGAATGCCTGCTTTTTTGATGCCGTAGAAATATCCGTTGATGCAGGAATGCACCGCGGATAAGGGAACGGAAAAGGAGAGAATCCGCAGCATGACGGCGGTGCGGGGTTCCTGCAGCAGACGAAGGGCAATGGGGTCTGCGAAGAAAAACAGGACACCGTTGCACAGGAGGGAAAGAGGCAGGGAGATGCCAAGTCCCAGCCACAGCGGGGCCAGGGCGGGGCTTTTTCGGGTTGCCGCCTGTTCCGCTACCAGCTTGGATATGGCTGTCTGGTATCCTGCGGCCGTCAGGGAAAAGGACAGAGACAATACCGGACTTAAGAGCTGATAGATCCCCATGCTTTCATCGCCGAATTGACGGGAGAGATAGATCCGGTATACAAATCCGATGAGTCTGGTGAGGATACCGGCAGCGGTGAGGATAAAGGCGCCCATAATCAGGGGATGTTGATTTTTTGATTTCATTGACATAAATGGACTCTTGTTTTTCAATAGTATATTCCCCCGGCGCGGTTGACAGAACAGATCGGCGGGTGATATACTGGCAATAAATTTTGCGGGGACAGGAATTCTTCTGGGCACTGTATCGGATTCATGCGGAACTGGAATAGGAGAATAGATATGATTTATCTTGATCATGCCGCTACCACGAAAACGGCGCCGGAGGTGGTGGAAGCGATGCTGCCGTATCTCACGGAGCATTACGGCAATCCTGGCGCATTGAATTCCTCCGGTTTCCGGGGGAAAAAGGCGCTGAATGAAGCCAGAAGACAGATTGCCGCGGCAATCAACGCAAAACCGCAGGAGATCTATTTTACGGCGGGAGGTACGGAATCGGATAACTGGGCCCTGAAGGCTGCGGCGGAGAGCTGCAGGGAGCAGGGCAGGCATATTATCACCACCAAAATCGAGCACCACGCCGTGCTTCATACCTGCAGGTATTTGGAAGAGAACGGATATGAGATCACCTATCTGGATGTAGACGGAGAGGGAAGGTTGGACCCGCAGGTGGTGCGCGCTGCCATCCGTCCGGATACAGTTTTGATCAGTGTCATGCTTGCCAACAACGAGATCGGTACCATAGAGCCCGTGGAGGAGATCGGCGCCATTGCCAGGCAGAAAGGAATCTGCTTTCACACGGATGCGGTGCAGGCGCTGGGGCAGATTCCGGTGGACGTGGAGACGCTGAAGGCGGATTTGCTCAGTGCCAGCGCACACAAACTCAACGGCCCCAAAGGGGTGGGGATGCTGTATATTCGGGAGGGGATACCGATTGTGCCCTTTGTGCACGGCGGCGCACAGGAGCAAAACAGGAGAGCCGGTACGGAAAATGTGCCCGGTATCGTGGGCTTTGGGGCGGCGGTGCAGAGAGCCTGCGGGAGGCTGTCAGACAAGATCCGTAAAGAACAGGGGCTGCGGGACTACCTGATTCGGGAGATTGAGACCCGGATTCCCGATTGCAGGCTGAACGGGCCCAGAGACAGAAGGCTTCCCGGCAATGTGAATTTTTCCTTTCCTTTTATCAGGGGGGAAGCCATTGTGATCTCATTGGATATGCAGGGAATCTGTGCTTCCAGCGGTTCCGCATGTACGGCCGGTTCCCAGGATCCTTCCCATGTGTTGCTGGCCATAGGGCTGTCCGAAGAGGAAGCATTTGGTTCGGTGAGACTGACTCTGTCGGAAGAAAATACAAAGGAAGAGCTGGACAGGGCGGTGGCTGCATTGAAGCAGATTACGGCCAGGCTCAGGGAGATGTCTCCGGCCTATGAGAATTACAAAAAAGAGAAGAAACTGCAGAGGGAGGGGAGGAAAGAAAATTGGGCGGAGAGATGCGATACCGGCTGTTGATCGTGGAGGATGACAAAGTAATCGCCGGTGAGATGAAACGCCATCTGGAGAAGTGGGGCTACGAGGTGTTCTGTGCGGAGGACTTCGGCAATGTGACGGCAGAATTTGCGGCCTGTACACCCCAGCTGGTACTGATGGATATCGGGCTTCCCTTTTTTAACGGCTATTATTGGTGCGCACAGATCAGACAGATCTCCCAGGTGCCGATTATTTTTGTCTCTTCCGCCGGCGATAACATGAACATCGTGATGGCGGTCAATATGGGGGGAGACGACTTTTTGGTGAAGCCCTTTGAACCGGAGGTACTCTCAGCCAAGGTTCAGGCCATGCTTCGGCGCACCTATGCCTTCCGCGGCCAGACCAGCGTCATGGAATGCGGCGGATTGATTCTGAATTTGACGGATGCCTCCCTGCTGGTGCAGGGCAGGAAACTGGAACTGACGAAGAATGAATTCCGGATCTTGCAGCTCTTGTTTGAAAATACCGGCAGGACCGTATCCAGGGAAGCTATTATGAAACGATTGTGGGACAATGACTGCTTTGTGGATGACAATACGCTGACCGTCAACATGACCAGGCTGCGCAGGAAGCTGGAAAGCGTAGGAGCAGGGCAGATGATCCATACCAAAAAGGGAATCGGCTATATGATGAGGGAAGATGTATGAGACTGTGGTTCCGCTATCTGAGAGAGAAACGAATGGTTGCGGCATTATATCTGGCAACTGTGTTTCTATTTGTGGCTGTGGGCAGCCTGTATCATATTGAGAATCTGGCAAAGCTTCTCTATGCGGCGCTTCTGGCTACCGTGATATGGGGTATTGCCTTCTTTTTGCTGGGTATGAAATATGTACGCCGGGGCAGGCAGCTGGAAGCGGCTTTCGTTCATTTTGAACAGACAGGCGAGCTGCTGATGGAAAAATCGGAAGAGGGTATGGCGGAATCCATGGAGACTGCGGAGAGCAGCGAGGCGGCATGGAGATTTTTTCTAAGCGGCGTACATGAGCGGCAGGAGAGAGAGCTGCAGCACTGGGAGGCGCAGGAGCTGGAGCGCAGGGACTATTATATGATGTGGACCCACCAGATCAAAACGCCCATATCGGCCATGAAACTGTTGTTCGAACGCCCCGGCTTTCAGGACAGGGACAGCTTTCTGATGAAAGAGGAATTGTTTAAGATCGAACAATATGCGGAGATGGTGCTGGCCTTTCAGCGCCTGGAGAGCATTTCCTCCGATCTGGTGCTGGAGGGCTGTGCATTGCAGGAGCTGGTCAGACAGGCCGTGCGGAAATATTCTGTCCTTTTTATCAATAAGGGTCTCGGACTGGATCTGGAGGAGACGGATTTATGCGTGGTAACGGATGAAAAATGGTTCGTTTTTAGTTTGGAGCAGCTTTTGTCCAACAGTATCAAGTATACAAGACAGGGCAGCATCGCTGTCAGAATCCGGAGGGAGGAAGAGATAGCTGTACTGGAATTGGAAGACACGGGGATCGGGATTCGGGAAGCGGATCTGCCCCGGATTTTTGAGAAAGGATTTACTGGTTACAACGGCAGGCTGGACAAAAAGTCCACCGGCATCGGCCTGTATTTGTGCCGCCGGATCTTTGACAGCCTGAGTATAGGGGTGAAAGTGGAAAGCAGAGAGGGCATCGGCACAAAAGTGATTTTGCGGATACCGGTAAAAAAATCGTAAAATTCCCTCTTGTCAAATATGTAAATATGTGGTATTATAGCATTCGTTAGGGATGTTGCGGCTCCATGGTCAAGCGGTTAAGACATCGCCCTTTCACGGCGGTAACACGGGT
>CAJUCE010000038.1:0-40555 GCA_910584865.1 uncultured Acetatifactor sp.
TGTTGTTTTCAAAATCATATCCATAATCATCATGTCCTTTCATTTAATTCTATTAATAGCATAAAGGATATTTTTGAAGATTTCATAAAGAAAATCGAATTTTGACGAGAAAGCAAAAGGAATTATTTAAGTCAATATATAGAACTATGTAGACATATCTAAAAAGAAAGGTGAACAGTAAAATGTAATAGGGTGAATGAATATGGCAAAAATACCTGTACCACGATACGACTTTAAGGCTTTTTGTAGGTAGTAGGAAGAACTTTCGTATAAATAAGTGCCTACGGCACATCAACTCCCCCTGCCCCCTCAATCTTTGAGGGGGTATTGCTTTCCGGCCGCATTTATCGCATAATAATCTCATGAACATCCTACAAGAGATTTTTAAAGATAATTACGAAATAATTCAATATACCCTCCATCCCCGGGCCGTTGAAATGGAGAACATCGAAAAGATGATAAACTGCGGCGCCCCTTCCTTTGGCGGCGCCATGTACGCCTGCTCCCAATGCGGTAAGATGAAGTTCGTCCCTTTCCGCTGCAAGAGCCGCTTCTGCCCCACCTGTGGCGTAAAGTACTGCCAGGAACGTTCCACGTCCATGTCCTTCAAGCTCCTACGGTGCGGCCACCGCCACTGCGTCTTTACCATTGATGAGGAGCTCAGGCATTTCTTCCTGGAAGACCGCTCCCTCCTGGACTGCCTTTTCCAGGCTGTCCGCAATGTCGTGTCCCAAATGTTTTATAAGCTCAATAAATCCGAAAACTTTGTCCCCGGTTTTATCTGTGTCCTGCATACCTTTGGCCGGCCCCTGGAATGGAATCCCCATATCCACTGCCTTATCACCGAAGGCGGCTTCTCTGACAGCGGGTTATGGCGGGCAGTAAGACATTTCAACTATACTTACCTGCGCAAGGCTTTCCAGACCGTCCTCCTTAACGAAATGGAAAAGAGGATCGGGCCATCTGATTTTGTCAAGATTAGTTGACACTGTGCCAGCGCCAGCTGTTTTGTCAGGCCTTCCGGATTGTTCATAATCAATTCAGTGTAGGTGGGCACACCATTCTCCATGGTGTAACTCTCCCCTTCGATGCCGTAGTTAAAAATCATCCTTCCCTCTTCCGTATAACCGTAATTTAAAAATTTCACGGCAGCCACCTTGTCAGTGCAATCGGATGTGATCACCACACTGTTTCCGGTCAAAGGCCAGCCAAAGGGAGATGTGATGATCCCATGGTCAAGGGCAACATACATCAACCAGTAGCTTCGGGTAGAGAACGGCAGGGAAGCTCCTTTCTCCTCCTTAAACGCCTTCAGCACCTGATACAGATCATCCGCCGTCTCAGGAAGCTCGAGATTCAATTCATCCAGCCAGTCCTGTCGGATAAGCATGCCCGCTGATGAAAGCAGATATTCGTCTCCTCTGATAAAAGGAAAACCGATAATATATCCATCTTCCGATACGGCTATCGCTGCAGCCATAACACATGCTACTGCTTTTTCTCATACTTTCCTCTCTTTCCGACTTTTCAGAATCTGGTTCCGCCTGTAACAATTTCAGCATAAGAATTTCCCCGAAAAAATACAAGGGACAAAACCACACCTGCCCTTTTGTCCGGCTTTCTGCCGGCTTTCTATGACATTCCTGTCTCCTGCGGTATGCCTCGGAAAGCTTCGCCATACCGCCTTCCTCAAATCTGTTGATTTCTGCTAAAACAATTTTCTTTCTGCCTGTTTTATGGTACAATGTTGACTCGTAAGGGCATCGAGTCAACTTCTGATTTCATGCGCACCTTCGGCGCGCAAAATTATGGTACAATGTTGACTCGTAAGGGCATCGAGTCAACTTCTGATTCCATGCGCACCTTCGGCGCACATAATTATGGTACAATGTTGACTCAGAAACGCATAATGTCAGCTTTAAAAAAACTGCGAAAAGGAGATACAATGAATTCCAAACCACTTCACACATTACAGGCAAAAAAACTCTTCCTGTTTGACATAGACGGAACGCTTGCAGTAGGAGATACGCTTTATGAGGGCAGTGCCGAGCTGCTTCGCCATATTGACAGAATCGGCGGAAAAGCGTACTACATTACAAATAATTCTACCAAAGGCGGCAAAGATTATGTAGATAAGTTCCGAAGAGCATTTCATCTGGAAACAACAGAAGACCAGTTTATCACCTCCGGTTATATGACTCTCCGGTTTTTAAAAAAAGAATATGCCGACAGCACCATCTTCGTCCTGGGAACCGCTTCTTTCGTGACGGAATTGCATAAAAACGGTCTGCATATTACAGAGACTGCCTCTGAAAACATCGACTGCGCGATAGTCGCATATGACAGCGAGCTTACCTATTCCAAGCTGGTACAGGCCTGTAAGGTACTCTCCGCCGCAGAAGTTCCCTTTTATGCCACAAATCCGGATCTGTGCTGTCCCATCGATTTCGGCTTTATCCCGGACTGCGGCGCCATATGCAACATGCTCACGGAATCTACCGGCAGGAAGCCCGTGTATCTGGGCAAACCCAGCCGGACAGTGGTAGATCTGTGCCTGGAACGCTCCGGCTTCTCCCGGGAAGAGACTTTGGTGGTTGGGGATCGGCTCTACACGGATATCGCCTGCGGAATAAACGGTGAAGTAGACACTTGTGTCCTGTTTACCGGAGAAGCAAAGCCGGAGGATATGGCAGATACCCCCTATCCTGCCACTTATTGCTTTGCCAATGTAAAAGAGCTCCTGATGCATTGCACCGAAGCTCTCTGATCCTTTTCATTATTCCGCCAATCCTTTTTCTATAATGCCGAATCCCAGCGGATAAGGTCCGGTATGCACGCTGATGGTGGCTCCGATCTGATAGAGGGGAATCCTGCTCTCATCGATGGAATAGCCCTTTTCCCGGAGCACCTCCAGGGTATGCTTTCGGAAGTCCACTGCCTCCTGATAGTCATAGCCATATCCCACTGCGATGCTGTAACGCTGGATTTTACGTCCGTTCTCCTCCAGATAATCCGTCAGCAGGTCGATGCACTTTTCCGTAGTGCGCTTCCTGCCTCTGCCGATACCGGAAGGAAAAATCTCTCCCTCCTTCAGCGTGATCACAGGCCGGATCCCCAGGATACTGCCGGCAACGGCGGATACCTTGCCGATGCGTCCGCCATGCTTTAAGTATTCCATATCGCCTACCGTAAAGAAAATCCTTCCCGTACTCTTGATCTCCTCCAGCCTGGCAACCACCGCCTCGTACTCCATCCCGCTGTCCCGCAGGGCCGCGGCCTCCAGCACATACAATCCCTGCAGCACCGTATTCACCGTGGCATCGATGACCGTAATCTTCGCGTCGGAATAGCTTTCCCGAACAATCCCCCTGGCACTTAGGGCCGACTGCATGGAACCGCTGAATTTCGTGGTAATACAAATACAGATTACCGGGACGCCTTCCCTGGCATAGGGCATAAATGCCTCCACATAGTCCTGGGCCGAGGGCATGGAAGATTTTGGATATACCCCCTTCCGGTCCACCATCTGCTGATAAAAATCCCGGATTCCGATTTCCGCATTTTCTTTCAAATAATTCTCGTTGTCAAAAGAAACATAAAACGGGACTACCGTGATATTCTTTTCCTCCACCAGTTCCTGGGGCAGGTCACAGGAACCGTCGCTGATAATGTGATATCTCTCTTTCATAAATACAGCCGCCTTCCGTACAGATCAGTCTATTACAAAATTCCAACTCACTGACACAAATTCGTCTATTGTAAATTTTGTACATGTTTAGAATACCACTTCCCGGCAAAAATAGCAATAGCTTGTATTGTTCTATATCACATTTTATGGTTTTTTATACAGCTTACATAGTTTTTGAAACTATGTTTTGCATGATGTTTATCGCAATAACCCCCGGTAGAACGTTACAGAGCGCTCCATCCTTGGTTACCCGGTTATATCTCCAGCTCCATTCCGTCCCATGCAACTACAAATCCTCTGTGGATTTTCGAATCTAATGCCTGAAAATGACAAAGCTGCCCGTTATGGGAAATATGACTTGCCGCAAATACCGTAGCATCATCGGCAATTCCCATCCGCAGCATCCGTTCTCTGACCGCGAAGTTCCGCTCCAGATTCATATGACCGGAATAATCCATCTTCCGGCGGCCTTCGGTGCAGTCCAGGGAAACCAGCTGCAGTACAATCCCAAGCCTTTGCAGGTATTCCCATACCTCCTCATAGAAAATATCCGTGTCATGGGCATAGAGCAGCGCCCGGTGCCCTTTGCGAACCAGATAGAAGAAAGGCTCTGTCGTACCGTGAAAGGCAGGCAGCGGCGTAATGGAATATTCCTTATAACGGTATTCTTCATAGGGCGGAAGCTTCCGGAACACCACGCGTCCGTCTTCCGTTATGTCCCGGTTTTCCTCCCGGGCAAAGACTGCCTCTGCCTCAGAACTGCCGCACACAATGAGGGGCGGAATTTCCTCTTCGTACACCGCAAAACTTCTGCACCGCATCCTGATATCATCTATCCCAAAATGATCCCCGTGGGTGTGCGTCACCAGACACAGCCCGATTCCCGCCAGATCCAAGCCCTCCTGCAGACAATGCATATAAGTATCCGGCCCGAAGTCCAGCAGGATTTCCTCGTCGATCACAGCCTGGGCCCTGGTCCTGATCTCTTTTCCCCTGTGAGTTCTCGCATATTCACAAATCGGGCAATGGCAGAAGAGGGCGGGGATCCCCTCTGCTGCCGCCGTTCCCAGATATTTTATCTTCATCATATTGTCCAGTAATCAATTCCTTTCCCATTGCATGCCCTGTTCCTGCCGCCCATCAATCAAGGGGATAGGGAAGCTCCAAGGCATGCTCCCCGTCCTTGGTCACAAAATGATAGCGCACGCCGAGCTCCCGCATCCATCCCTGTACCTCCACGGTCTTCCAGGGCCCGGTATTGTAGCCGTTTCCCTGGGTGTTATCCCACAGCCATTGGGGCGTATTCCACAGGCAGGCCCTGGGAGCCACCGCCTCATAAAAACTCTTCTTCACCCCAAACTGCCCGTGATGGGCCATCTGGACAAAATCCGCCCGCAGTTCCTCATGAGAAACCTCTGCCAATACCCTGTCCCCGGCTTCCTCCCCAAGGTCTCCCAGAAAAAGAACCCGCTGTCCATCTGCGTCCAGGCGTAAAACCACAGACGAATTATTGATCACATTCATAGGTAGGGACTCATCCTCCGGCACATGCACAACAGTGATCTCCGCGGAGCCAACCACGAACTTCTGCCCCTTTTCATAGCGGAAGCACAGATTCGGATGGGCCGCCGCAAATTCATTATATTCCTTTGTAGTCCTGGAATCCGTACAGCCCGGATAATCATTTGCATGATAGAACTCATAAGACAGGAAACGGCTGTAGATCCGCTTCACCTTCACCGGATGGGGCCTGGAAAACATCTCCAGCAGCGCATCCACATGGTCTGAATGGGGATGGGTCAGCAGCCACAGCTCCACCACCGGCTCCGGCCCGCCCAGGCGCACCAGGGTATCCTGCAGATGCTGCGCATCCTGTTTATTTCCTCCGTCGATTACTACCAGCTTACCTTCTTTTGTCTGCAGTACGTAGGACATCATCTGTATCGTACTCTGCTCCTGCAGCATATATAATGTAGTCTTCATATTTTCCTCTATTCCAGTTCCGCACATATCCCATCCGGTACCTCTCCACACAGAGAATTTCCGGCCGCCAAATGCAGGCGTCCGTAACTCCTCTGGGCACCGGATGGGATATGGGCTGTTTTCCAGTTCCGCACATATCCCATCCGGTACCTCTCCACACAGAGAATTTCCGGCCGCCAAATGCAGGCGTCCGTAACTCCTCTGGGCACCGGATGGGATATGGGCTGTTTTCCAGTTCCGCACATATCCCATCCGGTACCATATGAGCTGTTTTTTATTCCGGTTCCGCACATCCCCCCAGATATACAAAATTCATTCGTCCGTAGGGAGCGCTGCATCCGTTCAGGTAAAAATCGTCCACATCCTCGGTCTCCGAAATATGATCCGCCCACTTGAACTCTATCCGAAACTTTCCCTTTTCCGCCAGTCCAAGCGCCGGACGCGGCACCGCCATATGGAATTCCCTGCCCTCGCAGCGAATCGGCGCCACGGATGCCGATTTCCACCGCCATCCCCCAAGGCACTCATACACCAGCGTGTTCCTGCCGTCCAGCAGTTCATGGTTCACAAGATAATGATACCCCGCCCAGGAAGGATGATCCAGCGGATCCTGGTTTTCCCTGACCACTCTCAAAAACAGCAGCATCCACGGCGTAAAATTGTATGCCGTAATGGGCTCAAAGCATTTCGCATAGAAGTACACATTGTCATCGTCCCACGCAACCTTAAGCACATCAAATACATTGCGTCCGCTTTCATTGACATACAGTCGTCCATCCATCCCCATGTGGTTGCGTGAAATCTCAAAAAATGGAAATCCCCTGTAGGCAGTCTCTACCCCTTCCCACTGACTGAAATCCCCGTCTATGTCAATGCTCACCTTTCGTTTTCCCTCCGGAATGGGGCCGCAGCCTTTATACCGGCGCACATAATCGACCAGCTGCATATAATAATTGTCAAAATGGCCGCCCCGCATGGGTTCCAGATCCCTGGAATATTCCTGTGACGCCGTGTCAATAAAGGTCACCGGACGCTCCCTGTCCTCCGGCCTCTTAAACGGACCCGCCGCCCACTCGTTCCATCCCGTGACAAAAATCATTCTCGGATCCTGGTCTATGGCATATTCCCACTGCTCCGCTATATTATAACCCCAGTTCACTGCCCCGGCAGCGCAATCATTGCCCACTGTGTGAAAAGCCTGATGAAAGCTTCTGCCCCGGTTCCTCTGTTCCCCATGAAAAGCCGAATCGCCGAACTTAATCTGCGGATGCTGTGCAGGAGAGACACTGATCACCTCTTTCCCCCCTGCTCTGTCCAAAAACACAGTCTGGGGACGTTCAAATGCCATCCACGGAAAGGCTCCTGTCCTCCTCACCTGCTCCGTTGGCCATTGTGACAATCTGATATCAAAGAAATCCCGCACTTCCTCTGAGCACAGTTCCGGACGGGCAATCAGCAGCGGCTTTCCGTCCGGCTGAAACCAGCTTTCTTCATACCTTCCCTCTTTGTATACACTTTCATAAATCTCCTGGGCGCGTATGCCGGATTCGCTGTTGGTATAGAACGCAAATCTCGGTGCCTCCCATCCCCTCTGCCGGAATTCGTGGAAGACCTCTATGACCTTTAAAGCATTTTCCCTGTGCATAGTGAGGTTCGTCGTGTCGAACACAATAAAATCCACCCCTGCCAGGATCAGCAGCATCACATGGCGGCGGATCACCCACTCGTCCCCGTGATCGTAATAGCCGAACAATGGCTCCCCCCAATAGCATCCGTCCGTATCCCAGATCGGGTGCGCCACATCCCGGAAAGCCTCCGGCGTCTCCGCCCAGATCTTCATATTGTCCCGGAAAGGCCGGATATCCCCGCTCCAGGTCAAATTGATAAAATAAAACATTCCCACATACCGGTTCTGCCTGGGCAGTCCCACCGCCTCCGAAGAAGGCAGCTTCCTGCCCAGGGCGTCGATACCGGCATAGTTCCCAAGATTGAATCCTGCCATTGATAGCCCCCTATTTTTATAATCGGGACCTGTAAGCCCCTGAATTATGCCTGCATACACAGGATTTTGGCGCAAACTGCCTGTAAAGTACACTCATCCGTATACCAGGCCGCCATGCACCTCCGCAGAGCCGGCTTCCTGGTCGCAATCACTTCCACACCTGCTGCAAAGTCGTCACCTCTACCTCCACGCCAGATGCAAATGCTGCCTCACTTACTTCCACGCCAAATGCAAATGCTGCCTCACTTACCTCCACGCCGGATGCGAATGCTGCCTCACTTACTTCCACACCGGATACGAATGCTGCCTCACTTACCTCCACGCCGGATACGAATGCTGCCTCACTTACTTCCACACCGGATACGAATGCTGCCTCACATGCTTCCTCCAGATTCCGAATCCCAACGCCCCCCGGAAAGCCAGATCCACCCCGTAACCGATCCATATCCCTGCGAGCCCCATTCCCAGGAATACCCCGAAGAACCAGGAAACGCCCACATTCAGCACCGAACCCGCTATCACCATGAAAAAAGTTGCTTTCACATCCCCAATGGCCTTCAGGCTGCTGACCATCAGCGCCGCCACGCCCCGGAACACTTCCACGATCATATCCACAGCCAAAATCAGCATACAGGCTTCCGCCAGAGCCCCTTCTTCCACATACAACCCCAAGAAACGCCGTCCTAACAGCAACATCCCGCCGCACAGGACGACTGTCCCCGTCAGAACCAGCTTCAGGCATTTCCGCATGCAGTCCCCGGCCTTCTCCTCGTCCCCCATACCGATGCTCATGCCGATCATGGTAGCCGCTACCAGGGACACTGCGCTGGCGGGCAGAGTCAGGTAATTAGTTAGATTTCCCGTGTACCCCTTTACCAGCAGGGCTTCCGTCCCCAGACTGCCGATCATGGACATGACGATGGTCTGGCTCACCAGATAGATCACACCCTCCAGGCCGCCGAAAACGCCATACCGGGCGATTGTCCCGGTAGTCTCCCCGAATCGCTCCCGCCACTGGGCATGGAACATCCTAAGCTCAATCCTCTCGTCTCTGCCTGCCATCCACAGATAAAACAACACTCCAAAAATCTGCGCAAAAATACCCGCCATGACATACTGCCAGATCCGCTGTTCCTCCAACGGGATCAGCCGCAGGATCAGCCAGTTCATAAACACACAGCTGCCGTTGATCAGAGTATTCCCCAGCATCACCGTCTTCATATCCCCGATGGCCCGGAACGCGGATCCAAAGGTCAGCGCCACGCCCTGAAACACAGACAGCCCCAATGCAACCGCCAGATACTCCCCGGCCATGCCCTGCAGCTCACCGGGCACTTGAAGACATTTTAAAATCAGGGGGCTTCCGAATACCCCCACCCCCGCCAGGGCGATGCTCAGCAGCAAATTGTCGCAGATACTCACTGTCCAGATCCTGCTTCCCTCCGCGTAATCCTTCCTGCCCCAGCAGGGCGCAAGCAGAATGCCCTGCCCCACATAGAACACGGAATACAGATTGATCATCAGCGAAAGGAAAGTCCCCGCCGCCGTGGTGGCCGCCACCGCTTCCTTCGCAAACTGATTCAGGATCAGCTGATTGAGATTGGAAATGATAAAAGTAAAAATCAGTTCCAGCACAACGGGTATCAGCATACGGTAGACCGAATATTCCCCGTCCTTAGAAGTCCATTTCCTTTGACCTGTCTTCATCACACGCATGCACTGCCGGGCACTCCAACTGCTGCCACAGCGCCTCTCCGATAAAATTCTTTGCCCAAGCTACCCTTTCCGCCTCCCGCTCGGTTCCCATGTCCCGCATGGCTTCATAAATGGGGCGTTTCCGCCCGGGAGTACCATCCTCGTTCCGCTCACGGATTCCCAGATGAAGTCCGAACTCCTTCGGATTATCCATATAAGCATGATGGGTCATCCACAAAATCCCCGGAAGCCGCTTCATTTTCTGATAGGCCAGCGTATACCCGGCAGCCCCCTGAAGCTCCGTCAGCTCGTCCTGCCTGGAATTAAAGCCCTGTTCCGACAGGATAATGGGGCGCATCTGCCCCTGATACAGAAAATCCTCCTGTGCCAGATAAGCATGCAGTACCTCGATGTTTTTGAAGGTAATCTGCTTTGTGTCAAAATAAAACTTCGGGATCCTGTCATTGTAGAAATCCGGATAATTCAAGTCCTCCGGATAGGGATGGTAGGCAATTCCCCAGCCAAAATTTCCTCTCTCCTTCCCATACTTAAGCACCAGATCCACAATATCCTTCCCCCGGTAGGTGCCCATGGGGCGGTCCGGGTAAAAGCGGTCTCCCCAGTAATGATCCAGAGATATGTATACATCCGCTCCCTCCCAGTATTCATGAGAGGCTTCCCATGTCAGCTGCAACGCCTTTGTATACTCCTCTGCATATGCTTCCACGGTCTTCTCCCCGGCATTTCCCCAGACACACTGGCTGTTCACTTCATTGGAGACAATAAATCCCGTAATCCTTCCGTATTTCCCATCATCCCGCATGTAACGCTCCGACAGAAATTCCACAAAAGCCCGGTAATAATTCCTGCCCTCCTCCGTCTCCATAGGGAATGCGCTGATGAAAGCATTTTTGTCCTCCCACTGGAAGTCCGGATGGATCACCTTCTTCAGAAGCGCTTCCTCCTCATGGCTGCCGAATCTCTGAGGCGAATTCAGCAGGATGGCCGTAGCCGCTATTCCATAGCCCCATGCATACTGCAGCTGCCTGTCGATGTCCTCTACCTGCTCCCTGTCAAACCAGTACTCCCTTCCCCGGGAGACAAACGGCAGGGCATCCTCCTTTTTTTCCGCCCACATCAGAGCCGGGAGATTGATATTCAGCAACGTATGTTCAATCCCCAGGATTTCCAGATCCTCATTTCCGCAGCTTAAGGCTTTTTTATTGCGGAAAATTTCTTTTTCATGTAAATACTTTCCCATTTTACCTCCTATTCCCTTTCTGCCATGCAAATGTCCTTTTATGCATTGCAAATGTCCTTTTATGCATTGCAGATGTCATTTTATGCATCACAGATGTCATTTTACGCATTGCACATGTCAGGGCGCGCTCACCCCTTCACTGCGCCCGCCGTCATGCCTTCCATATACAGCCTAGATGTAAACAGGAACAAAATCAACAGCGGTATGGTGGCAATGATATAACCAGCGAACATAGCTCCAATATTGGTGGTCCCCGCCGCCGAAGTAAACACACGCACCGTCACCGTGATAACCTGCTTCGTATTGGACTCAATTACCAGCATGGGCCAAATGAAGTCGTTATAGTAGTCAACCATTTTCATGACAGCTATGGTGGAAAGAATAGGCTTTGCCAAAGGCACCGCGATACGGACCAAAAGGTTGAACTGGCCGCAGCCCTCAATCTTCGCCGCCTCAAACAAATCCCTGGGCAGGCCCTCTATGGAGTTGCGGCACAGGATAATCCCCAGGATCTGCCCTCCCGATATCCAGGGAAAAATCAATGCCCATCGGGTATTGAACAGGCCGTAGCTGATGATCAGGTTGTAATTCGCAGCCAGCGACAGCACGCCCGGTATCATCATCAGCACAAGGAGCACATAGAACAGGAACCCCTTCCCGGGAAACTCCATGGTTGCGAAGACAAAGCCTCCCATGGCGGACAAAACCAGTGTCAGCAGCACCGCAAAGGCATTCACTGCCAGGGTATTTACCATACTCCCATACAGCTTTCCGAAAGCGTTCACATAGTTGTCCCACTCGATACGCTTCGGCAGGGCGAAAAAGTTATTATAAATCTCCCAGTTACTCTTGAAAGACATGATGATCATTACGAAGATGGGAACAAAGGCAAAGAACATAATGAGCACCATGATAATCTCTATAATTGTCTGAAAACGGATTTCTTTTATTTTTCTTTTGCTGATTCTCTTCATGCCCGTCACTCCTTTTCCCTGGTCAGCGCATTCTTTATCACAGTCACAGTCAATGTAAATATCATCAGCACAATGCCCAGTGCGGAAGCGTAGCCATACCGCCCGAACTGGCTGGCATTCAGGTACAGCTCCAATGCAGGAACATAAGTCGCCGTACCGGGACCGCCTCCCGTCATGATAAAGATGCCGTTGAAATCCTGCATGGTGCCCAGGATCGTAAGAGTTACCATAATGCTCAGCTGCGGCTTGATCAGCGGAAGCTGCACCTTCCAGAAGATATCCCATCTGGTGGCGCTGTCAATCATGGCCGATTCCACCACATCCGTTCCGATGTTCAAAAGCCCTCCGTAATACACCAGAAACGCCATGGCGCCCACAAAAGGAAATCCCATGAAAATAATGGCCCACAGCGCCGTCCGCTCATCTCCCAGCCAGACTCTCTGCAGGTTCTCCAGATGCAGCGCGCCCAGCACCTCGTTCAAAAGGCCTATGGTAGGGTCATAGATTTTCTGCCATGTCAAGGTCCCTACCACACCGGGAACCACGATAGGAAGTACGAACAGGAACCTGTGCATGTATTTCCGCTTGTCTCCGCGGATGGAATGCACCAGCCAGGCAACCGCCAGAGGCACCGTTATGGTCTTAAGTATCCCTGTCACCAGCAGCAGGCCCAGGTTCTTCATACCGATAAGGAAATATCCCTCCTCCAGCATCTGGCGGAAGTTATCCAACCCGATAAAGTTCATCTTCGCCAGCGTATTGTTCGTCCTGGACCAATCGGTAAACGCCCTGTAAAAGGCAATGAAAATTCCCCGGTAGTTAAACAGGAAGATCAACACAAACGTAGGCAGCAGCATCAGATAAGCCATCCTCTGGTGCCACATCTTTTTCAGCAGCTTTCCCGCGGCCTTCTTCGCTTTGGGAACCAATTGGATCAGGCACACCAGAAGCAGCAGAAAGGGAATATAAACTACATAACGCAAAACCTGCTCGATAGATTTGTAATAATCCATGGTGGCCAGGTTGTCCACATGAATGTTTTTGATAAAATCCTCATAGCCGGTGAAGTAAATGCTTCCTTTCGCCGCCTCAAAGTCCGTGATCCTAACGCCCACGTCCGCTAAATATATCTGTTTATCCTGACCGTCCATAACAAATAAATAGCCTTCCTTGGTTCCGATCAGTACATATTCTCCGTCCTCATCCACGCCGATACTCACCATAAAAGCATTCACCGTATTATCGATCTTACCGGTCCTTATGGTATTCAGCGCTTCGTCAAACTGATGGTAGATGCCGTTTCTGTTGATTGTCCAGTAGGTATCTCCATTCTGGATCATCTGAATGATCTCATAACCGGTCTTCAGGGTATCCAGGACCTCTCCGTCTTCCGTAATATGTAAAACCTCACCCCGCTTGTTGGAAATCAAAAGCGTCTCTCCGTCCTTACAGTACTGGACTCCGCTGACCAGAATCGAATAATTCTTGCCGCCCAGCTCCTCCCCGTCCGCCGAATAAATCAAAAGGCTCGATTTATTACTGCCTGTATTGGTAATTACCGCTATCTTGGAAGCATCCTCCGTGACATCCACCGCCACCGCCTTCCTGTTGGTGTCGATATCCAACAGTACTTCTCCGTTTGAAGTCTGATATACATAGACATGCCCGTCTTCATTTGCCGCATACAATTTGTCTGCTTCCGCATCCAGAACCAGCTCGTCATAGGAGCCGCTCGCCTGAGTACGCCAGATTTCCTCCCCCTTCTCAAAAGCCACCAGCAGCTTATCATGGGTCCCCACATACAGAATATCCTTCTCCTTGTCATATGCCAGGCTGTGGTTCTTCGTCCCGGTGGAAACATCCAAATCCTCCAGGCCTTCCGTCTTTTCTTCGCAGTACGACAGCCCCCAGATTATGCCAATGCCCAGGACCAGACAAATAACTGCCGATACTATCCATACACTCTTTCTCTTCATCCTAACCTCCGCTCCGTCTAACCTTTGCTGCAAGTGTGCCGGAAATTCCGTGCGGCGCTCTGCCAGATAAGCCGCCCCGCCTCCAAAGCTCCTTCCTTCACACCTTAACCACCCAACCTGCGCCTTCCCAACCAGTAGCCTGACTGAAATTGGCTACCCTTTCAGGCAGCCAATTCCAATTCACTGTTTCTCATCTATTTCCTGCTGCATCAGGAACTGCCGATTCCTTATTCACCGGTAGGCTCGTTTGCAGGATTTGCAAGGTCTTCCAGAGTAATCTTGGAGTTCGTCATGCCTGTCTCGAAATTCTCGTCAATATTGGCCTGGTGCTTCTCAAGGAAAGCATCCACGTCAATCTTACCCTGCAGAAATTCAAGACAATAGTCATAGAATGCACGGTAGGACTCCGGAATCTCACAGAATCCTCTCGCCAGAGACTGGCCGTAGCTCTTCTGCACATTACCGATCATGGTCAGGTTCTCAAATGCGTTCTGAACATCCTCAGGATAGTTCACGCCATATACAAGGCTGGGGCCGCTGGGCGTATAGCCGTCTGCAATAGCCGCATCCATAAAAGCGGACATTCCTTCGGAAGAAGAGTAGAACATCATAAAATCCATAACCAGGTCATCGTGATCCTGGGACTTGGAAACTGCGCCAAGGAAGCCGTTGGAAACCTCAATAGTTCTTGCCTTTGCCTCAATTCCTTCCCCTTCCATGGAAGGCATATCAAAAGTACCAAGGGTGAAGCCCACTACATCTTCAACTGCTCCGCCTTCATCTGAAAAGGAAATCTCCTGGCCGTTTGCCAGCTTTGCCATATCATTCGCAAACTGAACAATACCCCAGCCGCCGTCCACATACATGGCAGCCTTACTCTGGTAGAACAATGTTTTGGCACCTTCCTTGTTGGTTCCGAACATCACTTCATTTCCGGCATACTTGGGGAACACCTCGGCAAAACTGTTCCAAACGGTCTTCATACCGGGCGTAATGGCGCTATAGGTGCCGTCCTTCACTGCTGCAAAGAAACGCACAGGGTTCCTTGTAACCTTGGTCGTATCATCGTTGAAAGGATCGGACGGATCATAGGTATAATAATCGTCGATAGTAGGATCATAAGTATAATCACCCTTCTGTGATCTCCAGATATCGATGGTGGAACGGGTGGTCTGGTCTGCATATACCTGCGCAAGCCATCCCATGGTTCCCGAATAGAAGCTGTCATAATCTCCGGGCATTGCAATGGGCTGATAGCCTGCCGCCTGGATCTTCTCACATACATCGATAAGCTCGGACCATGTGGTGGGGATCTGTACTCCTACTTCATCAAAAATATTCTGGTTGTAAAGCCACAGAACCTTGACGGACTGCAGGCTCAGCGCTGAGAAGCTTCCGGTACCTGCGTCTACGGTCTGCATATCATATTCAAACTGCTCCTTCCAGGGGCCGCCTGAATAGGGGCTGTCATTCTCCATATAATCAGCATAGTTAATGGCTTTGCCTGATGCCGCTTCCGCAGCCAGGTTGATATTAACGATATCTACAGATGTTGTCTCGTTATTATTGAAGACATTGGTTGCCCACTGGTCATAACCGTCCACGGGTTTCAGGTCTACCACAATCTCAACATCGGGATGCTTCTCGGTGTAAGCGGCGGCCACTGCCTTCCAGCCGGCCTCTTCGCCTTCCGTGTTCTGGGTGCTGACCGTGATGGTCTTATCGCCGCCTTCTGCGCCGGCGTCTGCCTCCTCGCCGCTTTCCTCAGAAGACTCTTCGGATGATTCCTCCGGTGCGGTTGATTCCTCGGAGCTGGATTCCTCAGAGGACTGCCCCCCCTGGTCGGATGCGTCAGCATTGGACGGCTGATCTCCACAGCCCGCCAGACTGCCGACTACCATCATTGCAGTTAACAGTAATGCAATCGTTCTTTTTTTCATATCTAATCCTCCATAATTCGTGTCTGCCATATCGTTATAGAAATGGCAGATGTGATAGTTCACATCTTAAAATTTGTCGCCTGAGCATCACTGGCCTTCACAGTCTGACTATCGTCATCTCCGATTCCTTCCCTCCTTTCCAGACCGCCTTTCACCGGCTTTCCTGTCATGCCCGCTGTTATCTTTCAATTTAATCAGAATTCATACTCACATAAATTCAGGTAACCCCGATCTCCGTCTCCGGCCCTCCTCTTCAGGTCCAGGAAATGCCCTCTGAAAATCGGGAAGCAACAGGTATTTCAAGATATTTATACAATACGACAAAATCTTTTCTCTGGCAAGAAACAGTTTTTATCTATTTTGTTTAAAAACAAGCACACGAGGGATGTTTCCTATACAAAATCTACAAAGCCTGATTTTGCGGTGTTCCACCCCTCGTGTTACATTTTTTAACAATTTATTCTTAAATATGAACCGCCCCTATTTTGCGGTCTCCTCATACGCTTTTTGATAAATTTCAATCAGCCGGTCAACCCCCATGGTCTGCAGCACTTTCAGATACTCCTCCCAGCTCTCTTCCAAATCCAGATCCCCGGTCACCACCTGTACCACATATCGGTCAATATAAGCATTCATGTCCGTAGATAGCGCCAGAATCTCCCCGCCTTCCGCTTCCGAATACTTCATTATTGGCAGCGGAACCGCACCCATGCCTACAATCTTCAAATGCTCCTGTGTCAGATATACTTCGTCAGGATCTTCCGCCTCACTCAAGGCATCCCACAGCTTCGGCTGAATGGAAGGGTGATACTGCGCTCCCTGAATCGTACTGCAGGCGCGTACTGCGGACACATCCTTCCCGTACTCTTTATCCGTGATCCAGCCCCAGCTGCCGTCCTCATTCATCCGATAAGTTTCTCCCTCCACCCCCATCCAGGCCAGAATACCGCCCGCCTCGTCATAAAACTGATCCAGCCAGGCCACCAGAGCCTCCGGATGCCTGCATTTATTCGTAATCACCGCAGCTCCCAACGTGATCCCCTTTTTAATAGGATAAGTTCCTTCCTGAAAAGGCGTCAGCGCAATATAGTCATTCCTTCCCCGCCCCACTACCTCAAAGGCGCCCTGACAATCAAAGGCCCCCAGAATATCTCCTGACCGTCCTACCGCCTCCAACTGCTTTCTCTGCTGTACGAAGGTGTCCCTGTCCAGCAGCCCCTCCTGATATAATCTGGCAACATAACGGATAAACTCCTTGAAACGCCCGTCTGTGGGCAGGTAAACCAGTTCACCGTCGATCACCGCTGTCCTACTGATATAATCATATCCGTAGTCCGCATAAGCCAGAAGGGGGTACACGCTGCCTGCCATGGACAGCGGAATCTCATCCCCCGGATCTTTGTTCCCGTTGGCATCCTGGTCTCGGAATGCCTTCAGCACCTGGTATAATTCCTCGAAATCAGCAGGCTCCTCAAGTCCCAGATTGTCCATCCAACGTTTATTAATCCAGAGTACCGCCCCTGCCGGACTGGGTCTGTCAATCTCCGGAAAGGAATAAATATTCCCGTCCGAAGCCTTCAGATAATCCCATCCGTCCATTTCGTCCAGTCTGGCTGTCAGGTTGGGAGCATATTTTCTGATCAAATCCTCCAACGGAATGAAAATCCCCTGTTTTCCGTATTTTTCCAGATCTGTTCCCTCAAACATGGTTTTGAAAAACATATCCGGATAATTGCCGGAAGCCAGGCTTAAAATCCGCTTTTCCGTCAGGTCATCCCCAAGTACGGAACGAAAGTCAATGAGTATATTGGCATTCTGCATCGCCACTTTCATAGCCAAATTATCGTTCAGGGAGTATCCCCCGTTCATTCCGGCCAGCGCTGTGAATTTCATTCCCGTTCCCGGCGACAGTTCCGCATTCTCCAGAACCGCCCCCGTCTCCTCCAGGCCCGTGTCCACATCTCCCGCAGCGCATCCCGATACAAAAAAGGATACCGTCAGCATCACCGCAGCCACCCTGCCCATTATTTCTTTTTTTTTCATATGGATACCTCTTTGCCTGCTTCCCGCAGTCCGTCGGTCAATCGGTTTCATGGTTATCTAAATTTTAAGATATCTCTTGTGCGGGGGCAAGGTGCATTTTTTAAGAAAAAAATTTGAGAACAGACCTGCTTTATGGATATTTACTCTTTATCTCTGGTATATTTTGCGCAGGATAAACAAAATTTAGACAGCCTTGCGAAAAAAGATAGACTTTCCAAACCAATTAAGTTATAATAAAGGAGTACTTCACCTTTAGTTTTTACAGCAGAAAGGAAAATACACGCCCCTGTCTGCCGTAAGTTTGTCATCGTACGTTATACTAATGTTTTTACATCGGAGGCACTATCCATTTATGAAACACACTGGCTTTCAGAAGCTGTTTTTTTCCCGTACCAGACGCAGTACCTTTATTCAGTATTTTTTGTCCTATTTCGTCCTGTTCAGCGTCCTTCTTCTTGGCTTTTACTTCATCCTTCGAAATCAGGTTTCCGAATTTTACTTCGAAAAACTGGAAAATGAGGCAAGCGCCGGATTGGAACAGGTGGCGGAGGTTCTCAATGATGATTTAGCCTCCATCAACCACATCCAGAATGCCATCGGCAGCAATGTGGAACTCATTCTCTTCCATCATGACAATACGCCCTGGAATCAGTATTTAGCCTTCCAGGAATTGGACAAATATGCCCTGGGGAACCGTTTCATCGACTCCGTCGTCTATCTGGACAAGTTCCAGCAGACCGTGCTTTCCACCAGAAGGCAGGTGGAGTATCGGGACGGAATATTTTACATCTATGATGAGGAAGACTCTGTGGCTTTCCATATGGAAGAAGAATCTCAGGATGCCCCCTATCAGCTGGTTTATGTCTCAAACGGTGCCTCAGATTACCTGATCTACTATCCGGGCGGCGACACAAACAGCAATTACTCCGTTTTTTTCATCATCAACGAACAGGAGCTGGCTCAGATCATGAAAAATGCCCTGTCCGAGGAAATTATTTCCATGGTGCTTCTGGCGCCCCCTGACAACCGCGTGGTAACAGGGGCCAATCTCTCCGCACTGGAACCTTATTTTGCCGTAAGTACCGACGAAACGGAAGATTCCCATGGAAACAGCATTGATCTGGACAAAACGGAGGAGGCAAAAACTTCCCTGAAGATCTCCCTTCATGTCCAGTCCGGACTGTTCGGTGATTTCTCCATGGCTGCCCTGATCTCCAACGAAGTGCTTCTCACCCAGATGAATACCGCCTTCCGCAATACCTATCTGGCACTGCTCCTGCTTGGTATCATCGGTATGTGTGTAGTGGTGCTTGGGATGCGTTATACATTCCTGCCTCTCCACAAGCTGACCAAGGCTATCGTGAAGAGCCCCAATTTCCGCCAGGGCTATGTGGATCAGCTGAACCAGGCATTCTCTGATACCATGACGGAAAACCAGAGCCTGCGGGCCAAGACCAACAAATATCGTCTCGCCATGCAGAAATCCATATTAAGTTCCATCGTCTCCGGCAGCCAGTTCGACACGGGAGACGATTTACACAGCATTGACCGCTTTTTCGACATGGAGCCGGACAATCATATTGTGGCTCTGCAGATGAAATCTATGAAAACCGCCCTTCCCTCCGGCGAAATTGTGCGCTTTTTTAATGAGTCCCTTCCCGGAACCGATTCCTGCATCATTCTGGAAGCCCAGGGAAACACGGCTGTTTTCCTGCTGAATTATACGGGCACGGAGGAACATAAGGACGAAGCGCTCCATGTGCTGATGGACGATCTCTTCGCGCAGAACGGGTATTATTCTGCTGTGAGCAACGGCTCCGCTTCCCCTCTGGACATCCCCTTTCTCTATGAGAATGCCCTTTTGGCCAGTAATTATTGGGAACAGGCTCCTGTAGTTTCCTACAATGAGATATCCCCCGAAACGGATGTCCAGTCCACCCATTCCTATCCCTATGAAAAATTGGAAAAGCTTGCTTCCCTCCTGAAAAACCAGGATTTCAAAACAGCGGATCTTCAGCTCCAGGAACTGTTCCATCTGGTGGACAGCGCTTCCTCCAGAGGAAGTTCGCTGCCGGACTTTTTCGTCCGCTGTGTCCTGATCGATGTCCTTACTACCATCGTCAACTCTATGAACCAGATGAACATCAAATTCAAGGTCTATCGGGATTTATACTTTGAGACCCTGTATCTGTGCCGAAGCTGCCCTTATCATGAGGCGGAACAACAGATTAAAGCCAATGCGGAGAAATTCCTTGATGTATTTGAAAACGAGCTGGCCAATAAGAGCATCACTTCCTCCCAGATCCGGCAGATGATAGAGGAACAATATACCTCCCCTGATTTCTCTATCTCCAACATCGCCGACTCCTTTGACGTGAGCGTGGCCTATGTGAGTTATCTGTTTAAAAATGAAACCGGAGAGAATGTGTCCGACTATGTATGGAATCTCAGGCTGGAAAAGGCCAAGGACCTGCTCCTCACCACCGACATGTCCGTGGACAATATCAGCGTGTCCGTAGGCTATGTGAGCACCTCCAGCTTCCGACGTAAATTCAAACAGGACACCGGCCTGACGCCCTCCCAATTCCGTACTAAAGCCGCGTCCTGAAAAGGGCGCACATTATAGTAAGAATGTGAAAGATGAAACTCTCAGACATAAGAAGGAGGTATTATTTATGGAATGGAATGCAAAATGGATTCAGCCGGCCCTGGATACCGGCGATGCGGCGCCTGTCTATCTGAAAAGCTTCCCGCTGCCCGAAAGGGAAAAGATAGCGAAGGCCAGGCTCTTCCTCACCGCCCTCGGGGTGTATGAAGCAGAACTGAACGGCAAAAGGGTAGGCAATTATGTCCTGGCTCCCGGGTGGACCTCTTATTACAAGAGACTCCAGTATCAGGAATATGATGTGACCAAACTTTTGGAGACGGAAAACCGGCTCACCATCCTGGTAGGCAAGGGGTGGTATCGCAGTCATATGCCCGGTTTCCAGAGCTCCCCTTATCAGGAGAAACTGAGTGAACGTCCCGCAGGTTTGCTTGCTCAGTTAGAAATCGCTTACCAAGATGGGCGCCGGGAAGTCTTTGCCACCGATGAAACCTGGACGGTATCCGAGAGTGAAGTACGCTTCTCCGAAATCTATGACGGAGAGATCTACGATGCAACTTATCAGCCTGCCATGGACAATCCGGTTCAATGCTTCGACGGCCCCTGGGATACATTGATTTCGCAGCAGGGCGAAGAGATCCGGGAGCAGGAACGGATCACCGGAGCCAGATGTTTCACCACGCCCAATGGAGAGACTGTCATCGACTTCGGCCAGGAAGTGACCGGCTATGTGGAAACTGTTCTGGAGGCAGCGGCAGGAGAAATACTGGATCTTTCCTTTGCGGAAGTCCTGGATAAAGAAGGCAATTTCTATACGGAAAATTACCGCAGCGCCAAGGCACAATATCGCTATACCTGCCGGGAAGGCCGCCAGACCTATAAACCTAAACTGACCTTCTGGGGCTTCCGTTACATCCGGGTAAACAGCTTTCCGGGCGGCACGGAAAATGCGGCGCCTGAATGCTTTACCGCCATCGCCGTTCATTCCGACATGAAACGCACAGGCCGCCTGTCCTGCTCCAATACCAACTTAAACCGCCTGTTTGATAATATCGTATGGGGACAGAAGGGGAACTTCCTGGATGTGCCCACTGACTGTCCGCAACGCGACGAGAGACTTGGGTGGACCGGAGATGCCCAGGTATTCGTCCGCACTGCCTGTCTGAATTATGACGCTGAGAAATTTTTTGCCAAATGGCTGGCGGATATGTCTGCAGATCAACACGAGGACGGTTATGTAGGACATGTAATTCCGGACCTTCTGCAGGCTCCAAAGGCCAGCGCCGCCTGGGGAGACGCCGCTGCCATCTGCCCCTGGGAAGTATATCTGGCCTACGGAAACAAAGCTTTACTGGAAAATCAGTTTACATGCATGCACAAATGGGTGGATTACATCACAGCCAGCACCGATACTCCCGATCTGTGGACCGGCGGCACCCATTACGGCGACTGGCTCGGCCTGGATGCTCCTTCCGGAAGCTACAAGGGATCCAGTGATGAAACCTTTATCGCCTCCGCCTTTTATGCCCGCTCCACCGAGCTGGTGATCAAAGCCGGAAAAGCCCTGGGTAAAGATGTGACAGCATATGAGGCACTTTACCGACGGATCGTGATCGCTTTCCGCCGGACCTGGCCGGAATACAAAACCCAGACAGAATGCGTCCTGGCCGCCCATTTCCGCCTGGCTCCCGACTGCCAGGCCGCTGCGAACCAGCTGGCGGAAATGGTAAAGGCATGCGGTACAAAGCTGCAGACCGGCTTCGTGGGCACCCCTTACTTGCTCCATGTACTCAGCGATTACGGTTATGCCGAACTTGCTTATTCCCTGCTGCTGCGGGAGGCCTATCCGTCCTGGCTCTATCCTGTGACCAAGGGAGCCACCACCATCTGGGAGCACTGGGACGGTATCATGGAAGACGGCGGCTTCTGGAGCGCGGACATGAATTCCTATAACCATTATGCCTACGGCGCTGTAGCCGACTGGGTTTACGGGGTTGCCGCCGGGATCAAGCCCCTGGAGGAAGCTCCCGGCTATGCCAAAGTGCGAATCGCCCCGGTACCGGATCCCCGGCTTGACTGGCTGAAGGCTTCCCTCCACACCAGGCACGGGATGGTGCGTTCCCATTGGAAAAAATTGGACGGTATGTGGCGTTATGAAATCACCACTCCCGTGGAAACCGAAGTGGTGATTGCCGGGGAAACGCATATGGTAAGTGCCGGGACATGGTATTTTTACAGTAAGATCTGACAGAAATTTCTGGGCGCCTTTTATGGCATGTTCTGGCGGAAACGCCAGGGGCGCCTTTTATAGTGTTTTGCTGCAAAAAGGGCGGCAAGGGACAGGGCCAGGCTGGCGGCGCACAGAATCGCATTTCGCGCCGCCGTATCCCTGCTTTTGTCACCGAAGTTTTCCGGCGCGCTGGACATTTGTTCAGACATTTGGCCAGGCCTTTGGGGCGCTTCACGAAGTTCGGAGCCTGAACTGTCCGACATACGGATATTTTGTGGAAAATTTTCCGAAAAAACTTCTCTCATAACCGGAGCTGTATCCTCCGTTCCCTGTCTTTGATTCTCCGGTGCATCTGCCCGTGCATCTTTCTCTGTTGGTGCACTTGTCTGCACGTTTTCCTCTGACGACGCATCCAATTGGACGTTTTCCTCTGACGGTGTGCCCGACTGCGCATTTTCCCCTGCTGTCTCCTGCCCTGCCCCGTTCACCCCTGCCTCGTTGTTATCCTCGGAAAAACTTACTTCCACCCCGTTAAACTGGAAACGCTGTCCGCCCATGTTGAATACGCCCATGGCGCTGATATCAATGGCGGATGCATCTACCAACCCGGAAAAATCGGCGCGCTGCCCCGCATCTGTGGAGGGTATGGAGCCGTCCAGCTGTCCCAGAATGCTTTCCGCCCGCAGCGTCACCGCCTGATAGAGCATCCCGGCTCCTGCGTCATATTCCTCATAGGAATAAAAAGCTGTGGGGTCTGTTTCCACCAACGCGTCAATCCGGCTCCGGATACGGCTATACACTTCTTGGAATCTGCCGCCCAGGACATACTCCTGCGCCAGTTTCCGCAGATATTCATGATATCGGGAACAGTACTCCTCATCTTCCAACAGGGGGTTAAAAAAATCAGTTCCCTGAAAAGGCGTGTCAATGGCGTAGTTCACCATGTCAGAGGCACTGCCCATAGCCCCCATGCTCATGCCCCCGAATGAAAGATTGTAATCCCATGGAATCATATTCAGTTTGCCGTTATGTTCATATAGATAATAGTTATGCGCCATGTTGCCGGAGAGACTGTCCATATTCACGGCAAAGGTGTGGACTGCCATGTATCGCAGCACATTGTCAATATCCAGATACTCTTCCAGTTCCGTTCCCTGGCTGATATGCCGCAGAGCCTCCACTACTCTTTTGTGGTCTTTTTTGCCGGTATTGTTTACTTCGCCTTCCCATATTGCAGTGTAGCTGTCCAGGTTATCGTCCGTGTAATTTAAGTTTGAACCGTTTCCTCCCATGGAAGGCCCACGGCCTCCCGGCATACTATTCCCGCCTGGGAATTTGAAGTTGCTGCCGTCTCTATTTCCCGGGAATCCGAAGCTGCTGTTTTCTTCTTCTCCTGAGAATGCTGAGCCGACGGTTTCTCCTTCTTCCGGAAATCCAAAGCCGCCGCTCTCTCCATCTCCAGGAAACACAAAGCCGCCGCTCTCTCCATCGTCCTGCACACTCTCCTTCCGGTTCCCCTCTTGGAAGCCGAAGTCTGCGCCATCGAAGCTTCCGCCGAATCCCATACTATCGGGCTTATAGAGCGCCCCGTCCTCGGCACCATAATTGCGCAGCAGAAAGCTGTCCTCCACTGCCTCCAATGCCAGATAGACGCCCCAATACGTACCGTTTACCGATATTTCGGCATAATTGTACAGGGATGCATCCGCCCCCAGATACTGATACATATCATAAACAATGGCTTCCTTCATATTAGTAGCGTCTGCGTAATTATTATTCAATATCAGTTTATCCAGTCCCAGGCAGGTCTGCCCGTCTACGTAATGGTCAAACTCCAGTTTCAGGCTGTACCTGTCTGAATCCGGGTCCTGGACAATGGCGGACAGACTGGTATTTCCCTTGGGGCGGATGCCCACATTGTTCACCCTCTGTCCGTTTATGATAATATCACAGGAGTAATATTGTTCCGCAGAGGCATTTTTCAGCATGTCTTCCCACTCCGTCTCCTCCATGATAATATCAATCTGCATGATATTATCCGTGCCAAACAATTCTTCCTGGTACTCCATAGTCAGGGCGCTTCCCCCCAGAGCTTCCACAAACTGCTGCGGAAACATCATCGCCAGAAAGCATCCCAAGACGGCTGCCGCCATAATGGCACTGATGATTTTTGTTAGATGTTTACCAGTAATCATGATCACCTCCAAATGAAACCACTGAGCAGGCAGCATATATTGCCGTCAATGGCACGGTGTTGAAATTGTATAGCGAATGAGCGCTTCTATAGCATAGGGCAGAAACCAGTGTATAATAAAAGCAAAGCCGCATGTCTATTGTCAAGCATAAATGCGCTCACGAATATATACCCCAGTAACCGATTAAATCTACAGAATTTCGCCAGGAAACAGGCAAATTCTCATGTATAGCCTCCGCTATGACATATATTCCCCATTATAGCTTACAAGTGTGGCACAGCTCACCCCGTCAACGGCACTAAGCCTGTTGACAAAGGCCGTCCCTGCATCCCGCATGCGGATTTCCGCTGTCAGCTCGATTCCCGAGGCGTTTACCGTCTTGGACTTCACCGCAAACATTGCCACTGCCTTTTCCGCCAGCATCAGCGCCTCTCCCTCCGCCTTCTCATCACTGCAGTTTAAAATCAGCAGATAGGGATTCTCGTGCACCTTACGGTTGGCAAATAGAACCAGAATAACGCCGATGATGGCGGATCCGATGACGGCAAGGGGTATCATGCCCGCGCCGATGACGATTCCCACCGCGATAGACCAGAATAAATACACGATTTCCACAGGCTCCTTGATGGCGGCCCGGAAACGAACGATGGAGAGCGCGCCCACCATGCCCAGAGAAAGCACCACGTTGGATGTTACCGCCATAATTACCAGAGTGGTCACAAGAGCAAGCCCCACAAGCGCCATGGCAAAGCCTGTGGAATACATTACACCGTTGAATGTTTTCTTATAAACCGTAAAAATGAACAGTCCGATAATCAGTGCAAATACTATGCCTATCAATGTGTCGATTGCTGAAAATTCCGTTACGCTCTCCAGAAAACTGGATTTGAATATGTCGTTGAATGTCATTTTTTCCTGTCCTCCATTTTCTCCCCGGAATTCCTTTTCCGCTTTCTGCGGCACTTGCCGGACCCTGCTTTTGTCTGCCGGGATTCCGAGGGCTGATTCTTTCTATCACAACTGCGTCCGCACGCTCCTGATTTCTCCGGCTTCCATGCGGATATGTCCCCGCATGAACCGCCTGCACTGAACGAATACCATGCCCATAACGCATAACCGGAAAGCGCCTCTACCCGAACCGCCTGCACGCTTCGTACTTGGAAAACGCCTGCTGACGCAGGGATTCTGTCTGTATGAGCCCCCGGATCACCTCCGGCAGAAATGCGTCATATTTTATTTCCAGGATCCTGGTTCCCGGCCGATCCGCAGTGCTTAAGTCCCTCACCGTTTCCTCCAGAAAGCTTCCGTGATACAGCGTGGTCCGGATGTCAGAGTCAAAAGTCACCCTCACATTCCCCGCCCTGTAGACATAAGGCTCCCTGATGTAGGATACCAGTACCCTGGGGCGCAGGATCTGGTAATGCATTTTCGCATACAACTCCTGCACCAGGACAGCGGGATGCCCTCTCATCCAGTTCAGTCTGCCGTCCAGAAGCTGACGGCATTCCGCCTCCGTGATTTCCGCGCCCAGTTTCCTGCACAGGTTATTGTCCTTTACCTTTTTCTCCAGGGTAATAAGAGAAAAGTCATCATTGTAATACCTTATCCTGAACTTTTCCCGCCGGGAAACGCCGTCCCGCTTCTCGCGCAGCGCCTTGTCCGCATAATTATCAAAGTAGATGCTCCGTATCAGATACCGCCCGTCCGCCCCCGCATGGGAATCGGAACACATGACAGCCTGCAGGCGGCTCCGAAGCTCCAGATACCGGGGATATCCGATTTCATATTTCAATTCGTGGCGAAAGCATTGTCCCTGATCCATTTTTCGTTATTGCCCCTTTCCCGTGTGATTTCCCCATCACAGCCTGGAATCAAGTATAGGGCCCCTTCCTGAAATGTACCTGAAATAATCTGTGTCTTTTTTCTGAAATTGGAATGAAAGACAAAAAAATCCCACAGAACAGACTTTGCCGCTCTGTGAGACTGCCGTCCTTCAATGCCGTTTCCTTTAAGGAACGCTCAAGGCTGACGGATACCTTACCGACTATCAAGTTAACTCCTGTTCTTCATTCGTCCTTTACAGAGCGCGTCTTTATCGTTTCCTGCCATGACTCGCACATCAGCTTATATTCATAGCTCTTGAAAACAATGGGATTGCCCTGCTCATCGCTGCAGAACGAAGCAGTGGACTCCTTTACCACCGACAGGCCCAGCCTCTCCAACAATTTACAGGACGGAATGTTTTCGGCCGCCGTCCCGGTAATGACCTCCTTTGCGCCAAGCACCTCAAAGGCATAGGAAATATAAGCCCTACAGCTCTCATATGCATACCCCCGGCCAAAGTAGTCTGAACTGAAGATATATCCAAGATTATAAACGCCTTCTCGATCCGTAGGATTCATACAGACCATCCCCATCAGGACACCGCTGTCTTTATCGCATACAGCCAGATAATCGTCTCCTTTAGAGAACCAGTCACAGACTCCTTTTATCCCCTCGTCGTCCTCAGGCCATTGGCTGTCATATCTACCGTACGCGGATGCCATATACCGGACAATTATTTTTTTCAAAGGGCTCCAATCTTCTGCAGTGAAATTCCGAAGAATCAGCCTTGCTGTTCTTATCTCTCTCATAATCCCTGCTTCATACCTCTCTTTTCCATTCCGGCGTTTTCCTCATAGAAAACTGTCCATTATATCATCATGCCAGAGTATGTCCAAAAATTCATTCCCGCCATCCGTACGCCCCACTTTGCGGTATATTTGACCCTCGTTCGGTCAACGCAGCCCGCTACGCCTCCCTCATTCGAGTCAAATCTCCCCCAAACCGTGACGCACAGCTGACAGAAAGCAATTGACAAACACACTCTAAGAAATACACACCGTAAACCAGATACGCTTCCCCTCCTCGCTGCGCACGCCGATGCGTCCCCCGTGGGCTTCCGCAAATTTCCGCCCGGCTCCCCAGCTGCCGCAGTTTCCTCCGGATAAACCCGATATAAGTCCAGACCACGTCCATCTCCGCCTCCGAATCCTGTCCCCATACTTTCTCCATCAGATGACTGGTGGAAAAGACCAGGTGGGGATGCCGCAGGAAAAGCTCCGTCAGCTGAAACTCCTTATTGTTCAGGCGGACGCTCTCTTCCCCGCAGCTCAGCTCATAACGGTTGCAGTCCAACTGCAAATCCCCAAAGGAGAGAATCCTGTCCGCATACCCCCCGCTGCGCCTTGAAAGTGCTTTCACCCTGGCGATGAACTCCCGGCTTGCAAAGGGCTTTGGCAGATAGTCGTCCGCCCCTGCATCCAGCCCTTCCACCCGGTCCTCAATCTCCGCCTTCGCTGTCAGCATCATCACCGGAACATTTGATTTTTCCCTTCGGATCGCCTTCAGCACTTCCAGGCCGTTTACCTTCGGCATCATGATATCCAGTACTATGACATCGTAATCCACACTGTGGAAGCAGTCCAGTGCCGCCGCGCCGTCATGCACCGTGTCCACGGAGAATTTATTTTTTTCCAACAGAAATTTCAGCGCTTTCGCAAGCCCCGTTTCGTCCTCCGCAATCAAAATCCGCATGGGTACCGCCTCCTTTTATCCGTTACCGGAATCCCCGCCCCACTTCTGTGGGCTTTTCGGAAACCATTTTACCGCCTTCACCGATTTCCCGGCTCCATGATATATGGAATGTCGATTTCATCATAATACTCGCGCTGCCTGAAATGTACCTGAAAAAGCAGGCAAATCCGCATGACTCCGGAGAAAACTTCACGCCGGCCCACTCTTTGCTATATCCCTCTTACCGCAAATCCATATCCGTCCCCAGCCACCATCTCAGCACATCCTGAATTTTCTCATCCCAGTATTTCCATTGATGATCTCCCGCAGACTCCTCGCAGGTCAGATCATATCCCAGCTTCTTCACATGCTCCCAGGCTTTCAGGTTCCCCTGGTAAAGGAAATCCCCCATGCCGCACCACGCGTACAGCCTGGGCAGGACCTTCCCTTCCGCCACAAGCCGCTCCGCCCCCTTCCCCTCCATGCCGATCTGCCCCCATGTCTGCTGCAGCAGTATCACGTCCATGTTCACGCTCATTCCCAGTACTGTTGAAAAAAATCTACATGTAATAACGCCATTTTTCTTCCTCCTCGTTATAAACACATTCCGGCCCTGCTCACCGCTACGCCCGGCAGGCTTCCTGCCGCTATGATATGGTAATCGGAGGTATCCTCACAAAAGTATTTCAGCGAAGCCAGCGCCCTCTCGCACCGCAGCACCTCATCGAATAGATCAGCGTCTTCTCCCTTACGATGTCTATGCGGCGATGTGGGACAAAATGGGAATCAGATAATCGGGGCTGAAATTTTCCGCAAGGTATTTCGATACATAAGTGAACCTCCATGAGACAGCACTTACAGTTTAGCAAATAATCATGCGAAAATCAACGGATCATTTTAGATTCTGCAATTGGTCTTTTGCCAAAATCATGTAATATTTTACTTATTGCATACACAGTTCTGAGACGAATTGGTGCAATAAGAGACATTTTTATCCCAAATAGCCTTCATTATAGCGGTCAATTTCTGATGAATTTATACAATTTAAGGCAAAAGACTAATTGAAGTTTAGATTTTTTACATTAGATCACATGGATTCCAATAAAAACAGCCGCCGCTGCCGCATCAGAATTGCGTATTGCAGCAGCGGCGGCCATCAGGTTATACTTTCAGATTCCCGGACTATTCCTCACGCCTTATCATAAACCATCAAAAATGCAGGAAGCGGCTCCTTCACTCCATCCAGAAACAGCCCTTTCTCCATGGCCTTATAAATCACCGCCATAGGAACACTGTCGCCGCAGAACATATACTGCTGCCATTTAGGGACACTTTTCAGGTGAGCTGGAAGCCTTACATAGCCGCTCTCAAATATAGGCAACAGAACCTCCCTGATACGGACGGCAATTTTTTCCGCATACTCCCCGCTCAAGCTGCACTCTTCCTGATATTCCGCCCTGCTTATCGCCGGGATATCGAGCTCCAGGCTCTCCGCACGCCGCAAAAATCCCTGCTCTATCAGGCTCTCCGCATCCTGTAGCAGCCGGGCGCTCAGAGCCGACTCCTCTACGGGAATCTTCTCCTGCAATTCATAGAACCATTTTACATACTGGGCCATCCGTTCATAATCCACATGCTGCCCTCCCAGAAATGTGCCGTATCCCCGTCCTTCCAGATACCTGGCATCCCGGAAATTCCGCTCCTCAAAGCCTGTTTCTCCGTCCACGCCATATTTCCAAAAATCCTCCTCGCTCTCGCTGCCGGATCCTGCCCGATATTGCATACCCATGGCGATCCACCTTCCGCCATCCTGACGGTAAGGATACTTTGACCAGGGCATGGCGCCGGTAACCTCATCCCGCACGGAAATATGCGCATTCATCAGGGTCTTCACACAGAAATGAAGCTCCAGCTTGGCGCGCGCATGCTCTGTCTGCCGCTGATACCAGGATTTTCCCCGCAATTTGCCAAGTCCCTGTTCCATTTCCTCCCAGAACAGTCCGAAATGCTCCTCCGCTATGGCAAGCTGCTTCTCAAAGGTAGCTTTCCTGTCCTTATCCGTATAAATGATAAAGTCCGTGTACACCTTCCCGCCGTCGGTCCTCTTCATCAGTTCGCCCTGAACCAGTTTCTCTGTCACGGGCTCCACAAATGCCGCGGGAACCCCAAGCGCCCTGGCAAGCTCCGTCTCCGTCAGCGGCTTTGGATATGCAAGAATCAATATGCTCTGAGCCAGTTTATCGGAATCGGGCACCAGCGAAAAAGGCTCATGGTTCAGCCCCTCCCCGCCTGAACAGGCAATGTGCAGAGTATCGGGGGCATAACTTTGTCTTGTATAATTTTCCATATCAGTCACTCCTTTTCTGACATGCCGCCTTCCTATATTCAGCCGGCTTTTCACTGTGCCCGCAGGTATTTGCAAATCCCTTGCAATCCTATCCACCGTTTGTCCGTACATGTAAAAACGTATCATTACCTCCCGGTGAAGCCGCCCCAGATATCCCAACTCCCGTCGGATGGCTTCCAGCTTTTCCGCAGAATCGTCATCCGCTGCTTCCTCCCTGGCAATCTCAAGGGGATATGCCTCAAAGCTGATCTGCGGCCTGTTATACTTCTCACGAAGCCAGTCGCAATACTTGTTGGAAATGATTGTGAGCAGCCACGCCCACAGATTGTCTGGCTTCTTTCCCCGGGAAAGCTGGCTGAGCGCGGCAAGAAACGTCTCCTGTGCTATGTCCTGGGCGGCCTGAGCATCCCGCGTCTTTTTCACGGCGGCTGAATATAGTCTGTCAACATATTTACCTAAATCATAATTTTCTTCCATAGGAATGCACTCCTTCCATTTTCTGATATCTCAAAAAGCGCTTTTCCGGAAACCGCCGGGAACTGTACTGCAAATGGAAAATCCTGGGATTGCCGGCGCCCAAGATTCTTTTACAGCCAGGCCCTGCCTGGCGGTTCACTCCTATAGTCGCGGAATACCTGACATGGTTCACTGGTTTTTAAAAAATTTCATATTTCAGTAGCGGTACTTCTTCCGCTTCCCAATCAGGAACAGCGCCGTCACCAATGCCGCCATCAGCTCCGCTGCCACAATGGACACCCAGATGCCGTCAATCCCCCAGAGCAGCGGAAATATCAGCACGGCAGCCACCTGGAACACCAGCGTCCTCAGAAAGGAAATCAGCGCCGACACCAGCCCGTTCCCCAGAGCCGTAAAAAAGGAAGAGCCGAAAATCGCGATTCCCGCAAAAAGAAACGAAAAGGAATAGATCAAAAAGCCCTTCAGCGTCAATCCCAGCAATTCTTTATCATACCCGACAAAAATCAGGGAAAGAGGCCTGGCCAGGCCCTCCGCCAGGACAAGCATGCCCACGGAAAAGATGCCTGTCAGCACCAGGCTGCGCTTCAGCAGCCCCTTAAGCTCCTCATGGTTCCCGGCGCCGTAATGATACCCGATCACCGGGGCGGCGCCCACGGAATACCCGATAAAGGCAGCCAGGAAAATCATATTTACGTACATCAGTACGCCATATGCCGCCACGCCGTCCTCCCCCGCGTACTTCATTAGCTGCACATTGTACAACATGCCCACAATGGACATGGAGATATTGGACATCAGCTCGGAAGAGCCGTTGGTACAGGCTCTCAAAAGCGCATTCCCGTCAAACTTCGTCCTCACCAGCCCCAAGAGGCTGCTATTTTTCCTGCCGAAATAAACTAAAGGCACGATGCCTCCCACAGCCTGGCTGAAAGCAGTGGCGGCGGCAGCGCCCACAAGTCCCCACCGTAGCACGCCCACAAGCAGGGCGTCCAGAACCATGTTTGTCACCCCTGACGCCACCGTGACGGCAAGCCCCAGCTGAGGCTTCTCCGCCGTAATGAAAAAGCTCTGAAACTCATACTGCAGGATAAATGCCGGAAGGGCAACCAAGATCACCCTGCCATAGAGTACACAGTTGTCCAGCATCTCTCCCTCCGCCCCCAGCAGCGCGGCCACCGGGCGGATAAACAGGATGCCCAGCACGGCTATCACCGCCCCGCAGGCTATGGATACATAGACAAACAGAGAAAACAGCCGCTTCGCCTTTTCGCTGTCCCCTGCCCCCATGGTAATGGCTATGATGGCGCTCCCTCCCGTTCCGAACATAAAACCGACGGCGCCCAGGATCATCAAAAACGGCATGATAAAGTTCACCGCCGCAAAGGGCGTCTTTCCCACGAAATTCGACACGAAAAAGCCGTCCACCACGCCATAGATGGATGTAAAAATCATCATCACGATAGACGGAAACGTAAAGCGCAATAACCTTTTATAGTCAAAATGGTCCGATAACTGAATCTTCATACTTATACCTCTCTGCGAGCTTCGGCGCGCATACCAATCAATATTTGCCCCTTGATGACAGACCACCAGGTCTGGCATTGAAAGTTTACTTTCAAACTTACCTCTCTCTTTTCTGATCGGAATCTTTGATCACCCCATGATTCATCAGAAGCCCGATGACTCCTGTTCGGATTCCGGGTTCCTGCCTACAGTCCGCGCATCTTCTCCCTCAAGGCCTCCAGATACTTCCTGGTCAGCTCCAGGTACTGCTCCACTTCCTCCTTTGGCCAGGACTCCAGGATGCTGTTCTCTATTTCCATCAGCTTCACCACCGTACCCGCAGCCAGGGCGCGCCCCTTGTCCGTGAGGCAGACCCTTTTTTTCCTGCCTCCCGAGGCTTTCAGATAGACGATTTCTCCGGCCTCCAGCTTCCGCAGCGCAGAATTGACAGTCTGCTTGCTGATTCCGGACAGACTGCAGATCTCGCCAAGCTGACAGCTGTCGCCGCTGTTGCAGATGGTGTATAAGATCTGCATGATACTGTCGGACATCCCCAGTTTTAACGCCGCTTCGTGATATGCGGCATTCGTCTCGCTTATCAGATAATTGAAGCGCTGCATTTCCTTTGTTGTGTATCCTGCCATATTCTGTCCTCCTCTGCACTACATTTACACATGGTTCTTACATTTTTCAAATTTTTCCCGAAAAATAAAATGTATGAAATCGTACTTAACTAAGTTTAGTACGATTTCATACATAAGTCAAGAGCATTTTAGTTCTTTTCAAACTAACGATGCACTCTGATAAGATATCCCAGGCCAAGTACCGGCAAGCATCATATAGAATCTTTACGCCCCTGACACCGATGCAGCAGTCCAGAAACGTCTCCTGCTGCGCCTTATTCCACCCGGAAAACTGTTGCAATAAGTATGTTTTGCCGTAGATCTCCTCTAAAATCTCCGCCCTCTCCCGAATTAACGGAAAATTTGATGCTCCTTTCCAAACAAACTGTAACCTTTTATTGACATATTTCCTGTATATGATAAAATAAGCCTCTGAGAAGGAATCTGAATAAACGTGCCTTTGGAAGGAAACAGGAAATGACCGCAATCTTTGATACACATGCACATTATGACGACAAAAATTTCGACGGGGACAGGGAGACGCTTCTGGACGCTCTGCCAGGGGCGGGTATCGGCAGAGTTGTGAACGTGGGCGCCAGCCTGGCATCCTGCAGACGCAGTATTTCCCTTGCAGAAAAATATGATTTTATCTACGCCGCCGTCGGTGTCCATCCCAATGAAACGGGCAAACTGGAGGAAGAATCATCCCCGACTCTCAATGCCCCGGAACAGCTGAAGGCAATGTGCCGTCATCCAAAATGTGTGGCAGTTGGAGAAATCGGGCTGGATTATTACTGGGACGAACCCGCCCGGGAGATTCAGAAGAAATGGTTTGTGCACCAGCTGCGTCTCGCCCGGGATTGCAGCCTTCCGGTGATTATCCATTCCAGGGACGCCGCCAAAGACACCATTGACCTCATGAAATCGGAAAAAGCTCAGGAAATCGGCGGCGTCATCCATTGCTTCTCTTATTCGAAGGAAAGCGCCCGGATTTTTCTGGATATGGGATTTTACATCGGAATCGGCGGCGTTATTACCTTCCGGAATGCGAAAAAACTGAAAGAAGCCGCAGAATTCATCCCCATGGACAAAATTGTACTGGAGACGGACTGCCCTTACCTGGCCCCGGCGCCCTTCAGGGGAAAGCGGAACAGTTCCCTGAATCTGCCCTATGTGGTTGCGGCATTGGCCCAGGTGAAGGGTATTTCGGAGGAAGCTGTACGGAAGGCCGCCTGGGAAAACGGACTTCGGCTGTATGGTATGAATGCCTGACAAACGATGCCCTGCGCATTCCGGGCGCCCCCGCACTCTGTCTATATTCCAAAAGACGGCACAATACATCTTCCTGACTCAGCACATCTTCACCTGCACAAAACGCCTTTTCCCTACCCTCAGCACATCACCGCTCTTCACCGGTTCCTCCGGCCTCTCCACCCGGACGCCGTTCTTTTGGACACCTCCCTGGGCAATCAGCCGCCTGAACTGGGCTCCGCTTTCCACAATTCCTGCATTGACCAGGGGGCGGATGCAGTCGAACAGGGTTCCGCTCTCCAATACCACCTCCAGTATCTGCGCCTGATCCGGTACTTCCTTTTTGGTAAAAGCCTGCCGGAAAAACTGCTCCGCTTCCGCCGTATTCTCCGGGCTGTGATAGAGGGCTGTAATGGTTCTGGCCAAAACCAGCTTGCAGTCCCTGGGGTTGCAGCCGTCCGCCAAATCCTCCTTAACCTTGTCCAGCTCCTCCGGCAGGATATCCGTAGCCAGTTCAAAGTATTTCACGATCAAAGAATCCGGCACCTGCATCACCTTGGTGAACATGGTTCTGGCGTCCTCGCTGATGCCGATGTAATTGCCCAGGCTCTTGCTCATCTTTTCCGTTCCGTCTGTTCCCTCTAAAAGAGGCATGAACAACGCAGCCTGGGGCTCCTGTTCCTTGTCCCGCTGCAGCTGCCTGCCCATCAGAATGTTAAATGTCTGGTCAGTCCCCCCTAACTCCAGATCTGCCCCAAGCTCCACAGAATCATATGCCTGCATCAGGGGATAGAAAAATTCATGAAGCCCGATGGGAACGCCGCTCCGGAAACGGTTCTGAAAATCGTCTCTCTCCAACATCCTAGCCACAGTGACGGTGGAGGCCAACTGCAATACCTCATTCAAGTTCAACAGCTCCAGCCATTCTCCGTTGAAATGCACCCGGGTCTTCTCCCTGTCCAGGATACGGAAAATCTGTTCCTGATAGGTCTGGGCATTGACAAAAACCTCCTGCTCCGTCATGGCCTTCCTTCCCTTGCTTTTTCCTGTGGGATCGCCGATTTTTGCCGTAAAGTCCCCTATCACGATCACGATGGTATGTCCCATATCCTGCATCTGCCGGAGCTTGCGCAAAGGAACCGCGTGGCCTAAGTGAATGTCAGGCGCACTGGGATCCATGCCGAATTTGACGATCAGCGGCCTGCCTGTCAAAATGCTGCGGGCGATCTTGCGCTCCAGCTCCTCCGCCCCGATCAGTTCCTCCGCCCCCTGCCGGATCACCCGCATCTGATGACGCACCCGGGCTGCCAGCTCCGGGTTTTTCCCAAGCTCCGCCTCTATCTGCGCTTTATCCGTTTCTGCTACCGCTGCTGTTTCTTTCTCTCTCATTTCTTTCATTTCCTTTCTCCCTTTCGTTTTCCTCTCATCGGCTGCTGTGCTGCTTTCCTACGAGGCATTCTTATCTTCCGCAGCCTTTTTCTGCTGCTTTTCTCTTGTTGTCATTTTTTCATTGCCTGCCGTTTTTAGGCCATTTTCTCTTCTGTACCTTCCGGTTCCGCCGCACCGCACAGTCCGCATGCCATGTTAACCGCATGCCGACCGCAAAAAGGCCCTCATCCTTCCAAAAGGACGAGAGCCTGAAACTCCGCGGTACCACCTAATGTTTACAGACAGCTCACACTGCCTGCCTCTTCGGGTACGTCCGCCTGCTATGCCGCCTTTCACTGCGAAATTCTTCTCCTGCCGATTATAAACGAATTCCGCAACAAACTTTCTCACGGGTTATACCCTAGCACGGTAACGGATGCAGGAACCGTCGCAGCCTACTACTCCCATACGGAGATTTGGTGCGAAGCTCAAAGATGTATTCACACAAGGCTTCCCATGCGCCTCTCATCGACCGGCTGCTTTCTGTATGCCCCACCATGTGCTACTTCTTCTTATCATTGCTTTTCATGTATCAAAATCGCTTGAATATGAAATTGAATAAATAACGATAGTGTCATTATAAAAAATCCGAAAGCATTTGTCAAGACCTCAGTAACGCGCAAATATTAATTTTTGTTAGAAATTCCTCCTATCCTCTTGACAGGATGCGTCTAATGTATTAGACTATAATTAGTCTAACGCATTAGAACACTTATACTTCCCCACCCGCTCTGCCGCAGAGACAGGACATGGGGCCGGCCCGGAAGGAGATTTATATGGAGACACCGAAAATTTTTGAAAGCGAATACCGTTTCTGTCTGATCTTATGGGAGCATGAACCCATAGGAAGCACAAAGCTTGCAAAGCTCTGCAACGAAAAGCTTGGTTGGAGCCGCACCACCACCTATACCGTGATCCGCCGCCTCTCCGACAGGGGCGTGGTGAAAAACGAAAACGCCATCGTCACCTCCCTGGTCTCCAAGAACCAGGTTCAGGCCGCAGAGATCGACGAAATGGTGGAGAAAACCTTTGAAGGCTCCGTTCCTGCCTTCCTAGCGGCATTCACCAGACGAAAAACGCTGTCCCGGGAGGAAGTAAACGAAATCCGGAAAATGCTGGATCAATATGACGCCGATGGTAAAGAAGTGTCTGCAAATTCCTAACGCGCAGAAATCCAATACCCGGCAGTGAGATCCTGAGCAGGGATTTTCATGCAAATCATAGCAAAAACGCCTGGCAGCACCATGCGGTGAACAACAACTATGAATCTTCGCCCCTGCAGACGGCAGGATATCCCGCTCTCGCGGTACCTGCCCGGCATATTGCCCGCAGGAACAGACAGGAGAACATTTATGGAAGCAATCTTTTTAAAATTACTCAACATGAGCATTAACGCCGGGTGGCTGATCCTAGCGATCATCGCACTGCGCTTTCTGCTCCGGAAATTCCACGCGCCCGCCTGGATATCCTGCTTGCTGTGGACATTGGCGGCAGTACGGCTGTTATGCCCCATCTCTCTGGAAAGCATTTTCAGCCTCATCCCCAGTCGGGAGACCATCCCCCGGGAGATCGCCCTCTCCCCCGCCCCTTCCGTCAACAGCGGTGTGGACTTTGTAGACAATATGGTAAATCCCGTTCTGCACAACTCCTTTACCCCCGCTCCCGGGGCAAGCGCCAATCCGCTGCAGATCTGGCTGTTTCTGGCCGGGATCCTGTGGGCTGTCGGCACAGGTTTTCTGTTGCTATACGCCCTGTTCGGCTGTATACGGCTGTACGGAAGAGTACGGACGGCAGTCCTTTATGAAAACAGAATTTATATAAGTGAATTTATCGATATTCCGTTTATTTTTGGATTACTGCGTCCCCGGATATATCTCCCTTCCAAGCTGCCCGGAGAAGTGTACGAACCGGTGCTGGCCCACGAGCAGGCCCACCTGGACCGCCTGGACTATCTGTGGAAAATTCTGGGGTATCTCCTGCTGGCTGTCTACTGGTTCCATCCCCTGTGCTGGGCTGCCTATGTACTGCTTTGCAGAGATCTGGAACTGGCCTGCGACGAAAAGGTCATCAAAAGCTATGATGCCCATGAGAAAAAAATATACTCCGAAGCCCTCCTTGTCTGCAGCCTGAAGACGCACAGGTTTGACAGCATCTGTCCTCTGGCGTTCGGGGAAGTGGGTGTAAAGGAGAGAATCCGCTCTGTGCTTCATTATAAGAAACCTGCACTATGGGTGATTTCGGCGGCTATCCTTTCCTGCATGGCAGCTGCGATATGCTTTCTCACAGATCCTGCGGACAGTCCGGATCCGTCCGGCGAAAAGGGGAGCGCCTCTTTTGACAATTCGGACAATCCCGATGTCCAAAACACGATGCCCGGATCCGGCGATGAACGGCAACACCCCGGCGACTTCGAAAGCGGCAGCTCAGGACAGTCCCCCGGCAACTCTGCAAACAACGGCACGGGCCAAAACCCCGGAAGCGCTGCAAACAACGGCTCAGTTCAAAACCCTGGCGGTCAGCCTGACAGCAACCAGCCTGCATCTGTCGCCCTTGTATCCAGCACTACCCCCGAGCTGCTGGTCAGCCAATGGGCCAACGCCTTCGTCACCCGCAATGGGAACCATATCGCCGCCCTGGCTTCCGACGAGGTAATATCTGACCTGAAAGAACGCGATCTGCTCTCCGGCTCCCCGAACCATCGCAGCTTCGGCGAATCCAGTCCGTGGCCTGTGGATCCGCAGACTGATGCAGTCATATGTACCCTGGACTCTGGCCGGGCCGAAATCAACTACTACGCCTGGACCTCTGAGCCCCATGTAACTGTCTGGAGGGAGACACTTTTCTATGAACCGCAAAACGGTGAATACTTTGTCACCGATGAAGAGCTTTTGTATCTTGACGATATTTCGTCTATAGAGACCTTCTCCATGGCTTACGGCAATCCTCCGGCCATAGACGGCAGCAGTATCAGCTATCTGAATAACGGCGCCTGGGAAAGCCTGAACCAAACAGCGCTGTTAAGCTCCAACTCTGCCTATCTTCCGCTTTTTGAAGCGGAGAGCGCTGCCATAAAATTGTTAAATCTCTCCGATGACCCGTCCAAAGTCAAGGTGGAACGGATGCTGCCCCAAGAATCGGATCCCGTAGGACTGCAAATCCTCTTTGCCGATGCACAGGATCCCATACAAATCAGCATGAGCCGGCCCGGAGGCGATCCCGGGATCTGGATCCCGCTCAGTTACAGGATCAGTCCTCTGTACAGATTTTCCCGGCTGGACTGGGATGAAATCCGAAGGAGAAATCTGCCTGTAACGGAGGATCCTGACTGGACAAATATTCTCTGCCTGGGCAGATTCCCGGAAAAAGATATCGCTATCTACGGCTATAACGACAAAGACTGCTTTGGACAGGGCATTGCCATAGACGTCGGCGGCAATGTGAATTATTTTGACTGGAGCTATACATCGCCGCAGACCATTTTACCCTGGTTCTATTGGAACGATAAAGCACGTCAGCTGCAGGCGGCCCTCCATATTTATACGGGAACCGGGGCTGCTTCCCAGGAACTGCATATCCTGCAGCTGTCCGATACCGGCGTCCTGCAGGATAATGTCCTGGATTTCAACGGCCGTACCGATCTGCTCAGGGACAGGATCCTTTATGCCTATGATAAGGAAAGCGGAATTCTCACCCTGTCTGATAAGGATGGCCAGAAAGAACTGGCGAAAGTAACCGTGGAAGACGCTGAAACGATTCTACCCGAACTGGGCAGTATCTCCTTACTTACCCTGGGAGAAACCATCTCTCTGCGTATAGATACGGGATATTTTCCGGACGATGCGCATATTGCAGAATACGAAGGCATGCCTGTCCTGGAGGCAGAGATTACGCTGGAGGAACGCGGCGGATACATTCGTTTCGGCATCGGCGCGATCACTGTTGCCGATGACTCCCAGCCGCACTGATCCCTTGTTCCGCCGCCCGTTTGCACCTGAACCAGGTTCTTCTTCCCAAGGACACATGACGGCTCCGGAATCTGCTTATCACAGGAGCCTGGCATACAGTTCCGAAACCAAATGCCCCTTCCATGCAGGCTCCATATCCCGCCGCCTGCGGACATTTCATCTATTATAAATGTCTCCGGCGGCAGGTCATGGCTGCAAAATCATCAGGTGACAATCTCTCCATCTACAAACTTCCTCTCCATCTGATGCCGCAGCTTCCGGTTTTCCACGGTATCAAAAATAATCGAAAAATCGTAATCCTCAGGATATAGCTCCTGTGCCGCCACCTGCAGCTTCACCCGTTTGTGATTAATCCAGATCTTTTTGCCCGGCAGCTGTACCCGCAATATGCCCTTCTCGTTGGCAGGCTCGCATACAATGCCGATCTTCTTATCCGGATAGATCATGACGCTGTCTCCCCTCCGGAAAGCGGCGCCCTGTCTCCTCACGGTTTTGGCTTTTGTTCTGACAAGACGGGGTACGTTTTCCTTTTCCAGCTTTTCCGGCAGAAAATCCCATTCGGTCCGGTTTGATTGCTCGGTAAAATGCGCCCCAGAAATCCTGCCATCCAAGACTCCTTTGTTCCCGCCGCCAAAGCTACCTTCCGTTTTTCTGCTGGCAGCCCCTTCTGTTCCATCTTCCAAGGCCCCTTCCGCTCCGCCTCCAGATACCCCTTCCGTTCCGTCGCCAGACGCTCCTTCCGTCCCGCCTCCAGATACCCCCTCCGCTCCGCTGCCAGACGCTCCTTCCGTCCCGCCTCCAGATACCCCTTCCG
>CAJUCE010000038.1:40655-46286 GCA_910584865.1 uncultured Acetatifactor sp.
TCCGCTCCGCTGCCAGACGCTCCTTCCGTCCCGCCTCCAGATACCCCTTCCGTTCCGCCGCCAGACGTCTCTTCCGTTCCGCCTCCAATTACTCCTTTAGTTCCCTCTCCAAAGCCTCGCTCCTGCATACTCCCCTCTCCATAAGCCTCCCTTGCAGCCCGCCGCAGCATGGAAGCCGGCATCCCCAGTCTGCCTGCAATATAGAAGGCACAGCTTTCCCCCGCCTCGCCGATCACCATCTGGTATAAGGGCTTCAGATTCTCCCGATCGAAAGTCATCCGGGCATTGACTATGGTTTTCTCCCGCTCCGCATAGGTCTTCACCTCCGGGTAATGGGTAGTGACCAGAAACAGCGCACCGCTTTTTTTCAGCTCCTCCAAAATAGCCACGGCAATCCCCATCCCTTCCGCCGGATCCGTTCCGGAACCAAGCTCATCCATCACCACCAGGCTCTCCGGAGTCACCTTCCGCAGAATATCCAGAACATTCACGATATGCGCCGAAAAAGTGGACAGATTCTCCGACAGACTCTGCCCGTCCCCGATATCGCAGAGAATATTGCGGTTCATGCAAATCGCCGCCTCCTCACAGGCAATATGCAATCCGCACTGTGCCATGAGGCAGCTTAAAGCCACGGTTTTCAACGCCACGGTTTTCCCCCCGGTATTGGGCCCTGTTATCACAATTCCGTTTATTCCGTCCCCCATGGAAAAATCCAGCGGCACACAGATACTTTTATCCATCAGCGGATGTCTGGCCCCCCGCAGATAAATTTTCCTTTCTCCCACAATCTGCGGTTCTCTCCCGTCATAATACACTGACAGTTTGCCTTTGGAAAATATAAAATCCAGCTTCTCCATCATCCCGATATTCTGCCTTATCGTATCCGCGCTCTCCGCAACCAGGCTGCTGAGCTCATACAGAATACGGCGGACCTCGTTCTCTTCGTCAATCTGCAGCTCCTGCAGCTGATCATAATACCGGGCTGCCGCGGCAGGCTCAATAAACAGAGTGCTTCCCGTGGAAGATTTATCAATAAGTATCCCGCTGATTTTAAACTTGTATTCTTTTTTCACCGGAATGCACACATGTCCGTTCCGAATGGTACTGAACTGATCTGACATGCATTCCTTATTGGCCCGCATGACGGACTCCGCCTTTTCCCGCATTCTATCCTGTGCCCGAAGGATGTCTCCCCGAAGACTTTTCAACAACTTCGATGCATTATCCGAGACCTGCCCGTTCCAAATCTGGTACCGGAGCTGCTCTGTAAGCTCCTCCAGGGAATCCAGGTTCTCCGCATAGTATGCCAACGGTATTTCGTATATTTTCCCTCTTTCAAGATAATCCTTCAGCCGCTTCACCGCCACCAGAGCCAATGCCATCCGCTCAAGCTCCTCCGGTGTCAGGCATTGCCCCTTCTCTGCCTCTGTCACTGTTTCCCGAATGCCCTCCATTGAAACAAGGGGCGGCGTGCCGCATTTTTCAAGCATCTGCCGGCTCTGTGTAGTCTCCCGAAGCCTTGCTGCCAATTCCGTATCCGCCAGAATCAGACGCGTATCCGCTATGGCCTTCCTTGCAGCATCCGTCAGAGTACATTCCTCCCATTTTACTTTTATTTTGTCAAATTCCAGACTGATTTCCGTTTTTTCGTTCTTATTCATTTTCCTTTTTCCCTCTCTTATTTCGTTTTTGTACCTGTGGCACAGTGCATATGCCGTACAGCCCGCCGAACAGACACACTGTTCCTGCCCCGTGGACCGCCATCCCCGGGCTCATCTCCCCCCGCCCCCAGCTTCCGATCTGATCCACATTGGCATAAATCACATTGAACACCGCCAGCTGAACCAGAAACAGACTTCCGTCTACAAAAAACGGCCCCCAGAGCCTCAGCCTGAACATCATCAGGTTCTGTAAACGGATCTTCCATAATGCCTTGAGTATTTTAAAATGTTTCATCCCGTCTCCTTTCTGCCTGCCACAGGCCGGCTGCGCTCACTCCTTCTGCCCTCGAGGGGATACGCCGCCGTCTCGCTCTCCTGCCCCGGGGGACACGCTGCTGTCTCCCTCCTCCTGTCCTCAAAGGAACACACTGCTGTCTCCCTCCCCTGCCCTCGAAGGGACAAGCCGCCGTCTCCCTTCCCTGCACCGTTGGGACCGATCAGCCCGATGAATTCCCCCTCTTCCACTGACAGATCCAATTCTTTTACAGCCTCTTTCTCTTCATACTCCCGCTTCACCAGACTGCGGGTGCTTTCTTTCAGCCCCTCCCCCTTCCGTACTCTGCGGTATGTTTTTGACAGTCTTTTCGTCTCGATAATCTTCATCCTTACCTCCTATTTTAGTTCCTCATCTGTCTCTCCCAGTACCCGAACATGGGCAGAGTATTTCCGGCCGCGAAGTGATGCGTCCGTAAATCCTCTGGGGTACTGTCCGGGACATATACTGTTTTTGTTCTAGTCGGTTACACAGATCCCTGCCTGCCGGCCTGCGCAATCAGGCAGGAAATCCTTTCTCCATTACTGCTGCACACTCCATATTCAGCCCTGGGCATAATGCGCACAAAAACATATCGCGGCGGTATCGAGAGAACAAAAAACCATGGTGTCAGCCTGTCAGGGCATATCGCCATGGTTTTCATTATCGACACAGAAGCAGACTGGGCGAGACGCATTCCCTCTCCGGGAACCTTCCGGATCAATGCTCCGGAACTGCAGAGCTTATTTGAAGCCATGCGCTGCATTATGCATAACGAACCGGTCAGAAATAATCCCGGCTCAAATCACGGCTCATGCGTCACGTCAGCGGCACATTGCACGGACCTGCGGACAGCAAAAAGCACGGCCATACAGCCATGCTTTCGCCTATTCCATCCGCCAAACACAGAAAAATGACATTCCTGTGCCTCTGCGTCTCTTTATAAAATAATGAATTACTGGAATATGTTAAGCACCCTTTCAGGCAAATATACCTGCTGTTTCCAGCGGTATCAGGGCAGACTTCCCCCTTGCTTCCCTTTTTTAACAAAAGGAAAACCTTCTCCAGGTATTTTCTGCCCGGCAATATTTATTTTGCCGTATTCACTTCTCCCACAATGCTTAACATACAAATCCTCCGTGTTTCATATTTATTTAAAGAAAGCCGCTTCGCGGCTCTTTTGTCATCCTAACACATCTGCACAGATAAGTCAACTTTGTTTTTTGGAAAAAAGATCGATTTTATTAAATTGATATGCCATTTTGCGAACTGTCATGATATTCTAAAATATTTTAGTTTGTGAAATTAATAAAAGTCTATTATGAATCTTCACCCCATTTTCTGTTAATTTATTTTTTTAGATTAAAATCTCCTCTCATTCAACCATTTTTTAATACCGCATTACTTTCAAAACCAAAACGCTTTCTTCTCTAAAAAAGCGGCAGGACAAACACTTCTGTTCATTCTGCCGTTTCCAAATCTATTTTTTATGGAACTCCTTTAGAGCCAGTTTTTTATCCGGCTCATCTGTGCCCGCAGGGCCTGCGCCGTAGTATTCCCTTATGCTAAAAATGCCTTCACCTTGCGGTAAACGCCCTCGCCGTCCAGGCCGTACTTTGCGATCAACGCCCCAGCGGAACCGGATTCGCCGAACACATCCTCTATGCCGATGCGGCACACAGGTACAGGACAGCCCTCCGAAAGCGTCTCGCAGACAGCGCCGCCCAGCCCGCCTATGATTGTGTGCTCTTCCGCAGTTACAACTTTTCCGGTCTTTTTCGCACTTGAAATAATCAGTTCCTTATCCAAAGGCTTGATGGTGCAGATATTGATCACTTCTGCCTCCACGCCTTCCCCAGCCAGTCTCTCCGCCGCTTCCAGAGCAGAATTCACCAAAATCCCCGTAGCTACAATGGTCACATCCTTCCCCTCCCGGAGTACCTGACCCTTTCCGATTTCGAACTTATAGTCTTCCCTGTCGTTGATCACAGGCACTGCCGCACGCCCGAACCGCATATAAACGGGTCCCTCATAATCCAGAGCCGCCTTCACACATGCCCTGGCCTCCACCGCGTCTGCCGGGTTCAAAATGGTCATGCCGGGAATCGTCCGCATCAGGGCGATATCCTCATTGCACTGATGGGAAGCTCCATCCTCGCCCACTGTGATGCCTGCATGGGTTGCGCCGATTTTCACATTCAAATGCGGATATCCGATGGAATTCCTCACCTGCTCAAAGGCACGCCCCGCCGCAAACATGGCGAAGGTGCTTGCAACCGGGATTTTGCCTGTCAGAGACAATCCCGCCGCAATTCCCATCATATTTGCCTCGGCGATACCGCAGTCAATATGCCGCTCCGGATATTTCTTCTTGAACACACCTGTCTTGGTAGCCGTTGCCAGATCGGCGTCCAATACCACCATATTCGGATAATCTTCCCCAAACTCCGCCAGAGCATTGCCATATGCTTCTCTGGTCGCTATCTTCTTAACCTCTGCCATTCTATTTTACCTTTCTATTCCAGTTCCGCAGATGTCTCTGCAATACCATTCGCATTGGAATACTTCCCGGTACTGTATGGACATTTGCTATTTTCCAGTTGCCTTTCGTTCTCCCCGGGTCAGCCGCAACCGCCTTCTTCATGTCAGCTGCCGTTTTCTCCAGGTCAGCCGTAGCTGCCTTATTCAGCTCGCTTGCCGTTTTCTCCAAGTCAGCCGTGGCTGACTATTTTAGCTCCGCTGCCAGTTTCTCCAAGTCAGCCACTGCTACCTGGTACTCCGCATCATCAGGAGCCTTGCCGTGCCAGTCTGCTTTTCCCTCCATGAAAGATACCCCCTTGCCCTTCAGTGTGTGGGCAATGATGGCAGTTGGCATGCCTTTGGTAGCCCTTGCCTGTGCGAAAGCCGCCCGAATCTGCTCCATATCATTTCCGTCCTCCAAATTGATCACATGGAAGTTAAAAGCCTCGAATTTCCTGTCAATAGGATTCGGAGAACACACATCGTCGATACGTCCGTCGATTTGCAGCCCATTGTTATCCACGATTACCACCAGATTGTCCAGCTTTCTGTGGCCGGCAAACATGGCAGCTTCCCAAACCTGTCCTTCCTCGATCTCCCCGTCTCCCAACAGCGTATAGACACGGAAATCCTTTCCCGAAAGTCTGGCGCCCATAGCCATCCCCACTGCTGCTGAAATCCCCTGACCCAGGGAACCTGAAGACATGTCCACACCCGGTACATGCTGAATGCAGGGATGTCCCTGAAGGTATGAACCCAGATGACGAAGCGTCGGCAAATCCTCCACCGGAAAATATCCCCTGTATGCCAAAGCAGAATACAGGCCCGGCGCAGTATGCCCCTTGGAAAGGACGAAACGGTCTCTGTCCTCCATCTTGGGATTCTTCGGATCAATATTCATTTCCTCAAAATAAAGATACGTAAAAATGTCTGCCGCGGACAGCGAACCGCCGGGATGTCCGGCCCTGGCTCCGTGTACCGCCTCTATGATGCCCTTACGGACGTCATTTGCATGCCTTTTCAACTCTAAAATTTCCATATGTTTCCTCCTATTCCAGTTCCGCAGAAAGCCGGGCCACTACCAGTTAATGGCAGAGAATTTCCGGCCGCTAAATGATGCGTCCGCAAATCCTC
>CAJUCE010000039.1 GCA_910584865.1 uncultured Acetatifactor sp.
GCTGCAGCCACGCAAGCTGCCGCCTCTCTTTTTTTCCTTTAAAAATACGATGTACAATCAGGGAAGATAAGGAATGCATGATTGCCAATCCCAGCACGGAGCCTGTGACCCCAAGGGTAAAGGCTCCCAGGCTGCCAATCTGTCTGGTTCCCCACAGTACCACTGCCGTTTCCGGCACCGGAACACATATAGGGAGCAGCACACAGGTAAGAAAATAGACACACCACATAACACCACCTCCTGATATTGTTTCACACCGCATCATCCGCGGAAATCTGCCCTGCATGGCAGGATTTTAGTTTCATGTGCAGCACATATGCCGGGGGGAGATTTCGCCAGACCCGTACAATCTTCTGGATATTGAAATATTGTTCCAGAAAGTGTTTCCGCAGCAGTGTATACTGAAATGTGGTAAATACGCCTTCGGTTCCGATGGCCTTTTGCGTCTGCGACAGTATTCTGCGGGACACCTGCCGGGGAAGAGATGTAAACGGCAGACCGGAAATGATATAATCCGCATGCTTAAACCCCTGTTCTCTTAAGAAGCTGCATACATTTCCGGCATCTCCGTGAATCAGCACCACTCCCGGCATTCCCTGAAACTGTTTCCGAAGCATCTCATAAAAACAATCATTCTGTTCGATTACAATATAAGTCGTGTCCCGCCTTTTTCTTGCTGCCACCTCTCTGGTAAATACGCCCGTCCCCGCCCCGTATTCTACAATGCAGCGCGCTTTCTCGAAATCAATAGAAGCCGTCATGGACGCCGCAAGATGTCTGCTGCTGGGTGCAATGGCTCCGATCGTGTCCGGAGCACTGAGGTATTCTCTTAAAAATTGCCACATAGGATGTCCCTCCTCCTGTCATGAATTCAGCGTGTCATGCTTTCATTTGATGATTTCAGTATAAAGAGGAGGTATAAAGAGGAAACTGTAAGAACTATAAAGATTTCTTTAGATATGGCAGGCCGATGCTCCCACCTGCCATAAGTTTTGAACAGATAAGCATTATTCAGTTTGATCTTTTTCAGGAACGGATATGGTTGGAAACCGCCCCGTCATTTCAAAACAATCCAGGATAGATTAAAAATTCCCCTCCCGCATCATAAAATTGCATTCTAGCTTTCCGATTCTGCAGATGCTGAGTGCATAATCCAGGCTCCGTGCGTAAAAATACACCATGTTTTCCAAAAAAGGCCCATAGTTATCGTTACAGTTTTTGCATTATTGTCAAAATCTGCAACGATAACACAGGGGTTCGGAGACACCATATACTCAGTCAAACAAAATTTCCTCCACCGTCACAAAGGTATACCCCTCATCCAACAGTTCGTCAATGGCTTTCAGCGCCGCCGTCACGGAAGTGTCATAGTAATCATGCATCAGAATAATGTCATTCTCCCCTGTCTTGCTGACGATTTTCTCTGTAATCCGCCCCACGTTCCGGGAGCTCCAGTCCAACGGATCCACGGTCCAGAGCACTGGAAACATATTCAGCTCTTTCTCAAAGCTTTTGTCCCAGGAACCGTAGGGAGGCCGTACATACTGCACTTCCTCCCCGGTGATCTCCTTTAAAATTTCATTGGTCTTGATCAGCTCATCCCTGAATTTTTCCCGGTTATTCTTGGTCAGCTGGATATGACTGTATGTATGATTCCCGATCAGATGTCCCTCTTCGAACATCCTTTCGATAATATCCGGATGTAATTCCGCATGTTCCCCGGTCACGAAAAAGGTAGCATGTATCCCCCTCTCTTTCAATCCGTCCAGCAGCTGCGCCGTATAGCTGGGATGCGGCCCGTCGTCAAAGGTAATCGCAATTTTCTTCACATCCTCCGTCTCTAAAATATCCCCGCCCTCCACAGTCCGAACCATACCGCTGTCTGCTGCCACACTCCGGCTTTGCAGCCCGTATAAACCCAAAAAAAGCAATCCCGCCACTATATCAAATAGCAAAACTGCCGCCGTCATCTTTTTCATATAAATCGCAATCCTTGTAATTACCTTGATGCAATATATGAATCTACGCGGGAAAGAATGCCTTTTCCCGATGAAAAAAGCTCACTTACATATTCCCGGTTCCGGGTTGTCAGTTCTTCCTTTTTTGTGTTATAATGTTGATTCAGAAAGGCACCCAGTCAACTTCTGATTCCATATGCGCCGGAGCGCAATGTGTTGATGCGTATGGAACAGACTCTTATAGAATCCGCCTTTTGATTCTATTATAAAAACAGGTATCCGGGACAATCAACTCCAGGCGCCTTCCTCCCTGGTTCGCAAAATCCCCGGAAACAATCTCTGATCGAAAGGAAGAAGAACTATGGCAGCACTTACAATTGAAAAATCAAAACCTCTCTGCAGCTTCTCACAGCCCATGACTACATTATATCTCATCACCCAGGGGTGCGTGAACGTCCGCTGTCCGGGAGGAGCCTATCAAATAGGGACAGGTGATGTAGCCGGCATCTGTGAGATCTGCTCCGATATTCACTTTCTGGATTACACCGCATTGGAAGATACCACACTGATGCCCTATCCTCTCACCGGCATGGATGCTTTGGATTATCTGTTGCAGAAGCACCAGAATATCGCGAAGCTCTTTGTTTTGTCCCTGTTCCGTCAGTTTAACGCCATGCTGGAGCAAAACTCCCTGTCGGAAGTAAACAGCGCGGCGCTCTACCGGAAGCTCCAGGCAGACTGCGAGCTGTACAGCAGCCTGTGCAGCCAATATAATATCCAGTCCCGCATTCCGGCAGAGGTAGAAGAAATTCAGCCATGCCTGGAGGAAACCCCTGACGAATGGCTGAATAAATATTATTTTTCCCTGCAGCGTGTCTATCGGGGCGAGAATTCCAATATCCTGCTGCAGGAGCCGGGGCTGTCCCTGGGTGTGCTTAGAAAAGGTTCTCTGGATCTTTACAAGACATACCGTGTACTGGATGCCCAGGCGCAGTATCGTTCCAAGATTGTCAATTGTTACTTCAATCCGTCCGGAAATGACATGTTCGACAGCCTGACCAAGCTCTACTACCGCCTCTGCCAGACCGGGCAGGAATCGGGCGAACTCTATGACAGCATAGAACAGACGCTGCGCCTTCCTGAAGAATACAGTCTTTCACCGGAATCCCAGGCTCTGCCCCGGGTGGAGTCTTTCCGGAAAAAGGTAGAGACACTCGCCCGCCCTGACAAGGTATCCGGCACAGAGGAAAGCTCTGATTCGGATATTCTCCGGCAGCTGGAAGGTTCTCTGGATACGATTTTGGATTTTGCCGGACTGGACAGAGACAAGGAACTCTCCTTTCGGGAGCATGTGGCCCTATACAAGGCCGCCTCGGATAAAAGCTCTACAAACGATGATTGCAGCCGTCTGCGCAGGACCCTGACGGAGGAATTCCATCTTCTCTATTCGGAGGTATTTGAGCGCTCCCTTTCCGTTTCCGATCTGCCGGTTCCCGTACGCATGTTTCTCTATTTCGGATATGTGGATGAGAAGCTTGCAGGAGAGGACAACTGCATCATCCTCTACCGTCTGGCCTGCTTTATGAACGCATCGGGACAATCCGGCGTCTATACCTTCTATGACTGGTTGATGGCTATTTACAATGGAGAGAAAAATCCCAGCCGCAGCGAACTGGATGAGGATTTTGACGACTTCCTTTATCAGCAGAAGAGAAAGGGGACTCTCTCTGCCGCAGAGCTGACCGCCCTGGAAAATAATTCCCTGGAGAAGGTGCGCTACGAGCTCCAGAATCTGTTCCCCAGCGCCAATAAGGTGACCTTTGGACGGATACCTGCTTATTGTCCGCTGTTTACCTCAGAAAATGTGCTGAAGGATCTGAATACCTCCTTTATCACACCTGAGAGAATCAGCAGTGCATTAAATATGTTAAAGAAAATCGACTTTTCCGCCTTTTATAGGGAAACCATCGATTATGAGGCATACCAGTCCATGAATCGGGAGCCCATCCATGTGGAGTATCTGCCGGATATTATCCTCATGCCCAATGCGGGGATCCGGGGTTCACTATGGCAGGAAATCGAAGGCAAGAAGCGCAACAGTCCCAGCCGTATGATCCTTCCCATATTTTATATGGAAAATCTGGACACCGCCATGGTGCGCATGACCGGCGAATTCCGCTGGGAGATGTGCAAGCGTATCCAGAGCGGACGCTGGAACGATGTGTCAGAGCCCTCCCTCACCAGTGAATATTTTGATTTTATGCAGTTTTATAAGAAAAATAATGAGCTGACCAAGGATATGAAAGAAAAACTGCAAACCAGTCTGATTCGGGCGAAGAACAGCTTCAAGGAGATGTTTGTACGGGATTACATCACATGGGTTCTTTATGAGGGCAACGGTTCGGCCAGACTGAATAAGGTAGCCCGCAGAATCCTGTTTATGTATTGTCCGTTCCCTGCTTCCATCGATAGTACACTGGAACAGAATCCCATGTTCTCCGAGCTCCTCAGCCGCCAGAAGATTCTGAACAGCCAGCGCGTACATAAGCTTGAAGTTCTCAGACAAAGGCTGCGTAACAGCGCCACCCCCATTCCCGACTGTCTGGAACAGGAGATAGCCTTTGCGGCAAGGAAACCGGAGGGCTGTGAATAAGGGCTGCCGCAGTCCTAATACCGCTGTCATGAATAAGTGTTTTGGGCGCTCTACTGATTCCAAGTCCGTCCGGAGACGGACTTTCGCATAATACAAAACAGGAAAGCCTGCCGTTCCCCTTCAAACCCGAAGAACAGCAGGCTTTCTTTTTCTCCATGTCCTAAAACGATTATTTCCTCTTCAATACCAGATGCTGAGGCAGACCGTTTACCATAAATGGCTGGTAATCGCCCAGAATCAGGGGCTCCACATAGTTGATAAACTCGTCTGTTACATAGTTTCCTTCCTTGTTCATCCAGTTGCGGGGAACCAGTTTCTCATTGTTGGCAATGCGATGCACATCGTAAATACCTGCAGCGCTCATGTAAGGATCATCCGCCACACGATCGATAACTACCATCTTGCCGCTGTCTCCCTCATCCGCAGCCTTCACCGCAGCGCCGCCTACCATGAATGCCTCGTCCACGTCCACACGGGAAGCCATATGGGAAGCGCTTCTCTGCAGGGTGGAAAACTCGATGCTTCTGGTCTTGCAGCCGGTCTCCGCACGCAGGAAGTTGGCCAGATAAGCCGCAGTACCCTGAAGCTGCTTGTGGCCGAATGCGTCCACATAATCCGCGCCGCCGGACAGTTCGCTGACATATCTGCCGTCGGCCAGTTTGATTCCCTCGGAAACCGCAATCACGACGGACTCCTTCTTCTTCAGCAGCTCTGTGGCATGCTTCAGGAACTTGTCAATATCGAACACAACCTCGGGAAGATAGATCAGGTCGGGGCCTTCGCACTCCTCCGTCCTGGCCAGAGCAGTTGCACCGGTAAGCCATCCTGCATTACGTCCCATGACCTCCAGGATGGTGATGGCTTCCTTGTCATTATATGTCAGGCCCAAAGCATCACGGATGATCTCCTTGGTGGAAGCGGCGATATATTTAGCGGCGCTTCCGAAACCGGGCGTATGGTCCGTAAGAGCCAGATCATTGTCAATGGTCTTGGGTACGCCCAGGAATTTCTGGGTATGTCCCTTGATAATCGCATAGTCGGACAGCTTCTTGATGGTGTCCATGGAATCATTTCCGCCAATGTAAATGAATGCTTCGATCTGGAGCTTGTCCAAAAATTGGAAAATCTTCTCATAAATCTCGGAATTCTCATGAATCTCCGGCAGCTTATAGCGGCAGGATCCCAGGAATGCGGAAGGTGTTCTCTTCAGCAGCTCAATGTCCATGTCGGAATGAATCTGGGTAGCCAGATCCACATACTGCTCATCCAGAAATCCCTGAATACCGTGAAGCATTCCATATACCTTATGGAAGCCTCTCTCTTTGGCAGTCTTGTATACGCCTGCCAGGCTGGAATTAATGACGGCAGTAGGTCCGCCGGACTGCCCTACAATAATGTTACGTTTCTTTGCCATTGTTAGCTCCTCCAAATTATACTGTATATAGCATGTAAATGGTTCTATCTGCTAAATCATACCAAATATAAAGGAAAAATACAATATGTATTGTGATACTTTTCGAGCTTCTTTTGCGTAAATTTATAGGAATCCGTATCTGAATATCCCTTGCAGCACAATCCTTTCTTGATTGAGCATAGGAATGCCTTCCTCCACTACTCGCACGCCGGGCACCTGTCAGCCTCTGCTGACATATTTCCAAGCGCTTTGGCGCTTTGGGTGCCCATATGCATACAAAAACAGCCAGCTGCACAAATGTACAACCGGCCGTAATTCTATACAAACTGATTTCTATCTTCGTCATAGCGGTATCCGATTCCGGCTAATTTCTCCACGATCCCCTGCCTGTCCGCATCCATCTCCTCACAGAGCGCATCCAGGCTTGTATAAAAGTCCCGCAGTTTCATATTGACAAAGCTAAGCAGCATGACAGGATCTTTCGGCAGCATAAGCTCCCCCTTCCTGTGCCATATCTCTATGGTACGATTTTTGCTCTGAAAATGCATATCCCTATTCCGCACTTCCGTCATTTTTTCAGATAGCGGGAGGTATCCTCCTCGATCTGCTTTCCGCAGCTCTTCACGCTCTCTGTAACTGTATAACCCTCATCTCCGAACAGGAACTGGTGCAGCCATACTACATTGGACTCCAGATCCATGGGAATGACACAGCTTCCTTTTGCACCGATATTGCCGGCGGTGCGCAGATCCTCCTTGGGGAATCCGCCCTCTTCCACGATGCTGTATTTCCCGATATCCGCCAGCAGTTCCAGAATATCCGTGGAATCCAGGCTGGTATAGATATTGCCGATGCAGTCATTGAACACCTTGGTCAACGTCATCAAATCCGTTTCTTTGGCTCTCTCTTCCAACGCCTTCAGCACTTCGCGCTGGCGGGCGGTACGTTTGTAGTCCTCTCCGCCTCCGTAGCGGATCCTGCAATAGGCGGTGGCCTGCAGGCCGTCCAGAAGCTGGTATCCCGTTTCCTTTACCGGTATATACTCGCATTTCAGCACGCTGGATACACCGATCTGATAATTATTGATATGCTGCAGTTCTACCTCGTCCACGTCGATATAGATGCCGCCCAGTCCGTCAATCACATCCCGAAGCCCTTTATAGCCCACTGCTGCAAAATCCGTGATATCCATATCCAGATTCATATTCAGCATCTTGACCGCCTGCTCCGCGCCGCCGGTAAAATAAGCCTGCGTAGCCTTCCAGTACTTATCGTTTCCCAGATTCAGATATGTATCCCGATACACACTGACCAATCTGATCTCCCCGGTATCCAGATTCACGCTGGCAATCATGATACTGTCGCTGTGGCTGCTCTTGAAAAGTTGATTGTCCGTCTCCGCATCCAGCCCGAAGAGGGCGATATTGCGGTAGCCTCTCATGGTGCCGCCCTCTTCCTTCAGCTGCTGAATATCCTCATGAATCTCCAGAACCTCCGGATCCAGCTCCGCCATCCTGGGGCCCTCGCTGGTATGGCTCATCACCAGGTACAGGATTCCCAGCATGATCAGAATGATCACTACCTCAATACAAAAGAAAATAAGCCGTATTTTCCGTTTTCCGCTTTGTTTTGTTTCCATACGATTCTCTCCTCCTCCGATTCTTCCGTGCCGGACCGCCCTTTTGCCGCATCCCGGCTCAGAGACCTGACACATCCTTTCTGCGATTTATTATACGGGAAAAATCTTAGGAAACTATGATGATAACTTTATGTATTTCTTAAAAAGATTTTAATATATTTTTGGCCGCAGTTGGCACACGTATTATTACGTGTTATAATGTGATCATGATAGGGTATCAACTTTTCCCAGGTTCTGCAGGAAGCCATTCTGGCGAAAGTACAGCTTTGATCCTTCATAAAGGTTACGCACGGGAAATCTGCTCCCGGCTGAAAAGCAAAAATCAAAAAAGGGAATAGGGTTACCGTATGCCCCATTCCCTCTCTATTTTCGCTTACCAAAAACAGACTCTCTTAATTCTAGTCACACCTTCACAGCAGCCGTCAGCGCGCCGTCATTTACATCAATCTGCACAGTGTCTCCCTGGGATACCCCGTCAGACAAAATCAGCTTCGCTGTCAGCGTCTCCACATATTTCTGGATATACCGCTTCAGCGGACGGGCGCCGTATACCGGGTCATAGGCATTCTCTACGATGAATGCCTCCGCCGCCTCTGTCAGCTCCAGATTCAGATCTTTGTCAGAAAGTCTCCTGTTCAGATCGGCAATGATCAGCTCCACGATGCCGCCGATATTTTCCCTGGTCAGCGGTTTGAACAAAATGGTCTCGTCCAACCTGTTCAGAAACTCGGGGCGGAAATGACCGCGCAGGTCATTCATCACCTGCTCCTCCGCCTCCGGTGCGATCTGGCCGTCAGCCCCGATACCTTCCAACAGGTATCCCGCGCCGATATTGGATGTCATGATCAGGATGGTATTCTTGAAATCCACGGCCCTGCCCTGTGAATCGGTAATTCTGCCGTCATCCAGCACCTGCAGCAGGACATTGAAAACATCCGGATGGGCCTTCTCGATCTCGTCAAAGAGCACCACGCTATATGGCTTCCTCCTGACTGCCTCAGTCAATTGCCCGCCTTCTTCATACCCCACATATCCGGGAGGCGCTCCGATGAGCCTGGACACGGAATATTTCTCCATGTATTCGCTCATATCGATGCGGACCATATTGTTCTCATCGTCGAACAGTGAGGCTGCCAGCGATTTCGCCAGCTCCGTCTTACCCACGCCCGTAGGTCCCAGGAACAGGAAGGAACCGATGGGCTTGGTAGGATCCTTGATGCCTGCTTTGGAACGGATGATGGCCTCCGTAACCTTGGTAACCCCTTCGTCCTGGCCGATGACTCTCCTGTGCAGTTCTTCATCCAGGTGCAAAGTCTTATTTCGTTCACTCTCCGTCAGCTTTGTCACGGGAATGCCCGTCCAGCGGGAGATGATCCGGGCGATTTCCTCATCGGATACCTTCTCATGGACCAGGGACAGATCGGTGGCCCCGGTCTGTTCCTCCTGCTCCAGCTGCTTTTTCAAGGCAGGCAGTGTTCCGTAGCTCAGCTCTGCCGCTTTCTCCAGGTTCCCTTCCATCTGGGCCACCTGAATCTCACTGTTCACGGCGTCGATCTGCTCTCTCAATTTCGACAGCTTATCGACGGATGCCTTCTCATTGTCCCACTGCGCCTTCCTGGAAGCAAAGCGTTCCTTTTCTTCCGCCAGCTCCTTCTGGAGATCTGCCAGACGTTCTTGACTCAATCGGTCATCTTCTTTTTTCAAAGCGGCTTCTTCGATTTCCATCTGCATAATCCGGCGCTGCAGTTCATCCAGCTCTGTCGGCATGCTGTCCAACTCCGTCTTGATCAAAGCACAGGCCTCATCCACCAGATCAATGGCCTTATCCGGCAGGAAGCGGTCCGAAATGTAACGGTTGGACAGCACTGCCGCACTGACCAGGGCATTGTCCATGATTTTCACGCCGTGGTAAACCTCATAGCGCTCCTTGATGCCCCGCAGGATAGAGATGGTATCCTCCACGGTAGGCTCCTCCACCATCACGGGCTGGAAACGTCTCTCCAGAGCCGCGTCCTTCTCGATATACTGCCTGTATTCATCCAGTGTGGTAGCGCCGATACAATGAAGCTCGCCCCTGGCCAGCATGGGCTTTAACATATTTCCGGCGTCCAGCGCCCCGTCTGTCTTGCCTGCTCCCACGATGGTATGCAGCTCGTCGATAAAGAGGATGATCTGGCCGTCACTGTTCTTCACATCCTCCAACACAGCCTTGAGACGCTCCTCGAATTCTCCCCTGTATTTGGCTCCTGCCACCAGGGCTCCCATATCCAGCGCGAATATCTTCTTGTCCTTCAATCCCTGAGGCACATCTCCCCGGACGATCCGCTGGGCCAGCCCTTCCACCACCGCGGTCTTGCCCACGCCGGGTTCTCCGATGAGGACCGGGTTATTTTTCGTCTTCCGGGAGAGGATCCGGACCACGTTGCGGATCTCCGTATCCCTGCCGATTACAGGATCCAGCTTCTGGTTTCTCGCCTTCTCCACCAGCTCCTGGCCGTATTTTTCCAGCGTATCGTAAGTAGCCTCCGGATTGTCGCTGGTGACCCGCTGATTCCCCCGCACGGTAGACAGCGCCTGCAGGAAACGTTCTCTGGTGATACCGTATTCCTTCCAGATCTGCGCGATCTCCCGGTTTGGATATTTAAGCATGGCAAGGAAGAGATGCTCAACGGATACATATTCGTCTCCCAGTAACTTCGCCTCGTCCTCTGCGCTGATCAGGACTTTATTCAGATCCGCCCCTACAAATACATTGCCGCCCTGCACCTTGGTCCGTTTCGCCAGGGCCTGCTCCACGCGGCTGACGAAATGCTCCTTCTGGATCTCCATCTTCTCTATCAGCCTCAGAATCAGGCTGTCCTCCACAGTCAGCAGGCTATAGAGGAGATGCTCCTGTTCAATCTCCTGATTGCCGTATTCATATGCCAGCTTCTGGCTGCCTTCCACGGCCTGCATGGATTTCTGTGTAAATTTCTGTATATTCATGGGATACCTCCTTCTTTTTATGAATCAAGCAGGAAAACGCCGCGCCGTACACCGACATCCCGGCCGGCGCTGCCAGCCATCTTTCGGATGTCGTGTGGGGAAAAACGGGATTACTGTTCCCTTGCATCTGTTCTACAACTAATATAACACCTTTTTCACAGAAAGCAATTAAAAAAGTATAAAGTTTTTGAGAACGTAACAGGAAAATTTCCGGATCAGACTGCCATGATCCGGAAATCTCTGTAAATCATCGTTATTAAAGTCCTGTCCCCTGCACTCCCGCCTGCCAAAACCAGATCATACTGCGCTTCCCTGCGCATACCTGTGCACAGACGCGCTCTACTGCTGCAGCACCTGCGCGATCTTCTCGATCATCTCGTCTTCCTTGAGCCGGAACTTGATCTCCACACGCCTGGAGGCGGCCATGTCGATTTCCTGAGTAGAGTTTCCGGCAGCATCTTTCGTATAAATCGGGTTGCTATAGGAACGTCCGTTGACGGTCAGAAGCCCTCTAAGCTGATCGATCTTGTCCTCCGCCAGACCGTTTTTGGGGTCCATGCAGAATTTTGCCACAGAATAGGCTCTTCCGTGTGAAAGCTCCATATTCATCTCGTAGCTGCCGTCCGTATCCGTATGCCCCTCAATAATGATCTCCGCAATATAGTCGCGGAAATCATCCTGCAGCAGCACATCCAGATACATGGGGATAATCTCCTTTAAAGTACTCTGGCTGGCTGCAGACAGCGCGGCGCTGCCGTACGGAAATAGTACGTCGGAAGAGAAGGTAATGGATCCGGTCTGGGCATCCACACTCATGGTGGAATTATTGAACGCGGACTGCAGCGCCCCGATGATGTCCGTCCGGATACCCACGATATTCTCCAGTTCCTGTTTGGTAGCGGTCAATTCGTTTCTGGCATTCTCGATCTCCAGATAGGCTTTGTTCAGTTCATCCTGGGTCAGGGCAGCGTTTGCATAGGCCTGCTGCAGTTCCGCCAGGGAATCCGCCAGCTCCTTGTTGGATTGCTCGATGGCCGCCCGGTATTCCTCCAGATCGGCTTTGGCATCCTCCAGATCCTTTTTGGCTGCCTCCAATTCCTGTCTGGCCACCCCCAGGGAGTTCTGGGACTGCTCCAGATCCACGGTCTTCTGTTTATAAATAGCCAGGGTGATGGCAATGATCAGCACGAAGATCAGCAGCAGCGCGGCCATCATATCCGAGTAGGACTGCCAGTAGCTGTGTTCTCCGAATGCCTCCCTGTTTCTTCTTCTAGTTCTTGTTCTCATAGATACCCCTCATCTGTTCAAAGGTATGGAGCTGGGTGCTCACATCGCGGCTGATCTCCTCACAAGCGCCCGTCAGCTCTTCCTGCTGCTTTTTTAACGTCTCTGCAAACATTTCCTGACGTTCCAGCATATGATTAATCGTCTCCTGCATGCTGCGGTTGGATTCCACTAGGGCTCCCGCCGCATCCAGCAGCGCCTTATTGCTCTCCGCATTGACGGACTGGGACTGGGCTGCCAGTTTTAAAGCCGCCCCCAAATCCCTGAATTCCGTATTCATGGCGGACTGAATCTGCCCAAGGAATGCCTGGGACATCTGATCCAGGGCTTTTGCCTGATCCCGGGCCTCCCCTTTGGCCAGCGCCAGGATCTCCTTCATATAATTCGCCAGATTGGCCTGATACACCAGCATGGCCGCCGTATTTTCGTCGCTGCTTCCCGCAGACGGCGGCATGGCACATTGCCGGAAAGCATTTAAGAAATAATCCAGCTTCTCATAGGCATCTGCCATAATGCTCCGGTATACGAAATTAAAAATCAAAGAGAATATAATACCATATACAGAAGTATGGAATGCCACCTTCATTCCTGACAGCAGAGGGCCCACATTATCGGAAATGGTATAAATATCGTCCCCGCTGAAGGACCCTAAGCCCAGAGACAATCCGATGAAGGTTCCCAGGATACCCAGCCCCGTCATGGTGCCGGAGATGCCGGAATTGTAGTAATTGCTCCCCACCTTCTCCAACAGCTCCTCATTGATAAAATCTTCGATGTCGCAGGGATTCTTGGTTTTCACACGCATGCGGAACTTGTTGAAGGCATCCTTTAAATTCTTCTCGTCGAAAAACGCCTTCTGCTCCTGGAGCGCACTCCACACATTTTGATTCCCTGCCTCCTTATACCCGGCCTGCAGATCCTTTGCCGCATCCTCCAGTTCATCCGTCAGCCTGTTCAGTCTGAGGAAACTGGCGATGGATATAATAAACAGCACGCCGATGATCCCCAGAAAGATCCCGTTGATCATCAGATTGCTAAAGGATGTCACCTCCCCCGTAAACACGCCGTTCACATACATGACAAATGCCACCATGGCAAAATAAGCAATAAATAAAACAAAATATAGTCTGCTTTTCATTCGTTCCTCTCACTTTCTCCGCACCGTCATTTTACGGTGATCCCAGTTACCTCATAACCTGCCTGCGTCACTGCCTCCTTCAATACAGCATCCGCAACCTCCCCGCTCATCTCCACGGCAGCGGTCTTCTCCTCCAGGCTCATGACGACGCTGCCGACGCCCTCCACTGCCTCCAAAGCCTTCTGCACTCTGCCGGTGCAATGCCCGCACATCATTCCTTCAATGGTCATAACTTTCGTCATATTTTCCTTCCTTTCCGCGGAATCCTCCGCTGTACCATTCGCCGCTTTCGATTCCCGTACACCCAGGCAAGGGGACAGGGCATCCTCTGACGCACTACAACCTGCCGCTTCCGCCGCTCCCTCTCCCGAGTCGCCTATGCCGCCTGCTGCGCCGTTCTCTCCGGAATAACTTCCTCCCTCTTTCGGCCCGGCATAATCGGCTGTCTCTTTGCCCTCTGCCCGGAACCCGCTTTTAAAGCGTTTCAGTCTCAGCGCGTTGCCTACCACAAACACACTGCTCAGGCTCATGGCCGCCGCGCCGAACATGGGATTTAATTTGATCCCAAATATAGGATACCACACTCCGGCCGCTAATGGAATACCTATTACATTATAAAAAAAAGCCCAGAACAAATTTTGTTTAATATTGCGGATCACGGCCCTGCTCAGCCGCACTGCCGTCACCGCGTCCCGAAGATCGCTTTTCATCAAAATGATATCCGCGCTCTCCATGGCCACATCCGTTCCGGCGCCGATGGCCATCCCCACATCCGCCGCGGCAAGAGCCGGCGCATCGTTGATCCCGTCGCCGATCATGGCCACCTTATGCCCTGCCGCCTTCAATGCGCTGATCTTCTTCTCCTTATCCTGGGGCAGCACCTGTGCGACGACCTCCTCGATCCCCAGACGCTGCCGCACGGCCTCCGCAGTCCTCCGGTTATCTCCCGTGAGCATGACCACATGGATTCCCATCTCCTTCCATTTACGGATGGCTTCCCGGGAAGTGGGCTTTATCTCGTCGGCCACCCCGATCATTCCCAGGAAACGCCCTTCCTCCGCCATCAGAAGCGGTGTCATGCCTTCCCCTGCGACAGAATCAATTGCCTGCTGTACCATTGTGTCCAGACGGATGCCCTTTTCCTCCAGATAAGCCTGATTGCCCACATAATACCGGGTTCCGGCCCCTGCTCCCGCATCCAGACGTCCAAGCGCTGCCTCCTGCCCGCCGGACGTGACCTCCCGGGCCCTGCTGTCCGAACCCGTTTCACTGCCTCCTATACTCTCTTCGCCGGCCTCTCCTGTCCTCCCTGAAAGTCTGGCCACGGATACGGCGCCGGCCTCCTCGGGCACCATGGGACGGGGCGGAAGCGCCTCCGCCAAAGATCCTTCCACGCCTCTTCCGAACACAGCCCGGAAATCTCTCACCTCGGGCACATGCAGCTTCAGGGAGGCAGCATGCTCCACCACAGCCTCCGCCAGGGGATGTTCGCTTTTCTTCTCCAATGCCGCCGCGATCTGCACAAAGGTATCCACCGACATATCCTGCACCCAGACTCCTACCTGCATACATTTGAGCCTGCCTGCCGTAATCGTGCCCGTCTTATCCAGGACTACCGTATCCACTTCCCGGGCCTGCTGCAGCGCCTCCCCGGATTTGATCAGGATCCCGTGGCCCGCTCCCACGCCGGTGCCCACCATAATCGCCACCGGTGTAGCCAATCCCAGGGCACAGGGACAGGAGATCACCAGCACCGCGATGGCAGTGGAAATGGCAAACTCCGCCCCCGCCCCCGCCAGGAGCCATACGAGCAGAGTCACCAAAGCGATCCCGATGACCACAGGGACGAATACACCCGCCACCTTATCCGCCAGCTGGGCGATAGGGGCTTTGCTGGCGCTGGCCTCCTCCACCAGGCGGATAATCTGCGACAGGGTGGTATCCTCCCCCACTCTGTCCGCCCTGCACTTTAGAAATCCGGCCTTATTCACGGTAGCCGACACCACCCTGTCTCCCGCCTGCTTCTCCACAGGCACGCTCTCCCCTGTGATGGCAGCCTCATCCACGCTGGATGTGCCCTCTATGACAGTCCCGTCGGCCGGAATCAGGCTCCCTGGCTTTACCAGGAAGATATCCCCTTTGTACAGCTCCTGGGTGGGAATCTCCCTCTCTCGCCCCTCTGCGTCCAGAATAACGGCCGTTTTCGGCGACAGATCCATCAGCTTCGTAATGGCTTCGCTGGTCTTGCCCTTTGAACGGCTCTCCAGAAACTTTCCCACCGTAATCAGCGTCAATATCATTCCTGCCGACTCAAAGTACAGGTCATGAGAATACTGCTCCACAACTGCCATATCGCCGTGCCCCAGCCCGAAGCTGATCCGGTACATAGCAAAGACGCCGTACACAATCGCCGCAGAGGCTCCCAGGGCAATGAGGCTGTCCATATTGGGGCTCAAATGCCGCAGGGTCTTAAACCCAACTGTGAAAAACTTCCGATTCATGTATACAATCGGCAGGAGCAGCAGCAGCTGTGTCATGGCGAAGGTCATGGCATTCTCATTGCCATGGAAATAACGATGTACAAAACCGGGGATGGGAATGCCGAACCACTCATTGTACATATGATACATGGCCACATACATCAGCGGGAGCAAAAAGGCTATAGAGACTCCCAGCCTCTGTTTCATTGCAGCCGCCTCCTCACGGGCCTTGCGCTGCAGGCTGTCCCTGCCTGAAGAAGCTTCGTACCGGCTCGCTCCCACCCGGTCTGTCCCCGGCACGTAATCTCTCTCACCTGCCGGCTCCCCGTCACGCAGCTCCTCTTTATCGGCTCCCATGCTGCATTGACTATTCTGGTCTATCTCCGTTTTGCAGGTTTCTTCTCTGCCGTCCGCCCTGCACCGATCCGCGCCTGTTCCGGAAGTACACTGTCCTGCACCTTCCTCACCTGCCCTTACGCTGCACTGCCCTATCCGGGTCCCGGCACTTCGCGTCCGCCCTCCGCCGCCTGCACGGCCATTAGCGCCTCCTATAATCAAAGACGCCCCATATCCCGCTTTCTCCACTGCAGCTTCAATTTCCTCCCCGCCAAGCACTGCTTCCTCATAGCTGACGTCCATAGTTTCTGTCAACAGATTCACGGAAACCGCGTCCACCCCCTCCAGTTTCCGGACCGCTTTTTCCACATGAGACGAGCAGGCTGAGCAGGTCATCCCGGATATGTGATACCGTTTCTTCATAATTATATAGCATCCTTTCTCAGACTTTTATTTATTTCAATTTTTTCATCAACTCCACCGCTTCTTTCACCACGGCGAGATTGCCCTTCCTGATCTCTTCCACCACACAGGTCTCCATATGTTCCTGTAAGATCAGATATGCAAAGGACTGCAGCGCACTCTCCGCGGCAGCCACCTGCATGAGAATATCTCCGCAGTAACGGTTCTCCTCCAGCATCTTCCCGATCCCGTTTAACTGTCCCGTGATCCGGTTGAGACGGTTTTTCAGCTGTTTCAGCTCACTCTCCTGACGGGGCGTGGTTTTCTGATGACAACAGCATGCCTGTTCGCATTTTGTATTATTGTCTCCTTCCATAAGCGTTCTATCCTTTCCATATTTTCCTCATTTTTTGCATTCCGTTATGAAACATTTTGTATTTTATAGCCAAAGATACCCCACAGGGGTATATCCGTCTAATAGCAGGATATACCCCTGTGGGGTATTTGTCAAGAGATTTATTACTGCCACTCACAAAATCCGTTCCAAAATGATACTTTTCCCACGCCTTCCTTCATCCCGCGGTCACCGCAGGCTCTGCCATAGGCTCTCTCACCTGCAGAATCTCCTCCCCGGCGGCCACATGTTCCCCGGCGGCCATTCTGATCTCACTGCCGAAAAAGCAATGTTCCACACAGACAGATACCTCTGCGGATATGCCCTCCGCCTCCAGTCCTTCCCTGTCGAATTCCAGGAGAAGCTTCCCCTTTCCTACCACCTCATTCTGCAGTACCCTGGGGCGGTAATATCCGGACAGCAGCTCGTCGCCCACAGCCCCTGCCTGAATATACAGCTCCGCACCGAAGTCCGTGGTAAAGAGAAAGGAATTCCCCATGGGAAACAGTCTGGTGATCCTTCCGTCTGCCGGCGCATAGAGCCTTCCCTCGTCCGGATGGATGACTACAGTAGGACGGTCTCCTTCTTCCTGGAAGATCACTTCTCCGGACAGAGGACTTCCCACAGACCAGAACTGCCCCTTGTCCTCCGGACCGTGCCGCCGTTTTCTGCTCCTTACTTCCGCCGAAGCCTCTCCCTTCTCCGTTTCGATCCCTTCCTCGTCCGTGTCCCATGACCCATACATGGAAATTCTTCCTACCATAAATCCGATGACCAATGCTGTCATCAACCACATTACAGTCAAAATCATGTCAAAATACCTCCTTTTTGCCTGTTTATCTACCAAGTTTTCCCTTTCCAGAAAATGATATGCATTTTTTTCAAAAAAATAGGTTGACATATCTCATAAGGTAGTGGTATACTGCAACCGTATTCTAAATGAAAGTCATTGAACTCACATATTTTTGTAAGTCATTGTCACTTTTTATGATGGTTTACAAAAATATGTGATTTTTTTGCACATGGTTTAGAATCCCATTAACATTTCACAACATATAAAGGAGGTACCAACATGAATAACGGTACAGTAAAATGGTTTAATGCACAGAAGGGGTATGGCTTCATTACAAATGATGCCACAGGAGAAGAGGTTTTCGTACATTTCTCCGCTATCAACGCTGACGGCTTCAAGTCTCTGGAAGAAGGACAGAAGGTTACTTTTGACACAGAGTGCGATCCTCAGAACAGCAGCAAAATTCGTGCTACGAATGTTACTGTAGTAGCTTAACCGCTTCTAAAAACAAAACCGCCGGCGCATGCCGGTGGTTTTGTTTTTGTTACTTTATAGAAAAGTCCATCGCCAGACGGACATGGAATCACGAGTTTGCGAAGCAAATCTCGCAAGAATGCGAAGCATTCTTTTTTATCTTGTCGAAAGAAATTCATATTCCCTCCTGGCCTGTTCGTCATCAGGATAGGTGTTCAGGTAATTTCCCATCAGCAGATACGCCTGTGTATACTCTCCCAGATGCTCATAAGCCACAATCTCATTGAAGGCCAGCGTCTGCATCATCGTCGTATTCTCCAGCTGCATCCCCGCCTGAAACGCCTCCAGCGCTTTCCGGTACTCTCCCCTCGTCATCTCGCACAGGCCCAATTGATTATACAATTCCGCATTTCCCTCGTTTTTTTCCAGATAACTGTTGTAGACATTGACTGCGTAATTGTAGTCTCCCGTGGCCTCATATGCTCTGCCCAGATAGAGATAGCTCTCCACGCCTCCCTTTTCCCTGGCCTCCTCCAAATCCAGATAGGCATTCTGATACTCCCCCAGGTAGTAATAGATCCGTCCGCTGGCATACTTATCCATCTCCTTATCCCCGGCTTCCAGGGCTGCGCGCAGATAATCCTGGCCGTCCTCCCCGTGGCCATAATAATCCAGCACCTGGTATATCTCAATAAGCCTGTCATAATTCCTGGGATCCATGTCAGCCGCCTTATCGAAATCCGCCTTTGCCGTCTCATAGTTTCCCTGTGCCAGCCGCACATTTCCCCGCAGGAAATAAGCATCCTTCTCATTCGGCCGCAATGCCAGCACGGCGTCGTAAATTCCCTCCGCTTCGCTGTAACGTCCGTTTTTCGTATAGGCAGCCGCCAGATAATAGTTCAGGTCAAAATCCACATTCTGCACCAGACCGTTACTGCCCCCCAAAGCCTCCTCAAAATACGCTTCCGCCTGGGCATAATCGGTCAGACCCATACAGGCAATGCCTCTGGCCCGATTGACCAGTCTGGTATTTTCTCCGTTTTCCTCTGCCAGATCCAGCTGCTCCAGCGCTCCCTGGTAATCCAGACTCTGTATCAGCTGCATGGCACCCTGGGTTCTCTCCCCTGCCGCCCCGCAGCCCGTTAAAGCCGCCAAAATCCCCAGCCCCGCCAAAATGCATATCCATTTTCTTTTCATCGCCAATGTCCTCTAAACGTTTTTACAAACAAAATCATTCTCTAATAAGTTCATTTCTCTACCGTTATTCGCCGTCAATTTATTGACTCATTTAGTCATCTTCATCCATCCGGGAAGTACAATGAGGACATCGGGTAGCCTCCAGAGCAATCTCGCTGAGACAGTAGGGACACTTCTTTGTGGTGGGTGCCGCCGGCGCCTCCTCCTTTTTCTTTACCTTCTCTCCGATGGCATTGATCCCCTTGATCAGACAGAAGATCGCCAGCGCAGTAATCAGGAAATTGATAATCGCCGTAATGAAGTTGCCGTAATTTAATTTTTTAAATTCCGCAATAAATCCTTTTCCGCCTGCCTTCCCGTCCTCTTTTTTACCCATGAATGATCCGCCTTTCTCTTATCTGTTTTCACGGAAATTCTGTATTTTGCCGTTTCGTTTCCGTCATGAATAATAGTAACACAAGAATTCTCCGATCACAACCCATTTATGGACTTGCCCATCCACAAATTTTGTTATATACTGTAACCGTTCGGAAAAAGAAATAATAAACGAGGTAGCTTCATGACAAAACAGGATATATCTGAAATCAAAAAACTGTTCACCCCCAGGAACTGTTCCATCACCCGGATCTGCGGCTGTTATGTGGACGGGGAGAAAAATAAAAAGTCGGAACTGAAACAGGCATTTCTGGCTCTTCCCGAGGAGGAAATGTTCAAATATTTTGAGCTTCTGCGCAAGGTCCTCTCCGGTACCCTGGGCAGGAACCTGCTGACCCTGGAATTTCCCCTGGCACTGGAAATGGCCGCCCAGGCCCAGACGGATGGCGCGGAAGAAAATGCCGCCCCCAATGCCCACGAATTTCTGATGCGTCTGCGGGACAGCAAATTAAAGGATGACGCCTTATTGGAGGAGTATTACGACCGCATCATCGAGCACTATGAATATGTGGGAAATTATCTGATTCTGGTGATTCATGATGTATATGACGTCCCGGGCAAAACTACTGACGGCATTGAGATGGAGGATGCCTCCGACGAGATCTATGAATACATATTGTCCTGCATTTGCCCGGTGGAACTGTCCAAGCCGGGATTAAGCTATGATGCGGCGGAAAACACCTTCCACAACCGCAACCGGGACTGGGTGGTCTCTCTTCCCGAAACCGGTTTCCTCTTTCCCGCGTTCAACGACAGAGGCTCGGATGTCCATAGTGTCCTCTATTACTCCAAGAACTCGGAAGAACTGCGGGATACCTTTGTTGAAGAGCTGCTGGGATGCCCGCTGCCCATGTCCGCCGACAGCCAGAAAGAAACCTTCCAGGCCCTGATAGAGGATACCCTGGGCGAGGACTGCGGTATTGAGATGGTGAAAAATATTCATGACCGGATCACGGAGCTGGCCCAGGAGCACAAAGAATCTCCCGAACCTATTGTCCTGGACAAAAACGAAGTCAAAACCATCCTGGCAGACAGCGGTGTGGCCAATGACAAGCTCTCCGAATTTGACAGACATTACGACGAAACTGCCGGAGAGAGCACTTCCCTGCTCATGAATAATGTGATGAATACCAGGACTTTTGAAGTCAAGATGCCCGATGTGGTAATCAAGGTGAAACCGGAACGCACAGATTTGATTGAGACCCGCAGCATAGACGGACGGGAATGCCTTGTCATCGCCCTTGACGGCAGTGTGGAAGTAAACGGTATCACCGTGAGAACCGCCGCCGGAAGCGATACGGAAGAATAGCTTCGCTCCGGGCCGGATTCCCGTGCTCTGCAAGTTATACTCACGAGTATATTTGCAGACATTTCCCCGCGCACGAAGACGGCCCGGCATGAGGCGCTTACTGCCCCTCCAGATTCCCTGCCTTCCGGTAGAAAGAGGAAAAGGGCATGTTGCACTGCTGCGCCGCCTCCCTCCCGGAAATCTCCCCTGCCAGCCACTTGCCATGTACCTGGTGGAAATTATCCGGCACCGGTTTTTCGGGCCTGCCGAAACGGACCCCTCTCAATTTAGCTGCCTCAATTCCTTCCTTCTGGCGTTCTTTGATGTTTTTCCGTTCATTTTCCGCCACAAAAGAGAGCACCTGCAGGACAATATCGCTGAGGAAGGTTCCCATCAAATCCTTTCCCCTGCGCGTATCCAACAACGGCATATCCAGTACGACGATATCCACCTTCTTTTCCTTTGTCAGCAATCTCCACTGCTCCAATACCTCCTCATAGTTTCTGCCCAGGCGGTCTATGCTTTTGATATACAGTACGTCGTCCTGCTTCAGCCGCTTCAACATCCGTCTGTACATAGGCCGGTGAAAATCTTTGCCCGACTGTTTATCCAGGTAAATATTTCCCTCCGGTACCTGCGCCGTATTCAGTGCAAGCATCTGTCTGCCCTCATTCTGCTCATTGGTACTTACACGTACATATCCGTATAAATTGCCCATACCTTCCTCCTGTGTAAAATTCAAAACCTCATACTCTTCCAGTGAAAAAAAGTTTTACCAGAGAAATGTATCATGAAACGCTTCCGCAAAGAACAGAAAACGGCAAATAAATATGCTTATAAGTAAATTTTTCAAAAAGGACAGAACCATCATGGATTTCCTATAAACAAACAGTGTGAACCTCGGTACTCCGTTTCAGGATATGCAATTTCACTCTCCTTATAAAGCTCCATGCACTGCTTTGCTGCCGACATTGCTTCGTCCTGCAAACCCTGTTCTTCTTCTGCCGTCAGGATACTGACAGGTTCCGATTTCTCTCCTATGGGAGCTTCGGCAGGATTAGGGGACTCTTCCCCAAAATATTCCGGGTAAAGATTTTCCCTTTCTTCTTCCGTCAACCGATGAGAATGCCACCAAATCTCATGGTTTCCTTCCGGTAAGAGGATCTCGTTCGATACATACTGAAAACTGCCCTCACTAAATGGACGGATTACGGTTATATGTGAAAATTCCTTAGACATATTTCCATTGGGATATACTGCATTGACCTGAAGCGTAACTGTCCCGTCCTCATTCTCCCTATAATCCACTACTTCCGGATACGCAATATCCGGGGATTCCGCCTCGTAGAATCCTCGTGGCCTGTACTCATAGGCGGCAAATTCTGAAATATATGTTGTTTTGGAACGAAGCGTTTCACGATCCATATCGAAATATGCCCCGATCACATTTTCAAATAGCTCTTCCGGTACTTGGTAAACAGCTCCGAATCCTGAATTTTCATCCGCCGTATAAGGCACCGGCCGGCCGCACAGCATTGGATAGAATCTGTCAAATAAATCATAAAAGTCCAAATCCCCAAAATTGTCCTCGCTCCAATCGCAGAGAAACAGATTATTTTGCTCATAACCAACCGGCAGGATATATTTTCTGTTATATTCCCTGCACTTTTCATCCAATGGCATAATCCGAAGCGTTGTATGTTCTGATGTATCACTTAATGTCAATATATAACTTTCATCTGAAAAATAGCTTCCCTCAAAAATTAAATACCCTTCCTCCGTATACTGCCAGAAGTCCGCCGGATAGCTTACTGTACTTCTGTTCTGCAAACTGCCATTCCGGTCATATTGATAATATCCTCTGACAATATTTACATTCCCGTCCTCTGTTTTTAAATCATATTTACGAATCCCCATCTCCATTACCACTATAATTGTCAATTCATCAGTCTCTTTTTCATCTACTGCTTTGCAAAATTCAAGCACCTGCTCTGCCTGTGTCATGTCAACCTGATTCCCGCTGTCAACAGCCGCATAACCGTTTTCCCCGAGCCTAACAACCATGCGCCGCATAATATCCGGGCTTCCCAATGTATTTGTACCTGCTGCTTCCTCATAAATATCACTGAGAATCTCCGCTATGCGCTCCGTACCGGCAGAATCGTTTTTTTCGAAAGAATATACTTCACTGTCCTGCTGCATTATCTCAATATCTGATACCTTCGGTGTCCTGTCGCTGCACCCCGTCATTATCGGCATTATCAGTATTATCATTGCAAATAAGGGTGTTTTTTTATTCTTTTCCATCAAGCCGGCTTTCCAAAACCTGTTTATCTCTTCCAACAACATAACCGCTTCCTCCTCTCCCTTTTTCATCTTGGTCCATATTCTTACGCAAGGAAGATTTGTTTTAAATATTACATCGGTAAGATTTAAAAGTCAAGTAGAAAAAATCCACTTTGAACGACGCAGACTATGGCGGCAACAGGGGAAACCGTGAAAGTCTATCTGTTCGTGGCGCCCCTGCCATACAGCCAGTATTCCTATGTACCAACGCAAAAAATTTTGTTGGAATTTTGTTGGACTTCCGGTATTTTTGTTGTACCCAAAATCCGCATCACATGGGGCAATTTTACTCTGAATTTTGAATTGTTAATCTTCTAATAATACACGTTTTCTTTCTATCATTTCCCCGATTCTCTCGATATATTGGGAAACGTCTTTCACATTTTCGCTTCGCTTGATCAGCCCGTCAGGGTATACCCTTTTTGACACGCTCCCCGCACCGCAGGCGACTATGGTCTGCACTTCCTCCATAATAATACCATACCGGATATTACGATGTATTATCGTGTACTACTTGATTTTTCTACCTTTTCAAAATTCTATTATTGAGTATTATATGGTATTACGCAAAGGTTATTTGTTGGAGTTTTGTTGGACTAGCTTATTTCATGTTGGACTAGCCCTTTGCGCCAAACGCTAACCTTAATGCCATCCCGAAGCTCCCCCAGGAGCCTCTCGCACTCAATATTGAATTAAAATAACTTCATCTGTTCAAAAACCTGTTCCAAAGACTTCTTTTTCTTATCTCCGGTTACTTCGGCATAAATATCCATGGTTGTCTGTATGTCCTTATGCCCCATGATCGACTGGATGACTTTTATATTTACATCCGCTTCACACAGCCTCGCACAAAAGGTATGCCTTAAATGGTGACAAGAGAACTGTGGTAAAATAACCGCCTCTCGCTTTTCCTTTGCAGCCCTGACTTCCTCCATTGAGTTGTGGTTCTCAATCACTCGGCGCAAGTTCCTGTTAATCGACTCCGGTACATATAATTCACGGAATCTATTACAAAAGATAAAACCTGACATATCATCAACGGTAGATATGCAAAAAGTCCCTTCTTCCTCCTGCCTTGCCTTTTCTTCAATAAAAGCTGCATATACAGTATCAACCATTGGGATAACTCTTACCCCTGAATCAGTTTTCGGCATATTGATTACCCATTTATTTCCTGTCTTGTTTCTTCGGCCTGCGAAATAGAAAAGAGAATGATTTATATCAATCGTTCTGTTATTCATATCAATATCTTCCCATCTCAATCCGACCAGCTCACCGATTCTGCATCCTGTTCCAATCATTACCGTGAATAAAGGCTTCCACTTGTTATACTCCGGCATCTCGTCCAGATAGGATAAAAACTCTCTCTGTTGCTCCAATGTTAAAGCGTGTCTTACATAAGAACCTCCGCTTTGGGTTTTCTTATTCAACTGTTGAATAACACCATTGGCTGGGTTGGCTCGAATAATATTATCTCTCACCGCTATCTCAAGTGCAGGTCTAATCAATCTCTGAATATACTGGACAGTCCCTATGTGAAGCCCCAGATCGCAAATCAGATGATTGTAAAAAAACAGAATGTCGCTATACTTGATTTCCCCGATTTTCTTCCTGCCAAACTCATTCCGGATATACCTGTCATAGACTTCCAGATAATTCGCTCTGGTAGATACCCTTAGCTCAATTTTGGTTGACATATAACGGTCAAACATGAAATTCAAATCGGCTACTCCTGCCGCATAGGAATCAATGCCATCTAACTGATCTTTCTTTAATTGTACCTCCTTTTCCCGAAGCGTTGGCAAGTCCTTCGCATAAATATATCTCCGCTTACCAAAAGGATCAGTATATGCGTACAGATACATCCCCTTTGAATCACTGTATGATTCTCCTTTATGAAGCACTCTGCCTTTCTTGTCTTTTCGTGATGCCATGCACATTCCTCCTTCCACTGCAAAGGAGAGAATCCATTAGTGTTTTTTCTCATCCAAGATAATTGAAACACCTTTCTGCACCACCTCAGTAACAGTCATTTCAGAAGAATCCGCATATTTTTTTAATCTTTCATAGTCCTCCGGCTTCATTCTAACGCTAACAACTTTTTCTTTGGTAACGTCAGCCTTCGGTCTTCCTGCTTTCGCCATTGCGCATCCCTCCTTAATGACCATTATATTTTTGTCATACAAAAATGTCAAGTAGAAATTTCAATTATTGGACTTTGAAGCCTTCTAAATATCTTTCAAAGATTTCGCAGTTTACCAGTACCGTTTTCCCTGGCTTATAAAGTGCCTTCGCTTCTTTGGCCAGTTTCATAAAACTGGACTTACACATTCCATAATAGTCGGCTCCATCATCATATCGGCGAAACTTCTTCCACTCTTTTACAATCGTCACTGTTTCACTCATAGTTCTGCTCCTTTCGCTGTCCTTTGGCATTATCTGCCAATAAGGATACATCTGCTTTCAGATGTACCCTTATTGACAGACAAATTTTCCAAAAAAACACATACAGGTGACAGCTCATTACACTGTCCACATCGGTATCGCACCGTCATTCTAAGTTGACCGGAAAATCCGGAAGTATCATTATCAAAGATACGCTTCATTGCCTCATGTAACTGCTACACTTTTTGCCAGACATTCATCGCTCCCCGCCTTAACTTCAATATCAGATAACAATATTCCCTCGTATGCACTTCCACTTCAAAAATGGAAACAGGCTTCTCTTGGCGTGTCCGCATAGTGGCTCCACATATCCCACACGTCCCGTATGTATTTTGCATATTCAATTTTCAAGGTACACATGCCAACTTGCGTTGGCGGGCAGATGTCCTCTGCCTGTTTTGGATAAAATCATTTGCTGCACTTGTCAGCCCAAAAAGCACATAAGCACTCACGTCTGCTATGAACATTCTGTAAAAGATTATGTGCTTTATAGGAATGACAAGTTCATACTTCCAGTTTATCAGGCCCGTATTTATGAATTATCTGTAACAGAATTTTCTTTTGTACCCCTTCTGCCTGCTGGTACACATCACGCAAAGTTTTCAGTTCATCAGTGGAAAGGGTATTTATGTATGGCTTGTAACTTTCTTCTATGAAAATCCCACCTGCCCCGCCCTGCAACGTATAAATCGGATACCCCGGAGATAAAGCCTGAATATCTTTCCGTATCGTGCGGGTGGTAACACCAAATTCCTCTGCAAGCTCTCTTGCCGTTGTGTGCCGCCGGACTATCAGAATGTTAATAATTTCCATTCTGCGGTCAGACGTATTCATGCTTCACCTCCTTCCATGAATAAGTCCCAATCTTAGTCTACAAAACGTACCGGAATAAAACGTTCCTATACGCAAAAATATTTTTACAAAAATGTTCTGACTGTTTTGGTATCATCTTCATGCTGAAAGTAAAGCCAGTTTTTTGTTTTTGTACGGTATCTTTAGTTGACTTTCCCCCTGTCGCTTGTTAAAATCTTTAGTGGATAAAATCATATATTTCTTAAAACAAAACTCGAACTGCTATAAACCGATGCGGGGCAGCTATGCCCGGCCCTGGTTATAGCGGTTTTTTATTTGCCAGGGCTATGCTCCGGTGACCAGACAGCCGAAAGTCCGTCTGGGGAATGGACGGTAACGCCCTTATGTGTTGTGGGACACTCGCCGAAGCTCGTACAACACGCAAACTCCCTGCGGGCAGTTTGCCAAAAATAGCAAGCACTGCCTATGGACGTCCATAGGCTTCGGTTTCCCCAAGTTTCTCCAAGTGGAAACTTGAGAAAACCGGCTTGCAGAGGGCATATCCCCCTGACCCCCTTTGCGCTCCAAAATCCCGGAATTTCCTCTGCGGAATTGCCGGATTTTTACGCTTGAAAAGCCCCGCCGCCGGATACGGCATATTGCAGAAATGAAACCATTTTTTAAGAAAGGAGCTTCCCAAACAATGGAAAACAGAGAGCGCCAAAACCGCATGACCTTACGTCTGAGCGATGATGAACTTTACATACTGGAGCAGAAATTCAAATCCTCCAACATGAAAGACAAATCCGCTTTCCTGCGTCATTTAATCATCTATGGTTACGTCTACGACGTTGACTATTCGGAGCTGCGTGAATATAACTCTGTGCTTGCAAAAATCGGGAATAACTTAAACCAGATTGCAAAGCGCATGAACGCAACAGGCAATGTATATGAAGCTGACGTAAAAGAAGTAAAGGAGCTGATGAACAAGGTATGGCATACACAAAAATCCATGCTATCACGTCAACCGTCAATAAAGCAGTAGATTATATCTGCAACCCGGAGAAAACAGACGACAGCATACTGATTTCTTCTTATGGCTGCAGCCCTGAAACAGCCGCCTATGATTTCAAGTTTGCGCTGTCAAAAACAAGCCAGTCCGATCCCAATAAAGCCTACCATTTGATACAGTCATTTTTTCCCGGCGAGGTTTCTTATAAGGAAGCCCACAAAATAGGGATAGAACTTGCCGACAAACTTTTAGAGGGGAAATACTCTTACATTGTCAGCACGCACATTGATAAAGGACACGTCCACAACCACATCATTTTCTGTGCCGCCGACAACGTGAACCACAACAAATACCATGACTGCAAAAAGACCTATTACAATATCCGCCGCCTGAGTGACGACCTCTGCAAAGAGCATGAGTTGTCAGTCATTACTCCGGGAGAAAAGCGGGGCAAAACTTACAAAGAATGGCAGGCGGGCAAAAGCAATTCTTCATGGAAAGAAACACTCAAATCCGACATTGACGAAGCCATAAAAGCCTCCGCAACCTATGAGGACTGTATCGCACTGATTAGAGCAAAAGGCTATGAAGTCAAGGGCGAGGACTTCGGGGAAAAATCACACAAATTTATCTCCTTCCGCCCTCTGGACAGAGAGCGTTTTGTCCGGGGCAGCGTTAAGTCTTTGGGCGCTGAATACACCAAAGAACGGATAAAGGAACGCATCGAGGAAAAGGCGCTTGCAAAGGATAAGAAGCGTGTTCCATTCCCCACAAGGAAAAAGCCACTTGTCAAAGACTATTCAAAGAAAAATCTTATCGACACCACCGAGGATAAGTTCGCCGGAAGTCCTGGCTTGAAGCATTGGGCAGACATTCAAAACCTTAAAATTGCCGCCGCAAGCTACAGTCAGGCAGGTTCGATTGCGGAGCTTGAAAAACAGATTGCCGCCAAGTCCACACTGGCAAAAACAGCCCGCCAGAGCCTTGTGGAAACCGAGCATCAATTAAAGGATTTAGGGCAGGTCTTGAAATATGCCGAGCAGTATAAATCCAACCGCATCTATCATGTGCGCTACCAAAAATCAAAGGACAGGGACGCATATTTCCGGCGGCATGAAAGCGAACTGATTCTCCATGACGGTGCAGAAAACATGCTGAAGCGTTATGGCATCAATCCGAAAACCCTTGACGTTGAAAAGCTCCGCAGCGATTACAATGCGCTTTATTCCAAAAAGCAGGCTTTACAGGCAACCTATAAATCTGCTGAGAAAGAAGCCGCTGATCTGAACCGGAAACTGGATAACCTCAACCAGTATCTTGCCCGCACTCCGGAATCGCAAATTGTTGACAAAAAGCCAGACAAAAGCGCACAATCTCTCTAAATTCGACATTAAAAAAGGTGTATCGTTTAGAAGCTGTCACTTCCTCACGATACACCTTTTATCATCTGGCAGTCCGCCTATACTTTTCTTTGTACGCTTTGGTACTTTTTTATTCCTTTTTATCATGATACTCTCCATTTGCATATCAAAACCATTGACCGATTTTCATATCAATCAACAGTCTTTACCCACCTGATGCTCTTTAATATATTGAAAGGCATACTGCTTTCGCATACTTATATGAAACGCAGTACACCTTTCAAAATATACTTTTCTATTGCTGTCTTATTTTCTCTTTACTTTTAGCGTTTTTCATATACCATTTCCATTGACGGCGATTGAACTATGATGAAACATTACTTAAAACCCAAGTCCCTGTTTTATCTTCTCCATAATTTCATTATCAAATTGATAGTTCATTTCTCTTAGTCCTATCGTAGCGCCTTTTTGGGGATATATCCATAAAACTCCCATATCCCTTGCCGCCTGCTTTAAGGTATATTTATTCCCTGGTGTAGCCGCCACAAACAAGACATCTTTTATTTGTGAATAAGGCAGCCGTTTATTTTCCAGCACCAATCCCTTTTCATAAAAACGTGCTGCTCCATTCCCCCGTTTCTTCGGAACTTCTACGACCAGTTTCCCAAATTCTGCATCCGGCACACCATCTGCAAGATTTCCGCTCCACTCCAAAATACATTCTCCGCCATGTTTTCTCCGATGTTCTTCTGCCTTTTTTGCCCGGTTTGCACGTTCAGCATAGAATGATTTCAAATACCAAACGATAAGAGCGATTCCACCCACAACGAACAATATAACAATTAGTCCTGTTAGCATAATAAAATTTCTCCTTCGATTTTCTTGTTTCAAATTGATTGCTTATCTGTTTTTATCCTCTTAAAGATTACCACCATATCACAAATAAACGGCGGATCTGGGCCGCTTCCTTGCGGTTCACGCTCTTTCAATACATCTAAATATTTCTTTGCTGTTGTCATACAGTCCTCCCTTTTGAAAATATCAGTTTTTATATCATGGCTTCGATGAAATGAAATACTCATCTTCCCAATAGCGGTAAAGGTCATATAATGACCTTTCCTCATGTTTCTTGCAGGATTTTATCATATTGACAAAAACAATCCGGCTTGGATCGAAATATTGTCTTTTACTTTTCAAACGAAGTATCACTGGCCTGTTAGCGGAAAACTCATTCTTTGGCTTCGTTCGATATCCCCAATATAAATAGGGATAATTCTTAACTATCATTTCCCCAAGGTATATGGCAATATCCAAAGCAAGTGAAAGGGTTATATCTGTATATTTTGTACTTTCCTTCCGAATCTCATCCTCAATCCATTGAGGGTACTTTGCCACTTGATACTCAATTTCTTTCCCGCTCATGGGAACCTGTTCAATCTTCGTTTCAAACCATTTCCATAACAAAACCAAAGATTCCGGAGAAAAATTACCTATCCGGATTTCCGGAAAGTCTCCTTGTATGTACTCCCACAACAGTTCCAGACGATACGGAATTTCACTTTTAAACCACTTGAAATACTCCCCTGCCTGTTTCGGTGTCAGTTCAAAAAAAGCATAATTATCAAAAAGCTGCCTCGCCGCAATTTTATTGTGATTGGCAAAATCGAAAGGTGCCATCATCATAGAGTAGGCCATGGACAGTCATTCTCCTTTCATAAATATGAACCGGAATTTTTTCTCTCCTGGGCAGATAGAAGATGCCCCAAGTCTGCTGTCAAGGTATGTAGCCTGTCCTTTCGTGGTAGCAATATGAATGGACAATAATTTCGTGCCGCTCATAAGAAATGAGATCAGTCTTTTGTTCTCATGACGAAGTGCCACCTTTTTCCTGAAAGGACAATTTTATAATCTTTTCAATTTCTCTCAAGGCATCTGTTCCGGCGGGATTGACGGTCAACAGGGTCAGTGCAATGTCACCGTCCAGTAAGGTCAGTAAAGAATTTGAATCTTTGCTGATATACGCAGCTAAAATATATGTGTTCATCTCGACTAATTCCGTATGGTCAGAGAGCGGTATGAACATCTGTAGGATATCCTTTGCTTTTTCCTGTAAGTAAGCAGGATCACTGTGTAAGCTCTCACTTCTAAAATAGTAAGCAAAGCTATTAGATTCCTCGGCGGTTATCTCTGCCCATTCGCAAAGTGAGTGTACTGCCAAATACAGACAGTATGCATCTAATGAGTTACAGCATTTCGGAGATTTCACCATTTTGCATGGAACAATATCAGGGCTTCCCATCTTATCCCAATATTGCAAATATGCTTGGGCTGCTCTTTTCCTGCCATTCTCGTCCCCGGCTTCATCGCAGGCATCAAATTCCTCTGCAAACACATAAGATTCGCCTTCTATATCATTTTCCTCCCAATAGTATAGCGCATTGGGTGAATCGTCCTTACATATCCCTATGATTACGTCAGATTCCGGAGAATCAAAAAAGCCGATACAACCATTGTCCCAATGCAACAATTCAAGTGGCCGGAGTTCGTAAGAATTTATAAGCAAATCACCCATCATAATATATAATGTTCTGATTGGAGACGGCAATTTAAAATGCAGACGTTTCTCTACAGTCTGTACTTCTTCTTCTGAATAGCACCGTCTGTTTCCTATATATTCTTGTCTGACAAAAGCCCGTAATGCCGTAAGTTCATTTCTTAAAGAATATATCTGATCTTCTTGTTGGTTCATTGCATATCCTCTTACAAAATAATCACATTATTATTTGCATCTATTCGAAAATCAAAATTCCGCATATCATATTCGACTACTCGGAAAGTTATTTGATGCCGATGCTGATAGATTCTTGGGCTAATATAAAACAATTCCCCACCAGGCGCAGTCACAATATGGAATTGCTCTTTTATTCTGGAAATAAACGATTCATACAATGCAACGCCAAATGGGTTTGGATAGCACCATGACTGGCTCGATTCGATGATAAGTTCACTATCCTCTTTTGGACAACGTATTTTCATCGCTAAAAGCAGGCGGCAGGTTTCATCATAAAGCATCCACGGAATAATCTGGTACTGCTTGGTGTTTAATACATTATATATTGAATGTTGAATCGAAAACTGTGACCGCAACTGACCACAAGGAATATATTTAGAATCATGGGCTGCTTCTATCTCACCACAAATCCCAACAAAATCTTCTTTATATGCGAAGAAATAAATATTCCAATCATGGTGGCGTCTCTGTTCCAAAGTTTCTCCCTGGGCTTCGTAATAATCATTGATTCGAATAGGTTTTAGTTTATCACCATCGTCCATATACCAGGGGCTGGATAAAGTATTTACGTTTTGCTGAAGGAAGATAACTTCATGCCGCTTTTCATAAACAGAAGGCGAAAGATACGCATATCCAACCTTTTTGAAACGCTTTGAAATACTGCGTCTTATAGTCTTATATATATTAAGATATGAGGCAATTTTATCTTCTAAATATACAGACCCTTCGCCAATCAAACGTGAATCTGCAACCGAGGATGGTGGGCCGCTAAATTTGAGAATAACCGGATAATAGTTTCCAACCGCCGGGTCATCAGGGCAGTAAACAAAAAACCCCGTATCATTACCCGGATATATCTGTCCAAAATTATGAAATTCTCTGTAAGAATTGATCGGAGTCCTAAGAAGATCATCAATATCTTTTACCCATGTCACATTCAACCGATGAATGCAATATACAATGTTAATCTGCCTTTCTACCTCTGCAAATACTTCTTTCAATTCATCAGGATTGCAGTAAAAAAAGAATTGCATAGTATTCATCCTCCTATCGAAGAGTCAAGTTGTTTTCTATTTTATCCCAACTATAAATAGCCTTTTCAGTTCTCCAATATACAAAGAATAGCCCCGCTTTGTATGCTTGCTATGCGACATTCTTACCTCCAGACCATTACTTCCGCCGCCAGACACCGAACCAACTCTTTTTATAATGTGTCAGAGCTTCCTTTGCCGGGGGATACTCGATTGCCGCTTTCAGATACTCCACGCCCTTTTCAATGTTCTCCTGAACGCCAATCCCCTCGGCATACATCATCCCCAGGCCATAGTTTTTATAAATAGAATTTTTGCTTTTCTCCAAAAGTGCCTTTCCCCTGGCCGAATCCTGCTGACAGCCATACCCCAGCAGATAACAGATTCCTAACAGATCATGCCGGTAATATTCCGGCTCCCGATCCCGCTCTAAATATTGAATCGCCCGTGCGTAATCCACAGCCGTACCATACCCATGAAAATACATCACTCCAATCTGACGGCAGGCATAGCTGTCATTCCCATAAGCGGCGGTTTTCTCATAGCACTCCAGGGCATAGGCCAGATCCCGTTTCACCGCCTTGCCGTCCCAATAAATATCCCCTACAATATGCCAGCTCCACAAATGTCCTGCCTCTGCCGCCTTCAGCGCCCAAGTGAGGGCTTCTTTGTGGTTTTTCTCTGTATATGCCAAATGATTGGCATAAGCGTGCATCCACTCTGGATAGCCCCGTTCTGCACCCTGACGCAGAATTGGTATTTCCTTTTCCGGTTCGGGCGGAATCAGATTCCCTCTGCCATATTCATAATAATGACTGTAATTCCGACCAGCCAGAATCATACCGCCGGAAAATGCCTTTTCAAACCAGGGAATGCTCTGTTCCATCTGCTGACGCCTCCAGTCATCCCAGGCTTTCCGATCCGCAAATTCGCTTTCTTTCCTGTCCTGAATCTCTATAATATCAAGAAAATAATACGTATTCCCAATCATATACTGGCAGAAAGCACAGCCCTTTTCCGCTTTTTCCAGAATTTCCTTCCAGGCTTCTTCTACACTGTCAAAGGGCATGGCCTCCTTAAGCTCCGGTGTCAGCATATCCATCCGAAGCGCCCCTAAGACCCCTACGGCGCTGCCAAGGGAGATTGACTGATGAAGCATGGCATAAGCCGCAGCTTCGTTTTCCTCAAATGGATGATACTCCCAACTGTAGCAGGAACCGGAAAAACAGCGGGACAGGAAATAGCAGGCATCTCCATCCCCTTCCTTTGCAGCCAAAAATAATGCGTCTGCCGCTGCCTTCGCTTTGTCATTGTCACAGCAATAGTAAAGATCTTCTATGGCTTTATCTACCACATCACTAAAATACTTTCCCATGTTTCTTATCGCCCTTTCTCTTTTCTTTTTCAATCCGGTCAGTAACGTCAGCCCAGCCGTTCCTTTCAAAAAAGCCACTATTTATGTAGCCTGCCATCCAAAATTTCACCTGTGTCATAGTTCCTTCCTTTGCCAAAAAACAGGGATTCCCTTTCCCTGGGTGATTGGTACACCAGATAACCATAATGTCATTTTGGATGCCTCGAAGCATAACCACTGCCTGCACACCCCATTTCAGAATCACCTTCTGATATTTACCCTCATAGATGCCTTCCACAGCCAGCTCCACATCTCTCGTAGAGAAAAATTTGAGTTCGTTATGCCAACTTTCCCCAAAAACAACCAATAGCTGGTTCCAATAAGTTATCGGTTGTCCATTTTGTTCATCCCAAAGCTGATCTAAAAAGAATGCCTTTGCATCCTGCTCGGCATCCGCCTCTTCCAGAGCAGCATCTTCTTCCATGTCGGCATCTTCTTCATTTCCATAGATATCCTCATCCTCTTCTTCCTGCCCGATATCTTCTTCGTCACGCCTGGCATCTATTTTCATATCTCCCCATCCTGAGAAATCGGGAGCGCCTGCCAATAGCTGCTTCAGCCACTTTTCAGCCATATCTGGCTCTATGATTTTTTGCAGTATCCGGTATCCGTCCTTTGGCATTTCAAAATATGCAACCAGTATAATGCCACCTTGATAAATGCAGGAAATCTGCTTTAACATGCTATATTCACCCACAGAAAGCGGCGGCAATATTTGCAGACAAAATCTTTTATACTCGCTTTCCATAAGTGCATCCATCTGTTTCCGTAAAAGTTCAGGTGTAACATGGGAACTCTTGATTCCAGATATGTCAGTGAGGATAAACTGGCGAACTGGCGGTGTTTCAACCTTTTTCTCCGGTTTAATCAAATCACGCACTCCGTCCCATATCCCAAACAGGCCAAAACCCGTCATGCCAAATCCGATCAGGAGCCGTATTATCCCGATTCCTTCCTTAATTTCAGCAAGTCCCATAGTAATCAGTCCCAATCCAAGAAATACGGCATAACCTCCCAATATAAGGGGAAACAGACGTAAGCCTTTTCCGGTTCTGTTATTTTTTCTCATAATCCGCCCCCTTTCTGTCCAAACCTTTTCAAGAAGGTCACTATCTTTCTAATGCAATAAATATCCATTACCAGCTGTCCCAATAGCTTGGCTTTACCGGATCAAACTCATCCTCACTATATCGGTACAAGTCATACAACCGATTTTTGTCACGGTTCTTGCTGGATTTTATCATACATACAAAGACTGTTCCTGCTGGGGGAAAATACATTCTTTTGCTTTTCAATTTCAGTATTACTGGTTTCCTGGCAGAAAACTCACTCTTTGGTTTTAAAAAATACCCCCAATACAGATTGGGATAATTCTTTATAATCGTTTCACCCAGATATATGGCAATATCCAAAGCAAGGGACAACGTTTCGTCCGTAAATTTCATGGTTATTTTTCGGACATTTTCCTCCATCCACTTTGGATATCTGGAAACCTCGTAGTCGATTTCTTTTTTACTTTTGGGAACCTGTTTTATTTTTGTTTCATACCAATCCCATAAGGGAATCAGTGATTCCGGCGAATAGTCAAACGGCTGGGTTTCCGGACGTTCCTTCTTCATATATTCCCACAGCAGAGCAATCCGACCAGGGATTTCTTTCTGAAACCACAAAAAATATTCATCCGCTTTCTTCGGTGTCAGCTCGAAAAAAGCATAGTTATCAAAAAACTGCTGCGCCGCAATTTTTTGATGTCTGGCAAAATCGAAAGGCGCAATCATCAAAGTGTACCCAGGAGCTATTTGCGTCTCTTTTTCATGTATCACATTTTCTTCTTTACCACTTTGAATCACTTTGCAGTGATTTCTCTTTTTCACTGCCTTATAATAAATGACCATTCCTATGACAAGCACCCCTAAAATGAGGATTAACCATTTCTCCATAGAAGTCCTCCTTGCTGGCCTTATCGCTTTCCTGTTCGGTCTGTCTCTCCCTAAAATCCAACATGAAAGGCCAGTCCTGTCTGTTCCTGAACTTTTTCTAAAAGCTCTCGCCCGGCAGCCCCCTTTGTCAGCAGCATAAAGCAGACCGGCTCCTGTCCAAGAACCAACAAGGCTTCCCTGTCTTTATGGACATATGCCATCTGCAAGGGGAAATCCTGCAGCTCGATCAGTTCCGGGTGGTCTGAGAGCGGCTTAAAATCATCCTTTATCCTGTCAGCTATATTTTGGAAATACTCCCGTCGAAACTGTGCAGGGAAAAATTCACTGAACAGGCAGGTTGGCTCATCGGCGTGTTCCATCCATGTCATTTCTTCCCATTCCCGGATAGCATGGAGCACTAAAAACAGCCCATATGCGTCCAACAGGTGGTTAAATCCGGGGCCATGTTCCAGTTTATGAACGTTCAAGGGAGAGTGAATCAAAGGGATATTCAGCCTTTTCCAATATTTCTGATAAGCTGCCGCTGCCTTTCGTTTTTCCTCTTCAGCCCCATCCTCATAGGCAGTTACCAGTTCATCCTCATATTCCCAGGCCGTGTCATTTGGATCATTTTCTTCCCAGGCGTATAGCTCACCGGAAGATTCGCTTATTTTTATCCCAATGATGTCGCCTTCGCCCGGAGCAAGGAAAAATCCCAGATAGCTTCCCTCCCGGTGCAGGAGTTCCAGCGGGCGCAGGTAGCCGCTTGTAACTAATAGATCTGCCATGTACCGGTAAATATCTCGGATAGGAAGGGGGAGCTTCCCACGCAGCCGCTTTTCTGTTTCTGCTATTTCATCCTCCGAATAGCACTTCCATTTTTCCAAGCCTTCCCTATGCTTCGGGCTGATGAACTGCCGGAGCATCTTCAATTCTTTTTCTATTGCATACATACCTCTCACCTTTGAAACAAACCTGCCTCCCGCATTTCCTTTTCTTTTTCGTCCACCCGCTCCCTGCCCTGCCCATTCTTTGACCAGAACAGCATTCCTGTTTTTTCTTCCACCTGCTCCACAAAGGAGTAGGGGACCGGCTCCCTGGTGATCAGCCCATACTGCTGTTGGGCGCTGAAAGACAATAGCAGGATTGATCTATCAGGGTCAGTATAAGCATAGACAACATAATCTTCCGGCCCCACATTCTTTCCGGACAGTTCCATTCTCATAAGCTCCGGCTTTGACGAAACAGGGATCAGCCACCTTTCCAGCCCCTCCCGGACTTTCCGCATTTCCTCCAAGGGTTTTGGCAGGGAAAAACTTATGTAAAAAGGAGACAGTTCCTCTGTCATCCGGGTTTCATGCTGGTTCCACCAGTCCCACAGGACTTTGTCCAGTACATGGTGGATAATAAGGATATCCCAGTAAAAGCAGAGCTTCGAGAAATACTGAGGTCTCCCGCTTTTTCTTACTACCTCTGATCTCGGCTTTTCCGGCTTTTCCTCTCCATATGCGTTGACATCATCTCGGCTCCACCTGTAAACCGAGGCATAAGGGTCTTTTCGGTAAATCCCATGTCCCAAACTGGTTCTTTCCATGGCTTCCACCAGCAGGTATTTTCCGCTCCAGTGGAGTTCCTCCGGACGGCAGAAATAGGTGTCTTTCTTGTCGCAGGCATAGTCGCCCAGCACCAGATAAAGCTCCCTGAGTGGCAGCGGCAGCTTAAAATCCAACCGCTGTTCTACTGCGTCTATTTCTTTCTCTGTATAGATCTTGCCTGCTGCCAGTTTGGGTTGCCAGCAAAACTTCTTTATCAGTTCCAGTTCCTCACGGATGGAATACAATGGGCGCACTTCAAATTTTGGTTTTTCTTTCTTCCAAAACATAGACCTCTCCCTTCACTGTTTAACATTTCTGTAAATTGAAGTTAAATATACATCACCCAGTCATCTGCAAGCTGGTTGAGCCGCTGCTGTATTGCCAACATCCCGTTTTCCTCTTTGCACTCCCAAAGAGAAAGTAACTCTTCCAACAAAGCCAATTCCAAAAACTGACGGTGAAAGACCTCCCTAAGTTCCGGCTCACAGTTTGCCAACTGTGCATGATAGCTCTGCCGTGCATAGTTCAAATAAGGCACTCCTTCCTCAAACCGTCCCAGATGCCAAAGTAGGATTCCATGAGCTGCCGCTTGGGAGCTGCATATAGCGCATGGTTTTTCCAAATCTATTGTTTCATAGGCAAGGAAGAGAGCCTGCATATTTTCATCATGCCTCATTTGTCGAGAAAGGAAGGTGTCTATCGTCATATTTTCCATTTCAGGCAGAACACACTGCTCAAAGGCACAAGTCACATCACGCCATACGGTTTCAAAATAGCCTAACCCATTCTCCCATAATAAATCCGTATGCCAGGTTAGAGCGGACGCTGGTTTTTTAGCTGCCCGCCAAAGCCGTTCTTCGTCACATTGCAGCCATGCAAAGGGAGCAGAACGAGAACGGATATAGTATTCAATCTTTACATAGATACGCCTCGCATGATAGATGTAAATTTCATCAATAAATTTGTCCCGCACCCGCACGAACCGATCAGTAGAGCGGGGATAAAGCTGAAATCCTAAAGGTTTCAAAAATATCTTCAAGCGTTTTTTAATAAGTTGTACGCTTTCCTTCTTTGTAATCTTCTTCTCCATCGAAAGCACCTCTTTTATCTGCTTTCAGAATCACAGCCTAAAATCTTAACAGCTTTGCAGCATATTCTTCCGGAAGAATCGCATACTGGCGGTATTCCTCCCGAAGAGCCGGATATTGCTCAGGCACAGCAGAAAGCGCAGTGAGCAGTCCGTTTTGAATACGCTCTATGAATTGCCGAAACAAAGGTGTCTGATAAACCTGTTCCTGTGCCTTCAGCATATCCTTTGCTTTATTGGACGGGCATGGTGTATCGGTAAACTCAATGCAGGCATCCGCCAGCATATTCAGCATTTCTTCCATTTCGGCAAAATCCACTTCCTGCTCGTATTCTTCATATTCTTCAAAATCCAGACGTCCACCATTGATCGCCACCACTTCCATAAGGAGAACGGAAAGCCATGTGAGGATCTGCCATTCACAGGTGCTCCCCCAAGGTATATCTACGCACTTCCTGTAAAATTCCGCCTGTGAATCGGTTATTTCTTCTCCTACATTATAGTGGAGAGTAGCCGCATAAAGGTTATTCGCAAAATCCTGAAATTCAGACGTTGCTTTCTTTCCTTCCAGATAATCCCAGAGCAGGTCAAGCGCCTCCTGGGAAAGTTTGGAAAAAGCCCTTCCGTTGTCTGCCAGTCCCTGACTAATTATATGTATATATGGTTCCAGAATTAAAAGGTTCCCCAAAAGCCGTGAAGAGCTGCTGCTGTCTGCAAAAGCAGCCTCCACCATATCCTGAAACCCCGTGATCCAGTTAGCAGCCTTTGGCCCATTTAGTAACGAAAAATCTGTATTGAGCGTATATTTCATAAATTCCTCCTGTTTAGATTTTGATTTGTCTATCCTTCACAATTAGAAGTTGTAATTATGATAAAGCAGTTGCAATAATTCCAATCGTACAAACTAATATCACACCAACACTAAATACCACGATTACTTTTTTTAGCTTTTTATCAGCATTAGCCGCCCTATCCATTTTATCTGAAAGCAAAATACAAACGATTGCAAATACCAGAAATATCCACAAAATCACTTTCAAAACTATCACAATATCCACCTCCGCAAATCAGAATTTACTTTTTAGCCCATTTTCGTATTTCAAAAAAACCATAAATGCCAGCACAGACAGCAAAAACTTGTAACGAAATAGGTATATCGGAAAACAGCGCAACCGCTATAAGCGCAGCCAAAACTATACCCATACAACTTGCTGCTATAATTTTGGCTATTGAAGCCTTATCCATACAAATACCTCCTTGCCAAATACCGATTTCTGCATCTGATTAAAATAACAGATCCTCCTGCACTCCATATTGTGTATATAAGGTCTAAAAATATAAAAAACCATAGATAAATATAGCCGTAATGATCACTTGTGCCACTGTTAAAAGTCCGGTCTGCCATGTTTCAGGAACATATCCCAATACAATCCGATTCCAAACGGAAACCGCAAAAAAATATATCACAAAGCAGATAACGATACCGATACCTGCTTTTAATGCTCCATACTGCGGTATTTTACGCAAGAGGCATTGATAGCCAAAGTACGCAAATACCACTGGCGAAATCGCATGACTGATGCCTGCGATAACGCTGAAAATCTTATAGCCGGTATTTTCAATTAAACTGCATATCACTATGAATGCGTAAAAAAGCTGGAAAAGTGTAAATGTAATTCCGAGTATAATTGCAATCCAATGTAGCATATGAGTCGTCCTCCTTGTATCATAGATAATATTTTGTTCTTGTATGCCGTATTTTTGGTTAAGTCAAATACCGTTATCCGGTTCCATCTCTGCAGTTTCTGCGTTGCACGCACAGACAATCGCTGCCAAAACGGTAATGATGCGGTCAGATGTACGAGGTACACACTTTTTCATGGCGAAGTACTCCTTGTATTCTTTTTTCTGTTTTGTGCCTGTTTCCAGCTCCACCTATCCATATCCCGGTTTACATGACACCATGGGACAACACTTCAAACTCAATCTGATCATCCGGTGAAGCAATCTCCGCAACCAGATCCAGGCTCATATAATCTTCTTCCTGTCCGTTTTCTGTTCCAGTCAACCCAACCTGGATAAAGATTTTATAATACTTTGTGATTTCATCGCTGTCCAACGGGAGATATGATTCTTTTCGTTCATTTCCTTTATAGCTTACATTTCTATATTGTCCATTCTTAATATGATAAGAACGGTAATTTTTATCCCGATAAGTGAAGCCATAGCTCTCATACACAACATAATAATTCCCCGTAAAATAGCGGATATCGGGAAAGCTGTCAATCTCCGAAGCAAGGTCTTCGCTGGTTTCATCAAGATAATTGCTGAAAATAATTTCTTCAATTTGTTCCAGCATTTCATTCCGTCTTTTTGCAAGGAGCTGATATACTTCCTGTGGGAAACCCTCATCAATAGAGATTCGAGGCTTTATCATCAATTCAAAGTTCGCATAATCGTTATCAACATTTTCTTTCTCAAAAACAATCAATTTTGGTCTTTTTACTTCCTTTTTCTTTTTGAATTTTTCAAAAATTCCCATGATTCAGTCTCCCTTTCGTTTTTTAATAGATTATATAGAAAAATAGGGAACCGCATCCTGCGGTGGTTCCTGAAGATAACTCTTCACACAATCGAATATCTTCTTTGTTTCCGGCAGCATAAGTTTCTCAGATTCATTCTGTAACGGATACCAACTGCGAAGATATTCCAGAACAGTTACCTGCAATAAATTTCTGACTTCCATATCCTCACTTACAGCCATTTCCTCTAAAAAAGCAAATACTTTTTCTATCCTGATAGTATCCCGACGCTCATTCATCAGCAGTCGGCCAATATAATCACAGAAACAGCGGTCAAAATAGGCTGTCTGGCCTTCCGTTTCCTTTCCTTGAAAAGTGTCTTTGATCCAGGCTATTTCTTCTTCATAATTTTCGCTTATTTCCGGAAATTCCTTTAACAAATCATTTACTATCCCACACAGGACAGTTCCCTGCTGTTTAGGGTTATCCGTATTGTATGATGTTTTGAAATCGTCTGACATATAACGGCCTCCCTGTTCCATGTCCTCTGACAGCCTCACCCATGATTTTTATTGATACACAATAGCGATACCCACATTTTCCCGGCCCCAGGTGCAATATCCTTTATAGACATCATCCTCATAGGACGGCTTTTCTCCAGGATATAAAGCCGGGAAAATAGAAATACTGGAAAAACCCACATCTGTTATCCGGTCTGAATTTTCCAGAACCTCTCTTATATCGCAGCGGTATAGCCCATTGTCTGTATGCAGATAGAAAAACATTTCCCGTGTTGTGGCCTTGTTTCCGTCTATTGTTTCCATATTCTCTGTCCAGGTGTACGGCTCCCAGGAGATTACCTGATTTTGTAAAAACTCCGTCAATTCCGGTATTTTTTCTTGAAGCCCTTCTGCATTTCTTTTTGCTTTTGGAGCAAACGCCTCATAAACCGTATCTGTATTTTCGCCATTCGCTAACTGCATCAGTCTTTCCATAGAAGATTGCTCTATTGTAATATCCTGCGGCATATCCTCCATCCGATATACAATAGAAATCCCTGGCAGCGCCTTCGGCGCATATTCCTTAGACAATTCTTCGGGAAAAATAGATATGCCCGAAAAACCAATCGTTTCTATTTGCGTATCGTTTTTTATCACATCCGAAATATCACACCTGTAGATTCCGCTTTCTGTTTGAAACTCATAAAGAGCCACTCTTTTTGAAATCGTGATACCGCTCCTTCTATCCGTTTTCTCGCTCCCGCTCTTGAAATCCCAGGCTGTGACATTTTCTTTCGTAAATCGTATCAACTCCCAAATCTGTTCAGAAAGGCTCTCCACATTTTCCCGCACATCAGGGGAAAATACCTCATAGATATAATCGGCGTCCTCTGCCTCTATCAGCTCCATCAGCTTTTCCATTGTTTTCCTTGGGACATTGAAAGGCTTGTATTCCCCTTCAACCACTAACTCCGTATGTTCCGGCGCAAAAGGATTCCAGGCGATGCTCTTTTGACAGCCGCAAAGCATTACACAGCAGAGTACCGGAAAAACCATTCCCCATCGCCTCCTGGAACTTTGTTTTGCTTTTTTATAAACAAAATAATCCGACATATTGCAACACCCAATTTATTTCAAATTTCCTTTGACAGATACGAAAGACACAATCCATCAAAAGGTTTTCCAACAGAACTGTCTCTTTGAGATACAAGAAATTGGATGGCCTCCTTTGCCGGGAGAGGCACACCAAACTTTTCCATGATTTCTTCTGCACTGTCAATATAATGGAGTGCGTCCGGATCATAGACAACCTTTTCAGGCGACCATTCACAGACTATGGCATAAGCGTTCTCCATCAAAGCATTCACAAGTATCATAATCGTGCCAGACCTGGTATAAAGGTTTTGGATTTTTCCCGTTTTGCCTGTGAGTACCGTGCTTGGCAATAGTTCCCCCACAGTATCTAACCAGTTCCCGATCCAGTCACCTTCCGTACTGTCTGTAATTGACCATAATTTCCGCAAGACACATTCCCATGCGGAAATATCCTGTCCGTAAAACCGCAGGGTTTCTTCCAGGCAGAGAATGAGATAAGCTACCCTGCCACGCCCCGAAACCTTATAAAAACGATGAGAACGAATCCTCTGTTCCTCTTGTCGTATTTTCGAGGACTGAAACACCTTTATCAGCCGATAAACCAGATAAAGAAAAACAGTAAATCCCGCAAGAGCGGCGGCAAATACAATCCCGCCCCAAAATCCTCTTTCTAACAGTTGCCTTATCTGTTCCATACCGTCTGCCTCCATAATATTCAACCGCAACACAACTATTTCGGCACATACCCAGAGCCGCCACAGCTCTTGCAGACTTTTCCCACATCCACCTTCAGCAGTGGGAGTTTTTTCAGGTGCAGTCCTTTTCCCTGGCAGTCCGGGCATACGATACAATCACCTTCCGGTTTTGGCTGTACGGAATGGGGATAAGTCTCCCGGTATCTTTTGTACTGTTCCCATGTCTGCTCTGCGTTCTATTTCATCTTTTCGCTTGTTATGATAGCAGCTCTATCCAAAACGCCAGTTTCTTTCAATGCCTTTTCAAAATCGCTATACCCACTGTAAAAGTGGTTCAGGAGAATCGTTCTCAACCGTCCATTTTTCTGGATGCAGAAAGCATATCCGCCGCCTATTCGCCGGACTTGCACCCGGCTCCCTGGTATCTCTTCCCACTGGAGCTTATATTCTTCTTTGCGGGAATAGTGGAAGATTACTTTTTCCCTGTCATATTCCACCCAGACCAGCCCCAAATAAAACATGCGGTAAATGGCAAAAGCCAAAAGGTCAACACACACAATTAAACCAGTCAAAAAGATTAGGTTTTCCTCATGGTGTGTCTGTGGATAAATGAATACAAAATAAAGAGCAATACCCGTCAGCGGAACGAATAAAATCATTAAGACCAAGAATGTAATGATTTTTGAAAACAGTCCTATGGTACACCTTTTCATTCTCATAGCCTCTCAATCGTATTTTCGCTGTAGCTTACATCATTTTTGAATTTCCGTTTCTATTTCCGAAAGAGCTTTCCGCACTTCCGGATTTTTAATTTTGGGCAAGGTGCTTTTCAGCAAAGCAAGACATTCCTGATCCCGTTTCATTTCTTTCAGCAGATAAACCTTATGAACAGAAATATAGTCATTCAGAGAAATGCCGGCATATACAAGCCTAATTCCTGTATCATTTTTTAACTCCGCCTCACACTGTTCAATCTCCTTCAGATATTCCTCTGCCCCGCCGCCCGACTTCCAGACTGTATAGGCTGTGTTCCACCGGACTACCACACTGCGCTGGCGTACATAAGCAGACACAAGATTGACCAGAAACCATGTGACACCCACCACACCCATAAAAGACAAAGCAAATTGCCAGTTTAATGTTACTCCAACCCATCCAAGCCAGAGCATCTCCGCCAGTGAAACAAAGAAAAAGAAAAGGGATTGTTGATTCCTTTTCAAATTGGACTGGCTGATTACCGAAAGGAAGAACATCAGCGTTACAAAGGCCATAAAGACCATGAATGGCAGATACTTATGATCTTCCTCCATGTTGAACGCAAATCCCAATGAAAGCATGATGACGCATACTAAAAAGATGCGGATAATGTCTTTCTTATCTTTCAAATAATTCCACCTCATTCACCAAATATCCCTGCCGCCTCCGGACTGGTTTCCAGAGCAGGGGATGACCAAAACAAAAAGACGCTCTCCGCCGCACAGTTTCCTGCGGGCATAAGAGCGCCAGTTTCGACGGTATAAAATTGAGCATGACAAAACTGCGGACTATATAGTTATAGCACCGCTCCGCTTGCTTGCTTGCTTGCTTGCTTGCTTGCTTGCTT
>CAJUCE010000040.1 GCA_910584865.1 uncultured Acetatifactor sp.
CGGACTTACGCCGACCAACAATGAAAGTGCAGGGAAGAAAAAATCTGTCCGGGTCTCCAAAGCCGGATGCTATATCAAGCCACTGCTTGTACAGTGTGCCAATGCTGTTGTTACCAGCAAAAAGCATCCTGAAATTCGCAACCGCTATCTAAAGATGGCTTGTTTGTCGTGTGCTTAAGGTAATGGATACCCTCTACTTCTCATTTTCAATCTTACTCCTCTCTGTTTCAGACAGGAGAGTATGACACTGTCACGCAATAAGCTCCTGCCTTGTAAATATAATCAGGGGGTCAAAGCATAGAGTTTCCGCATGAGATTTAGATGAATAGAATTTCATACCACTGTGTTTAAGAAAAAATATGCTTTATAAATACAGCATAGCACAATTCCCGGTATTGTCAAGGATATTTTGGTGCATATTTCAACGGCTTCCCCAAAGCGTTCATCTAAAAAGCTCCCGTTAAAAATAAATTCTCATCCCCTCTTGACACCCGACTTGCAGTGTGCTATACTGTACTTGTAGATGCAATACAGTTAATGACAGAAAGGCGGTGAAGACTTGGAGATTGTTGTGAGCAATAAGACGAGCCGCCCTTTGTACGAGCAGATTTCAACACAGGTGAAAACTCAGATTATGAGCGGCGAATTAAAAGCCGGGGAAGCCCTTCCTTCCATCCGCTCCCTTGCAAAATCGCTGCAAATCAGTATATTAACCGTACAAAAGGCATATGACCTGTTGCAGGCAGACGGTTTTATCGAGACAACAGCCGGAAAGGGATGCTTTGTCTCCGTGCAAAACCAGGATTTCTATTTAGAAGAACAGCAGAAGAAGATAGAGGAACGCTTGAATGAGGCGATTGAGATAGCCCGAGCAAGCGGCATACCGCTTAACAAACTGATTAACCTGTTGACGCTGCTGTATGAGGAGGATTGACAATGAATGAAGCTTTAACGATTTCGGGGCTTACCAAAACTTATCAGGATTTTGTCCTGGACAGCGTTTCCTTCACTGTTCCGGGCGGCTGTATTGTCGGGCTGATCGGGGAAAACGGCGCCGGCAAAAGTACAATCATCAATGCGGTTCTGGGGCTTGTCCAAAAGGAAGCCGGCCATGTCTCCGTTTTGGGACACGAGGAACTGGACGGGGACACCAAAGAACAGATCGGCGTGGTCTTTGACGGCAGCAATTATCCGGAAATGCTTTCCCCAAAGAAAATGAACCGGGTGATGAAAAATGTCTATCATTCGTGGAACGAACAGACCTATTTCCGGCTGCTGAAGGAATTCTCCCTGCCTCCTGACAAGCAAATCAAACAGTTTTCAAAAGGGATGAAAATGAAACTGGCGATTTCCGTTGCCCTGTCCCACGATTCCAGGCTGCTGATTCTGGACGAAGCCACCAGCGGGCTTGACCCTGTTGTCCGGGACGATATCCTGGACATGCTTCTGGATTTTGTGCAGGACGAAGAGCATTCCATACTGGTATCTTCTCATATCACCAGTGACCTGGAAAAAATTGCGGACTATATCGTATTTATCCATGAAGGGCAGGTGGTGTTCTCCAAGCCCAAGGACGAACTTGTTGAACAATACGGCATTATCAAGTGCGGGGCGGCGCAGTTTGACGCATTGGACAAATCAGACATGATTGTATACCGCAAAATGGATTATGAATGGCAGGTTCTGATTTCCCACCGGGAGAAAATGCAGAAAAAATATCCGAAGGCCCTGATTGTGCCGGCAACCATTGACGAAATAATGCTGCTCTATATAAAGGGAGGAAAAGAATGAAAGGATTATTATTAAAAGACTACTATCTGATCAAATCCGTACTTTATATCATCCTTGTGGTTTTTGCCATTGTGGGAATCGGCATGTCCTTCCTGGCCTCCACATGGGTACTGGCCGTACTTGCCACCGTTATGCTGGGAATGATCTCCGTAACCACCATCAACATGGATAAAAATTCAGGATGGAGAAAAGTGTCTGTGGTTTTGCCCGTATCCAGGAAAGCGGTTTTGGACAGCAAGTATATCCTGTATTTATTGCTCAGCGGAACCGGACTGCTTTCAGGCATCGTTCTGAGCATTGCCGTCTCTGTATGCAGAGGGGAATTTGATTCCCATTCCATGCTGCTGTTTGTCAGCATCAGCATTGCCATGGCCCTGTTCTCCGGAAGCATGACAATCCCCTTCACATTCCTTTTCAGCGAGGAAAAAAGCATGCTGGGGCTGATTATTGCATATCCCCTTTCCGCTATGGTATTTATGGGCGCCGCCATGCTGATTGACGACAAGCTGACAGCATGCGGCCTGGTGGCTGCCGCGGGAATCCTGCTTTATACTGTCTCGTGGGGCGTCGCGAGGAAATATATTGCAGGCAGGGATATCGGTTAGAAACGGGACTTTACCCGTTCTTTTCAGAACACCGTAACAAACGAATTCGCCCGGCATTCTGAAATCCCCAAAGTGATTCGCAGCAGTTCCTTCCGAAAGCATCCGAACAAACCTTTCCCTCCGGTGATTCCAGATGGAGAAAAAGAAATTCCCGGGCAGGCTGTATGCAGTGATGACCATTCCCCAGCCGCTTCCATGGGCTCCGCCATTTCCTCCTTCACGCTCTCCGGCAGATGCTGCGCGCTGACCCCTATCACCATGTCCGCCATATTCCCGATATAGGCAAATACGGCTAGACAGGAAAATGTAGAGCATACCTGCCAGTACCACAGTGGAGATAAAATTACGGCTCCGTTCCGGAACCTTGCCGATTTGTACATGATTTCGTCGCTATACTCATAAGCGTAATCATTCTTGACAATAGAAGTACCGCTTCCATTACGGGCCGGTTCCTGTTCTGCATAATAAAATCAACAAGCCGACAAAATAGGAACTCAAAACCGAAAATTACGCCTGTCAGGCTGACTGCATATTTTCATGCGCAGAAATCCATGTTATAATAGTCATCGGTTCTGTCCTCCCATAGAAATTCACATCGTTCATACATGACGGACAGTACCGCCGAGGCCGGCAAAGTCTGCATATATGGCAAGCAGCATCGCTCATGCCGGCAAATCCGCCTGTAAACAGTTGAAAGGAGTAAACCAAAATAATGGCAAAGCAGAAAGAAATCAAGACAAACGCCATGCGTATATTGGAATCCCTGAAGATCCCCTATCGGCACATGACCTATGAATGCGATGAATTTATTGACGGGCTGCAGATTGCGGATATGCTGAATCTGCCCCATGAAAAAGTATATAAAACCCTGGTGACAGCGGGCAGCAACAGAGAGTATTATGTGTTTGTAATCCCCATTGAAAGGGAACTGGACCTCAAGGCTGCCGCCAAAAGCGTGGGCGTGAAGAGCGTGGAAATGATTCATGTGAAAGATATCAACCGGATTACCGGCTATGTGAGGGGCGGCTGTACTGCCATCGGAATGAAGAAGCAGTACGTGACCAGAATAGACAGCTCGGCCAGGGAACTGGAGACAATCATTGTCAGCGGCGGCCGTATCGGCTCCCAGCTGGAATTGTCTCCGGAAGCGCTGGCACAGGCCTCCGGCGCGGAATTTGCGGATGTGGCGCGGCACTGAATTCCGGAATCCGTTTAGGAACTGTCGGAAAATAACTGCTACAATTTCTTTAGGCAAAAACCCTGAAATACAATAAAAACTGCGATAAACCTGTAGCAGTTATTTGTAGACATTTCCTTATACTCTTAATAATCGCTTTTCCATAAAAAGAAACCGATGGTTCCGGCAAAAAACAGCCTGAACTATCGGTCTCTCTTAAGCAAAACACATCCGGACAATGGCTTAGAACTATAAAGCCCGCTCTACGTTTAATGCCTTCATCAATGCTTCCTGCAGCAATCTGGAGACATTAATTCCCGCATGCTCAGCCTCATAATTCAGCCAACTTGGAATCGTAACATTTCTTCTGACAGTCTTTGTATCAATCTTTCTTCTATATTCTCCCGAATCAATATCAACAAAAGATATAACGGTATCGCCCTCCTCCGCAAATGTCCCGCTGTTTACATCTAAAGCATGAATCTCGGATGGCAATGGAATTTCCATTCCGTCATCTTCCATTGACACACATTTCAGTTCAATTGCGTCTCTTGCCATTTCTATCGCGTCGGACATATCCTTCCCCTCTGTTAATATTTCCAGGTCCGGAACTTCTACCAATATAACGGTATCTGCTTTCGTAAAAAACACAGGATACACATTCTTCATCCTTATTTCTCCGTATCTTATAACAAATTAGCATTGACCAAATAAATATGGCCTATCTACAGTATATCAAAGGTTTCTTCTCTTTATAATTGCTTTTGCCAATCTTTCGTCAATTTCTCTATGCCTTGGAACCTCCTCCTTCTCGTCTCCTTTAGCATATACATCATGATTACTTCCATGCCGCTCAAAGATAAAACCGGCATTCTCAAGCTTTTTTACAAGTTCTCTTTGTTTCATACTTTTCCTCCGTATGAAATTTTATTTCTTTCAATGCCTCCTCCTTTCAGCTTCTATTATACACACTCAATACACATATGTCAACCATATGTATCAATGTCTTCAGAACTTCAGTTACTGTTCATGACAAACCGTAAACAGCAGCGGCTTCACCCCAAAGCCGGAGGCAGCTCACCCCCATCGGTAATATAAACCTGCTCAAACCGCAGCCTGGAGGAAAATGTCACGATACGCAGCTCATGTTCTCCTTCCGTCAGCTGCGCCTTCCACACCGGAATCCATTTCCAAACCTGCTCGTTGGAGTAGCGCCAGATTCCCCGTCCGCCGTAGAGGGTAGATTCCGGAACCAGTTCCCCATCCAGACCTATGGTGAAATGGCAGGTGTCATCCCCCCACATCATGGCCCGGATCCAGATATTGTAATTCCCTCCCTGCACCCGGAAAAGGTAGCGCAGGGCAGGGGCATCTGCCGCATCCGTCCAGTGTTTTCCATACTCTCGGATGTACAGAGCAAGCCCGGTCTCCCCATGGGAGGGACTGGCGCACCACTGCCAACGATAATTCTCCATGCGGGCAAACGCGGTATCCGCCAGAGCCGCCCCGCATTCAATCAGAAGCCTGCCGTCCTTTTCCCCGGGCAGACTGCGGCCGCTTTCCACCAGTTCCTCCGCTTTCACAGGCTTTCCCCAGGCGGAAGGCTGAACCATGATATCCTCCGCATCCAGGGTTCCTCCCCGGGGATTTTCCGGCAGATAGAGCACGGGACGGGGCAGGAGCGAGACGGCCTCCTTGCCATAGTTTTCCTCCACAAACCCCCGGATATCAAAAGCCTGGGGAAGTCGCTGGTCTCCTCCCTCCCTGCCCAAGCTGTTCTCCCTTCTTTCCCCGGTATAAATCACAAATCGGGTAAAGGCAAAATAACGACTCATGGCATGGAAGGTTATCCTATGCGTGCCCGCCTCCATATGGGGCAGTCTGAGATATATTTTATCAACGTTATTCCGTATATTTTCTTTCCAGGAACCCCGGTATTCGTCATTAGACTCCGATTCCAGTATCTGCACCGGTCCCTGGTCCACGGAAACTCCCACCTGTATGGCTCCCACGGAATTCAGGGACGGGAATCTGTGCAGCTCCAGCAGATGGCTGCCCGGCGTCAGGACGGTAACCTGCCAGGACACCTGCGCCCCCGGCTCCCGGGCCTCCAACAGGCTGCCGGAATCCCTGCCCAGGTTGGGTATCCGTTTCCACCCGGCACTGTTTTCACAAGTACCGCCTGGCGCTGTTTCCTCGAATAAGCCGTCCGGTGATGCTTCTTCACAGCCCTTACTCTGTTCAGCTTCCCCAAAGCTTCTTCCCTGTACTGCCTCCCCATAATTTTTAATCTGCTCAGTTCCATTGCCGATTTGTTCCGTTTCGCTGCAGATTCGCCCATCTTCAGCCTCCGCGCAGATTCGCCCATCGTCCTCCACACTTCCCAGGAAATCCCGGGACGGCTGTTGGCCTGTTCCCCGGAACGCTTCCGTTCCCTGCTTTATTCCTTCCATGGAACGGGTCTCTTTCCCTGCCCCGGAAAATTCCTTTTCCTTCCATTTGAATGCTTTACTCTCTTTCCAGGCGGCCGCCGTCTCACCCCGCTGTCCAAACCTGACGGACACAGGAACAGAATCTACAGTCCTTCCCTCCCAATCCTGAATCCGTATGAATCCGGAAAGCCGGGATGTCTGACACCCGAAGGCCTCCAATTGTTCGGCTGTCACCTGGCCCGACGGCTCCACGGAGGTCTTCTGCTGTCCGGCTGCCTTCCCGTCTGACAGCTCCACGGGATTCTCCTGCTGTCCACCTGCCTTCCTGACCGACGACTCCACGGCGGCCCCCTGCTGTCCCACTGCCTTCCTGACCGACGGCTCCACGGCGGCCTCCTGCTGTCCGACCGTCTTCCGACCTGACGGCTCCACAACGGCCTCCTGCCGTCCGACCGTCTTCTGGCCCGACGGCTCCACGGCGGCCTCCAACTGTCCGGCCGCCTTCCGACATGACGGCTCCACGGCGGCCTCCTGCAGCGCCAACACCTTATCCCTGTCAGGCGCAAACAAAACCCGTGCTTCCGTATCCACCAGGCATTCAGCCTCAGAAGTCCCTGTCTCCGCAAACCGGATCCAGTCAGGCCCGCTTAACCGGTACTTCACCGGGGCATTCCCCTCATTGCCAATCTCAATCCATTTGACAGCAGGCTGTGTAAATACAATTTCCTGCCCATCATTCCATTTTGTCACGATAAAATTGCATTTTCTGCTGCCTTCCGCACCAACTTTTCCGCCCTCGGAGCCATCTCCTCCCTCCCGCGGCCCTTTCCCGGCCAACGGAATCTCCTCTGCCGACAGTTCCTCTCCCGACGATAATGCATCCCCATTTAACGGCATATACTCCAACGTATCTTCAGCCGACAATATTTCCTCAACCGGTGACAACTCTCCCACCGGCGGCATGCAGGCCGGATGCATGGCCGTGCGCGGCGGCGGGAAATCCTCCGGCGTCAGGATGCCGTTCCACTTCCCACCCGCCATAACATGATTATAATAATGAAGCATGCTTCTCCTGGCATGGTCAAACTCCCGGCAGAGATCCGTATATTTCCGGGCAGCTTTCTTCTTTCCCTGAGCCATGCAGAGATTGCTCCTGTCCGCATAATAGTACATCAGATTCGTATAATACGCGGCGTGCACCTTCATTCCGATCATCTGGAAGAAAGCGTCCTGTTCCTCCTCCGGCAGGGACTTCCAGATCCGGTTCACCACAGCAAACATTTCCTCATATCTATGAATACGCCCTGCCGCTTCATCCCCCCAGGCAGTCTGGGAAAAGGCATCAAAGTCCATCTGCTCCACCTTGCGGGCATTGGTAAGCTGGTCAAATTCCGTGAGGATGGGCGCCAGCTCCGCCCCATATCCGCCGCTGAAAGTTCTGTCAATCCACTGCCGCAGAAAAGCCTGCTCATCCTCCGTCAATGCCCCTTCCCTGCCCGCCTCCCAGGCATAAGCCGCATAGAAGGACTTCTGCTGCTCCAGGGGCTTCATGGCCCCGAAATTGGTCACCCAGATCTTCCGAATCCCCTCCTCATAAGCCTTTTTCAGCTCATTCCTGGTATGGGAAAGGGGAATGGAGCAGATAAACAGATAAGATCCGCCTGGCGGCGCCCAGTAGGAATTGTGATAATACAGGCCGTTTCCTCCCCTGCGCCGCTTCTCCTTCTCACCGGGATAGCGCCTCACATAACCGTAATTGTCATTGACCCAGATCAGCGTCAGATCCTCCGGCACCTCAAGTCCGTTGTCATAGAGCTCCAGTACCTCCTTATATGGAACAAAGGTTTTCACCGTCTCCTTACCCAGGTTCTCCCGCAGCAGCTCTTCTTGGGTCTTGATCACAGAATCCAGAAGCTCGATTTTGGCCTCCAGGAGTTCCCTGCCGGTTTTTCCCTCCAGGGCCCTGACCTCAAAGCCGCTGTCATGAATCCCCCGCATATGCATTGCCGGCCAGATATAATTCATTTTCAGCCTAAGCAGCAGCTCAAATATTTTCTCATATGTCTTGACGCCGATGGTGGGCTCTCCCATATAACGCTGCACCCAGTGCTCCAGTTCCTCTTCATCATTGATAAAAATGCCCCGGTACTCTACAGAGGGCCAGTCTGCTTGCACAAAGCCGGACGGTATTTCTACCTCCTGTTTCGCCCTCACAGGCACATCCGCGAAAAAATACCAGGGAGACACCCCAAGCCATTTCTCACAAAATTCATAGATGCCATATATGGTTCCCCGCCTGTCGCTTCCCACGATAAACAGCTCCCCGTTTTTCTCCTGCAAAAGGAACGCCTCCTTGCGGAGATTCCCTTCTTCGTCCCTGAGGCGCTCCAATCCCGCATCATGGACGATTTCGTCCGTCTGCCCTGTTGTCCCCACTATGATACGCAGGACAGCTCCCGGAGGGTTCTCCTGCTCCCTTCCCGGGACTCCCTTTCCGATTTCCGATACGCCTTCCTTCTCGTTTTCTGACGCGCCTTCCTTCCCGTTTTCCGGCTCGCACTCCTTCTTGCTTTCCGACTCGTCCGCTTTCTCGCTTTCCAACACGCCTTCCGCCAGGCCCTCCTCCAGCTGGCAATTCAGCACACGCCGAAGATCCCTTTTCAGGTTCTCCACCGCCAATCTGACACTTTCTGTCTCATGCTTCCCGCAAATCACACTGACCGGGGCATACTGTCTGATCCACATATTTCTGCCTTCCTTTCCCGCGATACTGTACCCTTTTTCCGCATTTTACATCTGTAACAATGTCAAATCAGGCGTACCATATCCTCATAAACAAAGTACAATCACGCACTTTATATCTCATTATATTATTGCTCCATCCATGCCGCCATGGAATTATCCATCCAGACACTTGCAAAAAACCGACCTGCATGTTCCCACCTTACCGGTAACCTGCTATCTCTGCATCGGAAATCGACAGCATTTCCTCCAAAGACCTGACGGACTGGCGCATGATGCCGGAAACCTGACTGTCCCCAAGAAGATAATGTCCCATTCTAAACATCCTCGTCAAAGTCAAACTAATATCTTCTTTTATCTGCTGCAGCGTCTTGCCGAATAAGCAAGGGCGCTCATTTTGACTGCGCGATTTCCGCAAGGCAAGTTTCATGCCTTTCACAGTAACGGCGGCGGGAGACATGTACCGTTTTAGAATAGGACAACTATTAACAGGCATAGATTGTATCAAATATACCGAGGGAGGAAACATGGAAAACCGGCAGACTCACCCATCATGCTCCGCAGACATTCAGGCAGTTGACCCCCAGGACCTGGTTGACATCAGCAATATCGAAATCGACACCACTCTGGATAAAATGCAACGGATACAAAATTTTATCAGGGACATAAAAAATCCCTATTGCTTTCGTTGTAATAATACCGTTGTTAAAGTTTCTTTCTGCAGTGAAGGCAGCTCATTTCAGGAGCTACTGCAGAACTACTTCTGTTCCCTTTAAATGATTCCGAACTATCTTTAGAAAGGATGAATGACCATGAACGTAAACAGCGGGCAAAAAAAGTGGATGGCGGCAGGTTATACCCGCCTGTCAAAGGAAGACGGCGATAAAGAGGAAAGCGACAGCATCAACAACCAAAAGGTTTTGGTGCAGCGTTACGCCGAAAACTACCCCGAGCTGCACCTGGCCAGGTACTACTCTGACGACGGTTATACAGGGGTAAATTTCAACCGGCCAGGCTTCCGGGAGATGATGGATGACATCAAAGACGGACAAGTCAACTGCATCATCGTGAAAGACCTGTCACGGTTCGGGCGCAATTACATAGAAACCGGGCGTTATATAGAGCGAATTTTTCCGGCCCTTGGCATCCGGTTCATTGCAGTCAATGACAATTACGACAGCCTTTATAACAATTCGTCTTCCGATCACCTCCTCCTGCCGTTTATGAACCTGATAAATGACGCTTACAGCCGGGATATATCCATAAAAGTGCGCTCTAACCTGGATGTAAAGCGCAGGCAGGGAGATTATGTAGGTCCCTCCGTCCCCTACGGTTACAGACGTTCGGAAACGGATAAAAATAAGCTTGCCGTCGATGAGCCTGCAGCCAATATCGTGCGGTATATTTTTGCGAAAAAGATCGAGGGGCTGAGTAACCTGCAAATTTCTGCTTTATTAAATGAAATGAAGGTTCCTACCCCCATCAGATATAAGCAGGAAAACGGAACCCGTGCCCAAAATCCTTTCCAGATATACAGTACACCGAAGTGGTACGGTACTACAGTCAGGCGTATTCTTGAAAATGAAGTCTATACCGGCACATTGCTCCAGGGAAAGACATACCGGCCTAATTACAAAATCCGGAAACCTGTCCCCAGGCCGCAGAAAGATTGGTTTCGTAAGGAAGACGCCCATGAAGCCGTTATCAGCCGAAGGGACTTTGATTTGGTTCAGAGCATATTGGATACAGATACGCACCAGTCTGCCTGCCAGGAAACGATTTATCCCTTTTCAGGCCTGGTTGTCTGCGGCAACTGCGGCCAAAGCTGCAGCCGAAAGCAGACGGTAAAGAAAAACAAAAACTATTTCTATTATGGCTGCTTTCTTCCTAACCACAACACCTGCTGCAAAGGATTCTGCATCAACGAATCCTGGCTGGCACAAACCGTGTCGGATACGCTGCGTCAATATATAACCGTCCTGATTGATATGGAGCAACTGCTTTCCCATATGGAAAATACTTCTGGCCGGCAAGCCGAAAGAAAAGCACTGACACAGGAAATCCGCCATACGGAATCAGCTCTGCAAAATTACAGACAGCTCCTTGTTTCCCTTTATGAAGATTACCATGAAGGTTTGTTGAACAGGGGCGAATATCTGGATCTAAAAGAGCGTTATCAGGAACGAGTAAATGAACTGACAAAATATCTCGATAATATAGCCGGACAACAGGAATCATTCACCGCCGCACTTACGCCAAATGCATCCCTGATAGAGAAATTCCGTAAATACATGGCATCTCCTGTCCCAAATCGCAAAATGCTGGTATATATGGTAAAAAAAGTATATATTTATCCCAAAAACCGGTTGCACATTATTTTCCGGTTTCCGGATGAGTTTGAACCGCTGCCGGATTTTCTTTCGCAGGCTGTTTCTGATTAGGAATTGTGCAGAACTTCCTTGAAAAGCTGTCAGCATCCAAAGAAACATCTGAAACGGCGTTACAAACTATCGGCACAGGTCCGGGGTATCCCCCGAAATCACCCCACCTGCATTGACAACCTGAAAATGCTTTACACTACACTATACAAGGAGGTTCAGACAGATGCCGCACAAACGCAGAGAAAGGTTTGCCGATACAGCCGCTGTCCATTCCAAAAATATTCCTTCCGGTCCGGATAACATATCCGGGATCTATCCTACCGCTTTGTATCTGCGCATATCCTGCGAAGAGGCCGCAAACGGGGAAAAACTGAACAACCAAAAGGACTTGCTGTTAAGCTATGCCAAGAGCCAAAATGATTTAAAAATTGTGGATATTTACTCCGACAACGGGGAAACGGGAACCAGCTTTAACAGGCCGGAGTGGAACCGTCTGATGGCGGATGTAAAAAGGAAACATATCTCCTGTATTGTAGTAAAGGATTTGTCACGGTTTGGAAGGAACTATATTGAAACCGGAAATTATCTTGAGATAGTATTTCCTGTCTTAAATGTCCGCTTCATAGCAGTCAACGACAACTACGATTCAAATAAGCTCGAAAGCAATGCCCTCCAGCCGTTAGACACCATGATCAAAGGCATCATAAATGAAGCCTACGCAAAGGACATTTCCCGTAAGATATTTACCGCGAAGGAAATCCAACGCAGAAACGGGTTATATTATGGGAATGTGCCCCCCTATGGTTACCTTAAAGATCCTGCCGAACCGCACCGTCTGATTGTCAACCCGGAAACCTCTCCTACAGTAAAGCAGATTTTCCAGCGGAAGCTGGAAGGCATGGGTAGTTTCCAGATTGCCCGTCTTTTAAACGAAAGCAATATCCCGTCGCCGATGCGTTATCAGTTTCTGGCAGGCGCCGTAAAAGCTCCCCGCTACGAAAACAGCATTTGGCAGGGCATTACCGTCAAGACCATCTTAAGGAACCGCACCTATACCGGGGATCTGGCAATGGGAAAAAAGAGGAGAAACCTCTCCGCAAATCTTACAAAAACCAGAAATATCCCCTGTGAAGACTGGACGATTACCGAATATACCCATGAGGCAATCATAAGCCGTGAGACCTTTTTTGAAGTACAGCGTGTGTGTATGCGGGAACAGGAAAGAAACAGGGCAAAATGTTACTGCCATTCGGATATTGGCACAACGGACGTCATTTCTGTCCATGAGCCGGTAAAGCAGTTCCGGGAAAGCGGGGTATCTCCTTGAGAAATCATCCTTCTGGTGAAAATATTATGACGGAAACTATCCTGGCCTGCTATCTGCGCATATCTGACGAGGATTTTGACCTGAAGCAAAATACCCTCAAGGATGAAAGCACCAGCATCAGCGCACAGCGACGGCTGATACACGGCTATATTGACTCAAAGCCTGCGCTCAGGCAGATGAACGCCAGAGAGTTTTTGGATGATGGTTATTCCGGTACAAATTTTGAACGGCCTGCCATTCAGGAAATCTTTCAGTTGATGTCTGAAGGCAGGATAGGCGCCATCGTCGTAAAAGATATGTCGCGCTTCGGAAGGAATTATATCGAAACCGGCCAATATATCGAACAAATCTTTCCTTTGATGGGAATACGGTTTATAGCCATCAACGATTCCTTTGACAGCTCCGAATATGCCGGGAATACCCCCAGGCTGGAAATGGCGTTCAAAAATATAATTTATGATTATTACAGCAAGGATTTGTCCGCCAAAGTAAAAAGCATCAGGAAGCTGCAACAGAAACGCGGAGACTTTCTTGCAGCAAAACCGCCCTACGGGTACCTTATTTCCCATGCTGACAAAGAGATTAACCGGCTTGACGGCCGACAAATTGAACGGCGCTCTGACCGGCACTGTGACTGGCAGAATGACCGGCACAGGCTGGAAATTGACCCCGAATCTGCGGAAGTTGTAAAGACTATATTTCGCCTGACGCTTTCCGGATGGAAACCTGTCCGGATTGCACAGTGGTTAAACGAACTGCATATTCCGACTCCTGCCCAAAGATTGCACAATCTTTATGGCTTCCGATGCGGCGGCCTTACGGCGGATCAGCTGAATTCCCAGTTTTGGAAGCCCGGGCAAATCACAAAGATTCTCCAGGATGAGACAATGACCGGAGCGACTGTCAACAACCGGGTTCAGGTAAAAGGCGTGGGCAGCAGAAAATTCAAACGTCAGAGACCAGAGGATCATGTGATTGTCCGGGATACCCATGAGGCTATTATTGACCGGGATACCTTCCTCCGGGCTGCAGCCATCATCCATGACCGAAAAAGCGTCCGTACGGATAACCGGAAAAAGAATGAAAATCTGTTTTACCGCAAGGTTTACTGCGGCCATTGCGGATGCAGGCTGAAGCATGAAGTACATACACGCATTTCCAGGATTGATGCGGTTTACTATTGTCCCCATGCAAGACCCTCCGGCGGCGGTACATGCGGCCTGCATTCCATAAAAGACGAATTTCTAAAGGAACTTGTACTGGGGCCGCTGCAGGCTCTGGCTCAGCTGACTTTGGACAAACAGATGCCTCTCCCGAAATCAGACAAGGAAAAAAACCAAAGCAGGCTGCGCGTGATTTCACGGCTGCTGGAACAGAATAAGGGGAAAATACCCCGTCTCTATGAGGATTACAAAGCCGGAAACATAAGCCGGGAACAATTTTCCAGACAAAAAGACGCTCTATCATCCGCAAACAATGAACTTGACGCAGAAAGGATTGAACTGGAAAAAAAGCTGTATGCCATAGAATCTGCAGTTTTGTCTGCAAAACAGAAAAAAAAGGAACCTGAGTTGCTTCCGGAAATAACCGGTTTACAACCCCTGACTCAGAATGCCGTTGCTCTATTTGTGAGCAAAGTTGTCATATACGCCGGGAATTCCGGAGATTCTTTGGATTCCATTGAAATCATCTGGAAGTCAAAGGATTTATTTTCCGACAGGAATGTCTGAAAACCAGCATTCCTGTCGGAAAATGATGAAATACAAAAGTATGAAATTACAAGCCGGTTCGTCTGTCTGAAACACAATACTCCACAATCACAATAGGTACTTCCGTCTTTTTCAGCAGGTAATAACTGTCATTTGCCTTGATCTGACGTTTATTCTCCGCATCCACACGCTCGACCAGCTGTCCCTGGATACTCTCTGCCAGAAGCTGTCCCTGCGTACTCCCCGTATAATAGAATACCTGCGCCCCGTGAACATACTCCTCCGGATAGCTGTTCTGGTGAATGCTGACCGTCAATGCCGGCTCTGCTTCCCCGATCAGGGCAATCCGCCGTTTCATATCCTGTACCTTTTTATTGGAAGCATCCGCATCATACAAGCCGGCATCCGACTCCCTGGTCATGATAACCTCCACATCGTTGGCCTCCAGAAATTTCTTCACCTGCTGCGCAATCTGCAGATTTACATCCTTTTCGTTTACGCCGTTGATTCCTACCTTCCCCGGATCATCTCCTCCGTGTCCTGCATCAATCACCACACGCAATTTTTCCTCTTTCCTGTCCACATTTCCGGCAGCCACATACACAGCCGCTTCCCGTCCCACATAAAACATGGACACCAGCAACATGACTGCCATCGCTCCCGACAACAGCTTATACTGAAACCCCTTCATTTTCTTCCGTCCTGTGCAAGTCTTTTTATCATTTATATTCCCGGAAAAATCCGTTTAATACCATAAAAAGACTGCCTTCCCGAAAATCATGAACCGGCATAAGCCGCAATCAATGCCCAGACTTCCGGTGTGCCGTAACCCAGACGCCACACGGCCACACCGCCCAGCTCCTTCACTTTCATCACATTCAGCTTTACCTCGATGGACCTGGCGTCCTCCACCCAAATCTGGTATTTGGCATTCCCGTCTTCCCATTCCGCATAATTCTGACAGGAGTTTTCATCCCACTGCGGTTCTACATTCACCCGTTCAAGATAGTCCGCCACATTGTTCAATGTAATATACTGATCCGTCACTTCCGTCCCTTCCGTCTTCCACAGAATCGTGTAGAAAGGCACTGCATTGATTACCTTCTCTTTCGGTACCTGCTCCTCCTGCAATGTCCGATCCAGACCGTTTGATACATATTGGATGCTTGCCACGCTTCCCGGCTCTCCGCTGCCGTGCCAGTGTTCATCATATCCCATAATGATCACATAATCTGCCACCATTCCCTGAATATCCAGTCTGTAATAATTGTTGAAGTTGAATGGGACATAATTGTCTATCGACAAAATCAGTCCGCTTCCCCTGCACAGCACGGAAAGCTCCTTCAAAAACTGGACATAATGAGGACCGCACTCCTGCGTCAGTCCCTCAAAGTCTATATTGACGCCCTCAAGCCCCAGTTCCGCAGAAGTATCTATAATGCTCTGAGCCAGCTTCCTGCGCTTTGTGGTAGAAGAAAGAACCTCCAGACTGCTGACATCCGCCCCTGTCTCATTCCTGTAGTTAAAATTGTCCCAGACGCCCCAAACCTGCAGTCCGCTGTTATGTGCCTGCTGCACATAGCCGGCATCCGCAAAAGAACGGAAGTTCCCTTCATTGTCCGTAAGGCTGAACCAGGTAGGCGCTATCACATTGATCCCCTGGCCTTCCGCCAGCATATCGGAAATCGTAGTGTTGCCGCCCTCCCCGCCGATGGCGTGGAATCCCAGGCTCACTTTCCCCGGCATGGAAATCGACGTGTATTCATCCGCCGCATAATCCGTCACCGCAACCTCCTGTTCCGTATTAAAATTATCCAGCCGTTTATTTTCCACATATCCGATGATGGAGTCCGCAGTCTTCACCTTGCTCCAGGTCTCCATCTCTTCCAGCAGCTCCACAGTCTCTCCCTCTTCCAGCTCCCGCAAAATCGGGCTCTTGATCCCGCCCAGCACGCGAACCTGTGTATCCTTGGAGACCTCCATAGTCTGCCTTTCTCCCCATTGCGTATACACCTGCACATGTCTGTCATAAGGCGTGTATTCGTAATTGGTAACCTGTCTCACATAATCCGCCGCCAGGTACAGCTGCTCTCCCCTTTCCATACATATCGTATATTCCGTGGCATGACTTCCTTCCTTATCGGAATACTCTCTCGCATCGAACAAGGCCTCCATGGTATCATTTGCCGTGGTATAGAGCAATTTGCGCTCACTTCGGTCCACATAAAATCCCTCGTTCAGGTAATTGTGCACTGTATCCAGGGAAAAATACACCCCGCCGTCCGCCAAAACCGCCTTATCGGAAATCATCTCATCCTGAAGTATGATGGCCAGTTCATCCTGTGTCACCCCATAATATTCATCCAAATCGGCAAGTTCCCTGCTATAAGAATACTTGTCCAGCAGTTTTCTTCCGAAACCTATGGCTCCCACCAGTATGATCAGCACCAATGCCACGATTACGGGTATTATCTTCTTTTTCATCTCATCACATGACCTTTCTTCAGAATGTGGCTGCCCACGATGAACGCAGGCAGTTTCATCATACCACATTTAAAGCAAAACGTCATTATTAAATTTCTTATAGTTTGTTTAGTTTTACAAAATTTTACAAAGCATTACAACAGTCCGTTCTACTACATTTTAGTCTTCCCTCCGGGACAGCGATATTTTTTGCTGCCGCTGCCGGCAGCACGAGAGGCAATCCCATTTTTCTTCCGGCAGCGGTATTGTTCCGGCAGTCTGCAGGCTACCGGCGTGTAACTTTGTCAAATCTCACCTGTTCGATCGACCCGGATGCATCTAACACATAGTCCGCCATATAGGGGCTGTTTTCCCTTACAGCCTTGGTTACAGCCTCTGCGGGAAGTACGGCCCGGCCATCCACAAAAAGCTCCACTCCGTTTTGGCGCATTTGTTCCAGGCGCAAAAGCATATGCTCCCTGACAGCATTAATATCTTCTACCTCAGTCCTCTCATCATGCAAATGAATTCCTCCTCTTTTCAGACCTCCGCCCAAAAGGATTTTGTGATGAATCAATTTGCGGAAGTCTCCGTAATAAAGCAAGTGCCTTTGGCAGTACGCGCAGCGGAAAAATTTTCCATTGCTGTTACGTTTAAAATGAATTATAATTGTGAAAATTAGTTGACATACTTATGATCAAGCAAGGAATAAATTCCAATATATTGCTTGTAAGACATCCTCAGACTAATGCCAGTATTCCTCTACTGTCATATAATGTGATATACACACTTAGAATATAAAGGATGAAGCGGAACGACACGTTCCAAAAATCAGCTAAATCAACTTGAAGTCAAGACTGCCGTGCCTCCTTCCCCGTACAGAGTACCAAAGACACTTACATGCTTACTATAACATCTTTAAATACATTTGGCAAGCAAAACAAATCGAAATTTCTCGAAAATTATTAAAAAAAAATGAAACTCAAAATCTGCTATTGACTTAAGGAACCTGAAAGTATATTATGGCATCACAAAGCATTAATATTACAGTTCAGCTATGCAGATAAGGAAAGGGTTGTCGTATGAAAATCGAAAAAGTAAATGAGAACCAAATTCGCTGCACTCTGACCAGAGAAGATTTGGCAAGCCGCGAACTGAAGATAAGTGAACTGGCCTATGGAACAGAGAAGGCCAAGACTCTGTTTCGCGACATGATGAGACAGGCTAATTTTGAATTCGGCTTTGAAGCCGAGGATATTCCCCTCATGATAGAGGCTATTCCTTTAAATACCGAATGTATCGTTTTAATCATTACCAAGGTGGAAGACCCGGAAGAGCTGGATACCCGCTTCTCCAGATTCGCACCGTCTGTAACGGAAGAGAACGGTATGGAAGACGCGGATTATCAATATGCGGAAGATACCTCCAATGAAATATTGGATCTGTTCCGCAAAATGCAGACGGATCAGGAAAATACGGAAGAAAAATCCGCAGATACTAAAACCGCCGCCCACAGGGTACACACCCGGATCTTCCGTATGGGCACTCTGCAGCAGGTGATGGATGTATCTGCCGTGATAGCCGGAAGCTACCGGGGCATCAGCAGTCTCTATAAAAATGAACAGCGCGGGAAAAATGCCGGCGGTTACCTGCTCGAGCTGACACAGGGCGGGGAAAGCGACGAAGCATTCGACCGGGCCTGCAATATCGTGTCGGAATACGGCATTCCCCAGCGCATCGCAGCAGGCAGCGCCGCTTTTCTGACGGAACATTGCGAAGTGTTGATCAAAGACAATGCCGTACACGCTCTGGGCGCCGCTTCCGTATCCTGAGGAAGCGTTACGAAATAAATTTGCAGGATTCTGCACGCGAAGGTGCATATAGGTGCTTCATTCCAGAAAACATTTATTTCTTCACAATTCTCAGGCAGAATAAACATCACCGGAAATACAAAACCCCTCTCGTCGGAGGGGTTTTTCGGGTTTGCTTTAAAGCGCTTCGATCGCCTTCATCAGGGCATCAATATCGATCCCATGCACCATTGCGGCTTCTTCCAGAGATTCCCCCTGTGCGGAAGGACATCCCAGACAATGCATTCCGGCCTCCATCAATACAGGAGCCACATCGGGATTTGTATTCAGGATTTCGCCGATTGTCATTTCCTTTGTTATTCCGGTCATTTTTTCTCCTCTCTGACGTAAAAATAGAATAATATGGTACCTTAGTGTCGAATATCATCAAGCCACACGGCTTAATGATATTCTCTGTTATAGAAAGCAAGAAAGCTTTCTATAACCTAAGGTCCATTATAAATCATTCCATAAAATCTGACAAGCTATTCTTATTTATAAAATTCTTGTAAAATATCGCATTTTAGTGCCCATGTACAGAAAAAAGTACACATTCTAACCTTGACTCTCACTCATGTTTTTCATATAATAAAGCTATGGAATTAGAAACAGTAAACCTACTTTCAACTAATTCAAAATTTTACAGGAGGGTATTTCAAAATGAGACCAGAATGGACAGATTTTGTAGCAGGTAAATGGGACAAAGAAGTCAACGTCCGCGACTTCATCCAGAGAAACTATCATCCCTATGAAGGCGATGAGGCATTCCTGGCCGGCCCCACCCAGAACACGAAGGATTTGTGGGCACAGGTTCTTGACCTGCAGAAGAAGGAAAGAGAAGCAGGCGGCGTCCTGGATATGGATACCAAGGTTGTTTCCACCATCACCTCCCATGGCCCGGGGTACCTTGACAAGAGCAAAGAGACCATCGTAGGCTTCCAGACCGACAAGCCTTTCAAGAGATCTCTGCAGCCTTACGGCGGTATCCGTATGGCAGAGAAGGCATGCTCCGACAATGGTTACGAAGTTGACCCGGAGATTTCCGAGTTCTTCTCCACCCACAGAAAGACACATAATGCAGGCTGCTTTGACGCTTACAATCAGGAGATGAGAGCCTGCCGTTCTTCCCATATCATCACAGGCCTTCCCGATGCTTACGGGCGTGGACGTATCATTGGCGACTACAGGCGTGTAGCTCTGTACGGCATTGACAGACTGATCGAGGACAAGCAGGACCAGAAGAATTCCACCGGCCGCGTGATGACCGATGACGTGATCCGTTTGCGCGAGGAACTTTCCGAGCAGATGATAGCCCTGAAGATGATGAAGGAGATGGCTGCTTCTTACGGCTGCGATATCTCCAAGCCCGCTTCCAACGTACAGGAAGCCATCCAGGCCGTTTACTTCGGATATCTGTGCGCGGTTAAGGAGCAGAACGGCGCCGCAATGAGCCTTGGACGTACCTCCACCTTCCTTGACATTTACGCTGAGAGAGACCTGAAGAACGGTACCTTCACCGAGGAGCAGATCCAGGAGTTCGTTGACCACTTTATCATGAAGCTGCGCTGCATCAAGTTCGCACGTACTCCCGAGTACAACCAGATCTTCGCGGGCGATCCCGTGTGGGTTACCGAGTCTCTGGGCGGCGTAGGTGTAGACGGCAGACCCATGGTTACCAAGATGAGCTTCCGTTATCTGAACACCCTGACCAACTTAGGGCCTTCTCCCGAGCCCAACCTGACAGTACTGTGGTCCACAAGACTGCCGGCAGGCTGGAAGAAATACTGTGCGAAGATGTCCATCCAGACTTCTTCCATCCAGTATGAGAACGACGATCTGATGAGAGTTGACCACGGCGATGACTACGGTATCGCATGCTGCGTATCCTCCATGGTAATCGGTAAGGAAATGCAGTTCTTCGGCGCTCGTGCAAACGTTGCAAAATGTCTTCTGTACGCTTTGAACGGCGGTGTCGATGAAGTGACCAAGAAGCAGGTAGGCCCCAAGTACCGTCCTGTGACCGGCGATGTGCTTGAGTATGATGACGTATGGAACAAATTCGTCGACATGCTGGAGTGGCAGGCTGACGTATATGTCAACACCCTGAACATTATCCATTATATGCATGACAAGTACTGCTATGAGAGAGCGGAGATGGCTCTCCATGACAAGAATGTAAAGCGTTACTTCGCTACCGGCGTTGCAGGCCTGTCCATTGTGGCAGATTCCTTCTCCGCCATCAAGTACGCCAAGGTTGAGCCTATCCGCGATGAGGACGGCGTTATCGTCGACTTCAAGACGACAGGCGACTTCCCGAAATATGGTAATGACGATGACCGTGTAGACGAGATTGCACAGAAGGTAGTACACACCTTCATGACCGCTATCAGGAGACACCACACCTACCGTGAAGGTATCCCTACCACATCCATCCTGACCATTACCTCTAACGTTACCTATGGTAAGGCTACCGGAAATACACCCGATGGACGTAAGAAGGGCCAGCCTTTCGCACCCGGCGCCAACCCGATGCACGGCCGCGATACCCACGGTGCAGTAGCATCTCTGGCTTCCGTATCCAAGCTGCCTTTCAATGATGCACAGGACGGTATCTCCAATACCTTCACCATCATCCCCGGCGCTCTGGGCAAGGAAGACAAAGTGTTCTCTGGTGACATTGAACTGGATCTGAAATAACTGATTGTTGTAGTCTGAGGCTTCCGTCAAGGCGCCGCAGACTGGCGAAACCCCTGCGGCAGCAAAGATGAGATATAAACTCCAACGCTGCCGCCGGGAAATAAGAAGGAGACACCATGGACGAGAAAAAGATGATTGATGACCTGGTAAAAATGCTGGATGCCGGTATGACGGAGGGCGTAGGCCATGTAAACGTGGACTGTGATCAGGAAGTCGAAGAATCAAAAAGCGTTCAGACAATGGGCTGTACGGACTGTTCCAGGACACCGTTGGCCTGCAGTGTACCTACTCTTGAACAGGGACTGGACGATTATCACTAATCGGATCTTGCTAAAACGAGCGGTCAATCTCCCGTTCCCCGAAACATTGCATTTATTTAACTAATTAATCATATTATTTTTAAGGAGGAAAAACATTATGGCAACAAATACTGCACAGGTTGATAACCTTGTTAACTTACTCGACGGCTATGCAACAAAGGGCGGCCATCATCTGAACGTAAACGTGCTGAACAGAGATATGCTCCTGGACGCTCAGAAGCATCCTGAGAACTATCCTCAGCTGACCATCCGTGTATCCGGATATGCAGTTAACTTCATCAAGCTGACTCCCGAGCAGCAGGCTGACGTTATCTCTCGTACCTTCCACGAGTCTGTATAACCAAAAGAGTTAGTTGCATAAAACCCCGGGGAGTAAGGAAGTGCCTTCCGGCATTCCTGCACCTTCCCGGGGTTTCCAAAACCGAAGAAAGTGTGGTAATCTTATGCAGGGAAGAATTCATTCATTAGAAAGCTTTGGAACCGTTGACGGTCCGGGTACACGCTTTGTCGTATTCGTGCAGGGTTGTCCCATGCGTTGTGCCTACTGCCATAATCCGGATACCTGGGATATGAATGGCGGCACATTGATGGAACCCTCCTATATTATCGAGCAATATGAAAAAAACAAAGCCTTTTATGCCAACGGCGGCGGATTGACCGTCACCGGAGGGGAGCCTCTGATGCAGGTAGACTTTGTAACTGAACTGTTTACCCTTGCCAAAGAGAAAGGGATTCATACCTGCATAGACAGTTCCGGAATCGCTTTCAACTCAAATAATACGCCGCTGTTGTTAAAGCTGGACAAATTGATGGCCTTAACGGATCTGGTGATGCTGGACATCAAACATATCGATCCGGAAAAGCACAGGGAGCTTACCCAACAGCCCAACGAGAATATTTTAAAATTCGCCGCATATCTGGATGAGAAACATGTAGATATGTGGATACGGCATGTGGTAGTTCCCGGAATTACGGACGATGAGAAATATCTGTTTGATTTGGGCTACTTTATCGGACAGTTCCATAATCTGAAAGCTCTTGATGTTCTGCCCTATCACACTATGGGCGAAAAAAAATACGAAAGCCTTGGGATGGAATACAAATTAAAAGGTGTTCCCCCCATGGATAAGGATAAGCTGATTGAAAAAAAGAAAGCGATCCTGAACGGTATCAAAAAAAGAAGGGAAGAAATTTCCTTAAACTAAATATTTCATCATAAGGAGGACATTACGATGGCATACGTAATCAGTGATGCTTGTGTATCTTGTGGAGCATGTGAGTCTCAGTGCCCTGTGGGCGCAATCAGCATGGGGGACGGCAAATTTGAAATCGATCCCGATAAGTGCATCGAGTGCGGCGCATGTGCAGGCCAGTGCCCCACCGGAGCTATTTCTCAGGGATAAGCCCCGGCAAAGCAAAGATTTCAGGCGCTTCCTTACAGGAAGCGCCATTTCTTTTTTTCTGCAGGCAGCTTCGCTTCCTCTCCTGACCGGGACGCTTCCCTTTTATCCGGCTCCTTTTTCTCCTGGTTTTTATCGTTTTTTCCCAACCGCCTTGCCTTTTTGCGCAGGAGCTCGTCCATTCGTTTAAAATACGCTTCGTCCCGCTCTGCCAACATTCTGTCCCTGGCCTCCTCCCGTTCTTCCTGCATGCGAAACTGGTAATCCAGCTCTTTGACCACACTCTCCCGGATTTCGCGGCAGAGTTCGTTGTTATTTTCCTGCAAAGTCTGTCTGATCAGCTGCTGCAGCAGCCATTGCAGCCTTCTGGATTTCTCTTCCCTTGTCTCCCGCATGACTTCCGGCTGTGCATTTTTATTCGGTATAATATCTATGGCTAATTCCGGTTTTTCCTCTGCCGTGTGATCCCCCTGTGGAACTTCCACACTTCCTGCCCGCAAACCCTCTGTTGATAATACGTCCAGTTTTCCGTCTTTGAGAATCATCTTGATCGCCTTCAACTGCAGTCCCCTCTCTTTCATTCCCTTGATCTGTTTAAAACGTTCCACATCCTCTTCCGTATAATAGCGATGTCCCAGTTCATTGCGTTTTATGGGCAGATGCAGTTCATCTTCCCAGTAACGCAAAACATGGCTCTCTACCTTCACCTCTTTTGCAGCATCCGAAATCAGCAAATAGTTTCCCATTTTTTCCCCTTTCTGTCCGCACTTCAAAAGTCTTGTCCGCGTATGTGCCTGCGCAAAAAAAGAATGAGCTTGTACACCCATTCTCTTTCGTAACTCTCTAATTCGTCTGTCTGTGTTCCAAATTCACAAAACGCTGATATTCCGGCAGCCAGGCCAGCTCCACCGTACCGATAGGGCCGTTTCTCTGCTTCGCAATGATAATTTCAGCGATTCCCTTCTTCTCTGAATCATGATTGTAATACTCGTCCCGATAGATGAACATAACCACATCCGCATCCTGCTCGATGGCCCCGGATTCACGCAGATCCGAAAGCATGGGTCTGTGATCCGGTCTCTGTTCTACCGCTCTGGAGAGCTGAGACAGTGCAATGACCGGCACGCTCAATTCCCTGGCCAGCGCCTTGAGGGAACGGGAAATGTCCGAAATCTCCTGCTGTCTGGAATCCGCTCTCCCGCTGCCGCTACCCGACATCAACTGCAGGTAATCAATGATTACCATGGACAGGTTATGTTCCAGCTTATACTTGCGGCACTTGGAACGGAGTTCTCCGATACTGATTCCCGGTGTATCGTCAATAATCAGGGAGGACTTCCCTATGACACCGGCACTTTCAATCAATCGTTCCCATTCCTGATCATTCATCTGCCCCGTACGCAGCTTCTGGGAATCCACATTGGACTCCATGGAAAACATACGGTTTACCAGCTGTTCCTTGCTCATTTCCAGACTGAAGATCGCCAGCGTCATATTCTTCCGAAATGCTACATAATGAGCGATATTCAGCTCAAAAGCAGTCTTCCCCATGGACGGCCTGGCCGCTATCAGGATCAGATCAGAGGGCTGCATACCGGCTGTCCGGTAATCCAGATCCAGAAATCCTGTAGGGATTCCCGTAACGCTTCCCTTGTTCTTGGCCGCAAATTCAATCTTGTCCATGGCGTTCATAACCACCTGGCGAATGGGCACATAAGCGTCTGAGGAGCGTCTCTGAACCAACTGAAATACACGCTTTTCCGTGTCTTCCAATATCGCTTCCAGGCTTTCCTTACCGGCATAGCAGGTATTGGCGATTTCCTCATTCAGCCGGATCAGACGCCGCAGGGTGGATTTCTCCGCCACAATATTGGCATACTGTTTTATATGGGCAGATGTGATCGGCATCGTCAATATCTCCCGGATAAACTCCAGGCTGCTGACCTCCGGCGGCACGTCCTTCGTCCGCATGCGTTCCTGCACCGTCACCAAATCCACCGGTTCTCCCCTGTCATTCAGCTCACACATGACGTCAAACAGAATTCCGTACTGCCTGTTATAAAAATCTTCTCCGGATATCATTTCTGAAGCCGTAACAATGGCATCCCTGTCCATCAGCATGGAAACTATGACCGACTGTTCCGCTTCCAGATTATGGGGTAATATTCGTTTGAGTACATTTTCTTCCATGACATCCCCACCTCTGCCTTCAGCTTCAGCTCTCTACAACCTTCACCGCCAGCTTCCCCGTCACCTGGGGATGCAGTTTCACAGCTACCTCATAAGACCCGAAGCTCTTCAGATTCTCCGGCAATACGATCTTTTTCTTATCGATCTCCAGCTGGTGCTGCTCCATGCACGCCGCCGCAATCTCCTTGCTGGACACGGAACCGAAAGTCCGTCCACCCTCTCCCGCTTTGATCTTGACGACTACCTGCTTTGATTCCAACTGAGCCGCCAGCGCTTTCGCCGCTTCCAGCTGTTCCTTCGCAATCTTGTCCTCATTTGCCTTATGAAGCTTTAAATCATTCATATTCTTGGCATTGGCTTCCACACCGATCTTTTTCGGCAATATATAATTTCTGGCGTATCCTTCGCTGGCTTCTATTATATCACCCTTTTTCCCCAGCTTTTTTTCATCCTGCAGCAATATGATCTTCATCTGTCCAACCCTTCCTTTTTTGTCTCGTACTATATTTCGCCCTTCTCAAGCATCCCGTCGATAGTTCCCTTTAGGACGCCGATGGCTTCGATAATTCCCATTCCTTCCATCTGGCAGGCCGCAGTATTTAAATGTCCGCCGCCGCCCATCCGCTCCATGATAATCTGTACATTCACCTCGTCGATGGACCGGGCACTGATATAGATCTTGCCGTTATAATCCGTCAAAACGAAGCTGGCCTTGATCCCCCTGATATTCAGCAGCTCGTTTGCCGCCTGAGCCCCTATAATCGTGGGACTGGGCAGATCGTCCGCCGTACAGGTTGAAATAGCAAAATACTGCTTGTAAATCTCCGCTTGGCTCACCGTATCCGCCTTCGCCTTATAGCCCTGCGCATCCTCACGGAACAGCTTGCGCACACGGGTCACATCCGCACCGCTGCGCCTTAGAAAAGCCGCCGCCTCAAAGGTCCGCACCCCTGTCTTAATCATAAAATTATTGGTATCGATCATGATTCCGGAATACATACAATCCGCTTCTTCCGGACGAATCTTGATATTATCATAAGTGTACTGCAGAATCTCCGACACCATCTCACAGGAGGAGGAAGCGTACGGTTCCACATAGGAAAGCGTAGCATTCTCAATAGTCTCCGTCCCCTGTCTGTGATGATCCAGGACCACCACGGATTTACAGAATTTCAGCAGTTCCGGACATTCGGTTATGGACGGCTTGTTCACATCCACCACTACCAGCACAGTGTTGCTGCCGGCGGCCTCTATGGCCTGCTGGTTCCCGATAATCATATCCGCGTATTCCTGATGATTCCTGAATAGCTCTACCGTAGGCTGAATCGCCGGAATCACTTCGTTGAGGACGATATGGGCCTTCCGCCCCAGCGTCAAGGCGATCCGGTAAATACCCACCGCCGCGCCGAAGCTGTCCGCATCCGGCATCCTGTGCCCCATCACCAGGACCTGATCCTTGCCCGTAATAATCTCCTGGAGCGCATGGGCTTTTACACGGGCCTTCACACGGGTATTTTTCTCCACCTGCTGACTCTTTCCGCCGTAGTATGTAATACTTTCCGGCGTCTTTATCACAGCCTGATCTCCGCCCCGCCCCAGAGCCAGATCGATGGCATTTCTGGAAAATTCATAATTCTGTGCATAGGTCAGCCCGTCCAGGCCCACGCCGATACTGATGGTCACGGCCATCTCGTTTCCGATATTGACTGTCTTGACATCCTCGAGAAGGTCAAAGCGGGATTCCTGCAGCTGTGTCACAGCACGCTTACGCATGATGACCAGATACTTGTCCTTTTCCAGCTTCTTGCAGATTCCGTCAAGAGCGGAAATATATTTATTCACCTTCCTGTCGATCAGCGCAATCAACAGGGATCTGCGCACCTCTTCCACGCCGTCCAGCGCCTCGTCATAATTGTCCAGATAAATCAGGCCCACTGCCAGACTCTGGTCATCCACCTCCCGCAGAGCAATGCGCAAAGCCGTCTCGTCATAGAGATAGACCGCCGTCAGATATCCCTCATATCCGCTGCTGTCGATCATATCGCTGTGCTCCGCCATTTCCTCCAGGGAAATCTTCCGCAGCCTGGCCACGTATTCGTTCCCTTCGTACTCCAATTCATACTGCGCCTCGTCCACACCGTTATTGTCAGGCAGGCGGTCTCTCGTAAGCGTTGGAAACAGAGAAGTGATAGACTTTTTATATCCCTTGGGCTGATGAACAATATTCTCAAAAGCAAGATTCGTCCAGATCACCTTCCCCGTATCGTCCAGCAATGCATAGGGAAGATCCAGCTCCCGAAGCAACTTCCGCTGAATCTGTCCGTACTCTGTCGCAAAACTGATGAGCTCGTTCATAATAACGGGCTTATTATAAAAATACAGGGACAAAGTAATCGCAAAATAGAGGACAATATACCCTGCCAGAAGCGTGCCTGCACGCAAATCAATGATAAACATCGCCGCATCCACCACACAGCAAAGTATTCCGAGATAAATACAGAACTGAATGTAGGTTTTAATACGGCCTTTTAACTTTATTCTCTTTTTCATATGGATACCTCACAGGACTGCGGAACTCATCCTGCAATTTTCTTCTTAAAATGAGATTGAATAAAATTATTATACCATACTCTTCAACACTATGCCACAATTTAATTTGTCGAAATTGGAAACGTTTTGTAAATGTTTTAAAAAGACCAGCCATCCTTCCGAACAGCCGGTCTTCTCTCTGGGTCTTAATCCTGAACGTAAGGCATCAGTGCTACATGGCGCGCTCTCTTGATCGCCACCGTCAAAGCTCTCTGATGCTTTGCACAATTGCCTGTGATACGGCGGGGAAGAATTTTACCCCTCTCAGAAACGTATCTCTTTAATTTATTAGTATCTTTGTAGTCGATTACATTGTCCTTGCCACAGAATACACATACTTTTCTCTTCCTGCGGATCCCGCCTCTTTTCCTCATCGGGCCGTCGGGTCTCTCTGCTTTATTGTAAGCCATCTTGCTGCCTCCTGTCATCCATAATCAAACAAACTTAGTTAAACGGTAATTCTTCATCGATGCCATCCGGAATATTCATGAAACCATCCCCTGCGCCGGACGGAGCAGGAGCGCCGCCTCCCTGGTAACCGCCGTTGTTGTAGCCGCCACTATTGCCGTAACCGCCGCCGGTATTTGACCCCCCTGATGCGTTCTTGCTCTCGGCAAACTCGATTTCATCTACCATAACCCGGACACTGTAAACCATCTGTCCCTCTTTATTGGTATAATTATCATTCTGAACCCTGCCTGTCAAGAGAATCTTAATTCCTTTGTGCAGATATCTCTCCACAAATTCCGCCTGCTTGCCAAATGCAGTGCAATTAAAGAAATCCGCATCCGGCTCTCCCTCCCGCTTGAAACGCCTGTCCACCGCAATGGAAAACCGCGCTACCGCCGTCTGGCTGGCTCCCTGAGAATATCTCACTTCCGGATCCCTTGTTAAACGTCCCATAAGAATGACTTTATTCATATACTCACTTCTCGCTTTCTGACTGAACCTCGTCCTGTCTGACGATCAGATATCTGATGACATTGTCCATAATGCGGACACGGCTCTCGATCTCAATCGGAGCTGTCGCCTCTGCATCAAAGCGGATGAAATAATAGAAGCCTTCTTTCATCTTCTGGATCTCATAGGCAAGTCTCTTCTTGCCCCACTCGTCCACCTCCGTGATGACGCCGCCAAACCGCTCGATGAGAGCTTTGCACTTGTCAACAACAGCCGCTCTTTCTTCGTCTTCAATTCTGGCAGACACGACTACGGCCAATTCGTATTTGTTCATACCTGTTACCTCCTTTTGGTCTCTGGCCCGTAAAAACGAGCAAGGAAATTGATTCATCACAAGTATATACAATAACATAATATTCCTGAAATTTCAAGTATATTTTACTTCTTTTTTGCCGCTTATAGAATTTCCTTCACGTTTTTTTCCAACAATCTGCGCGCTATCATGATCTGATGGCCGCAGCCCCTGCATTTCAGCCTGAAATCCGCTCCCGAACGCAGTACCTCCCACTCTTTGCTTCCGCAGGGATGCTGCTTTTTCAGTCTCACCACATCTCCCACATTGATATCCATCGCTATTCCTCCAAATCCGCATACCCGGCTTTCTGTCTTGCCGCTGACTCCCTATCCCCGCCGTCTCATGGGAAATCTTGCCCATGTATTCTTTGCCGTCCCTTTCCGGCTGCAGCCTCAGGGAAAGCACCCTCTACACTCACAGATTCCCCACCCAGAAATCCTTCAGCACCCCGAAAAATTCCCGAAGCAGATTGTTGGGGCCCATTCCCAGCACGGAGTTTGCCGCCAGACCCTGTACATCCTTATATCCCTGCTTTTTCGCGATGCTGAGCGCACGGAACATATGAAATTTATTGGTTACAATGACAACGCTGTCCTGTTCCCTGTCCAAAAACCCTCCGCTGAATACCAGATTCTCGTAGGTATTGGAAGATTTGTCTTCCATCAGAATCTTGTCTTCCCTCACTCCGGCATTCACCAGATAGTCCCGCATGCCGGCCGCTTCGGATATATGCTCATTGCTTCCCTGACCGCCGGACACAATGACCTTCGTATCCGGATTGCGCAGCAGATAGGCCGCTGCCTGATCCAGACGTCTGCGCAGCACTTCGCTGGGCCCTGTGGACTTCCACTGCGCCCCCAGCACAATCAGATAATCTGCTCCCGGCTCCGCCCTGGCGCCGTACTGGGACAAAATCAGCCCCTCTACACCGCAGAACAAAAGCAGTCCGGCGAAAAAAATACCGCAGCAAATCCCTTTGAACCATCCTGGCATGGCTTCCATCAACTTTTCACTGCGGAGTATGGCGCTCAGAATCAGGGAACCCACACCGATCCCACCCCAGAGCAGGAAAAAATAAGTTCCGAAGCCTGCCACGGCAATTCCGCCGCAATAAAGAATGCAGACGACACCCAAACCGCCGAAAACATGGGCAGAGACAGGAACGTATCTATACCCGCGCCTCTCCAGCCTGATGATTCTGCGGCTCCTCTCAAAAGGGACCAGTTCTCTCTCATGTTTTTTTCTTCGTTTTATCATATCGATACCTCTCAGGAATTGCAGGGCCTGCTTCCGCTAGTACTGCCGGATCCAGCCCCACATCAACGCCAGCCACTCCCCGCAAAAATACATTCCTCTCAGCCAGATCAACAGAGCGCCGCACCAGAGAGGCCAGGCCAGATCAGCGCGGCGGCGCAGAATCTTTTTTGCCAACGACACAATCACACAAATGCACAGGACCATGGTCCCGAAGGTGGCCCGGTCCGGGTAATGAGGGGACAGGACAAACGCCCCCCAGGACAGCAGTGCTCCGGACAGCAACAGGATCTCCCGCCCCTCAAGTGCCTGCTTCAGTACCTGTCTGCTCACAAATAAGAGTGCCGCCAAAACCAGCAGCGTCGGAAACAGATACTCCACCGCAGCCCTGCACTCCGCGTAACACCGCAAAAACAATTTCCACAATAATCCGTAGCTTTCTTCCTCAATCTGCCCGCTGCGGACGAAATTCCCCGGTGCCGCGATGCACAGGACACTGCCGGCCAGACAGGACAGGTTCCCGAGAATCATCCACAGCCTGAGCCTGCGCCCCTGCCGTCCAAGCAGCAGGATGGCCGCCAGACTTACCAGCCATATGGCAGGGCCCATGTTCTCATTGCTCCATCCCGCGAGAATCCCCAGCGGCACAATCCAGAATGTGATTCCGGGCAGATTTTCGAATCGGCAGCCGGCATATCTTCCGCTCTCCTGCGTATTCCCGCCTTCCTCCTGCAAATCCGCTGCCGCACGCTCCCTGCCGCAGCCCTTTTTCAGATAAAGTCCTCCCTCCGGCAGTTCCCGAAGATAACAGAATACGAACACCAGGATAAAAACCGTAATATACAGATAATTCGCCGCCCCTGCCTGCCAGAACATGCTCATCTTCCAATTGGCATTCAGGCCCAGCACCATCCCCGCCGCGGCAAAAAAAGCCGGAAGATTGCGGTATCCCGATACAATACAAATCATCCCCGCAAGCAATAGGGTAAATACTACATTCAGCAGATCCGCTCCGTATTCCCCAATAAGCAGGGTCAGCTGCAAAATGCCGTGAGTCATACTCCTGCCGCCCCAGTTATTGTAATGCCAGATCTGGCTTTTCACGATATCGGAAATAGACGTGATTGGGACGCTCTCGTCATACAGCATGGTGGAATACCACAGATCATCCATCATAAACGGGACGATTCTGTGGGTCTGAAATATGACAAAAATAAATACCGCTGTCAGAACGCCCGACAGGATCCACATCAGTTTACGAGATTTATCCTTCATTACCCAATTTCCTCTCACTGTCAGCACCCATCATGCACTACAAAGCCTTGATCCGATCCACGGCCTCCACCGTATTTTCGTAACTTCCAAAAGCTGTCAGCCTGAAATACCTTTCTCCGCTGGGACCGAAGCCGGATCCCGGCGTCCCCACTACATTTCCTTTCTCCAACAGATAGTCAAAGAACTCCCAACTGGTCATCCTGCCGGGCGTCTTCATCCAGATATACGGAGAATTCACTCCGCCCGAAACCGTGTATCCCGCCTCCTTCAGACCGTTGAAAATATACGCCGCATTCTTCCTGTAATAAGCAATCTGTTCCTGAAGCTGGGCCTTTCCAGCCGGGGAATAAACCGCCTCGCCTGCCCGCTGCACAATATAGGGCGCACCGTTATACTTGGTGCCGTGTCGTCTGGCCCACAGCGCATGCAGTGCCACGCCGCCGCATTTCAGCTCCTTCGGTACAACGGTAAATCCAAGGCGCAATCCCGTGAACCCGGCGTTTTTGGAGAAGGACCGGAATTCGATGGCACAGGAGCGCGCCCCCCGGCATTCATAGATACTGTGGGGTACATCATCCTCCTGAATATAAGCTTCGTACGCGGCGTCATAGAGTATGACGGCTCCGATCTTCATGGCATAATCCACCCATTCCTGCAGCTTCGGTTTTGTGACGGCAGCCCCCGTGGGATTATTGGGAAAACACAGATAGATCAAATCCGGCGTCTCCTTGGGCAGCCCGGGCATGAATTGATTTTCCTCTGTACAGGGCATATAGATCACATTGCTCCAGGTCTCCGATTCCCTGTCATAGCTCCCTGTCCGGCCCGCCATCACATTGGAATCCACATACACCGGATATACGGGATCACATACCGCAATCCGGATGTTTGGTCCGAAGATCTCCTGGATATTGCCCGTGTCGCATTTCGCCCCGTCGGAGATAAATATCTCATCTGCCGATATGCCGCATCCCCGGGCCTGGTAATCCTGCCGTGCAATAATTTCCCGCAGAAATTCATACCCCAGATCAGGGGCATAGCCCCGAAAGCTCTCCGCCCTTCCCATCTCGTCCACCGCACTGTGCAGCGCCTCGATGACTGCCGGAACCAACGGCAGCGTCACATCTCCAATCCCCAGCCTGATCACCTTCCGGTCCGGATGAGCTGCGCTGTACGCGCTTACTTTTTTCCCGATCGTAGAAAACAAATAGCTTCCGGGAAGCTTTAAATAATTCTCGTTAACCTGAACCATATTTTTCAGCCTTCTTTCCCGATGCGTTTTGCAGCGCTTTTTTGCTCTGCTCCGCATCTGTTTTCTTTATAATTCTCCGTTCATTATCTGTAGAACATCTACTTCAATCTCGCCTTCAAATACCGTGACAGCGGGGCCCGTCATGTAGATCAGATTCTTCTCTCTGTCCCATTCGATAAGCAATTCGCCCCCCAGCAGCCTGACGGTTACCGCATTGTCTGTCAAACCGTTGAGAACACAGGCCACTGCCGCCGCGCAGCATCCGGTTCCGCAGGCTAAGGTTTCTCCGGTCCCGCGCTCCCATACGCGCATAAATGCGGTTTTCCTGTCCAGGACTTCCACAAATTCCGTGTTTGTGCGCTTCGGGAATCTGACATGATTTTCAAATAAAGGCCCGGTCTGCTCCAGCTTCATCTGTGCCACATCCCGTGCAAAAATCACTGCGTGGGGATTCCCCATGGATACACAGGTCATACGGTATTCCCTGCCATCCACCAGAATCGGTTCGTCCACCACCCGGTCTCCCCGGGCCTCCACCGGAATCAGTGCCGGTTCCATAACAGGACTGCCCATATTGACCCGAACCTGAACCACACTTCCCCGATCTCCGGGCTGTCCCGGCATTTTCTCCACAATCAGATCCAAATATTTTACCTTTCCCGCGCTGATTACGCTTATGTGGTCAGAATTCGTCAGGCATTTATCATAAACATACTTTCCCACACAGCGGATTCCGTTTCCGCACATCTCTGCCCGGGTTCCGTCCGCATTGTACATCTCCATCTCAAAATCGGCTTCCGTACTGGGATTGATAAAGATCACCCCGTCTCCTCCGATACCGAAATGTCTGTCGGAAAGCCGTCGCACCAGATCGGGCTTTAGCTCCTTTCGGATCTGCTCCTCAAACCCGTTTACATAAATATAATCATTGCCGCATCCCTGCATTTTCGTAAATTTCATTGTTATATTCCCATTCCGTCATATTATTTTTGTACGCCGGCTTCACCTGTTTCCGATTCATGCCGGCTCTCCATGGTCTTCGGCATATCATTGCATACGAATCGCCCGTTTCTCATGAAAGCCTGGCGATTCTGTCCGGCCGCATATCCGCACACCCTACTTCATCATGGACAGCACCATGTACGCGGTCTCCGCCAGATTGGTGCCGCTGTCCATACTGCATTTCTGCAGATATTTATGGGCCTCTTCCTCCGTGAGATGATTCCTGACCATCAAAAGCGCCTTGGCCTCCCGGATGGCTGCGGCTTCCTCCGCGCTTCTGACCTTCGGCTTCTGTCTCGCCTTCCTCCTGCGCCGATCCTGCTCCGCAGTCATCATCTCCACGGTATTCACCAGATCATGCACCTTCAGAGGCATACTCAGACACACGATCCCCTCTCCCCCGCACTGGCTGAGTAATCTGTCGGAGGCCAAAAGCAATAATTCAAATCCTTCCGGCAGGCATTCCCGTAAACCGGAATATACCATATCCGTCAGCTTATAGCTGCAGATGACAATCCCGCCGTTTAAACCGTCCGTCAGACCAATTACCTGGGCGCCCGCAGTGCACACCCCGATTACCCGGAAGCCGTTTCTCACCAGCATATTTTTGATATTCTTCGCATCCTCCAGCTTCGGCAGAGCCACAATGAGATTCGTCAAGCCTCCACCCCCTTTTGCTATACATGCGTCAGTTCATGTCAGGTAACCGCTCAGCGCCCTGTCTGAACCGTTCCCCGTCCCTGCCGCCGAAACCAATGTTCCGCAGCCGGACGCAGAGTACCCGCTTCTCACGGCTGCGCCTGATTCATCACCTGCAGAAACAAAGGGGGTTTAATACCGATACAGATATTCCCGGATCTCCCACTGTGACACATAGGCCCGATACTGCTGCCATTCCTTCTCCTTGGCCGCGATATACTTCTCCGCCACATGCTCTCCCAGCACGTCCAGAATGAAAGGATCCCTCTTCAGCTCCTCAATGGCCTCCATCAGCGTCCCCGGCAAATGTTCGATGCCCAGGGCCCTTCTCTCCTTTTCCGTCATGGTATAAATATTGCAGTCCACACTCCCCGGCGGCTCTATCCTGTTCGCAATGCCGTCCAGTCCTGCCTTCAGACATACCGCCAGTGTCAGATAGGGGTTCGAGGCAGAGTCGGGGCTGCGCAATTCGATTCTGGTATTGCCGCCTCTGTCTGCGGGAATGCGGATCAGCGGACTTCTGTTGGTAGCGCTCCATGCGATATAAACCGGAGCCGCATAGCCCGGCACCAGCCTCTTGTATGAATTGACCAGCTGATTGGTGATGGCCGCCATTCCCTTGATATGCTTCATGATTCCGCCTATAAAATAGTACGCCTCCCTGCTCAATCCGTTTGGATCCTGTTTATCCTCAAAGAGATTCCTGCCTTCCCTGTGCAGGGACATATTGATATGCATCCCGGAACCATTCACTCCATACAGGGGTTTGGGCATAAACGTGGCGTGGAGACCGTGACGCTTGGCAATGGTGCGCACCGCCAGCTTAAAGGTCATAAGATTGTCCGCCGTCACCAGAGCCTCATCGTAACGGAAATCCACCTCGTGCTGGGCAGGAGCAATCTCATGATGGGACGCCTCGATAATCAGTCCCATCTCCTCCAGCGTCATCACGATATCTCTCCTGGCATTCTCCCCTCCGTCCAGCGGACCGATATCAAAGTATCCGGCCTGCTCATGGGTCCTGGTGGTAGGCATCCCATTCTCATCCGTATCAAACAGGAAAAACTCACACTCCGGCCCCACTTCAAAAGTATAGCCCATTTCCGCCGCCTCTTTCAGCGCTCTGCGGAGCACGAACCTGGGATCTCCTTCAAAGGGTGTGCCGTCCGGCCGGTAGATGTCGCAAATCATCCTGGCAACCTTTCCCTGCTGCGGCCTCCAGGGGAAAATCTCCAATGTAGACAAATCCGGATGCAGATACATGTCCGACTCTTCAATGCCCACAAATCCGTCTATGGAAGATCCGTCGAATGTGCATCTGTTATCCAGCGCCTTTTCCAGCTGGTTGGCAGTGATAGCAATATTTTTCAGATGACCGAACATATCTGTAAACTGCAGGCGGATAAATTCAACATCCTCTTCCTCCACCAGCCTCACAATGTCGTCCCTTGTATTTTTCTTCATAATAATCCTGTCCCCGCCTTTCCCGGTGTACTGAAAACTTACCTTTCATACTCGTAAGCAGATTCATTTTGCTTTCTGTACCACGCCGCAGACATGCCGCCTATTATCCGTTTATGCCGCCGGGCATTTTCAGTATGCTACACGAATTGTGCAGTATAAATTCTTACTGCCTCATTTTATCACCCGTGTCCCTGCATTTCAAGTCAAAATCCGGCTCGGACTATGAAAATTTGACATCTTAAGCTTTATTTTTATAAAGTCTGCAAAAACAGATGCCCTGCATCGTCCGGAAAAGCCCCCTCCGTCACCGGCAAATGCATAATTACTCAGACATCAAAAGAATATTTCCGCTTCGCCATACATATCTATTATAAAGAAAAATGACCAGAAAACAATAAAGGGGAATGGGATGAGTGCTAAAACCAAGATTGTCGTACTTCACATGAAAGAACTGATTTATACCGGAATTTTCGCCGTTCTGGGGGTTCTGTTCGTTATTCTGCTGATCCTGATGTTCCTGCCGGGCAAGGATAAAAAAGATCCCCCCGCCGAACCGGAACCGGAAGTAACTGAAACCGCCTCCCTCTACATACCGGGCATCTATACCACGGAACTGGTATTGGGCAGCGAATCCATCGATGTGGAAGTCATCGTAGACAAGAATTCCATAACATCGATCCGCATGGTCAACCTCAACGAGGCCGTTACAACCATGTACCCGCTGCTTCAGCCCACCTTCGATTCCATCTGCGGGCAGGTAATCGAACAGCAGTCTCTGGAATCCATCAGTTATGCATCCGACAGCAAGTATACCTCTCTGGTGCTGCTGGAGGCGATACAGAATTCGTTGGAGAAGGCGAAGGCGGGGGAGGGCTGAATTTACAGGGATTCTGTAAGGAAGCGTTACGATATAAATTTACAGGATTCCGTATGGGAAAGCGCATATATGCTGGTGTTTTTTGGTATTTCGTGGTGTTTTGTTCCTGAAAGTGCCGATTTATTTTTTCACAATTCGTAAGAGAATGTCTGTAAAGATGCCTGAAAAATAACAGGGCCGGAAAGCAACAGGAGGTAAGCCTGGGAACTTTCCGGCTGTTCAACCAGAACTTCTTTACCGGTCCAACGCCCGTCTATAGATTTCTACCATATCTTTATAATATGGCTCATAACTCAGATTATATGCAGTTTCAAAATGCGGCAATGCATTTTCATCTTCGTCAAGCCTGCCATATGCAACTCCAATCCAAAATTCGCTGGAAGCTATCTCCTCATTATCTGTTTCTGCAAAAGTCAATGCTAACTGGAGCTTTCTAAATTGAAACCTGTTAACATTGGCGGCCATGCCGCCTACCCCCCAATCAAAAGGTCTGTACCGGCTGTGCCGGAACGAAAGATACCTTGTTAATCAAGGGCGCGAAGCGCCGCACATTTTGTACGGTTTGTCAACCCCTTTTTTTAAAAAAGCTGGGGGAATTTATAAAAAAGGAATCCCAAAAGCCGCATAAAATAAGGCTTAGAGATTCCGAGAGTCTATTATAGAGATTGGGGTGAAGCGTATCTTGCTCTGGGGGATCAATATCAGGATGTCGAAGCGGGTGAGCAGAATTCAGAAAAAGCGTTTAGTTATTATAGGGATGCGCTTAAATGCCCAGATACAGGAAATAATGTCGTTTACTATATGTAAGAATATTTCCGTCTGAATATCAAAAATGCATATAGGTAGAGTTCGCAGTCAGGTACCGGAAACCGTCCGGGAGGAAACGCGGTTACAGGGGATGAAGCTGATTAGTGCGTTTCTGGTTGGGATTGGAATGGTAAAAATCCCAGTACGTACCATGAGCAGAAACGTGTCTGGGGAAGCGTGGCTGTCAGAAATCTTTCGGTCATTTTTCTGGCACGCCCAGAATCTCCAGGCTATGGTCATACAGCAATTCGTTGGTTGCTTCAACATTCATCTTTTGATTCAGGGAAAACAGAAGTATTGCATCCCGCTCGTCCTTTGCGTACAATTTCCTATATCCGGAAAGTTTCAGCATTGCCTGCGTTTCTTCAACGGACAGATGCATCCCAAATGCTATAGCTATTAGCTTGTTGCGGGACGGCATCCTGCGGCCATCAAATATCTGGTATACATAGGTACGGTTAAGCAAGGAATTCCGTACTACATCCGCCCTGCTGATCCCTTTTTGATCCAAAAGCATTTTCAGGTGTTCGGGCAGGCTGCGTAAAAGCAAGTGGGAACTGTGCTTTTCGAAGTAATCCTCGATATTTGCAGTGGCTTTGAGTTCATGTTCCAGCTCTAAAGTTGACGGCGTCTGGTTTGGGACAGACACTGTATTTGAATTCAATTTCATATTGAGCCTCCTGATTTATCTGGTATAATAGACCTTATTCAAGGCAATCAGCGGCCGAATGGCCATCCATACCATATGCGGGTTTTGCACATGGTATAATTATATAGCATGAATGATGACATGGCAAGCAAGGAGGTGAAAATAATGGAACACTTGGATTATGAAGAAATTGAACTGATGAAACAAAGTGAAAATAGTACGGTGCATTTGATAAGGGAAAAAGAAGGGGGGAAGTTTTTCGTAAGAAAGGTAATGAAGGGGCAACATCCGGTGTATTTGACATTACAGAGCTGTACTCACCCGTGTTTGCCGCAGATTTACGATGTCGCCATAGCAGAAGGGGACACAACAATCATAGAAGAATATATAGATGGCCCATCGTTAGGCGGCATAAAATTGTCTGGAAAACAATTCAAAGGTGTTGTAAAGGATTTATGCTCTGTTTTGGAATTCCTACATGGTAAGGGTATCATTCACCGTGATATTAAGCCTTCCAATATTATTTATAAAGAGAGCGGGCATATAGGCCTGATTGATTTTGATGCAGCCCGTGAGCCAAAAGAGAATCGAGAGCAGGATACCAGGCTGCTGGGCACTCGTGGATATGCGCCTCCGGAGCAATATGGTTTTTCCCAGACTGATGTAAGGACTGATATCTATTCTCTCGGTGTTACGCTGGAACAGATTCTGCAGGATGGATTTCAAAAGCTGCGGTATAAAAGAAGGCTGCAAAAATGTACGGAACTGGATCCGAATAAACGGTACCAGTCCATACGGCAGGTAAGAAGAGCTTTTTTTCATACGGAGCGGAATATTCTGGCAGGTCTTGCAGTAATTGCAGCGGCAGCGTTTTTCGGCTGCTATCTTCTAAAAAACAATAAGGATATTATTTCTTCCACTCCAAATATGGCTGCGGCTGAAAGGTATCCAAATCAGATTCTCTGGAATGATTATCCTGTAACTGATTATCTGGGGAGATACATAGATGATATTATGGAAGAACTGGATGCATCCTGTGATGAATTTGCGGAGGATGGTGATGAAAGTATATGTGCTTATAGGGAAATCGGGATTATTTTTTATTTTGATAACAGAAGAAGGATTTACCGGATCGTAACCGATCCGGCACTTTGTACCTACAACGGAGATTCGCTTAATGTAAACAGGGATAAAATTCTTGAAATTTTGGGAACTCCTTTTATGATGGGCTGGACAGAATGGGGATTGGAGGATGTTCCGGATGAATACTTTGTAGACTATTATAATGGAAAAGAAGGCATCAGATTTTATATGCCGTCACCGGAGAAAGCGGCCACGGATTTGTTTATTGATTAGAGAGCATACATCAAAAAAGTACCGTCATGGTACTTTTTTTGATGTATGCTGGCTGCAGACCTGCACAGGCCGAAATTGCTGTATAATAATAGAAATTTTTGTTGGTCAGGGAAATTATGAACAGCAGGAGGTGATCTTAATGGTTTTTTTAACTCGTTATTTTCCTCATCCTCAAACCGCGGTAGTGTTCCAAGCTATTTGAAAAATGAGTATGAGAAGGTTGGTCTTGATCCGGATAATGATTTGAGTGGTGAAATAGCCAATCAAGGGAAAAAGATGTATTGTACCATGTGTCGTAAGATATATAATGGCGGATATATGTGTCCTGCACGCCATAATATTCTTGTTGAGTGGAAATAGGTATAAAATTTGCGAGCATATATAAAAACAGATACATGAAAGGAGATTTATCATGGGACTATTCGGAAATCCAAACAAAAAGGTTGAAAATCTAATTAAGAAATTAGAACGTCAGGGAGCTAACTCTGAAGCTTATAAAACAAGAAAAAGCTGTTATAACTGTAGATACTACTCATCTGCTGGAAATTGCAGTTTCCATAATAAAATGACACATCGTGCAGAGCTTTGTAATAATTATCTGGGTAAGTAACTTTATTTTCCTGGGGCTACTACTTCAAAGCAAAGCTGTGAGGTAGTTTATATAAAACTAAATATATTTTACAAGTAAAACGAAGCTGAATGAAGAAAGACTGTAAATCCAGTGATAAAAATTCGGGGGTGATAACAATGGCTGAAACAATATCGATAAAAGATCTTTCATTTTTAAACAATCGTTTTACAATAAATGATGAATTGGCGGCATACATTTCCGTCAGAAAGCCGCAGGAACAGGCAGCGTTTGAAATTAAAATGCGTTATCTTACTGTCAAGGATAAAATGTTGGAGGAATTAATGCGGCTTATTCGCATAGAGGAAGAAAAATATGCCGCAGATCTTCAGAAGAAAATTCAGACGCTTGAACAAGCGGCAGAGAAAGGTATAGAATTGTTCGGAACCTTTCAATGCGGCGCACTGCCAAATGTTGGGCGGAAAATTGTCTTTAAATATACGAAAAATGAAATGATTGACTCACATGATATCTACCGTATTTTGGCATCCCAATCAAATGAGCTGCGCAATTGGTATTCTCGTTTTTACGAAAATGTCTATCATGATATTGAACAGGTGAACTCGTTGCAGCAGGGATGGGAGGAAGTAAAAGAACTGTCTGGACAGCGCAGCGGGCCTGTTTACAGCGGATATGGATATGGGATTCGAGGAACTGTCACCGCAGCGGCAGAAGCGGCGGTGGCTAATATGGGAATGAGTATACTTCAGGGTTTTAGCGATGGGCTGGCTGCTTCATCAGATGCTTCTATGGTGAAACAGTCAGCCGCACAGAGCCTTGCCCGGGCCAAACGGGAACTGCTGATTATGGGGCAAGAGCAGGCAAAGAAGATGGTGGGGATATGTTTGGACTACCTGTTCAAAGATATGGAAGATGAAATAGATACTTTAGGCATTACGCCTTACCAGACTTTCGATTCCGAAGAACAGGCTGCCATCGATCTGAGAAACGAAAATTATGACGAAGCCTTTGCAGAAGAAGACATTACGCCGACTTGTTATGCCGATCATGTGTTCCGTGCGCTAAATGAAAATCCCTATAATCAGAACCAGTACTGTCACTTGGCGCAGGCCGCCTATGTGTTGGAAGATCCGGCTGCTGCGGAACACATTTTAGACTTTGCCGAAGAATTGGGGATCGGACAGTCTGTCAAACAGATGATGGAAGCAGAGAGTATGGAGAAGTTGCCGCAGATTAAAAAAATGCCTGAACATACACTTCGGCAGACGGAGCAAAAATTCCTGGCAGTGGCTCGGGTATATAGTAGAGCAGTGGAACCTGAAATAAACAGACTGAAGGAAAGAATTGAATATTTAAAGAGGTTGCCCCAGGTTCGGGAGAAGATTACCAGATATAAGGGACTCATTGCTGCAGGGTGGATCACCCTGTTTATTACCCCGGATCATAGAGTTGTGGCTGTTGGAAAAAATAGGGACAGATGTTTAGATACCGAATGCATGAAGGACGCAGTTGCGGTTGCTGTAGGTGGAGATGACTCTATGGCTTTGCGCAATGATGGAACGGTTGCTTTTAGCCCCAATTGGTATAGTGATATTGATACATATAAGAGGAATTGCTGTGATATCGTTTCTGTTTCCGCGGGTATCTCGCACTGTACAGTTTTGAAACGCAATGGCACCATATTAACCTTTGGACATGATATTGGACATGGCAGTTCATTTCTGAAGACTGAGGATTGGTACAATATTGTCGCAGTTGCCAGTGGGGCATTTTGCACCTATGGATTGAAAGCAGATGGTACAGTTGTTGCAAGTGGTGTGTTCAGTGCCCGGGGGAGGATTAGACCCAAGATGGTTGTATCTTCTTGGACGGATATTGTTGCCATTTCCGCCGGGGATGACCATGTACTTGGTCTGAAAAGGGATGGTACAGTTCTGGCCGGAGGGACAGGAGGGTATACAGACAAAGGCCAATGTAAGGTTGCAAGCTGGTGGGGGATCGTTGCGATTGCTGCCGGCAATGACCATTCTATTGGTTTGAGGGCAGACGGAACTGTTGTTGCATGTGGGAGGAATACTCATAGGGAGTGTGAGGTAGGTGATTGGCGGGACATTGTTGCAATCGCAGCCGGTTCAGTGCATACCGTGGGGCTGAAGGCGGATGGAACTATGGTTGCCACAGGGGAAAATGAAGATGGCCGATGTAATTTATCGCAATATCGGCTCTGCCTGGAATAGGGAGGAATTATGATGAGTGGTGAAGTGGTGCGTACGTTCGAGTTATTCGGAAATCAATTTCAGATTACAGAGGAATTCAATGTTTATAATATGACCCGGAGCCAACAGAACAGAGATTTTTACTCCATTTATGGCCGCTATACAGATTTCGTTAATTCCATGAAAGAGGATCTCTCCCGATTGACTCAAAATGCCTTGAATGCTTTGATTTCGGTTGTCGCACAGATCAACACACAGATGGAAGTTGGGACAGTGGGTTTTGAGGAATTGAAGCGCTGCCAAAGCGAGGTTTTGCCTCGGATTGGCAAGCGGCTGTTATTCAAATATAGTGAAAATGAACTTATCACGATAGATGAAGTCGCAAAGCATATCCGGCTTGACGCAAAACAGCATTTTTCCGGATTTCTGAATGAGGTACAGAAGGTCGAAGACAAGCAGATAAGCGACTGGGTTGAAAAGGAATATGCTCGTATGACCCGCAGTACGCCGGCTGTGGGCGGCAGTATAGGCACTGGTATGAGCGCACTGGCGGGGGTGATGACCGCAAACGTGGGGATGAGCCTGCTTCAGGGAGTGGGCGACAGAATTGCAAAAGCGCTTGACGTGTCCGAGAGCAAAAGCGCAACGAAAAGTACAGTGGTCAGCGGCCAAAAGGCGGTTTATGCAGCATTTTATGATATGTGCAACCAAATGATTTCCTATTGTATTAATACGCTGACAAATGAGATGGATGCGGAATTGGCTAAAATCATTATGAAACCTTTTAAGGAAGTAGACAAGGAGCGCAAAAAGGAAATCAAGAGCAAATCAGAAAATTATCATACAGCTTACCAAAATGGTGATATGACACCAGAATGTTATACGGCCCACTTAATATCTGTACTTCATGATTTTCCCCACGAGGTCTCTCTTTATTATGCGTTGTATCAGGCTGCATTGGATACAGGCAGCAGCGGGGACCAGGCAGCTGTTCTTGATATGGCGCAGTATATGGGATTGGAAGAACAAATGAACCGGTGGATGAAAATTCAGGGTATCATTTTACAGGATTTGCCCATTGAGTCTGCATCAAAAGAGGAAAATACGGGGGGCGCAGGTGTTGAGAATCCCCCCAATCAGATTTCAGCGCTTTCTGGGCAATATGCCGGAACGGTACACTGTATCTTGGATTACGCAGAACCGAATGAGAAACACTTTCGAGTAGCTGGACTTCGTCCGGACGGAAGCGTCTGGGTAACAGGCGACATAGAAGAATGGAATAGTTGGAGAAATATCATCTCTGTATGCTCTATAGTAGGAGGAAAATGTCTCATCGGCTTGAAATCGGACGGAACCATTGTGCCGTATAAGATGAGAAAAGATTCTGAATTTTATCAGTCAATTATGAACTGGCGAGATATCATAGCTATTAGCGGGGGGTATAGTCATTTGATTGGGCTGCGCAGGGATAACTCTGTCGTTGCGGCAAGTATCAATAACACATATGGACAGTGCGATGTCGATGATTGGAAAAATATTGTGGCAATTGCAGCAGGAGTACACCATTCAGTAGGACTGAGGGCGGATGGAAAGGTTGTCGCGACAGGGGATAACAGATATGGACAATGCAATGTATCTGGCTGGCATGATATCGTTGCCATCAGCAGTGCACAGATAACGCTGGGATTGACGAAAGCGGGACAGGTAATCATTTGTGATAAGGATAACCCGAAGGGAGTAAACGGTCCTTGTGAAAAGAAAGCGATTGCCATTAGCGCAGGCAATGGCCATGCACTTTGGCTTTACGAGGACGGTACAGTTTGTGCCAGTGGCAGAAATGATTCTGGGCAATGTAATGTATCTGAATGGGAGAATATCGTTGCAGTGGCAGCCGGATATCAGTATAGTATCGGTGTCAAGCCCAATGGTACTTTAGTAACGGCGGGGAAAAATCAATTTGGCGAATGTGATGTACGCGGGAAAGCTGTTGGAGCTTATTCTCTCAAAGCTGCGCAGGCTCTGAAAAAAGCAGATGATCAAAGCATTGCCTGGAAAGCAACTGGGGTTTGCCCATTCTGTGGAGGCAAAATAAGTTTGGTTTTTAAGAAGTGTAAGTCTTGTAAACGCAGCATTTAGTGAAGGTACATTCTGGCTTGCGTATCACAATTTGATACAATGCACCCAAGCATGACTTTGGGTGCAAATTTTAACGATAGGAATATCGCCTGTGTCGGAAGCAATAACCTTGGTATCCCAAAGCACTCCAATACCTAATAGGGCATAGCGATATCGGTGTCACGCTGAATACCTATACGCACCTTGGCTTGGGGAATGCCGCAGACGAACTTCGGAGGATGGAAGAGCTGGAGAATGCCAGAAAGGAACTGGAAAAGAACAAGGAGGAGAAGCCCGTTTCATAGAAAAGGTTTCGAGCAATTTGATATATGGAGAGTTTGTGCGCCCTGCTTCGGCAGGGCATTTTTAGTGATTCTGGTGACTTTATGAAGGATAAAAGAAAAATGAATGAACAGCATTTTTTGATTGATGCTGCTTGTAATAATGAAAAAGGGATTGCATATAACG
>CAJUCE010000041.1 GCA_910584865.1 uncultured Acetatifactor sp.
AATAGGTTCTGAAAGCCCCATGAAATAAGGGTTGAAGATTCCGAGAAGTTATTAAGCTAGTAGGGAGGGATTCAAATGGAAAAAATTCTGATTGTTGACGACAGCCGCCTGCAGGCAGCCCAGTTAAAGTCCATTTTGGATGGGGAGTACGACATAACCATCGCGCAGACTGCAGAAGACGGCCTCTATCTCACCAGTATGGGTAAATTTTCCCTGATCCTGCTGGATGTCGTTATGCCGGGGATGGACGGCTTTACATTGCTGAAAAAGCTGCAGGAGGAGGTTATCGGCCAGAGTGTTCCGGTGATTCTCATCACAAGCCTTACCGATGAGGAAAGTGAACAGCGCGGACTCATGTTGGGCGCAGTCGACTATATTACCAAGCCTTTTCGTCCGTTGATTGTAAAGGCGCGGGTGGATACACATATCAAGTTATATAATTATCGGAAACAGGTGGAGTATCAATCCAGAACGGATCAGCTGACCGGAATTGCAAACAGATGGCAGCACGATCGTTACAGCATTATCCGGTGGAAAGAAGCTGCCCGGCTGCAGGTGCCTTTTTCCATCTGCATGTTTGACATCGATCGCTTCAAGGCATTCAATGATACATTTGGGCATCCTGCCGGAGATAAGGTTATCGTTTCCGTAGCAAAGATAATCAATTCTCATCTGGGACGGAGTACGGATTTCCTGGCCCGGTATGGAGGAGAGGAGTTTGTCGCATTCCTTTTAGGAGGCAATTCGGAAAAATCATTTGCCCATCTGAAAAAAATCCGGCAGGCGGTGGAAGACCGCCATATGCCCCATGCGCCGTCGGTGGCGGAATGGGTCACCGTCAGTATCGGGGGGATTACCCTGATTCCGCAGACGGGGGATTCCTATCAGGCGGCACTGAAGATAGCAGACAATATGCTGTATGAAGCGAAGTCCTCCGGGAGGAACAGAGTGGTCTGGATGGATGAGGACGGAAAGCAGTTGTTTGAGAAGTAATTTACATCTGTCAGGACGGCTTCTTATTTACATAAGAGACAGGGAGATTCGGAATGCAGATTGTAATCGTAGAAGATAATGTACGGTTTGCCGAACAGGTGATTCATACATTGAACAGATTCTTTACTGAGAAAGAGGAAGATGCGGAGATCTGCCAAATGGAAGGGACAGAGCTTCTGGAAAAGCTGGATGAGGGTCTGTTTTGTGATGTATGTCTGCTGGATGTGGAGATGCCGGGAATGGACGGGATTACATTGGGGCAGGGAATACGGAAACGCAGCGACAGGGTCCGGATTGTGTATCTTACGGCACATGAGAGGTATGCAGTCCCGAGTTACGATGTAAGAGCGTACGGATATATATTGAAGGGGGATTACCGGGAGAAATTGCCGGAATTGTTGATGCGCATCCTGGAGGAGGAGCGGGAGAAAGAGACAGAGTATTATAGAAGCATGACGGAAAAAGAGGGATATAAGATACTGCTGTCCGATATTTTATATCTGGAAAAAGACAAAAAACATGTGTGTTTTCACTGTAAGGGAGGAAAGACATACCGCGGGAAGGAGACGCTGGAGAATATTATGCAGCAGCTTCCGGAAGACAGGTTTGTTGCGATTGATAAGGGTGTTGCCGTTAATCTGGGACATGTGACGGAATATAGAGAAAAAACCCTTACCATGCGGGATGGAACAAAACAGCATGTCAGTAGACGGGCATGGCCGGGTGTAATAGCAAAATTAGGGAGGTTATTGGGTATAGAGCAATGAAAGGGTTCTATTATATATGTGATTTCCTGAATACAGCTGTGCAGATATGGTTTGTGCTGCAGCTGGCGGATGGGCTGTTTGAGGCGAAAGTGACGGGGAAGCGGCTTTATATAGGGCAGGCGGCGGTGATTGGGGCGGTTGCTTTAGTGAAATGCGGGAATGACATTCTGTGTGAGGTGTTATTTTCAAATAATATGTTGTTACTTATGGCATTTTTGATGGCTGTTTGCAGTAAGATGCTTTATGAGAATCGTTGGTTTTATGGTTTTTGTCTAAATATATGGGGATTTACTATTCTGACATTGGTTGATTTTTTTCTGCAGACCTTTATATACCAAATGTTGGAGGAACAGGGTATGCCAAAGGACATGCTACTGTCCTTTGGCATAGAGAGAGGTTGTTATCTGCTGATATTTGCGTTGCTGCTTCTTCCAACAGGCGTCAAAGCGAACAGCTGGCTGGCAAAGTGGCGGGAGACGATATTTCAATATCGAAGACAAGGGCTTATCCTGCTGCTTCCTATGGTGCTTTTTATGATTTATTTTCAGAATATATATTTGCTTTTTGATTCCGGATTGTTGCTGAGCCATTGGAAGCTGTTTATTCAGGGAAGTATTTTGCTATGTGTGCTGTTTGGAATATACATTATAAAGCGCAGGACGGATGAGGAAGCTAAAATGCAGCAACTGAAGATCGAAATGTTGGAAAGTAATTATCTGGTTCTTCGGCAGGTATATGACGAGAAGGAACGCTTGCTCCATGATATGAAAAACCACATGTATATATTTAGAGATATTTTGGAGAGAGATGCCACTGTTGAAGCATTAGAGTATGTAGGAGAGATCATAGGGGAATTGAGGGAGAGTGGCAATCTGATCTGGACCAAACACAAAATGATGAATTTAATATTAAACAGAAAATTTCAAGAGGCACGGAAGGCAGATATTCCTGTACATTGTGAATGTGATGATATGAGCGGATTGAAGCTAACTACCATGGAACTCTGCGCATTAATTGCAAATCTTCTGGACAATGCCATTGAAGCCAACGAGCGATGTCCGAAAGGGGTAGAGCGCAGGCTTGATGTAGAATGCAGGCGGCGGGAAAATATGCTGATTGTGACGATTGAGAACAGCATAACAGAAAAAGCAGCAGCAAGGGGTGTCAGAATTCTGGAAAGAACGGAAAAGGATAAAAGAGAACATGGTTATGGGATGAGAAGTATTCGGAAAGTTGTGAATGCTTATGGAGGAGATATAGATACGAGTATGAAAGGAGAAATATTTCGAATCAGAGTTTCTTTAGCGGCTTTTGAAGACACATTTGAAGTCTAAGATCAGATACCGGGGAGAATGGGTGAAGCAGATACCAATTAGGGTCAAAAAAGAACCGATTAAAGACAGAATAGTGAAAAGATGAGGATAGTGATGTATTAGCGCTTTTTACGATCATATGTTGTTAATATTTTTTTATTTAGCTGATATTGCCGCATTATAAAGAGCAAATAACGTGGAGGGGAACTATCGTTTTCCCTCCTATTTGCCATACCGGAATAAATGTGCCTGAAACAGGCAGGGAGAAGCGCATGGGCATGGGGATAGATACAGAGATAGAACGCCTGTATTGGAATACAGCGCAGAAAGAGACCATTGCAGACCGGGGAGATTTCGGCGGTTATTATGCCCACCTGGAAGACATATTTATGACTTTGGTAAAGGGAAGCCAGGGGAATAGGGAGATGCCGGAATTGTCGGCTGAGTACCGTGCTGCGTTTCATAATCGGATGAAGCAGATTACCATGCGGACGCTATTGTTTGAAATGGAGCTGAGCAGGGACTGCGGTGAGCTGGCGGGTGAGAGTCCGGAGGAACAGTACCGGTTTTTCGCGGATTCGCTGTTAAAGAACCCGGCTTATCTAAGGGAGCTTTACGCGGAATATCCCCTGCTGTATCAGGATAAGCTTCGCTGTCTGGAAGCGGCGGCCCGAAATCTACGGGAACTGTTGGATCGGTTCGCACAGGACAGGGAGGAATTAAACAAGAGATTCTTTCAGGGGAATCCAACCAATAGCATCAAAAGGATAGGGGGAGGAGATTCCGATGCCCATAACGGAGGCCGGACAGTCCATATTCTGGAGCTGGATAATGGAGAAAGGCTGGTCTATAAACCAAGGAGCCTGGCAGCAGATGAGGCATTTGGCATGTTCCTGCAGTGGAGCTGTGAAGAGATAGGGACGGAGTACTGGTGGAATCTTGTGTGGGACCGAGGGGAATACGGATGGTGCGGATGGGTGGAGGAGATTCCCTGCCATTCCAGGGAGGAGCTGAGGCGCTATTATAGGAGGAACGGAATCCTTTTAGGGATTTGCTATCTCCTGGGCTCGAGGGATTTGCATTACGAGAATGTGATTGCTCATGGAGAGTACCCGGTGATCATCGATCTGGAGATGGGAGTCGGGGTCCAGGAAGGGGCAGGACCTAAGGGAACCGGTACCGGTGTGGAGCGTGCTTATCGGGAATCTGTTCTGAGGACCGGTATTCTGCCTACCTATGTCTGGGATGGGTTGGGAAACGGCATTCATGTGGGGGCTGTGAACGCCGCAGGCGGCCAGACAGCGCCGTTCCTGGTACCGGTAACGTAGATCCGGGAACGGTCCGGATGCACGTGGAATACCGGCATCCGGCCACGAAACAGGGGAAAAACCTGGCTACGCTGGATGGAGTCTTTATTCAGCCATGGGAATTTCTGGAGGGGATGGAGGCCGGATTTGAGGAGATTTTTTCATTTTTGTGGGAAAAGCAAATGCCGGTGCTTCGGCAGTTGGAATTGTTTCAGGGGGTGAGGATCCGGTATCTGATACGGCAGACACAGGAGTATGCCATGCTGCTTACGGCAATGTACCATCCTGATTATATGACGAAAGAGGAGAAAAGAGAACGCCTGTTAACGGGAAGGCTGGCATGGGAGGGTAAAGAAGAAGGGAGCGGGGAAAAGTGGATCGCCGGACAGGAAGCGGCGGCGCTGAAGAACGGCGATATTCCTTATTTTTGGTATCTGTCGGGGGAGCCGGATTTGCAGGCCGGAAAGGGAGAAAGGCTGGAGGGTTATTTCCGGGAGACGGCTTTGGACAGTATCAGAGACCGGCTGTCCAGGATGGGCAGGAAGGAGCTGGAACGGCAGAAGAAGTGGATCAGGACAGCGCTTTTGATGGGAGAGAGAAGCAGAGCGGTTTTCTCTCCGGAAGCGGATATGGCGGTTCCGTTGCCGAAGGGAGGAGCCGATAGGAGCAAAGTGCCCGGGCTGTGGGCGGCAGAGAGAATCGGAGACTTCCTTCTGGAGAAGGCTGTCCGGTCTGACGACGGCAGCGACGTGGGGTGGATCAGCATTCTGATGGCGGGATACCGGGAGCAGGCTTATCTGATCAGGCCCATGGGATTGTATCTGTATGACGGCCTGGCCGGGGCGGCTGTGTTCCTGCAGCGGCTGGGTATCCGTACCGGAAAGCTGCGTTACCGGGAAATGGCGGAAGGGCTGATTGGGAAATTGTACGCCCATACCCTTGCATACAGCGACGGAAAACAGGACGCAGACATGCTGACAGGAGCTTTCTCAGGAGAAGCGTCCATTGCTTTCGCTTATATGCTTTTCTACGAGGCGGACAGGAAGCCGGAATATCTGGATTATCTGTATCGGCAGTGCAGGGCGGTTGCGGCAGGTTTGTCCGGAGACAGAGAGTATGATGTGCTGGGAGGGAACGCGGGGGCGATATTGGTTTTACTGGAGGCATATAAGCTGACCGGAAACCGCCGGTATATTCACTGGGCCAGGAAGGCCGGGGATTGCCTGTTGAATGCGGCAGAGAGATTTCCATGGGGGCTGGGATGGCGGAATCCGGTTCTGCAGATTCCGCTTACCGGCTTTGCTCATGGGGCCAGCGGGATGGTGCTTGCTTTGGCGAAGCTGGGATATTATACGGGAGAAGAGAAATATCACCAGGCGGCATATCAGGCATTTCTCTTCGAGGAGCATTTTTACGATGCGGAAGTCAGGGACTGGCAGGATCTCCGCGATCTCCGCGGATCAGGAAGCGCGGAGAATCAGGGAAGTCAGGCGTATAAGATGGCGTGGTGCCATGGCTGGGGAGGCATTACAATGGCCAGGCGGCTGGCGGAGAAGTATGCGGAAGGGGATTTGAAGGAGGCGCTGGGCCAGACGGCGGATTTTATCCGGGAAAAGGAAGGGACGATTGAGCTGGGGGAGACGTATTGCCTGTGCCATGGGAACTGTGGAAATGCGGCGATGTATTATGGGGTGCGGAATGAGAAGGGGCAGGAGTTGCTTGAGAGGGCAGTGGCCGGATTGGAAGGGGCGGAAGATATCAGAAGCTGTCTTGGGATCCAGGAGTGCGGCAGTTTCGGCCTGATGGGCGGGATTACAGGGATTGGGTATGCCTGTCTGTGCGGGGCGGAGGAATGTGGGAGATTGTTGGGGGTTGAAGTTTTGGATGGTATATTACGTGATTAAGTGATATTGCATACCGATTAAGGCCAAAAAGTAACCGATTAAGGCCAGGCGGTTGCGAAGAAGGGTATTAATTTGTATAATGTGGTTATTGGCCGATAGAAAAAGATGATGAATAGTTTAAGAAAGGAAAAAAGATATGAAAATAAAAAGATTAATATGTTCTGTAGTTTTATCGGCAACATTATTGTCATCTGTTGCGGCGGCGGCGCCTGCGTCTGTGAATGGCTGTACCCCGAATTTGTATAAAATGGCTTTTGGAGGAACTTATGAGATTTTGTGAGAAATTTAGAAGGGTATTAGTTGCGATCTGTAGCGTTATGCTATTAACCAGTTGCGGGAGGGACATTAAGGGCAGCGGAGCCGAATCCGATACCGAGGATCTGATGGCATACAAAGAGATCCGGTATCTTCCGGAATTTACAGATATATCAAAGGAGTACCATGCCCTGGCAAGTGAAGGGCTGGGTTGTATAGATGGAACTTTTTATCTGCTGAAAAGGAAATATACGGAAACGAGTTTTGGTTACAACTTGGGCGGAGGTCAGGTGATTACTTACAATGCCGATACCGGGGAGAAAAACCTGCTACTGGATCAGGAGGATATGGGCAGAAAGATAATTGCGGCTGCGCCGTTGGAGGATGGTTCTGTCATAGCGTTGATCGGTGATCGGGAAACAGGATATGGGTTATGCAAAATGAATGCTGAAGGGAAAGAAATTTTTTCCAGGGATATTCCGCTTAACGAGGATCCGATTAACCACATATTTACCGTTGATACCCAGGGCAGGAGCTATTTGCTGAAGGGGAATGAGATTCTGCTTTTTGATGACCGGGGCGTTGCTGCCGGGAAGGTAGATATCAGCGGAAAAGATATCAGAAACATGGTTTGCGGGAAGGATGGAGTGGTATACTTATATGAAGGTAGCATGAATCAGCTTATTCCTCTTGATTTTGACGCAGCCGGGATGGGAACAAATACATATTCGGTACCGGTATATCCAATAAGGGCAATTACTGCGGGGAGTACGGCAGATTTTCTGATTTGTGATGATACTACCGTTTATCAATATAGATGTGAAGAAGGGGAGCTTATCCCGCTATTTGATTTGCAGGATAGCCAGATTGCCCATGCATATGATATTGATGTAATAGGTGAAATGGGAGATGGAAGGATTTTTTTGTTTACCAGAGATGAGAGTAGGGAAATTACGGAAATTGCGCGTTTGACACCTACGCCCCTTATAGAATGCCCTGTGAAAGAGGTTCTGACAATTGGAACAATTGATCCGGGAAGCATCCTGTTAGAGAGTGTGGTAAGCTTTAACAAACAAAATGAAGATTTCGCTGTAAGCGTAATGAATTATTGTATTGGGGGGAGAGGTTATTCCGAAGCAAGGGAAGCACTTCGATTGGATTTATCCATAGGAAAGGGGCCGGATCTCTGCGTTCTGGATAACTTTACGGATTCAGAGGCATTGTTTGCAGGCGGTTGTTTTACGGATTTGTCTTCTTATCTTGAGAACAGCCAGCTATATGGACGGGAGGATTTTATTGCGCAGGCGTTGGAAGCCTGTACCTGGCAGGGGCAGCTTATGGCAATACCGAATTACTTCAGGCTGGAGACGATTGTGGGCAGGACGGACGTGGTGGGAACCGAGATGGGCTGGAATATGGACGATATGATAAGTATTGTCCGGAGTCACCCGAATGCGGTGCCTTTTGACAATTGCTCTGCTTCATACATATTTGATGTGTGCATCCGCAACATGCTGGAAGAATTTGTGGATTTGGATGGGAAAAAGGCGGATTTCGAATCGCCGAAATACATCGAATTTCTGAATTTTATAAAGGAACTGCCGGATAGCGATGGTATAAATGGAGAATTAAGTGACTGGAATAATTGGCTGCAGGAGGGGCGGGCATTGTTTTCAAGCCGCTATTTTGCACTTTTTACAGATCTGCAACAGCTTGAAGCTAACTTGGGAGGGGAGTATACCTGTATCGGCTACCCTTCTTCTGACAGGACACCGGACTGCATCATAAAAACTATCGGAGCCTATGCGGTTTCCGCATCTTCCGAACTGAAAGATCAGGCCTGGAGATTTATAGAGTGGAGCCATTCTACGCAGGGAGAAGGGGAGCCGATAACTTGGGGAGGGTTTCCCACGAGAGTGGATATTTTTGAGAGGGAATTAAGCGTGGCGACAGATGAGGCCGACGGACAGGAAGAAAGCAAAGGTATGGGGGGAATTTTTGGGGATGGAATGCAGGTAAATTATCGCAAAATGACCTCTGATGAAGTTGATGTGCTCTATGCATTAATCGAGAGTGCAAGCCCGGAAAGAAGCGAGGAGCGTATCATTTTGGAAATAATGAAAGAAGAAGCTGCTTACCTGTATGACGGAAGCAAGACAGCGGAAGAGGTTGCTAAGGTAACCCAAAACAGAGTGCAACTATACCTGGATGAATGATGAAATGCTCAGGATATCTTAGATAACAACCTTCATGCGTATGCCTACATACAGGCATACACTGTGAGGGTTGTTTTGGTAGAAAGAAGTAGGAGGCAACTATGAAAAGATTTTGGCGCGGTATGGCTTTTGTCGGAATGTTAATTGTTTCTATGTGCAGTTGCGGACAAGTTGAAGAGCCGGATTCCCGAGGGACAGAGAAAGCCCAGGAGACAGCTGAGAGTAGTCAGCCTGGGACTGGCGTTAGGGCACTTCCGGAGGGCTATGTGTGGTCCGCCCGTTTTCAGGATGCTGGGAGAGAACCGGAGATGGAGGATCCTACTTTGGTTGGTCATACACTATACTATGTTTCCTTTTACTATGATGTAGAGCGGAAAAGTCCTGTTCGGGAGATTTATCTTCAGGAAGAGGGGGAAGAGGCCCGGCAGCTTTTTAGCTTTGGGAAAGAGGACAGAAATCATTTGGAAGGAATAAAAGTGGGAGAAGATGGAAGTCTGTACCTTCTATATGGCGAGGACTGGGTGGATGAGGAATGCAGTGCTTATAAATTGGAGAAGCGGAACCAGGAATTACAGGTGATCTACTCTGTGGATACTACCGCAGGCATGGGAGACGGGTTCTTCATGTACGATATGGAGGTCGGAGGGGATGGATACCTGTACGGATTGACTATAGACGGGAGTGTGTTGTACTGGGATGAAGAAGGCGTATACCAGGGTCAATTTTCCCTGCCAGTGAGGCTTAGGGAGTCGAATGGAGGAACTTTTGGCCTGGCCAATGCGGGAGATTCCGGAATCTATGCATACTGGGGAGGCATTGTAGAGGGAGCTGGCAATAGTATTCAGCTTTATGATCTGGGGAAGTGGCGGGAACTGGACGAGACGGAGCAAAAAGATACGATGCCTCTTCTGGCGGATTTTAAGTCATCGGAAGTACCTGTGGTTGCAGAGACTTATGATATTCTTATGGTATATGGCGGTTATAGAGACGGGCTTTACCTGGCAGACAAAAATCACTTGTGGCAGATTGATCTGACAGATTGTGACTGGATGGGAATCAACAGCGCCTCCCAATATAAGGAAGACGCATGGGAATTTATTGAATTTTGTTTGTCCTATACTTCCCGCTGCGATAACGTAGTGGACCGATTTGTCATTACAAAGAGTAAGTTTGGGAAGCAGACATATTTTGAGGATGAAAGAAGTCTGTTTAAAGGAACCGGATCTCCCGGGCTTTGGGATTATTCCAACGATGTGCATAGCTGGTGGGAGACTGCGCCTACCACGCAGGAGGATTCGGATTTCCTGTGGGAGGTGACGGAGCATCTGTATTTATATGAGAATCCCAGCCTGATGGAGGTGATCAATGAGGAGGCGTCGGCGTTCTTTGCAGGAGATATCAGCGCCAAAGAGGCTGCGGAGCGTATCCAGAACAGGGCGAGTCTGGTGATTGGGGAATAAAAAAGAGTACTGTTTCTGTAATAGGGCTTTTCACAATACATTTTGTGTAGTGATTGCCGAGAGCAGAGTGAGCGATAAGAGTGGAGTTATGGTAAAATTCCTGAGGAGAATTGTCTTGACATAATTGCCTACATAATGTTAAGATGAAGTATACTTACATACCACCGGAACGGAAATGGGGAAACAAGGCGGCAGAGGAAAACGGGAGAGAATTTATGGGGTGTGGAAAAACATGTATACAAGGGTTACTGTTCATTTGCATCATTCTAAGCCTTACCGGCTGCGGGACAGGCAGTCAGGGAAGCGGTTCGGGGCAGGTATCCGGCAGCAATACTGAATCAGATACTGCGCAGAGGATGGCTTATAAGGAGATGCGGTATCTTCCGGAATTTGTTGATACATCAGAGAGATATGGTGCATACACCACCAAAAGTGCCGGTTTTATGGAGGGTATCTTTTATCTGATAAAAGGAAAGCGTTCGGGTTATGGGTATTATATTACAGATTGCCAATTAATAACTTATACCCCTGATGGTGGGGAGGAAAATGTCTTGTTGGACATGTCGGACATGTCGGACAAGGCGGATGCGGACGGAAGAATGCTGACAGCTGTACCGTTGAAGGATGGTTCGATTATCGCATTGCTGAAAACAGGCATAGAAGTTTCTGATTCAGGCTATTGTCTGTATAAGGTGGATTTCGAAGGGAATGAAATTTATTCTAATGATTATCCGGATCTGGCAATTTCAGAAGGAGACCGGGATGCCAGGCTTGTTGCGGACGGAGAGGGAAGATGCTGTCTGCTGGCCGGTGGGGAGGTTTTTCTTTTTGACGGGCAGGGAAAAGTTTCAGGGAAGATAGATTTAAGTGGAAAAGCGGTAACTGATATTATATGTAGCAACAGCGGAACGATATATGTATATGAGATGTATACCAATCAACTCACACCGATCAATTTCCAAACGGCCGGTCTGGGGGCAGAGTCATATTCTGTACCTGTAAGTACATTAAGCGCAATTGCAACAGGAGAAACAGCAGACTTTCTTATATGCGACAATACAACAGTTTATCAATACAACTGTGAAGATAAAGAGCTCACGCCTCTCTTTGACTTACAGGACAGTCAAATTTACGATGCATCCTGCATTGAGATCCTAGGGGAGATGAAGGATGGCATCTGATGAAAAGAGACATAACCGAGACAGATTTTGGCTATAGCATTAACAGCAGTCAGCTGGTAACTTACCGTCCTGATATCGGGGAGGAAAAGGTACTGTTGGACGAGGCCGATCTGGGTACAGGGATAGAGACGGCAGCGCCGCTTCCGGACGGATCTGTAATCTTGCTGTCAGGATACGACTGAACCGGATATAAGCTGTGCAAGATGGATGCCGAAGGGAATATGGTTTATTTCAGTGACATTCCGATTACGGGAGAATTGGTAAATTATCGTTTTGCGGCAGATACACAGGGAAGAAGTTATCTGTTGCATGAAGGCGAGGTTCTGCTGTTTGACGAGGAAGGCAGGATTTCGGGGAAGTGGATGTAAGCGGCAAAAGGATAACCAAGATGGCATGCAGCAGTGATGGGGTGATGTATTTGTATGAACAGAATCCCGGTCAGCTCCTTCCGGTGGATTTTGAAACTGCCAGCCTGGGGACAGCTCCGTGCAGGCTTCCGATTGACAATCTGTGTATGGCACCAACAAAAGACGGGAATTTCCTGCTCTGCGATTCTACCACAGTTTATCAGTACAGCTGTAAAGATGGGAACCTGACTTCGCTGTTCGATCTGCAGGACAGCCAGATTTTCAATGCAGTTTATATTGATATAATGGGAGAAACTGAGGACGGGCGGATATTCATTTTTTCCAGGGATACTGAAAAAGAGTTTGCAGAGACCGCGCTCCTTTCCCCCACGCCCCTTGCGGAATGCCCTGTGAAAGAAGTGATAACAGTAGGAATCATTGAGCCGGATGCCTATTTGTTGGAGAACGTGGCAGGCATAAACCGACAGAGCGAGGATTTCACGGTCAGTATTATGAATTACAGAGTGGGCGGAAGGGATTATAAGGAAGCACAGGCTGCCCTTAAGCTGGACATTTCTGTCGGAAAAGGGCCGGATCTCTGTATGCTGGATTATCTCGACGAGCCAGAAAAACTGTTTCAAGGCGGCTATTTTACGGATCTGTCACCTTATCTGGAGGAAAGCGGGCAATACGGGAGGGAGGATTTTGTAGAACAGGCTCTGGAAATCTATACCTGGCAGGAACAGCTGATGGCGATACCGAAGTATTTTAAGTTAAGAACTATCGTGGGTAAAACTGATATTGTGGGAACAGACATGGGATGGGATATGGAGGAATTAAAGGAGGTCATTCAGGAGCATCCGGATGCTATGATTTTTGAGGACACAGGCAGTTCCTACCTGTTTAATGTGTGTATGCACAATATGCTGGGGGAATTGGTGGACTTCGAAAACAAGGAAGCTCACCTGGATTCCCCGGAGTATATTGCATTTCTGGAGTTTTTGGTAAGTCTGCCGGATTATTATCAAGAAACTCTGGAAAATGGGTACTTCGTCCATATGTATCAGTGGTTAAAGGAAGAGAGGGCCCTGCTTTCATGTACTGATATCAATACAATTATACATTTGCAGGATCAGGAGTATATTTTTGGGGAAAGTTATACCTGTATTGGCTATCCGTCCTCGGACAGAGAGCCTAACTGCATTATAAATGGATGCAGCGCGCTTGCCATTTCAGCAAGCTCCCCAAATAAAGACATGGCGTGGCGGTTCATAGAGTGGTGCCATTCCACACAGGGAGAAGAAAGGAGTTTTGAGCTTAGAGACGGATTTCCGACAAGGTATGCTGTTTTGGAGCAAGAAGTGAAGGGAGCAATGGAGGGGACGGGAATATATGAATATATAGATGCAATCGGGGTTTTACCGGATGGAACAAGGGTGGAACGCCATAAAGCGACTCTCGAGGAGGTGGAACTGCTTTATTCCCTGATCGAGAGTGCAAGCCCGGAAAGAAATACGGAACGTATTATTGTAGGAATCATGCGGGAAGAAGCTGCTTACCTGTATGACGGCAGCAAGACGGCGGAGGAAGTGGCCAGGGTGACACAGAATAGAGTGCAGCTGTATCTAAATGAATAAGTGTGTTTTTCCAGGACAAGGGCCCGCTCCAGCAGGGGAGGCAATCTGCTCTTTGCAAAAGCGGAACATGCCTCACCCATTCCCCCAGAATCGCTCTATCCTGCAATGATGCTGCCTTTTCCCTGCCGGGTCCTCTTTTGAATAGCTGATGCCCACCAACAGGATCTCCCCGCCATAACCTTCAATGGCCTTTGGATACCGTTTTTCATGTATCTGTCGGATGGCTCCTTCCGCCGACTTGTTCCATTTCAATTCAATCACCAGAGCAGGCAGTATGGAGTCTTTTTTCGGCAGATACACGATGTCCGCGTAGCCTGCCCCTGCGGGCAGTTCTTCAAACATCATATACTCGTCTCCATAGCTGAAATAGGCTCGCTTGATCACGCTGCGCAATGCCTGTTCATTGTTGTAATACAGCGGCGATTCCTCCTCATGGATTCTTTCAATCTGCCTTGCCACGGCTTCCTCCTCTCCGTGGACGGTATCCGCAATCAGCTGCTCGCTCTCCCTGACCCTCCGAAGCGTATTGTCCCGTTTCACCTGCCGGATGGCCTTGGCGAATTCCAGACGAATCTCCTCATTGGGAATGCGCACCTTGTGTGTCTCCTCGTCATAAGCCAGATATCCCAGATGAATCAGCAGTGTCAGCACATCATCCCTGTTCCGGAATGTCACCAGGTCATTGGAAAAGCCGTAGGTATCCACATTTGTCTCCACCCCTCCAATCAATTCCGCAACATTCCTGCCCAGCCCGTCGAAGTCAAGATTGATGTATCCCATCAGGCTCTCGGCGGCAGAAGTCTGTGTCCAGTAGGAGTCAAAGTCGTCATTTTGAATCGCTTTTATTACTGAATTGGGATTATAGACCGATTCCGCCTTTCGGAAACGGTAACCATCATACCATTGCTTCATCTGCTCAAAGTCAACCTCGGAATCCTGGCAGAGATTCTTCACTTCTCCTTCCGTGAATCCCACATACTGCGCAAATTGTCTGGGCTTAATCATAGAATATTCCTCAAAATCCGATATGGCAGACTGGGAGCCGTCCTTTTTGATGGGCAGGATTCCTGTCATATATGCTCCGGCAAATATTTTGTCTGTGGTTCCGCTGTCCTTGAACAGGGCACGTAAGAATTCCAGATACTCCCTCTGCAGAGCAGGGCGGTTTCCCGCCTCCCTAATCGGAGCATCCCACTCATCAATGATCATGATGAATTTGTTCCCTGTTATCTCTACAGCCCTGGCCAGCGTTGCCACAAATCCTTCCACCACATTCAACTGCGGATACTGTTCTTTCAATTCGCGGACTACATTTCTCTTGATATAGGCAACCCTGTCACCTGCTGCCGCTTCACCAATGACTCCTGTCATATCCAGATAAATCACGTCATATTGATTCAGATGTGCCTGGTACCCATCATCTCCGGCAATGGTCAAATCCATGAAAAGCTGCGACGAATCGCAGGTCTTGTCGTAATAGGCACACAACATTTTGGCTGCAAACGATTTTCCAAAACGGCGCGGTCTGCTGATGCAGGTCAGGCACCTGGGTGTATTCAACGTCTGATTGATCAGTGCTATCAACCCTGATTTATCCACATAGACACTATTCCTGATTCTGGCAAATCCACTGTTGCCCGGATTCAAGTATGTTCCCATCGTCAGCCTTTCCTCCTAAACACTTTTATATACTCTCGGAATCTTTTATATGAGTATACCAAACTCCGGTCATTTTTACAATGTATGCTGAACAGGCAGAAAGCTTTTTTTCCACTTTGTCTTGACAAAACAGCCTACAGAATGTTAATATAAAGTATGCCTACATGGTGTATGGTAAAAAGGCGGCATTGCTGCAGGATACAGGAGGGAAGTTTGAAAGTAAACTTTCAAACTATTGAATTGATGCCCGCTAAAGCGGGCAGGGGGTATAATTATGAAACGCTGTCAAATATTCGTAAAGACACTGGCACTTTTTAGTTGTATCATTTTGGCGTTGGGTGGCTGCGGAAAGGAAAAGCAGAGCGATTCTGTACAGGGGACAGGCGGCAAAACCGAATCCGATACCGAGGAGCTGATGGCCTACAAGGATATCCGGTATCTTCCCGAATTTACGGACACTTCGGAGCGCTGGAACGGATTTGCCAGTACAGGTCTGGGTTTCAGGGATGACATTCTCTATGTGGTGAAGCGGGATTTCAGGAATTATAATGTATCAGGGGGACAGCTGATCGCCTATCGCCCTGATACGAGAGAGGAGACATTGCTGTTAGATGAAGAGGAGTTGAAGGGACAGATCATGGCAGCCGCACCGCTGAACGGCGGCTCCGCGATGGCATTGTTAAATCTTCTTGACGGCGGATACGTTCTGCACAAGGTAGATTCGGAAGGGAAGGAAATCTTTACCAAAGAGTTTCAGAATATTCCGATTACTTCAGAAGCAACAAGATATGATTTCATAACCGATAATCAGGACAGAGGCTATCTGCGGACCTATAATGAGATTATTCTTTTTGACGAAAAGGGCGAGATAGCAGGAAATATCGATGTAAAGGGCAAAGGCATCAACAAGATCGTCTGCGGCGGAGACGGAAAAGTTTATATATATGAATATATGGTGAATCAGCTCATTCCTATTGATTTTGAGACGAAGAGCCTAGGGACGGGATATACGGTTCCGATCCCTTCTCTGAGAGCCGTTGCCGCCACAGAGAAAGCGGATTTTATTATTTGTGATAACACTACAGTCTATGAATACAACTGCGGCGAGGGTACGCTGACGCCTTTATTTGACCTGCAGGACAGTCTGATTCCCGATGCGTTCGATATTCATGTGATGGGGGAAATGAAGGACGGACGGATTTTGGTATTTTCCGTAGACAGCGATAGGGAGTCAACAGAGGTTGCACTTCTGACGGCGACGCCTCTTGCCGAATGTCCTGTAAAGGAAGAAGTGACAATGGGGCTTATCTCCCCGTCGCAGAATTTGTTGGACAGCATTACGGCCTTTAACAGACAGAACAATGAGGTTGCGGTCAGTTTGATTAATTACAGCATTGGCGGAAGAAGCTATCAGGAGGCAAGAGAGGCTCTGCGGTTTGATTTTTCTATAGGAAAGGGGCCGGATCTCTGTGATCTGGGGGAGCTTACAGAGCTGGAATCCCTGTATGAAAGCGGCTGTTTTGCGGACTTGTCGGCATATTTGGGTGAGGGGAGAACTTATAAGAGAGAAGACTTCATCCCCCAGGCGCTGGGTATCTACAGCTGGCAGGATCAGGTGATGGGGATACCGAAGTATTTCTATCTGCGTACATTGGTAGGGAATTCCGACATCGTAGGAACAAGTATGGGCTGGGATATGGAGGATGTAAAGAAGGTGATTGACGGGCACCGGGATGCGCTGATTTTTGACGTGGCGTACAGTTCCTATATGTTTAATGTATGTGCTCGGAATATGTTGGGAGAGTTTGTGGATCTGGACAGGAAGAAGGCTGATTTTGAATCTCCGGAATACATTGCGTTTCTGAATTTCCTAAAGGATCTGCCGGATAATTTTACGGAAAAAGAAGACAGCGAATGCTATTCGTCGGGAGACAGCTGGCTAAAGGAGGGGAGGGCGCTGCTTTCGGTGAGAGACATTTTCGAGGTTACCGAACTGCAGAAGCTGGATTCCGTTTTCAGGGGGAATTATACCTGCGTCGGTTTTCCTTCTCCTGACAAGACGCCGGACTGTATCATAGGGACCTTCAGCGCATATGCCATTTCCTCGGCATCCGGGAAAAAGGAGAAGGCATGGGAATTTATAGAATGGGATCTATCTTCACAGGGGCAGGAGAAGGGATTCGAAGAATACGATCACAGGCTTCGGGGAGGCTTTCCAACGAGAACTGACGTCTTTGAGGAGGAATTAAGGGTGGCAGTGGAAGGCGACGGATGGCGGCAGGAGCAGGAAGATCAATGGGGAAGCGCCGTCGCGGGCTACAAGAAGACAACGCCGGGGGAGGCGGAATTGCTCCGGGCCCTGATCGAAAGCGCAAGCCCGGATAAAAGGGAAGAACAGACGATTCTGGATATTATGGATGAAGAGATAGCTTATCTGTATGACGGCAGCAAGACGGCAGAGGAAGTGGCAAAGGTAACCCAAAACAGGGTTCAGCTGTATTTGGACGAGTAAAGCGGAGCAGAGGGCATGAGGTTGTATGAAAATCGAAAAGTTATTCTTCCAGCAGCCGGATTTCGCATCCCAGGCCAAACAACGCAAGGGCCTGTTTTATCTGGTCAATGGAAGATGCATCCAAATCTTTTGTCAGGACGAAATTTCCGGTGGCCTTTACCGTATGATCTTCCCCGCCCCGGAAGGTGACAGTGATGGGGTATCCGCTGTCAAAAAAATATAAATATATGAGATCTGTCTCCAGTTCATTGCTGACGAAGGTTTTCTCTGCCGCGTACAGGGAGGAAAGAGCCAGCGCATCGCTTCCCACCTGCGCGTTGAACTGGTTCGCCAGCAGGGAGGCGGTTCGGGAATTCAGCATATTTTTCAAAGTATCTGGAAGCCCGTCCAGAGCAGTTTCTTCCCCTATGATGGATAGAAATTGCTGCATGGACGGGGGAGACAGTTCGTAGACAGCTGTCGGGGAGGTATATTCCCCGGCCTTTATGCCCTGCAGCAGACGTTCGAAGGAGGAATTATCGGCTCCGATGATCGTACCGTATTCTTCGCTGGCAGCCATCTGGGCCATCAGGTTTACCAGATCCATGCCCTGCTGACGCAGGGTTTTTTGGCTGGCTTCCGCTTTCCCGCAGCTGCAGCATAACAGTATCAGCAGGAGGGCGGAGAGTAATGCCGGCAGCAGGCTCTTTAGCCTCCAGCCGATTTTAGGAAAATTGATGTGTTTTATCATGGTCAGATTCCTTTCCGAGGAAATTCATTATCCCCATCTTACCATTATCAGCGGAGAATGACAAGCATTATGGGAAAACAATAAGAAATCAGCCATTGACATCCGGGAAGATTTTATTTATTCTGGAAGAGAGGATGGTAACTTTGCTTTATTCGATTTGGGGAGACAGGGGGAAGGAGCCTGAGGGTATATACGCCTTTGCCTTCTGTGGGAAAAAGGTTTTGAGCGGAGGAACGGATGGGCCAGATTGAAATACGATTCAACGAAATGCAAGCTGCAATCGCCGTTATGAGGGAGGTGGCCGCATGGGGCAGAGAGCAGGGATATCGGCTCTGGCCTGACGAGTGGCTGACACCGGAAGAACTTCTCACAATGGATGCCCGGCCTGAGAATTTCTGTATCGGCCTAATGGACGGGGAAATTGCCTGCGCTTTTCTTTTGCAGTGGAAGGATTCCGAATACTGGCCGGATGCGCCGGAGTATGAGGCCGCCTATCTGCATAAGTTCTGCGTGCGCCGTAAGTTTGCCGGGATGGGTATGACAGGGCTTGTGGCGGAAGCAATCAGGGAGGAATGCCAAAAGAGGGGGATCTGTTTTATCCGCTTGGACACCGCACTGGACGAAAAGACTGTGCGGAAGATATATCTGAAGGCAGGTTTCAAGATTGTTGACATTATCGACTATCCCGGCGGCAGATCCATGGCGTTGTACGAATTAACATTGGGGCAGAAGTAATTAATATAAATATCACTGCCAAAGGAGGGCGCGGTATGAGGTTGCGTTAGTCAGAATTTCGTTCCTATATGGGCAAGAGGATAACCTGTAAGCTGAGACGACAGTACTTGGGCGAAAATCAAGATTGCCGGGGCGCGTCTGTAAATTCAGGCTGCCCTGAAGCAGGAAGGAGATTTAGATGGAAATCAGAGAATATATATTATATAAGGAAGAGGAGATTCTGGGCCTGTATGCAAGTGTGGGATGGACCGCGTATACGGATTAAGCTATGGGCTTTCAGGAGCTAGGCGGCTGCACCTTTGACTATTGGGAGAATATAGTGAAGGCGCTCGGATTGTAATCATTTTGGCAATAATGCGCTCCCCGGTGGGAAATTTTTACCGGGGAGCGTTTTTTTCTCAAAATGTCAGCAGTTCAGGCTTATTTTTCCGTGTACTGAAGCGCTAATGGCTTTATGGGCTCCGGATTTCCCTGTATATAGACGATACTCAAAGGGCGCTTCAGGCGCATCATGGTATAGCCTGCCTCGCTGTCGGCCATGCGCTCCGCCCGGATTAGAATGAAAAATACCACCCCCAGGGCTGCCGGGAACAAAAGAGGAATCAGGATCTCTTCCACACAGCCTTCCAATGCGGCAGAAGGAATTGCTCTTTGCAGGGTGTGATAGAAGGAGGCTGTCTCTGCCGCCGCAAGAACTGCCGTTACTGTCAGTATTTTGAGAAAACTGTTGTGTGCAGGCAATCCCCATACGGACAGCATGGGAAATATACTTATTTATGGTCGATGTTATTTTCGGGAAAGTATGATACAATGATACCGGACAGCACTTTTCGTCAAGAAATGGCAGGATCGTTATGTTATTCTGGCATTGTCACAGAGAATTTTCCGGACAGGAGAGATATTTGCATCCCCTTTTCTGGCCCGGGAACAGGAGGTGCATGGATGAACGATCAACCCCCAATATTCCGCTCCCTGGCTATAATAGAGGAGCGGATTCAGGAGCGGCTCACCGTGGAAGCGCTGGCGGAAGAGATTCATTTTTCCAAATATCATTACCAGCGGCTGTTTCGGGAGGCTGTAGGGGACAGTGTCATGGGATATGTGGCCAGGCGGAAAATGGTTCTCGCGGCTGGAGAGCTTGCCGACACCGAAAGTACGATACTGGAGGTGGCGCTGAAGTATGGCTTTGATTCCCATGAGGGATTTACCCGCAGTTTCAAGGCATATATGGGCGTGACTCCCAGGGAATATCGGAAATATCATCTTTTCATGCAGCCGCGAAAAAAGGAGAAAGGTGCTATGATGTATTCGAAGACGACAGACGAAGTGATACGGGAATTGAACGGCCTGATTGCAGAGGCCAAAGAGACGGCGGCATATACCCAAAAGCATGGGAATGATGTGCCGGAGGTGACATATTATAGGAATTTTTGGGATTTTACTGCACAAAGGGCAGAGAATATCGCAAAACAGCTTCAGGGCATGCTGGAACGGATAGGAGCTATGGCGGAGCATCCGGATGAAATATCCGCCCGTTTCCTGATTATAAAGGCGATCGAGGATGCGGTGTTTGAAGTCAGTGTCACGGCTTTTCAGACAGGATTGACCATTGCCAGAGCTATGCCGGATCATCGGGAGAAATTTGAACCCCTGTGTGAAAAATATGATACGTTGGCCATGCATGCCAGACTGAAGGCAAGGAAGATTGTGGAATTTTTCAATGAGCTGGCAATGTTGATTTTCCAGGATATGCGAAAAAATGCAGGGCAGAAGATTCGGCAGGCTGCCGATGCAGGAAAAGCTGCGGCGGAAGCGCTGGCAGATCCGAAGCTTCCCTATGGCTATATGGCGGAGGAACTGCGGGAGATTGCAGAAACGTTTTCTGCCGTGCCTTTGGAGGAGATAAGGAGCTGCTGGCTGGAGGATATTTTGTTCCGGCTGGATACGGTTGCTTTTGCCGCAGAGGCGGATATATTGCGCAACCCATCATACAGTGAATTGTTTGACGGAATATCGTATTTCAGAGAGCGGGTCAGCAGTGCTTTGGAATTTTTCCGCAGTCTGCCGCAGGAGGCGGGAGTACTTGCAGAAACCGGAAAGGAAGCTTCGGAAGGGCGCACAAAGAAAAAAATGTACCATGATGTGGCAATGCAGGAGGGTATCTTGCTGTTTTATCTGAAGGGAGAAATCCGTAAACTGTATACCCATCTGACAGCAGAGCGGAAGGCTGCGCTGGAGGCTGTCTGTGATAAGATGAAAGAGGCGATGGCGTTGGCATATCGCGGGGCAGAAGGCGCGGAGAATATAGATGTGGCTGCGCTTCTGCAGAAGGCATACGATGAGATGGTGTCAGAAGCAAGACTGCTTGGCGTATATGGCGGTCCGGTGCAGTATCTGGCGGAAGAAGTGAAGGCGCCTATGCAGTATTTGTAGGGAGACGGTATGGTTTTGAGTGAGAAACGACGCAGGAGTCATCCAGCGATTGAGACGTGAACCTGCTTTAGACGGGGGTATATGATAACCTTGCGGGGGTGCAGCAGAGTGAGCAGCTGCACCCCCGCGACTACGCTTTCAGGAGTTATCCGAACTGTTTTTGACGATTCCGTGACTGCAAAAATAATCCAGCCAGAGGGAGTCGTATTTGCCCAGCAGATGAACTTCGTCCCAGGTGTAATCCGGATTCAGATTTCCGGTCTCATCAGTGACCAGTTCATTGATATCCAGGTAGAAAATATGCTCTCCGTCGGCTAGCTGGGCAATGCGGTCATTGCGTGCCTGAATATTCGGATTATTAAAAATCGGGTCGGATTCCGATTTGCTCTGCTTGACATACATAATGCCGCATACATACAGAATTGCGTCCGGCTGCAGTTCCCGCAGGCGGGTGACAGCTTCCTCGTAGGCTTCCATAAAGGAATCTACGGTTCCGGTGCCCATCTCATTGATGCCGATCTCCAGATAAATTTTGCCGAAGGAATGGTTCTGTAAAGCTTCCTCTATAGAGGCTTTGCGTCCGTCCACCTGCGCTGTCTGGCTTTGGAACATGTTGTAGATTGTCATGCCGCCTTCTGCATAGTAAGTGAGATTATCCCAGCCGGAATAAAGCTTCACACCTTCTGCCCGGGAGTCGCCGATGAGCAGGGCATCGTCAAAATATTCCTGGGTTACTTGTGTAAATGTATATGGTCCGTGATCCGGTGAGGCTGTATTCTCCTGTTCCAGCTGTCCGGAGAAGCCGTCCGCGGAGGAGGAACCGGATCCTCCTGCGGAAGTGTTGTCCGTGGGAGAGGAACCGGATTGTCCTGCGGAAGCGTTGTCCGCGAGGGAGGAATCGGCTTCTCCAGCAGAAGCGTTGCCGGCAGGAGAGGAATCGTCCAGCCCTGTGGGAGCGCTGCCCGCGAGGGAGGGATCGACTTGCCCTGCAGAAGCACCGCCTGCAGAGGAGGAACCAGCCAGTCCTGCGGAAACATTGTCCGACGCATATGTAGCGTCCTGCTCGACGAAGGAGACAGGAAGCTCCCCTGTATTAGCCTGACTGCCTGCAGCTACGGAGGGACCGCCGGTACCTGTACGGGCAGAGGTATTCCATGGATATTGATGGTTAGCCAGACCCTGCATCAGGACGGTAACCACAGGCTGGGACCAGCCGTCAGTATCGTATTTTTGATAAATGCTGTGTGCGCCCACGGCAGATGCCAGACTGGTGCACAGCATGCTGACGGCCAGGGCAGACAGCAGCGGAGTACCCTGCGCCTGTCTTCTCGGTTTGCTCCCGACAGGAATTTTATGATACCTTTTGTATGTGTATTTATATCTTCTGCGATTCATAATCATCTCTTCGTTTCTTAAATATATAGTAATCTTTTGCGATGTGTTTGCTATTTTTTGTTCCGCGGCATTTCTCACGGATGGTCTAAAAACTGAAATACATAAACGGGTTATGCAGGCCGTTTACAATCCGGTATACACATACCCAGAACAGGGCGAACAAAAGTCCTTTCGCAGGAAGGGTATGCCAGTATTTTATCCACAGACGGTCCGCGGCGGGGAGGGAAACTGCCAGGGCTGCCAGGAAGAAGCATATGTAAGTTTTGCCGTAGCGAAGCCAGTCTCCCGCGTTTACGGCAATACCGCCGCCCCAAAACGGGAACAGTCTGGAAAAATAGAATCCAAGGCTGCGTAAATCTGTGATGGCAAAAATAACCCAGGTCAGCGGAATCAGGAACCACACATACAGATGTGACAACAGTGTATGCCGGCTGAGAAAAGATCCCAGGCAAAATTTCTCCAAAATAATGAAGAAGCCCAGAATCAGTCCCCAGAGGAGAAAGTTCGGTGTCACGCCATGCCAGATTCCCGTTACAATCCATACGGTTAACAGATTAAATGCAGTCCGTAAGGACCCCATCCTGCTTCCGCCCAGTGGAATATAGAGATAATCCCGAAACCACTGCCCCAGGGAAATATGCCATCTGCGATAGTATTCACTGATGCTTCCGGAACGGTAGGGATGATCAAAATTCTTCGGCAGTTCAAAGCCGAGCATATATCCCAGCCCCAAAGCCATCAGGCTATATCCCTGGAAATCGAACAGCAGCTGCACGGAATAAGCGGCGGCACCCATCCAGGCCAGAGGCGTGGAGATGCTTTCAAAACCGACGGTCTGAATATCATGCCAGAGAATGCCCAGGGTATCCGCGATGAGTACCTTGAAGGACAATCCGGCAATCAGCAGGGACAGTCCGTATTCCACCCTTTTTCCGCTGGTTTCAGAGCGGCGGAACTGATGGATGGTGTCATGGTATTTTGTGATGGGGCCGGAGATCAGCTTGGGGAACATGGCAGTGTAAGCGCCGAATTCCAGCCAGCTCCGAGCAGGCATTTCACGTTTGTGATAAATATCAAAGTCCGCGGACAGCAGCGTAAAGGTGTAAAAGCTGATTCCGGGCGGCAGGGCCGAAGCTGCGAATTTATAATAACTAAGCAGTGCTGCCTGGAAAAACACTGCCAGGCTTAAAAAGGTACGGCGCCAGAAAGAGGAGGACTTTAAATCCATCACACGAAGCAATATGTAATTTACAGTCAGAGAGCCTAAAAGTACCGCCATTCCCTTCACACTGCCAAGGCCGCAGAAGATCAGACTTGCAATCAGCAGGAGGCCGTTCCTGTATCTTAAAGGACAAAGGATATATAGCAGTAAAAATACAGGAAGAAAGCGGAATAAAAAATTCAAATCGGATAATCCCACTTATAATTACCTCCTCTTCTTTGGTAGATCAGCGGTTTGGCAGCCGCGGCAGTAATTATATTCAGTATAGCGGGATATCACATCAAGATTACATCATTTTTCCATCAAAGTTGCATACTAAAAGGGCAATTACTGTTCGGAGAGGAGCAGCCCTATCCGGTTCTGAATGAACGGAGCCATAGATATCACTGTCTTCCCAATATAAGATATCCTCCACAGAATCGGTCTCCGGGAAATACTGCCGAAGATGGCCGGCGGAAGAGGAGATGAGGATTCCACCAGGTCCCTGATATAGGCGGGATGATTCAAAGTCCGCAGGGATAAGCGCCGGTACCGGTGATCTCATAGGCCTCTCTCATCAGGGCGGCGTTTTCCACAAAGTAGTCGTGTCCGCCGCAAGACAGCAGATATCTTGACAAGCTATAGTGATTGGGATTGTCCTTAAATGGCATCTTGCCGGTAAGTGTGCCCTTCGAATCGATCTGCAAAAGCGTCTGCCGGGTCAGGTGATAGACCTTTCCATTGCCGTCCAGAGCCATATTGTGGTGCCCCAGGACAAATGTGGTGGGAAATACTTCATTTTCAATGGGAACACAATACAGTTCCTTGCCTTTTTCCGAACGTTTGTAAAGGGTTATGCCTGGGTCACTATAAGAAGACATACAGTAGTACAGATTATGGTCTTCGTCTACAGTGTAGAAGAAAAGTTCTAACATAACAATCAGCAGCGCGTCAAGTAAAGCTTGAAAGTAAACAATAAGCAAATATGAATTTGTACATTGAATTTATAAAGCTTTCTGCCTATAATAGAAAGAGAGACGAAAAAGTCTGAATGATAAAAAGGAGATGATCAGTATGGAGAAATACATTATGGCTTTGGATCAGGGCACCACAAGCTCCCGCTGTATTTTATTTGATAAGAGGGGAAATATCTGTTCCATGTCCCAGAAGGAGTTTACCCAGATTTATCCCAAGCCCGGCTGGGCGGAACATAATCCCAAGGAGATCTGGTCCTCCCAGTTGGCAGTGGCTGCGGAATGTATGGCTATGGCAGGTGCAGGGGCGGAACAGATTGCTGCCATCGGGATTACCAACCAGCGGGAGACTACAATTGTGTGGGATAAAAGTACCGGAGAGCCGGTATACAATGCCATTGTGTGGCAATGCCGCCGTACTGCGGACAGGATAGAAGCGTTGAAAAAGGACGGTTTCGATCTGAAAATCCGGGAGAAGACAGGGCTGGTGCCGGATGCTTATTTCAGCGCCTCTAAGATTGCCTGGATTCTGCAGGAGGTTCCCGGCACCATGGAGAGAGCGAAAAAGGGAGAACTTCTATTCGGTACGGTGGATACCTGGCTGATCTGGAATTTGACGAAGGGCAGAGTACATGCGACGGATTACACCAATGCTTCCCGGACAATGCTTTTCGATATACACAGGCTTGCGTGGGATGAAGAGATCATGGAACGGTTCGGGATCCCGACAGCGATGCTTCCCCGGGTGTGCCCCTCCAGCCATGTCTTCGGCCATACAGACAGTTCTGTGCTGGGCGGGGAGATTCCCATCGCCGGAGCGGCAGGAGACCAGCAGGCGGCTCTGTTCGGGCAGTGCTGCTTTGAGAAGGGCGAGGTGAAAAATACTTATGGGACAGGCTGCTTCCTGTTGATGAACACGGGCACGGACGCCATTGTATCCAAATCCGGGCTGCTTACCACCATTGCCGCAGGAACCTCCGAAAAACCGGAGTACGCTTTGGAGGGCAGTGTCTTCGTGGCAGGTGCGGGAGTACAATGGCTCAGGGACAGTATGCGGATGATTCGCAATGCGCCCCAGTCTCAGAGTTATTGCGAAGCTGTGGAGGATACGGCAGGCGTCTATATGGTGCCGGCTTTTGCAGGTATGGGCGCGCCGTATTGGAATCAGTATGCAAGAGGGACTGTGGTGGGACTGACCAGGGGATGTACGAAGGAGCATTTTATCCGTGCAGCCCTGGAGTCCATCGCCTATCAGACAGCGGATGTGCTACAGGCCATGGAGCAGGACAGCGGGATCAGCCTGAAGAGTCTGAAGGTGGACGGCGGCGCCAGCGCCAATGATTTCCTGATGCAATTCCAGGCGGATATAGTGGATACGCAGGTGCTGCGGCCGGAATGTATTGAAACCACTGCCCTGGGAGCAGCGTATCTGGCAGGTCTGGCGGTGGGATACTGGCAGGATCAGGCAGAGATCCGGGCCAACTGGCAGATTGGACATACCTTTGAGCCTGTGATGGAAGCACAGAAAAGGGGTGCGCTTTTGAAGGGTTGGAAACGTGCCGTAAAATGTGCTCTTGCCTGGGCAGAGGATGAGTAAGGGAGCGGCGATTAAATCAGCGGTTTACGTTAATTCCGTCCCGATAGACACTGCGGATTTGGAGATTTTCATCAAAACAGACCAGGTCCGCTTTTTTCCCGGGTTCCAGAGAGCCGATCTCTTCTTCGCCCAGTGCCTTTGCCGGATTGCATGTCATCATATTCACCGCCTGCCACAGGGGAATACCGGCATCTCTGTGCATGACGCGGATCAGCCGGTCCGCGGTGGCAACGCTTCCGGCGAAGGATATATCGTCGCGTGAGGAAATTGTGGGGTTGAAAATTCGAATAAATACTTCTTGCAAACGGGGTGGGAATGTGATATAATTCGATACTGTCAGGGGATAGTGCTCCATATGGATGGGTTCCCGAGTGGCCAAAGGGGACAGACTGTAAATCTGCTGCAAATTGCTTCGGTGGTTCGAATCCACCCCCATCCATTCAGCAGGCTGGTATGGTGGAATAGGCAGACACAAGAGACTTAAAATCTCTCGGGGGCAACCCCGTGCCGGTTCAAGTCCGGCTACCAGCACTGGTTTATTGGGAATCCACGCTTTCAGTTGGCGGCTGAAGTGGATTCTTTTTCTTTGCCCAAAAGCCCTATAATCGCATTGGCGGAAGAAATCTTCTTGTTAAAGTCCATATGCGTATAGATGTTCGCGGTGGTAGAGATGTTGCTGTGCCCGAGTCATTCCTGGATTTCCTTCAGGCTTACCCCATGTGAGAAAAGCAGCGATGGATAAGACTATTTCAGCTCCGGATTTAAGTGAACTTTGCGGAATTGCATTATATGGTGATGCAGTTAATAAGCCAGTTGGTATTAGGGACAAGCAGACTTTTTTATTGGGTGTCAGGACGAATCTCAAATCTTACAACCCTACAGCCCCTGACGCAGTTTTGCCAGCGCTAGCATGTGGGCCTGGAGCTCCAGAACAGCATCTGTATTGTGGAGATCAATGAAACCGGCGATGCGTATCATATTGTCTGGGGATTGGAAAACGGCGGCAGGCCGCTCAGGCAGGTGATTATATGATAACCTGCGGGATATCGGCAGGGATTTCGGGGTGACCCTGAATGAGGAAATATTGAATTTTAAATTCGATGACGAGATGTATTGCTAGGGAGATATTTTATGGTTGAGAATCAGGAAGTGAAAAAGCTGTTGGAGCAGTGGATCACGGAAAGGCAGATCGCAGGGGCGGTGGTCAGGATTGACAAGGCCGGAGAGAGTTTATGCGATGCCTGGTATGGCTATGCGGATATTGGAAAAGGGATTTTGATGGACCGCAAGTCTATTTTCCGTCTGGCTTCTATGACAAAGCCAGTGATTGCCATCGCGGCAATGCTTTTGGAAGAGGAAGGAAAACTGGATATTGATGCGCCGATTGAAACATATCTGCCAGAGTTTGCCGCATTGAAAGCAGCCGATAAAGTGATAGGATTCGAGGGATTTTACCAGGCGGATCCAGACAATCCAGGGATGCCGAAAATGAATACAGGGCTGATTGAAAATATCAGGGAAACTGATTTGAAGAGGAGCGTTACGGTCCGTGACATCCTGAGCCATTCCAGCGGCATGGGGCAGGGGCCGGTCAGCATGCAGCGGCTGAATTCCGAATGGAAGCCGGAACAGTCCCTACAGGAACGGGTCAGCATCATTTCAAAGACTCTGCTGGATTTTCAGCCGGGCGACCATACCGGCTACAGTGCTTCAACAGCATATGATGTGCTGGGCCGCATGATAGAGGTAGTCTCAGGGATGAATCTGGATGCCTTTGTGAAAGAAAGAATCTGCAAGCCGTTGAAGCTCCGTGATACGGGCTTTGTCATGAATGAAGAGCAGGAAATCAGGATTGTAAGGCTGTATGAAGCCGCGGATGGAAAGCTGATAGATGTGTCGGATTCGGAGGAGTTTTGGAAACTGATTAATCCAATGGCATATGGATATTATTCCGGGTCAGCGGGCATGCTGGGGACGGTAGAGGATTATTCAAAGATTGCCCGGATGTTTCTGCAGAATGGAACTGTGGACGGCCAACCTTTTTTACATGCCGATACAGTGAGCAGAATGCGGCAGGAGGCGTCAGTGAAGCACCTGGAAATGCAGAGGGGAATTGTATGGGGAATGGGAATGGAAGTGATTGAAGACCCTGGTCTTGCCGGAAAGAGGGCAGGTAAGGGAACCTTTGGATGGAGCGGCGCTTACGGAACCCATTTTTATGTGGATGTGGAAAATAAGCTGACTGTGGTACTGGGCGTAAACCGTTCCAATATTGGAGGCGCTGATTCTGAACTGTCCAGGCTTCTGGAAGAAGTGGTGTATCGGGAGTTTATTTGTTCTGATGCATAAGAAAGAATGATCCAGAACATGGATGTCTTTGGCTTCAGCCGCCTAAAATCACAAATGTCGCTATTTGATACACTTGTTCCATATAGCTCATATTATAAGGAAGGGTACATCGAGTGTCAATGTGAGACAGGCAAAAAGTTGTCGTCGCCACTCTATGCAGGACAAAAAGGGGGGGTTTTGTTCCTTTATGAAAAAGAATAAAACGGCATTTATTTATGACAATCGGCGTCTGTTTTAGATGCTCTACCATAACGGACTTATTTCTGTCATTATGCGTGCGCTTGAGGAGCTGGTGCCAGCGGGGGAAGCGTATGATAAGCAGTCTTCCTATTTCAGGTCCTTTTTTATTTATGGATATTTCATAAACCTTTGGAGTTTCAGGGCAGTGGTGATACTGCATACTGATGACCATAATCTTCTTTCCTGTGAAATGGACGAACTTATGGAGGATGCGGCACTCGGGATGCGGCTCCGGCTCTTTGATGGAGGCAATTAAAATCAAATATAGTAACAGTGTTAGGGCATATAGAAATTAAAATCTGTATGCTCTATTTTTTACAAATAATGAAAAATGATGAAATTTATTCTTGATAAGTATCAACAGAAATTGCAGAAAGATATAGGCAACGAAAACGGTCAGTTGAAAATTTTTTGGAAAGTATGCAGTTTTGGGTTGACAGTTTCCATTATGTATGTTATTTTTAGTTAGGATAACGTTAACCTAACTAAAATTAAAGGAATTTATTGGTAAAATTTCCGAGAATCTGGGAATGTTAAAAAGGAGGGCTATGAATGAAAACTGGAAAATGGATGATGGCAGTACTGAGTGGTCTGGCGGCAGTGTCCATGCTTGCAGGTTGCGGCAAGACAGAGGAAGCGGAAAAGGAATACCCGGAAGGAACCTTTATGTACAGTTCTGCAGGATTACCGCAGTATAAGAAGATATTTTTTGACGGGTTTTTGGAAAGAAATGGTGTGGAAGGGATTCAGGTGGAATATCAGGCCGCGGATGCGAGTACGCTTCAGCAGCAGATGCTCTTGGGCTTTAACTCCGGCACCTTTGATGACCTTCCGGATGTGATTTATGTTGGGCCTGCAGAAATCGCCCAGTTTCAGGAGTATGATATGCTGGTTGATCTGACCGAGCTTCTGGAGCCACTGGGAGATCAGCTGGTAGACGGCGCGTTAGATTCTGTGACCTACAATGGAAAAATTTACGCATATCCGGATGAAATCCGGCCCCAGGTACTGTACTATAACAGAAATATTTTTGAAAAATATGATATTGATCCTGCCAGGTGCGAGACGATTGAGGGATGGATTGATGTGGGCCGTGAGCTGAAAGAGAAATCCAACGGTACGGTATATCTTTCCAATTATGATCCCGGCAAGAATACCTGGCGTTATTATCTGAGAAGGGGGTTCATTCCCCAGGCAGGCGGCAGAATCTTTGATGAGGAAGGAAAGGTTGTCTTCGGTGAGGATGAGGGAACAAAACTGGCAATGAACACATTAGGCACACTGATGGACGAGGAACTGCTGCTCTCCGTACCGTGGATGCAGCCGGCATGTTTTGACTCCATGAGAGACGATCAGATTGCAACCTTTTATATCGGGGCATTTTATGATGAGCATATGCAGAAGAATGTACCGGATGACGCGGGAAAATGGGGAATCCTTCCTGCGCCGTATTTCCAGGAGATCGGTTTAAGGGGTGCTCCTGTAGGTGGCGGGGCAGCCATTGTCAAAAAGCCGAATCAGAAATATGCGGAGCTGTTTCATGATATCTGGTTAGACTACAATTTCAATTTCGACGCAAGGAAGGAATATGTACAGCAGATGATGGATGAAGGCGGGCCATATTCTAACAGTGTTGTAAAGGAAGCGCTGAAGGATCCGTTTTGGCAGCAGGGAGACGATTATTATGGCGGTCAGTCCCTGATGAAAGCGGAAGCGGATGGTCTGGAAGGCTGCGCGCCGCCTCTGGCAACGAATCTGAATGATAATCTGGCGGACGGAATTATTTCGCCGGAGATAGAAAAGTTTCTTGCGGGAGAGCAGACCATAGAGGAAGCAATTGCAAATGCGGACAGGCAGCTGAAAGAAAAAATCCAGTAAACATGGGGGCAGAAGGAGAGAAAGATGAGAATTGATTTAAATGGTCTAAAATTAATAGATACACACTGTCATGATTTTGCGCTCAGCAGGGAAAACAAATCCTTTGCCAAGTGTGTGTCCATGACGGGAGATGCGCATCCAGACAGGGATGATGAAAGTACCCTTACCTATATGAATTTGATTGGATATATGCGCAGATACTACAATATGCCTGAAAATACGCCGGATGGGGAGGTCATTGCACACAGGAACCGGGTTTACCGGGAGGACCCCGGGGAGTATGTGAGGAAGCTGCGGGAAGACAGCAGAGTGCAATATTATTGTGTGGATATAGGAGCTCCTGTGGAAGGAAAACTTCACACAGCGGAGGAAGAGGCATTTTACAAATCTGTTATTCCGGAGCATTCGGTTCGTGAGATTGTGCGGATTGAGCCCATTATGAGGGAATTGTTCAAAGAAAAGCTTTCTTTTCGTGAGTTTACGGACAGATTTCTGGAGCAGCTGCGGCAGATGATTAGGGAGCATGATGCCATAGGGGTTAAATCTGTGATCGGATATCACACAGGACTTGCCATTGAGCTTGTGGCGGAAGGCCGGGCAAAGGAAGGATATGAAAAATATATTTCGGGTACGGGCAATGAGCAGGACGAGAAAGCCCTGAGGGATTATATGATTCCCCTGTCATTGGATGTCTGTAAGGAACTGGGCCTGCCCATGCAGTTTCATACCGGGTTCGGCTCTGCGCCGATGTGTAATCTCATGAAGATGAATCCCATCGGAATGTATAGCCTGCTGAATGACGCGCGCTATAAAGGAAAGGTGCCAGTGGTGCTGCTGCATGCGGGATATCCCTATGTGAAGGAGACCGGGATTCTGGTTAATAACTACAGCAATGTATACAGTGATTTTTCTTCGATGATCTATACGGCATCCACCGGAGCCTGCCAGGCCATTTTCGAAATGCTTGCCATGGCCCCCACAAATAAAATCATGTATGCTTCCGATACCGGCGGATATCCGGAGACAACCTGGTTTGCCGCAAAGTATTTTAAAGAGCAGCTTGGCAAGGCATTGGAAAAGTACATATGCGATGAGGTGATTTCATGCGGGAAAGCAATGGAAATTGCAGAAAATATTTGTTGGAAAACATCTTGTCAGGTGTATAAAAAACTGAATGAAATACATGATAACTGACAAATGTTGCCGTGGATAATTATTTTGAGGGGCTGTCCTATAAATGCTTCGAGATACAGGGCAGCCCTTCAGTAATACATGGCGTTCGTTGGAGAAAGAATGGAAGCGAAGCCTCCGCATGTCGTACAGGCAGGCCGAACCGGGAGGATGGGACGATACGATGAGAGAGGAGTTCTTATGAATAGGCAGAGTAAGATTCGTACATGGATTAAGAAATACAAAACGCCGTACTTGTTTATATCACCGTTTTTTATCTTGTTTTTGCTGTTTCAATTGATTCCGATGGTACAATCCTTTTGCTACAGCTTTACGGACTATGACGGTATGCATACACCGGAATTTATTGGACTGAAGAATTATATAAACCTGTTTAAGGGCGGGAATTATGCGTTTTGGGATTCCCTGGGAAATACAGTGATCTATTGGATTGCATGCAGTATTTTCATTATTCTGTTTGCCTTCGGAATAGCATTGTTACTGAACCGTGATAAATTAAAGGGCAGGGCGTTTATTAAAACAGCAACCTTTCTTCCGTATGTATGCGCATCCATAGCCATTGCGCTGGTCTTCAATATGCTGTTTGACTATAACAGCGGATTAATCAACGATATATTGTCCAGGCTTGGATTTGGGAAGATCGGTTGGCTGACCACATCGAAATTTGCCAGGGTGCCGGTTATTATACTTTTCTGCTGGAGGAGCATCCCATGGTATAGTATTATCATTTTGTCCGGTCTGCTGAATATACCTGCTGATTATTATGAGGCCGCCACCATCGATGGAGGAAACCGGATACAGAAGTTTGCCTATATCACGCTTCCGTTGATGAAAAACGTGCTGTTTTTTTGTCTGATCACCACTACCAGTGATACCTGGAAGATGTTTAATGAATCCTACATTTTGAAAGGTCCTGCCTATTCAAATGCAACGCTTTTTCAGTATATGCATGAGAATGCGTTCAAACTGTTTGACCTGGGGTATGCGGCGGCTATAGGGTATATTTTGGCAATGGTCATGATTGTGATCTCTGCCGTTCAGTTTGTATTCAGGAGACGGCAGGGGGATAATTATTAGGAGGAATGGGATATGAAGGGAAAAAGAACGGGCTTTGTGATATTGGAGTATTCTTTAATTGCACTGGTCTGTCTGATCTGTCTGTTTCCGATTATATGGATAGTACTGATCTCTCTGAAGCCGGTTACGGAATCAATGATGGGGCTGTCGGCAATTATTCCCAGGGGACTGACTTTGGATAATTATAAAAGGGTGGTGGAACTGATTCCCAATCTGCCCATAAATTTTTTTAATAATGTGTTTGTCTCCCTGGTAGGAACGGTTACTACTTTGTTTTTCTGCTCTCTGGCCGGATTTGCATTTGCAAAATATGAGTTTCCCGGAAGGAACTTTTTATATTTGTTTCTGTTGGCAACGATGATGATACCGCAGGAAACAGGAGTGATTCCACTGTTTATTATTTTCAGGAATATGGGATTGATCAACAGCCTGTGGGGGCTTATCATTCCCCGTCTGGCGACCGCGGTGGGCATATTTTATATGACAGAGTATATGAGGGATGTGCCCTATGAGATTATGGAGGCAGCCAGAATGGACGGATGTTCTGAATTCATGATATATGCCAGGATTGTCTGTCCTATCATCAAACCGGGTCTTGCCTCCTGGGCTATGCTGACCATGATTGCCCGGTGGAATGATTTTTTCTGGCCGTTGATTTTGCTGAGGAATTCTAAAAAATACACGCTGATGGTGGCAATTTCCCTGCTGCCTTCCAGTGACGGACTATCCACGCCCTGGCCTACTATCATGGCGGGGGTTTCCATTGCGGTTTTCCCTGTAGTCATTGCATACCTTATCATTCAGAGATTTCAGGTCATTAATGTGGCAGCAGGAGCGGTAAAGGGCTGAGGGGCTGCGCGTCTTCCGGAAGGGGCCTGAAAGCAGGAAAATGACAGAAAAAGTGGAAAGGAGAGGTAATTAGTGTTATAATAGGTACATTCTGATGTTAAAATGTGCATAGATGCGGCAGAATACAGAAGTGCGGCATCCACAGGGGGGAGGCGTTATATTTGGTTACAATTAAGGATATAGCGAAAGAAGCAGGTGTGAGTGTGATGACGGTTTCGCGGGTAGTTCACGGAAACCAGGAAAAGGTATCAAAAGAGACCACGGAACGAATTCGGAAAATCATAGAGCGAACAGGATATGTTCCCAATTCTTCTGCGAGAAGCCTGGTGGTGAAAAATTCCAGAATCATCGCGGTGATCATCAATATGGAAATGCACGACCGTCTGCTGATGTCTCCGCATAATGCCCTCCTCCTTGAGATAATGGCAAAAAAGATACGGAGCGAATCTTATTATATGATGATACATTTCGTAAATACGGCATCAGAGATCACACAATGTCTCCAGTCCTGGAGAGTGGACGGCTGTATTCTGATGGGCATACACGGCGATGTGGTAAAGGATATCGAAAAAAGCAACCAGATCCCAAAGGTGTACATTGATACAAGGAACCCGGATGTCTGCCACGTTGGGATTGATGATAAAAAAGGAGGCTATTTGGCCACGGAATACCTGATAAAAAAGGGGCATAAAAGGTTGATTATGGTCAGTGTGCCGGTGGTTTTTTCGGAAGAATCCTCAAATATACGCTACTGTGGGTTTAAAGAGTGCATAGAAACATACTGCCGCCGGGATAAGGAAGCCTATGTGGGAGAGCATATTGTAGAAAGCTCCAGTGTAAAAGCTGGGGAACGTATTCGGGTGCTTATGAAAGAGGGATATACTGCGGCGTTTATTTTTGCCGACAATTTTGCCATAGAGGTTATGGAAGATCTGAAATCTCATGGGATTCGGATACCGGGAGACTTTGCTGTCATTGGATTTGATAATCAGCGAATGAGTTATTTTGTGACTCCGAAGCTGACAACGGTTGCCCAGAACGTGGAGGAAAAGGGATTAAGCGCGGTAAAGCTGCTTTTCCGGATAATGAGGGGGGAGACGGTAGATAAGAAATCCGTGCTGCTGCCGCTTCAGCTTATAGAACGAGAGTCTGTATAAGGCGATATAAATATTGGGAGAGGAGAAAAGGGATGAAGACAGTTAAATTAGGATCGAGTGATTTAGAGATACCTGTAATTGCCATCGGGTGCATGAGAATGAACAGCTTGGAAATTCCGCAGGCAGAGGAGCTTGTGAGGGAAGCAGTGGATATGGGGGCCGCTTATTTCGACCATGCGGATATATACGGCAGGGGAAAATGCGAAGAAATATTCGGCAATGTGCTCCGCAGAAATCCGGGACTGAGAGAGAAGATGATCCTGCAGTCAAAAGCGGGAATTGTGCCGGGAGTGATGTACGATAATTCAAAAGAATATATTTTAAAAGCCGTGGATAGCATACTGCAGCGCCTTCAGACGGAATATCTGGACGTCTTTCTGCTTCACAGGCCGGATGCCCTGGCTGACGCCCGGGATACGGCTGAGGCGCTGGAAAGCCTGTACCGCTCGGGAAAGGTCAGATATTTCGGAGTATCTAACCAGAGAGTAAGCCAGATGCAGCTTCTGTCAAAGTACCTGGACCATAAAATTATGATCAATCAGCTCCAGCTGAGCCTTACGAATTCCTCCATGATTCAGAGCGGAATGGAGGCAAATATGCTCTCTGACGGAGCAGTGGACAGAGACGGCGGCGTGTTGGATTACTGTCGTCTGAATGATATTACCATACAGGCATGGTCCCCTTTCCAGTATGGGGCCATTACAGGGACATTTCTGGGAAATCCGGATTTTCCGAAATTAAATAAAACTATTGATGCCCTTGCGGAGAAATATAATACGTCAAATACAGCTATTGCTGCTGCGTGGATATTACGGCATCCAGCCGGGATTCAGTTGATTGCAGGAAGCATGAAGGTGAGTCGGCTCCGTGAGATCTGCGCGGCAGTACAGATTGTACTGACAAAGGAAGAGTGGTATCGCCTGTATCTTGCAGCAGGGCATATTCTTCCGTGACTGTTTTTTAGAACCTCCTTTTCCCGGTTGAAAATTCTGATAAAAAGGGGGTTAATGAGCTATATCTGTCGGGAAGGAAAATCCCAGTTTGGAGCGGTAGTGACTTTGATGTGTCCCTATCGCTCCTCTGATTCTGTAAGGCGGCCTGGTATACTTCCCGTCGGTCATCCCAGTGTAACCGTCGTCCCGCCCTTTACTTCCACGATCTTGCGGTCATCCACCTGCAGCCACACACTGGCAGCGCTAGGATTATGTACCGTTCCATTGTCTCCTGAAAACTTCAAACGGTCTGCCGCTTCCATATAATCGATTATTTCGATATTGGTAGCATACCAGATATCTTCTCTTCCTCCCATATAACGACAGAATTCCTCAATCACTTCCCAATTGTTCTTGTCGTCAAATTCATAGCTGTGTCCCCACACATACATAAGCTTCAGATACTGTCTCTTTCCGAAGCCTGCGAAGAATTCCGCTTTCTTCATCAGTTCCGGGTCATTGTGATGACAGGTGGGATGCCACTCCAGGGGGTCAGCGGGCAATTCATAATCCGCTTTGGTCTGAACCACCCTGGCATAGGCGATGCCTAGCTGGCGAAACAGTGCTTTGATTTCCTGACTGTAGGAGCCGTTGGGATAAGCATGTCCCCGCACCAGCCCTCCGGTCAGGCTCTCCAATCCCTTCCTGTCCTCCACGATCTCTCTTGCCACTTCGATCAGGGGGCAGCGGGCTATAGTGGGATGGGTCAGACAATGGGTAGCTACCTCATGATTCTGATATAGTTCCCTGACCTGGTCTTTGGCAATGCGGTTTTCATCCCCCTCCATTAGGCCGTAATTCAGATTAAAGGTGCCTCGTATTCCGTTTTCATTAAAAATTTCCACCAGACGCTTATCCTGCAGTCTTCCGTCATCATAACTCATGGTGAGCGCTTTTGCCTTCCCCTCCGGGAAACAAGTATACACTTTCATAATTCTTCCGCCTTTCTTTATATGATTCAATTAATTTTCATCCTCTTGCGGTCCGTTTGCAAAATCCGCCGTATATTTTCCGCCCTGCTCCCAGGAAATCACAAGGGGCAGAAGTTCCGCCTTCGTCACCCGATACCCGTCCGGCGTCAGCGACACGGTGAAGCCTGCCATACCGCCTTTTACACATGTCTTTTCTCTCTGAGCACTGACAAAGTTTCCTATGGAGTAGAAAATCAACATCTCGTGCCCATCCTCCTCTTATAACAGATCGAACAGGCTCATCTGGACAGCCTGTACCGTCTCCTCATCTTCCGTCCTCTCCGCCCGCTCCCACCTTGCATATCCTGCCGGAATCTCCTGCAGAAATGGCGAGGTATTTTTTCCGCAAACCAGAATCAGCTCCTTCTCCGCTCTGGTCATTCCTACATAGCACAGCCGCCGTTCTTCTTCCATATCTGTCTCCCCGGTGCTCAATTCCAGAGGGAATCGCCCCTGATCCATGCCATAGAGAAACACCACCGGAAATTCCAGCCCCTTGGATCCATGCAGCGTCATCAGCGTCACTGCATCAGCTGTGAACTTTCTGCTCCCGCTGCGCCTGATATCTCCGTCCTCGCCGAAGGAAAGTGTATGAAGAAAGCTTTCCATGGTGGAATAAAGAACCGACATATCTGTCAGTTTCTTGATAGCTTCTTCATTTTCAAAAGAGAGTTCCCAGCTCCATTCCTCCAAAAGCTTTACCGGTTTGGTCCTTCTGACCTTTTTGCGGTATTTCCGGATCAAAAGGAGCAGGCGTTCTTCCCGGACTTCTTCCAGAGCAGAAGCAGCGAGCTTCTCTTTTCGGGCATCCATCAGAATCGGCTCCAGAAATCTCTTGCAGAGCTGCGCGCCCATCTCTTCTTCCGGATACAGGATATGGCGGAAGAAATACAGAGTGGCCCGTACCTCACGCTCTTGCAGGAAATCTTCCCTCCCTGCTACCAGATAGGGAATTCCTTCCTGCCGGAAGCATTTTTCCAGTAACGCAGCCTGCCTGTGGGTTCGGTAAAGTACTGCCATATCCGAAAATCCCCGCACCGGACGATCTTCTCCCGCACCGCGTCTGTCTGTATCTAGCATGTCAATCCCGCCAATCTGCCTCGTGATTTCTTTTGCCACAAAAATCGCCTCTCTGCGCTCGTCCGCCGCAGATACAATGCGCACAGAATGCACAGTTTCATGTCCGTTTTCTGCCAATGCTTTCATCCTGCGCGGTCCGCCTTCATTATGAGAAATCAGCCCCAATGCGGCATCCAGAATGGCAGGGGCAGACCGGTAATTTTCCTCCAGCTTTATGACAGAAGTGTCAGGATAATCTCTTTCCAAGTGCGCAAAAACTTTAGAATCACAGCCGCGGAATCCATAGATGGACTGGTCCGGATCTCCAATCACAAACAATTCTCTGCCGCCCCGTCCCCATTCCTTTACCAGCCGGTACTGGAGCGGATTTATATCCTGAAACTCGTCGATGAGCAAATACGAGAAACGTTCCCGCCCGGCAGCTTCCTCGGGTAGTTCCTTCATATGGTTCAAGGTCTCCAGCAATAGATCATCGTAATCCAATGCTCCGGCCTGACGCAGCAGCTTCTGATAATATGCATACACACGTCTATTCTCTCCGCCGGCTGTGTCATAGTCCGGGCTGTTTTCCCTGTCTATAGCCTTCTCTGAACCGGTGCTGCCCTGTAGATTATTCGCTCCGGCAAACCCGTCCTCCGGCAATCCGTTTTTCATATGGGACAACTCCTGCAGAAACTTTCCGGGTGTCTTCTTGCTGCCAAATTCCCGAAGCGCTTTTTCTGCCAGTTCTAATTGAAGCCCCTCATCTGCCACCAGAAAAGCAATGCCTGCCTCCTGCAAAAATCGGCTGCAAATGGCATGGAAAGTACCGATCCATACATCCGATACACTCTTATCCTTCTGGTTTGTTTCGCCTTGCCTTTCTTTAGCCCTTCTGGAGCGCATCTCTTCCGCAGCCTTATTGGTGAAGGTCACGGCGGTAATCTTCCCGGCCGGAATCTGCCTTTTTTCCAAAAGATACTGCAGTCTGGCGATCAGAGTCCTGGTCTTTCCCGCGCCCGGCCCTGCTATTACTGCCACACTGCGTCCGATCTTCTCCACAGCTTCCTGTTGGCGCGTATTGAGACTGCCGCGTCTGTCCCCTTCCTGGAGGGCAGCTTCCCGCTGGCGTGCATTAGGACCCTTCGGCACTGCTTTCAGCGTTACTGGTTCTGTGGTTTGATATTCCGGTTCGGCTCCGTTAGAATAAGGCATTGTCTTCTGGCCGTTTTCCGACTCTTTTCCTCTTTCCGGTTTCTGGTGTTTTTCCAGATTCTGCAGTTCCTCCGCCGTAAAAAAGGTCATCTGTCCTTCCAGACTGCTGATTTCCTCCGGGGTCAACAGACTGATCCGCCCATACTCTCCGTCGAATCCCGGAGTTCGTTCCACCTGACCCAGCCGCAATCGCCGGATTCCTTCTGCCACCAGAGGCCCAGCCTCTTTGCGGATATCTTCTATGGGGATCTCCCGTAAAACGGCAAACTCCGGTCCTAAGACAGAGATCATCCGCTCGTATTTTTCCGCAGCCTTCTTTCCCCCGGCGGATATCCCCATGGAAGCGCCGATTACCTCCGGCAGCGGTACCAGACTCTCATACGGACGTCCTGAAGGCGGACAGGAACCGGTCTGCCTGTCTGCAAGCTGTTCCACACGGTTCAGCACTCCGATGGTAATTTTCTTTCCGCATATGGGACACCTGTTTCCGTATTCCGCAGTCTTTCGGGGGCTGATACACAATCCGCATTTCCTGTGTCCGTCATAATGATATTTACCTTCCTCCGGGAAAAATTCAATGGTTCCCGCCAGTCCTTTTCCCTCTTGGATAGCTGCTGCCAGACCCCGATAAGACAGCTCCATGTCAAACAGACAGGCTTCTCTGCCCATCTTTGCCGGGGAATGGGCATCCGAATTGGAAATCAGACAGAAACGATCCAGCGCCTTCACCCGCCAGTTCATGGGCGGATCGGAGGAAAGTCCCGTCTCCAGCGCGTGGATATGCGGAGCCATATCCTCAAAACATTCTTCTATCGTGTCAAATCCCGAGAAGGCCCCGAACAGAGAGAAATGCGGGGTCCAGATATGCGCAGGCACATAGATTCCATCCGGACTGGTCTCCAACATGATTTCCAGCAAATCCCTGCAGGGAATTCCTAAAATAGGCCGTCCGTCGGAATGGATATTTCCGATCAGCTCCAGCCGTCCCGCCAGAGCCCGCGCCGCTTCCAGTCCAGGCAAAATCAGAAGACTATGTACCTTTCTCACACGGTCCCCTTTTTTATAGATAGAACTGATTTCCCCTGTAATGACAAACCGGGGCTGTCTGCGCTCGCCTGCGCTCTCCAGCCTGTACTCTTTTTTCAGCACATACAGACCATCCTCCGCAGGTTCCAGCTTTTCTTCCAATTCCTCACGCCAGGCCGGATGCGTAAAGTCGCCCGTCCCCACAATATCGATTCCCTTCTTCCTTGCCCACAGATCCAGGTATTCCGGTGTGCAGTCCCTGCTGGTAGCACGGGAATACCGGGAATGAATATGTAAATCTCCTATATACATTCTTCCTCACATTCTGCCGTCAGAAAGCGGCTATGCATTTCTCCCATATACTTCAATCTGGCTTAATGCCGGGAAGGGCGAAGGGTCATCCGCCTTAATCAGGTTGCAAAGCTCCAGCCAGGTAATCTCCTTTTCCGGAAACGTCAGCACCTGCCCATCCGCAGATTTTTTAAGCGGGAAATCCATTTCACTTCCGTCAGAAAATTTCAAGGTTACCTGGATCCACCAGTTATCGTGGGGAAAGTCGGCGCGGGTGTACAGTATCACTTTATCCGTTCTGATTTTCCTGCCGAAGTCCAGCTTCATGGCGGCATCATCCTGCCGGTTGATCCCCCAGGAAGTATAGGGCCATCCTCCATGGGACCGATTTGCCCTCACACCGTCTATGGCATTCTTCGCTGCAAATACAGCCTCGCCCCTGGTCTCCACATTGGCGGAAGCATGAGGAAAACAGGGCACATCTCTGTGTTGATCCGCCGGGTTCAATGCCAGATTGCGGTAGCTTTCGATCTCTTCCTGCCTTGCCGCCTCCGCATAGAGATAATGTCTGTCTCCGGAAAACGCCTTGGGCGAATAGCTGACTCTCTTCTCTCCGAAAGGAATCTGGTAAATCACATTGTCTGTAAGGTATACAAACGCACTGCCCAAAGCATCATCCACCTGCCAGTTCAGATAAATGTTTTTCTCGGAGGATGCCAGTTCAATGATGTCTCCCTCCTCATAGCTGCGCATAGATACCAGATCTACAAAATTCTCTCCGCTGTTTACACAGATTGTGTTGCCATTCCTGTCTACTACTTTTAGTGATAAGGTTGCCATAATATTTTCTCTCTTTTCTTTGCCTTTCATCAGCCATGTTCACAAGTCTGACACTATCATATACTTAAACGGCTTTTTTTGTCAACCTTCCCGGACTTCTGAAGCTGATTTCGCAATGCAAAGCATCAGTACAAAAATATTGTTGTTTCCGCGAACAATATTCAAGTCTGGATGGATACGTTCAGTAATTTGATTGAACTGGCTGTCATACTCAGTGTAATGTGGATTGGCGCAATCCCGACACAACGCCCGGATGTTTCTTGGGCCAAAGGAGATTCCGGGTGCAGAGAAACACCGGGATAAGATTCAGGAGACTTATGAGGAAGAATGCCAAAGATTGCATTGACTTTTCAACTGTTGGGACATAAACTGAAGGAAAGAGTATTGAGTATACCGTCTTGAAGCCTGGCAGGTTTGTGGAATTCACGGGCTTTAATCACATATATAAAAGAAAAGGAGCTGATAATGATGGCAAAATCCCCGTATACCCCGCCTGAGGACTGGACTTCGGAGCAGATTCAGGCAAAACTGGAGAATCTCATCAATCATGTGGAGCGTTTGAAAGACGACTGGTGGGACAATGATTTGAAAGGGCTTATCAATGTCCACGGCATATTCTCACCGGAACTGGCCCGGGCTGCCCTGGAGAAGGAGGTGTACCGCCCCAGCGAGATTTATTACCATGCCCCGGAGGACGTGCGGGACGGCTTGATTGCCAGACTGCTGGAGACAGAGGATTCTCATACGGCGGGAAATCTGATGTGCTGCCTGGCCATGCAGGGGGACGATGAGGCGCTTGAGACTCTCTATGAACTGGAGCAGCACCCACGCCCCTGGCGGGAAAAGCTGTATGTGGGCCCTTCGGTGTACGCCCAGTGCGGCGGCTGGACCTTTGACAAAGCCGGAAAGAGGAGGCAGCTGAATTTCGATACCTGCTATCCCCTCGTTAAGGGGGACAGAACACAGGATGGCGCCGTTCATATTTTCCGCCCCAGAAAGGATCGGTGCCCGGAGTGCGGCGGCAGGCTGTCGGATTTTCTGGTGTTGGACGGACGGGATGAACGTCTGCGCTTTCTGGGGATAGACGGCATATTCACTGCCACTGCCTGCCTTGGCTGCATCCCATGGGCCAGCCCGTCCTATTCCCGCTTTACACTGGACGGAGGCAGCATACCTATTTTCCCTTATGAGGGAAGCGGCGAAGAAGCCATGGAGGACGAGGATGTGGAGCAGATGGGGGACAACCCCTATGTGCTTGCCGGTGAGCCGGCGCCCCTTTTCTATGGGGCGGACTGGGACGAGGCCAGCACCATTGGCGGCTTCCCGTTCTGGATCCAGGACTGGGAATACACCCCTTGCCCTGACTGCGGCAGGCCCATGAAGTTTGTGGCCAAGCTTTCATGGGAGATGCTGGACTTTATGGAAGGATACTGCTATGTGGAGGTATGCCCGGAGTGCCAGGTGGCCTCCATGCACCATCAGCAGACCTGACGAGCGGAAAATTGGCTATTTTGGAGCTGTATTTGCGGTTTTCTGGTGATTTGGTGTACCAATAACACGGGAAATGGGAACATCGGGTTTCTGGCAAAAGAAGGAACCGTGACACAGGTGAAATTCTGGCTGGCAGGCTATCTGGAACAGGGCTTTTTTAAAGAATTGAGCGCCTGGGCTGATATCACCGCCCAGATAGAAAAGCTTACGGGTAGGATGGAAAAAGAAAAGAGAAAGGAAGAGAAGAAGCATGGGAAGGTATTTTAGCGATGTGGTGGATCAGGCCATCCAAGACCTTTATTATTGCTGTGATAACGACAAGGCAACAGCGGCGGCGGACGCATTATTGCTTGCGGCAAAGGAAGATGACGGGGATGCCTGCTATTTCCTCTCTCGCTGCTTTTCCGGCTCCTGTTACAGCTGGGAATACCATCCCTTTGAAGAAAACGAGGCGGCGGCCTACGCCATGCTCCATCAGGCGATCTCCCTGGGCAGCGCCGCTGCGGTTCTGGGAGCCCTGCGCATGGATATGCTGACACCGGAGCTTAAGGAGATCATGCCCTTTGACAGCATTCAGGAGGCATGGGAGATAATCCTTGAAAAAGCCGAAAACGGCTGCGCCTTCTGCCTTGAAAAAAATATCGGTGGAAATATCGGGAAAATGTCGATTAAAATGTCAATGGAAATGTTGGAAAATACCGACAGAAAAATATCGGAAGAAAAATGATTACGGAGGCGCATCGCAGTGATAGCAGAGGAATTGCTTAAGATAAAATCATTTGGCAGCGACAGGAAAAGCGCTGTCACAGAGGGGGACATCTCACAGAAGGAGGCGGAACTGGGATTCTGCCTGCCTGCAGCCCTGCGGGAGCTGTCCGGGCATCCCATCTACAATGCCGCCCCGCCCGAGCCGCCCCGGGAGAGGGAGCTTCTTTCCATTGCCCTGGTGCTGCAGTTTCTCTGCGATTTTGCCGGAATCGAGGCATCAGAGGAGGAATGCTATATGGAACTGGAAAAGCAGGCAAAGCGGGCGGAACGGCAACAGCAGGCAGAGTGGCAACAGCAGGCGGA
>CAJUCE010000042.1 GCA_910584865.1 uncultured Acetatifactor sp.
CGGGGCCTCCGCCTTCTGCTCTTTGGGAATCTCCGGTTTCTTTTCTTCCTTCGCCGGGGCGGCCTTTTCCGGTTCCTTCGCCTCTTTTTCCGGGGCAGGCTTTTTCGGTTCCTTTGCCTCCTTTTGCGGAGCTGTCTTTTCCGGCTCTTTCGCCGCTTTTTCCGGGGTGGCCTTTTCCGGTTCCTTTGCTGCTTTTTCCGGAGTGGCCTTTTCCGGCTCTTTTGCCGCTTTTTCCGGTGCGGTGGCTTCGGGCGCTTTCTGTTCCTTCCCCGGAGCGGGGGAACCGCCCGCCCCGGGCTGCGCCGGGTCTTTGCCCGGACCGTCTGCGCCAGTCAGGTTTTTCGATTTTTCATCGGCCATTCGCAATACCTCCTTCTTGGTTTTCTGGCATGAAAAAAGGGCTTGACCTATCTTGTCAAGCCCCCGGTGGTTGGGTTGCCTCCTTTCCCTGCTCCTATGAAAAAACCGCCCTTCGTTGTGAAAGAGCGGTTTTTCAGTAGGTTGGCAGTCCATTATTTTGTTTTTTTATATGTATCCCTTTGTACACTGTTGCAATCCAAAACCGATTTAGCATACCCTCCTGCTCCTATAATAATAAGTTTCTCCATTAATATCTTCGTACCTTTCCTCTATTTGACGCTTCATAAAATATGATGGAATTGGGAATATCGAAAGAAAGCTGTTTTAAACTTACAGTTAACTTTACACACTAAATGTCTAATAAAACTAAAATAACTCGTCAAAATTTACACGTTCAAATTCCTCCAGACATCCGCCCCTTGTCGCATTATATATCTTAAAACCAAATTCTATCGAAGCTGCCTTTACCCGCTTATATGCGTGTCCGAAAACAATAAGTTGCAATTCGTCCTCACTTTGGTCTTTCTGAACTGAGCTTTCTGACCAATAATCATCACAGCAATGCTTTGCTAAATTAGAATTATCTATTCCAAGAAGATAAATCTCCTCAAACCCCATATATATTGCCAGTTCTATAGCAATATAAGTAACTGTCCATCCACTTGGAATACTTCCATCCGAAAGTTCTGTCCCGAATCTTACAATCCGATAATCATCATCCCTATTAAACGCCTCATGATAAAGAATTGCATTATCATACTGAAACGGTGAAAGATATAAACGCACCGCATCATTCACGAATACAGGGGAGTTATTATTTTCTAAAATGTGATTCAGATTCTGGGAGATAACCAGTTTATCACATATGCAGATATAATTTGGTCTCCATTTTGTTTTGGAATACATTTTGTGTATCATATTCGATCCAATACAAAATTCGTTATGTTCTGCAAGTACATCCAAGTCCTCAGAAACAAGACTTGGTCCATTTCCAACAATAAAGCATCTCTTTCTCTCTTTATACTTTCCAGAAAATTCCTTAAACCCTTTTCTTACCAAATAATTATAGAAATTATAATAATGTGCAATATAGTAGACTTTGATATTGGACTCTTTTAATCGGTTATGGAGTTCACTATTATAATTCTTTACATTAACAAATAGATAATCATATTTGTCTGTTAATCTATATTCCACGTAAAACTCCGTTTCATCATAAAAATTCTCAATCTCAAGAAGATTTGCGATAAATCGGCCTATTCTCCTTTCTCGCCCTAAGACACATACTCTTTTCGGATCGATTCCTATCATATCTTCATACAACGACTTTTTTGTATATACCTGCACATCAAAACGTTGAAAAATATTTCCCATATAAATTGCCTGCTCAAAATAATAGTAATCTTTTATACCCATCCTATTGAGTTGATCCATTAATTCTTCTCGATATTGAATATGTGCAATAGTAAGAAGAAACAAATATTTTCCCTGATCCTCTATTATTTTATTAATAGAATAAACTGACTTTTCCAGATAATTTTGTCCCGCCTTATTATTATCGATAAAGTACTCTATAAATTCTGCTCCAAGACATTCCAATGCCTGTTTTCCTATATTTCCTGCTCCAATGAGCACCACTTTTTTCATACTGAATACTTCCTCATGTTTTCTAAAATTTATTAAGACAACTTGCTAAATAACTTATCAAAATTTACACGTTCGAATTCCTCTAGGCATCCGCCCCTTGTCGCATTATATATTTTGAATCCGTATTCTATTGAAGCAGCCTCTGCTCTCTTATATGCATTTGTGCAAACCCAGGTTATCAACTCTTCATTTCGATCGTTCATAAATAAACTGTTGTCATCACTACTGCACTTTGTCCAATTAGAATTATCCATTCCTAAGAGAAAAATTTTGTCAAACCCCATATATACCGCTAATTGTATGGCTGTATATGAAACCGGCCACCCACTTGGAATCGCTCCATTCGAAAGCTCCGTCCCAAATCTTATCACCCGATAAACGCGATCTTGACTATTTGCCTCATGAAAAAGAATTGCCTTTTCATATTGAAACGGAGAAAGGCATAATTGGACAGCAGCACTAAGAAATATAGGACAACTATTATTTTCTAAAATATAATCCAGCTTCTGGGAAATAACTAATTTATCAGATATACAAATATAATTTGGCCTCCATTTTGTTTGACTATAAATCTCTTGCACCATGTTCAGTCCAATACAAAACTCATTATGTTCAGCAAGCAAATCTAAATCTCTGGAAGTAAGGCTTGGACCGTTTCCGATGATAAAACAACGCTTCTCTCCTTTATACTTTCCGGCAAATTCCGCAAGTCCTCTTTTTGCTAAAAAGTTGTAGGAATTATAATAATGTGCAATATAATAAATTTTGATATTTGTAGTTTTCAACTGACTGTGGAGCTTATAACTATAATTCTTTACATTAACAAATATGAAATCATACTCATCTGCCAAATCAGGTGTTAAATAGAATTTTGTTTCATCATAATAGTTTTCTATTTCAAAAAGATTCGCTACAAATCGTCCGATTTGCCTTTCACCGCCTAACACACATACCCGTTCCGGGTTAACTTCCACCATATCCTCATATAATGTTTTTCTTGTATATACCTGCGAATCAGACTTCTGAAAAATGTTCCTCTTGTAAATTCCGCAATCAAAATAATAAAAATCATTTATACCCATCCGATAGAGCTGGTCTATAAACTCATCCCGATATTTCATATCTGCAATCGTAAGAAGAAACAAATACTTTTCCCGATCCGCCATCAGTTTCTCCATAGAGTATATTGGCTTTTCCATATAAGTTTGTCCTGCCTTATGATTATCAACAAAATACTCTACAAGCTCCTCTCCAAGGCATTCCAGGGCCTGTCCCCCTATCTTCCCTGCTCCAATAAGCACCACTTTTTTCATACTGATTTTTCCTCTCATTTCCTTAGTTTATAAGTGCTGCTGAAAACATTTTCCAATCAAGATCAGACGCCGAAGAGTTTATCAAAATCTACTCTTTCATGTACCTCCAAGTATCCGCCTCTTGTTGCGTTATAAACCTTGTAGCCATACTCTTTTGACAATTCTTCCGCTTTTTGAAATGCCTGTAAAATAATTCTACTTTCCATCGTCCAATCAAAGTTCTGTCGTAAGACATCCGCCTCCTCCAGATACTCCCCATCAAAATGCAGCGCCCAATTACCATTATCCATGCCAAGAAGATATATCTCCTCAAACCCCATATATGCAGCAATTTGAAGTGCATAGTAAGCCACAGAATTTGCATTGCAGATTCCTTGTTCTATATCTCTTGAGAAACCATACTCATACTGCTTTATCTCATCCGAATATAACTTGCAAAACGGCATAATCCTTCTATCCACAAGCTCATCTCCATAAAGCCTCAAGAAAGAATCCGCTATAAAAAGCGGACAATTATTATTCTTAATGATCTTCTCTGCATTCTTTTTGATTGTAAGTATGTCCGAAACGCATATATAATCCGGCCTCCATCTTGTATTTGGATAAGCCATATGAATCAAATTCAGACCAAAGCAAATCTCCCTCTGCTTAGCAAGTACATCCAAATCTTCCATTCTAAGACTTGGACCATTTCCAATAATGAAACAACGTTTTCCCTTATGTATACCCTTATATTGGCCAAGCCTGTTCTTTTGGTAATAATTTGTGGAATAATACTTTACAACAAACCAAACATTTGCTTTTAAGGTGTTTAACTTTTCCATCAATTCTTCTGTATAATTTTCAGCATTGATAAGAATATAGGAATACTTTTTCGCCAGCCGCTCCAGCTGCCCGATACCTTCTTCACTACTCTCTGTCACACAATGATCTATCTCCATAACTTCAGCAACAAAACTTCCGATTTTTCGTCTGTCTCCATAAATGCAGACAGTATCAGGCTGAACATCTTTTATACAGTCATAAAAGGATGCCCTTTCTGTCATCGGAAAATTGCATCCTTGAAATATATTCCCAAAATAGATATCATCATCAAAATAATAGAAATCATGAACACCTAATTCATTCAACTGTTTTGTTAGTTCCATTCTGTATTTGGTGATGGCAAGCAGCAGTACATATTGCTCTTTCTCCTCTGCCGCCTTTTCAACAGGATAGACCTGCTTTTCACAATATGTGCTTCCGGCCTTTTTATTATCCGCAAAATATGCAACGAACTCTGCCCCCAAAAACGCCAAAGCCTGCTTCCCTATCTCTCCTGCCCCTATAATTACAATCTTTTTCATGCTGCCTGACCTTAAATCCCTTGAAAAATTGTCCTTCCTCTGGATATGGCTGCCAAAAACTCCTTAAGACCCATTTTTTCATTTTCTATCATATTCTTTTTCCATAATGGTGATTTGAGGATCTTTTCCGTTATAACATCCTGCGAAAACTGTTCCCTGTTTTCATGAAACACAAAACTATAGTCTATCTGCTCCATTGTCCGCATATCTACCACAAAATCCCTGCCCGTTTGAGCGTACCAGCTTTCCTCCCCTAACCGGAGCTTAAAAAAGACAAATGAGTCAATCCTAAAAGATATCCCGCTGATCTTACCCCCCAGAAAAAAACTCTGTTCAACTTTTTCTATCTTCTTTTCTTCTATATTAAGCGTAATCATCATATTTGCATCAAACGGCGGACATAAAATATTCTTACCGACGCAAAAACAGTGCACATACGGCACTTTTCCGGCCTGATATCCTTCCGGAAAATCCGCAATTTCCTGAATAATCCCCTTCCCCGGTTCCCATACCCGAAATCCCTCTCCCTCTGCATGCGGAGTCAGCCAGAACTCCTCTCCATCAAATGCCATTGACCAGGCGCCGTCCTCTTCCGTCCCCCAAAAATGAGACTTTACAGATTCTGTGGCCGGATCAATTTCAAGTATAATCCCCCCCTTTAAAGACGGAATATAATAGTGGCCATTGATCTGGCATCCGCCTGTCCGAAAGAATATCGGTCTTTCTTCTGTCTCTATGGGAATAAATCTCGTCTCCAATGTATCCGCATCTATAATAAGCACATATGGGTACGTTGCGCCTACCGCAAACACTTTATCATCGTACGCAAAAACCTGTCCGATCTTGTAATTTCTGCTATAATGCGGATACTCACATTCTCTAAAATCTATCTGTATTACTTTCTGCTTATCAATATCATAAACCGAAATATACTTTCCTCTCTGTGGAAAGAAAAACGCTTTCTGCTGACAATATACGGCTGCTAAATGTATATATTCCTGAGAGAATTCCTCGTTCGGAAACATTCCTATATATTTGCATTTTCCAGTCTCTAACACAATCTCAAACAGGCCATTAAATCCTCCCGAAGATCCATAAGCAATCTTTTTATGAGGAAGTATTGCTAAATCATTAAAATATAACCTGTATGCATGATTATTTATTTCATATAACATATGTATTTCAGGTGACATACACTTCTCCTCAGATTGCCTTTTTCTATGTTCCCAACCCACTGTAAGCCCGAAAGCCCCGGTTTGCCTACTTTTTGCGCCCTGGCTGCGCCCCGACTTCCACATTCTGTATCATCACCGGCTTCTCCATCTTCCGGCACAGCTCCATCAGGCTGCTCGCATCCCCATAATACCCATCGCACAGCACAATCGCTCTGTCCAGCTCTGCGGTATCGTCATAGATTCCCCATCCCGCTTCCCTGTACTCCTCCACAATCTTCTCGTACTCTCTCCAAAGTTTCGGTCTCATAGAACTGATCGTGACCTGAATCAACGGATGGGGTCGCCAAAGCAGCGCCACTTCATCTCTATTTTCCTTAAATATCCCAAGCGCATCCTGTATCTTTTCCAGCATCTTCTCGTTATGCCGCAACAACCCATTAACACTTGTATTGTACAAAATGACCTTCTTCCTGCTTCCATCCGGCCTGTAAATAATGCGCTTCCATTCTTCCGGAATATCCTTATCCTCCACTTTTGTGTTGACCACTTTGTCCAGCTTCGGCGAACCGAGTCCCAGAATCTTTTTCTCCCAGGTCTTTCGGGTATCTTTTCCAGCAAACTGTGTCAGCACATTGATATATATCTGTCTCATGTTCTCTGACTGCACAATCACTTTATCCGCATTTATCACTCCCGGAACCGTCACAAAATGCGCCATATTCTCCACTGCTTTTTTATTGCCGGGATCAAATTCCCCCAACACAAAGTACGGAATGTAAATCAGCTTCTCTGTGTATTTCTTCAAATTATTCGTATAGAAAAACGGATCCACACTGGTCACATAATTGCAATCGTCATATGGATTATGGATAAATACCACATCCGGCTTACGCTCCTCAAAGTCATATTGCTCATAGTGCACTATCGGTACATACTCCGGATACAGAGAAGCCTCATAATGCCTTTTTTCAAAGCTCCCATCCGGATTCTTGTCATAATATGGAATCGGTATTACATATGCATCGCAGTCCGGATCTGCATTTGCTGCCTTCCAGACGCTTTCCAGGCTATCCCACATGGATGCCTTATAGGGCAGAAAAACAACCTCTTTTCTGACACGGATATCATTCTTAACGCAGTTCTCCGCCTTTAGAAGCTGCTTCCGAAGTTTCTTATATATTTTGTTGGCACCGACATGATCAGAATCCAATGCCCCATAAATATGGTACAATGCCTCGCAATATTCTTCCAGATAAGCTACTGCCGTATGTCCTTCCCCTTCCAGCTTTTCAATGTTCTCTCCCAAGGCTGCGGCAAAATCCTGACATTCGCCGAGCATATTCTGAACCAAACTGTATTTGCCCTCCGTTAAGGCCCTTTTAATTTCTTCATGAGCCTGATGCAAACTTTCCATACAGCCCAGCACTTCCTGTTTCTGTGCATTCCTCATCCTGCTTCTCCCGACATTCTTGTCCCTACGGATGTGTATCGCATATTCTATATAACGTTCCTCTGATGTCTATCCAAAATACTTCTATCAATTCGGTTCTCCCCTGCATTTCCGGGCCGCCTCTAATATATCCTATATCCCTGCATACTGGCAGCATTATTGATCTCCCTGTATATATACCCCGGTGCAATGTGCCTCTTCAGCTTCAGGCCTTCCGGTTCCTATTGCCATAATCTTTATATAATCCTCTGTTTTATCCCTCATGATATGAAGCCCCTGCCTCAGTCTCTCAACAGGCAGCCTATGAGTCACCAGATTTTCCGGCGAAACCCGTTTCCGTGAAAACCTGTCAAGGACATAATGCCAGTCGTCATCAGGATGATGCATAAAAGAGGAATTCCATGTCCCGGTAATGACAAGCTGGTCTCTTAAAATTTTCCAGTAAATGTCTTTATCAAGCATCATATCCGAATACGGATTTCCCACCAGACAGACGTATCCTGACGGCGCTGCCATTCTGACCGCCTGAGCGATCGTCTCATTCCTGCCGACACATTCAAAAACAATATCCGCCCCTGTGCCGTCTGTGTGCTCCCTCACCCATTGAACCGCATCCTGCCCTCTGCTGTCACAACAACGCTGCCCGTCCAATCCCAATCTGCAAGCAATCTGTAGCTGGAAACCCTTATTCCCTACCGCCATAATATTATGAACGCCCGCCTCCATCAAAAACATCACAAGTGACATTCCTATTGTGCCAAGCCCATAGACAACAGCCCATTCTCCATGGGAGATCCGTACTCTGCGCATAGCATGAACTGCCACTGCCATGGGTTCAAGCATTGCAGCTTCCGTAAAAGATACATTGGCCGGCAACTCTATCAGGTTCCATTCTGGTACCAGGACATATTCTGCAAACCCGCCATTCCTGCGCGAGCCCAGATAGCTGTAATTCCTGCACAGTTCATACTGCCGTTTCCTGCATGGTATACATTCCCTGCACGGAATCAGAGGGAACACGCCGACACGTTTCCCTTCCCATTCCGGATTCGTAGATGTCCCTGTTTTTTCCACTATACCCGAAAATTCATGGCCGGGTATCAGAGGATGGACATGTGCCCCCGTCTTATAAATCCTCGGGACGTCAGAGCCGCAGATACCTGCTGCCTGTACACGGACAAGAACTTCACAGTCCGCTGGCTGCGGCCTTTCTATTTCCTCATAACGGATGTCATCCGCACCGTGCAAAACCCATGCTTTCATCTGGCGATACAGCTTCCTGACCTGTCTTTTTCGGCCTTTTTCATTGAATCCCTCCAGACTCATTCCCTCCCGGGAATACTATCTGCCCTTTGTAAAAATTCCCTGGCGCCTTTTCCCTTTCAATTCTCTTTTCCCGAAGCCTCCGCCTGGTTTATCCCGGCACTCCCCGGAATTACTGTTTTTAATAAAATATATTTAGTCACCCTCCCAGGTGATGCCGACGTCCTGTCTCCAGCCCGCCTGCTTCGCTCCCGGTACTTCTCAAACGCAGTTTCCCGCATACGAGTTCCCATAGGTCCTGGCATACCCAATACCCGGCTCCCGAAGAAACCGGCTTCCAATGCCGTTCTTGTTTTTCTATCAAAAGAAGTTTTCCCGCGTTCCTATTCCCGTCTCCGGTTTCGGTGAAACGCAAGCTCTCGCTGCGTTCATCCGCGGTTCCCCTCATAATGAACATTTCTCTTTTTCTTCCCGCTGTGCACGCCCTCTTTTCAGGACATTTCCGGCGGTATTCTGCCTTTCCGGCAATTCCAGCCCGCACACCGGGCATCGAAACATATCTTCCTTCTTCTCCCCGTCCGCATCGCAGCGGCTGCACTGGGTACTGATCCCTTTGCCGAATACCTCCGTAAGCTCAATTGACCGTTCCCGGCATTTCTGAAGCAGCCGGCTCTTGATAAAGCCTCTCTGCCACATATTGACGGTGGCATTCACTCTCCTGTTAAATCCGGCCTTGGACTTTGCCGGCAGCTTGGGGAGATAAATTACCCCTGGCTTTTCCGTCTCAAGCATCCGGTTCACCTCCAGGTTCACATAATCGTGCATCGCCTTTTCCAGCCTTGCTTTCCCTGCATTGTACTTTTTCATGCCGGGGTTATTTTTCGCATTTCTCTGATGCCGGGGCAATTTTTCCCGCACATAGTCTGTGAGCGCCGCCTGATACTCCAGATATTTCTCCCCGTATGATGCGCCCTTGTCGGTCACAAACATACATTTAAGTCCCATCGCAAGCCCTATTTCTCCGCCATACCCCGCAGGGTGTCTCTGTTTAACTTCAATAGGTATGTTGATTGTAATGTTTCCTTCTTCCGGGCAGAGGCGAATATATATCTGCGTCGTATATTGATTGTTATCTGTAAGCGGAACAAAAAGTCTCTTACGGCTTTCTTTCATGGAAAGATAAATTCCATGATCAGCATACCGATATCCTTTCGGAGATACGGGAAAGCCGTCTGCCACCTCCGTATGGGGTCTGTCCAGCTGGCGCCGCACCTGCCTGCGCAAATACTGATTCAGCCTGTGCGTATCTACTTCTGCGCAAACGGCGGTGTACCTCTCTCTCCATTCCGCCGGCAGATCCGGCTCACCCTCTACCGGATCAGCTCCTCCTGCAAGGACGGCCTCAAAGCACTTGCTCTGTTTCATGACAAACCGCAGATAATGGCGGTCCTTTGCTGTCAAGTTAGGATTATTCCGAATATTTTTCTCCACCCGGCCTTTTGTGCGCACCCACTGACTCTTGATATCTCCCAGCGCGTCAAAAATAGAGAGATAAAAATATACGGACGGCAAACCCAACCTTTCCCGCAGTCCGCTTTTTGTCATTTCATTCTGCACGGTATAGCCCGGGTAAATCTTCGGCAGACTGCGAATTCCGCTGTATCGGTCATAAACGTAATTTTTGACCTCTCTGCAGTCCCTGGCAATCTCCAGCATCCGTTCCATATCAGTTACAGAAATCGGAACCTGATTGTATTGATAAACAGTCTTATATATAGTATGTTTATGCCCCTTCATACCGCCATGCCCCGTAATGCCGGATAAGCCCGGGCAGAAATCCTTTTTCGCAGACCTGCTTATTCTGCGAAAATCTTCAGGAAGTCAAAAAGTACCTCCTCTTTCAGACCGACTGACCACGAATCTGACCATAAAAATCCGGGAGCCGCCCCATCTGTCTCCTCCTGGATTCCATTGTCGGATGCACATAACGGTTTAAAGTAATCTTCACATCTGAATGCCCGAGAATCATACTCAATGTCTTTACATCCATGCCGCTTTCCACACAATTCATAGCAAAAGTGTGGCGGAGAATGTGAAAATTTCTCCTGTCAATTTCTGATTCGCCCAGAGTCCTTTGAAACCGGTATTGCATTGTCCTCGGTTCCAAAGGCTTGTTCCCGCCGAATACATAAGCCTCCTCCCCCTTAAGCCCTTTCAGTAGCTCCATTATCTCGTCAGTAAGCGGAATTACTCTTTTGGAGGATTCACTTTTGGGGTCTGTTTCCATGAGTATCGTCTTTGGCAAAGAACCTTTCGCAGCAATACGCTGTACTGTCCTGTTTACTGTTACCGTACCATCGCCAAAGTCAACATCCGTCCATTTTAAAGCGCACAGTTCACCCAGACGCATCCCGGTGTACATGCAGAGGAGAAGGGCAATCTTAAACAGATCCAGACTTTCATAAATGCATGTCAGGAGGCGGTACTGTTCCGGTTTGGAAAATATCTCCAACGGCCTCTTTACCTGCTTTGCCGCCGTTGGTTTCAGTAAGGAGACTGACAAAGAATACTCCTGTCCGGCAAATTCCAGAATCCGATTGGCTACACTGCAGACGCTCTTTCGTATACTGTCGGACAGACCCTTTTCTGATAAATGGTCAAAAATCTTTTCCTGGAGTTTCTGATTCGGTATGTCCGCTAGCAGACATGAACCTATGATTCCTTCCAGATGAATCCTGTAAACATTTCCGTACTTCACATAAGTAGAAGCCTTATGTGTATCTGCTATCATTTCCAGCCATTGCTCCGCTGCCTGCGAGAAGAGGATTTGTGAGTAAGGCGTATTCTCCGTCTCTGCCGTATATTCCGATGAGTAGGCAGCGTTTTTTTCTATTGCCTGTATGGTTCGTGTCCGCTTTTCCTTCGCCTCATCATAGGTGCTCCCATATACAGATCGGTATGTTTTCCTGCCTTTCTCCGTATCGATTACCGGATAGCGCGCCTCCCATCTCCCGTCGTTCCTTTTCCTGATGTTTTCTCCATGTCTTGCCATTATCTGTTCCTCCTTTGTATGTCCGGAGCGTTTTATCGCTCCGGAGATTTTGACCACAAAAGTGACCATAAAAACCTGTTTGCATCCATTTCACACATGTTTTTTATAAAAAAAGCTCTGACTTCGCTGAATAAACGCAGAAACTGGAAAAAACTGGTCGTGCCCCCAAACAAAAATATGTTGCACCTTTCTATTAAGTATGGTAGAATAATGCCGATATAGTCTATGATACAGAAAGGATGCCTGTTTTCCTTTTCGCAGAATAAGCAGTTCTGCGAAAACTTCATAACTTTCTGTACTCAGGTTTCATTTTAGAATTCTGCTTAATTGGTTTGCCGCAAAATAAAAACCGGACTATCCGATATGGATAATGTCCGGTTTTCTTATTCGAACTTATTTTTCTGTGCTGTTATGAGAAAGCGGGGTTTGAGGAACAACGCGTGGAGGAGAACGTATTTCCGTATATGGATGAACTGTGGAGCAGATGCCGGATGACGGCCGTGAGGCAGGTGCTCCGGAAACGTGGCTGAAGCCAGTTAAATACTTTACATTTTTTCAAAATCCAGCCCCGTATACAGTCGATCTTGAAAAATCAAATCCCCCTTGCCTTCCGTTCCAGGCAGACAGAGCGGCTGCATTTAGCTGCCGACGTGCTGCGGTGGGTGACCATGATGACCGTCTTGTCCCGGGCATTTGAGAGCAGGAGATCCAGTATCTCGTTTTCGTTCTGGTAATCCAGGGCGGATGTGGCCTCGTCGAAGACGATAAGCTGGGGATTCTTCAACAATAGCCTGGCAATCAGCAGCCTCTGCCGCTGTCCTCCTGACAGGCGTATGCCGTTTTCCCCTATGACGGTCTCGAATCGCAGGGGCAGTTCACGGATAAAGTCCATAATATTGGCCCGGGTGCAGGCATCCGTCATCTCTTCTTCGGAAGCTCCGTCCCTGCCAAACAGCAGGTTTTCCCGAATGGTCAGGTTGAAGAGGCTGGTGTCCTGCATCAGGAAACCCGTTTTTTCGTATAGGGATGTACGCTGTATCAGCCGGAATGGCTGCCCGTTCCAGAAAATTTCGCCGCGGTCCTGTTCCAGGCATCCAGCCATGAGACGGATGAGGGTGCTTTTGCCGCAGCCGCTTTCGCCCACAAGGGCGAGTTTTTCTCCCCGGCACAGCTCCATGCTGAAATCCCGGAGGATGGTTTCCCGGTTGTTTTCATAGGAAAAACCGATCTGGCGCAGCTCCAGCTTTTCAAAGGCGTCCAGGCGCAGGGGTCTCTCCGGCATGGGCAGTTCCATGAGGGCGCGGACGCGTTTGGCCGACTCTTCCTGCCCGCCCCAGAGCATCACATTGTCGGAAAGGGCCAGCAGGCTGTTCACAAAGTCTCCATAATATTCCATGAAAGCCAACAGCACGGGTACCGTAGCCAGCTGCCGGATGACCAGAATTCCGCCCAGAAGGTAGAGCCCCATTTTGGTCAGGAATACGTCCTTAAAGGCCAGAAAGGTGCGGTTCATGAACCAGAACATATGGGTTTTCAGGAAGGCTTTCCCCATGGCATCCCACAGGCGCTCAAATTCTTTTTCCTGCTCCCTTCCGGCGGCGCCGGTCTTGACTTCCTTCCAGAAATACAGATTGTGGATACAGAAATCATTGTATTCAGTCTGAATATTCCGTATTTTTCCGTATTCCGCATTGCTCCGGCCCTTGATACGGCGGGTGACGAAAAAGGACAGGGGCAGAAGCAGGCAGCTGGCCAGAAACAGAATCCAGTTCAGGTACAATAGAACACATGCGGTAATCAGTATGTGAATGAGGGAAATTCCAAACTCCAGTTTCTTTTCCCACAGCATTACCATATTTTCTGTGTCACGATGCAGGCGCTCCTTCAGCTCTCCGGGAGTATAGCCCTGCAGGGCAGGAATATCCAGGGCGCCGTATCGCCGCAGGACTCTGTCCTTCCACTGTGCCGTCAGCACCGGGAAAATCCGGTTGTAGACAGCCTGCACCAGGACGGAGGTAAGCGTCTTGCCCAGGAATACGCCGATGTAGAGGGCGAAGACGGGCAGCAGAAGTTCCAGGCGTCCCTGGGTGATAACTTCCTCCAGAAAGAGCAGGTAGCAGTATGGAGGGACGAGCAGCAGGCCCCGTTTCAGGAATTGGAGCAGTATGTAAAGACATAATTTTCCGCGGAAGCTTTTGGGGATTTGAAGGGCATCTCCTTTGGCTTTCTGAAATATATCTGTTTCTCGGGACATATTTTCCCTGGGATGCTTTTTCTATCTATAATCTTGCATCCTGTTTCCTTTCTGCCACGGCTTCTATCTGATATTTATCCAAAGATTTTCGCCATTGCGTGTTCTGATATCCGCCGAATGAATTCTGTCACAGCATATTCTGATATTCGCCAGCTGTTTTCTGTCACAGCATGTTCTGATATTCGCCGAACGTTTTCTGTCACAGCACATTCTTGTATTCGTCAGCTGTTTTCTGTCATATCATCTTCCGATATTCACTGAATGCCCTCGTTACAGCATGTTCCGATGTTCATCGGATTTCCCGCGCTGTGAACTCAGATATTCTTCAAACAGGGTCCGGTACAGGGCATTTTGCTGTAACAGCGCATCATGTTTCCCAAAGCCGCTTACCTGTCCGTCCTCGACGACAACAGCCTTCTCCGCCGCCAGTACGGTGGAAAAGCGATGTGCCACAGAGAAAATGGTCGTGTCAGGAAGCCGTTTGTAAACAAACGCATTTACAGCCTTTTCCGTCTCCTCATCCAATGCGGACGTAGCCTCATCCAGCAGCAGGATCTTCGGCTGCCGGCAAATACACCGTGCAATGGCGATGCGCTGCTTCTGGCCTCCGGACAGGTCTCTTCCGCCGCTGCCAACCATTGTGTCCAGCCCCTCCGGAAGCTCTTCGGCCACTTCCTTCAGTTTGAGTCCCTCCAGAATTTCCCACAGGAAGGGATCTCTGGATTTATCATCGGACATCAGGATATTCTTCCGCAGGCTGCCCTGGAACAGCCCGTTGTCCTGCCAGACTACGGAAATCTGGCTTCGGAGACTTTCGTAGGTATAATCCGCCAGGGGCCTGCCGTCCACGTATATAGTTCCCTCCGAGGGCTCATAGAAGCGGCAGAGGAGCTGCAGCAGGGTGCTTTTCCCTTCCCCGCTTTTCCCCACAAAGGCGATTTTCTCCCCGGGACGGATGTCCAGATAAAAGCCTTTCAGCACCTCCTGTCCGCCCTCATAGCCGAAGGACAGGTTTTCGAAACGGATTTCCCCTTTTTCCACCGGATAACTGCCTGCGGAAGGCAGGTCTGTCTCTTCCTCCCAGGAGAAAAATTCCTGCACCCGCCGGATACCCACCAGATTGGCGCTGATATCCGTCAGCTTCCGCCCCAGAGCATTGTAATAAGAGGCGCAAGTGGAAAAATAGGAAGCACAGGCAACAAACTGTCCCAGAGTCATAGAGCCTCCGGCCACAAAAAATGCGGCAATACAAAAGATACAAAGCTGTCCGATGAGAATCAACCCCTCGTTGACGGCATCAGATCGGAGGGAGAGGTACCTGGCATCCATTTCATCCCGGAGAATGTCCTCCGTTTTGTCCCGATATTCCCTTTCCAGCCGGGGCTGGGCATTTAAAAGCTTCAGCTCTGTGAGACCGATCATCATTTCCTGAATCCAGGCGTCTGCCAGTCCTTTCCGGGACTGAATCCGCTGCTGCTTTTCCTTCATTTTTCCTCTGAAATATCGGATGGAATAAGCCATAACGGGGGTCAGGACGATACTTGTAAGGCCCAGGAATAAGTTGGTATAGAGCAGATAGCCTATGGAGATGGCCAGCTGCAGGAAATTTGCCAGCACATAAAAAAGGCTCCGGTGGATGAATTCCAGGAAGCATTCCGTGTCCTCCTGAATCCGCCGCATTATGTCGCCGCTCTTGATATGGGTCATCACGTCGGCCTTCAGCCGCAGCAGATGGGCAAAGCATCGTCTGCGGATGTCCACCACATAGGTGATCTTCAGATGGGCCCACAGATAGTTCAGCACGCCATGGCCGCACTGATTGAGAAAGTACAGGCCGGCGTAGAGAAAGAAGCTCAGCAGGAAGCCCTTCATGCGGCGGAGGTAGAAAATCTGATCCACAATTTTTCCGATGCAGTAGGGAAACAAGGCGCTGGTGACAGTGCCGAAGATAACGGAACCGAACAAGGCCGCAAATCTCAGGCGGTAACCCTTTGTGGTGCGGTAGATATCGTTCATGGTTTTGTCCTTTACTTTCGTTTATTTGTGCTATGTGGTGTGGAAAGCAACAAATATGTATGTCTATGAGTATACCATACTCCCTCAGAAAATTCACCCTCTTTTTATCAAACGCAAGTGAAAGCCCAGCCATCAAAATTTCAGCAAATATAAAGGAACCGCCCTCTACACATAATACTGCCTCTGCGCCTCCCACATCTCCCGGTACAATCCGCCCTCCTGACCCGCCAGAACCTCATGGCTCCCGTCCTGGACGATCTTCCCGTCCTGCAGCACCAGAATCCGATCACAGAAGCGGCAGCTGGACAGGCGGTGAGAAATGAACATGGCCAGCTTCCCCTCCACCAGAGTGCCGAATTTCTCGTAAATCTCACTCTCCGAAAAGGGATCCAGCGCCGCCGTGGGCTCATCCAGAATCACCATAGGTGCGTCCTTGTACAACGCCCTGGCAATGGCAATCTTCTGCCCCTCTCCGCCGGATACCTCCACGCCGTCCGCCTCAAGGTCACGCCGCAGGGGCATATCCTGTTCGGTCAGCTTCAGCCCGATTTTTCCGATAGCTTCCTCCACTCTGCCTTTATCCGCATCTGATTTCATGGCAATATTCTCCCCCAGGGTGGCAGCAAAAATCTGGTAATCCTGAAATACTACGGACAGGAAATCCATATACGCTTCCCGGGATATTTCCCGAATATCCACTCCGTCCAGCAGGATCCGCCCCTCTGACGGCTCATACAAACGGCAGATCAATTTGATCAAAGTAGACTTGCCGCTGCCGTTGCGCCCTACCAAAGCCACCCGCTCCCTGTCGGACAGCCGCATATTCACATGTTCCAGCACCATCCGCTCAGATCCCGGATAAGCAAAAGAGACATCCTCGAATTCCAATGTATGATTTTCCCCACAAGGCAAATCCTGTTCCCCGGAATCCACCTCCTGTACCGCCTTCGTCAACCCAAAGATCACCTGCTGTCTGGTACAGTAACCATACAGCTCACTGGCCTGACCCACAAGCTGCCTGACGGATTCCAACAGCTGCTGCACCACCCCCGCATACCAGATAATACTGCCCACCTCCAGGCCTCCGGCCATAGCCACTGCGCTCACCGTCAGATAAATCATACCGCTGATTGCCACGGAAGAAAGATCTCCCGCAACACGGGGCTTCACCTCCATCCTGTTTTGATGAGCAACGAGATCTTTAAAACACGCATTTTCCTTCTCTCCCTCTTGCCGCAGCCTTTCCTGCATACCATATATGCGAATGTGTTTGCCCATAGGGTAACTGGCAATCACCTCGTTCAGCAGATACATTGCTATCTTGTTCTGTTTCACCACCACCTCCATAAAGCTTACCATTTCTTCAGCACTATGCTTCCGCTGCCAGACAATGTAGCCTGTGGAGAAAACAATCAGAACAAACAATCCCAGAATCAGCATTCCCACCAGAAACGCCGACTTTCCCAGCCCCCGCACTGCCCCGAACAGTTGTAAAAAAGACAGAAAAGCAACCAAGACGGAAAAGCAGCTTCTGGCAATTCCGTAGCTTGTGTCCAGGATGCTCATGGATAAATTATAGATGCGGTCATTTTCTCTGACCTGCCCCAATGTCTCCACAAAATCTTCCTTTTCCAGATACCAGTAAGGCACCTGGAACACTTGCTTCGTCACATAGCTCCAATACCGGTAATGCAGGCGCTGCTGCCGATAGCCCTTATGACGTGCCACCAGTATCTGCAGCCAGTGCAAAATCCCGTAGCCCAATGTCATGGCAATCGTCACGGTCAGAATGGTTTCCAGGCCGGCTCCCGCTACCAGCTGAGTCAATATGGTGGACGAAATCAGCAGCACGCCGAATCCCTCCAGCGTCTCCAGCAACGCCGCCAACAGCAATATCGGGTAAAAACCCCTGTCCAGCCCGGCAAAAAATGTCAATACATCCTTTATCCGCTTCATAATCTCTCCTCTTCCTGCTCCAACTCCGAGCCAACTACCTCTTCATAATACTTGCTCTGTTCATGAAACATATGCGCATATTGCCCGCCCAAATCCAGAAGCTCCCTGTGGGATCCCTGTTCCAGAATCCGCCCCTCTCCCAGCAGCAGTATTCTGTCGCAGAATCCGGTACTGGCCAGACGGTGAGAGATGAAAAAGGATGTCTTCTTATGGGTAAACTGGTTGTATTTTCCGTACAGTTCACTCTCTGCCAGCGGATCCAGCGCCGCCGTGGGTTCGTCCAGCACCAACACAGGTGCTTCCTTGTACAATGCCCTGGCCAGCAGGAGCTTTTGCTCTTCGCCGCCGGAAAGATTTTCTCCCCCATCCTGAATTCCCTTCACCAGGGGCTGGTTCAGATCCGGAAAACGCCCGCTTAATCCTGCCTTCTCCAGACAGCCCCGCACCCGCTCCACGTCCGCGGTTCCGGTTACTGCCACATTATCGAGCACGCTGAAGGGCAGGACCAGCATATCCTGAAATACCGCGGAGAACATACCGAACAGCTTCCCCTCCTCTATCTCGGAGGTAGGAATTCCGTCGATCAGAATCCGGCCTTCCGCAGGCTGGTATAATCCGCACAGCAGCTTCACCAATGTGGTTTTCCCCGCCCCGTTTGCGCCCACCAGTGCCACCTTCTCTCCCGGGCGGACACAGAAGTTGATATCCTTCAGCACAGGCTCCGTACTGCCCGGATAGGAAAAAGTCACATGTTCAAAGCGAATCTCCGGCGCCGGATAATCCGAAAGATTGTGGACTGTACTTCCCTTGTCCTCCGGAAGATACTCCAGGGCTTCCCGCACCATCCCCACATCCAGGCTGCACTGCTTCACGATTCCGTAGGACTGCACAAAACGGTTCATAAACTGCGTAAACTGAATCACCGCGCCGGAGTAGAAGGTGAACTCTGCCACACTGATCCTGCCCCGGATAATTTCATATGCAATCCACCCCAGAGAAAATCCGTTCTGCAATACCAGCATCAGCGTAGCTACTCCGTCGGCCCCCAGATAACGGCGGATTATCTTCCTGGCCCAGATCAGCCTCAGGCGGATTGCCTCCTCCATCTGTCCCAGGAAGAAAATACCGGCCCTGTACAGACGGACTTCTTTTCCTGCCTTGGCTGCAGTCACATTGTGGTAAATATAATTGATCTGCTTATCATAGGGCAGCCAATTCTCCCGCTGCTCGAAGCCGTAGCGATTGAGCCTGTTGGTAATCAGTCCCGGCACCAGGCAGGTAAACACCAAAATCACCAGCACCGCCGGATGCAGGATGCCCAATATGGCGGAAAAGGTAAACACCCCCATCATGCTGACAGTAAAGTTCTGCAGGCTGTAAATCATCCCGGCCACGCCCCTCGACCTGCCGTCGGAAAAAATGTAGTTGCCGGCCTCCTCAATCTTGGTCTGCCACACCGGATCCTCCGTCAAAACATAGGGACAGTCCATCATCACGTTCTGCAGCATCAGCCCGATTTCCAGCCTTCCCATGCTGGCTTTTTCATCGTATTTCAAATTGCTGAACGTGGAAACGATATTCAGCAACGCAATGCTCACAACCAATGCCCCTACCCACAACACCAGTCTCTCAAAAGCCCATCCTTCTGTCACGGCCTGCACCACCACCTTGGGCAGGTACACACTTAAAACCGGAGTGAGAAGAAGGGCCGCCATGCTTATCAGCAGATAAACAAAAATAGACCGGGTGCTGCGAAAATAAAGTTTACATACATAGCGGATATTGCGAAACAACATAATCACACCTCTCTCATTTCTTTTCTTCATTGTAAAAAAGAAGAAACGGCTTTGCAACCACTTCTCCTTTTTCCGTAAGCTTTTCTCTTTATTCCGCAGTATCCCGAAATCCGTTTATGCCGCTCATACCGAAACTACCCCTATTGCTTCAGCCCTCTAATCCGCCCTATTCCGGATCTTACTGCGGCAGGCGCTGCACCAGGATCAACTTCTGCCTCACGACACCATCCTCCTGCCATATGCGGTGCCTTCCCTGATACTTCTCCACAATCCGGCCCACGCTCACCATACCAATGCCATGAACGGCTCCGTCTGCTTTTTCCTTCCCATCTTTGCCCGCTCTCTGATCCGGCTCGTATCTTCCGGAATTGGTCATCTCGATTTCCCACAATTCTCCTCTGGAAAGCAGCATCACCGATATGCTCCGGGGCTGAGGTGCTTCCCGGCAGGCCCGGATCCCATTATCCAGCAAATTCAGCAGCAGAGCCGTCATATCCATCTGGGTAATGCCCCGGGGACTGCCCACGATCTGATAAGAAAAGGAAATCCCCGCCTGCCTGCAGACTTCTCTTTTCGCCATCATAATATAGGAAAGCTCCTTTTCCCCGCCGATCTTTCGGCCCTGGCGGCTGGCCCTTGACTGCTTCAAATCATCCACATAAACTCTGGCCTCCGCCGGATTCCCGTCCTCATACAACACCGCCAGCATATCCAGGTGATGCCGGAAATCATGCTCAAAGATCTGCAGCTGCCGGAACTCCCTGTCCGCCGCTTCCCGCCAGTCCCGGTCAGGGGAAGCAGACGTCTGTGCCGATGCGCCGGATATCTTTCTCCCTTTCCCTCCTTGCGCTTCCTGTCCCCATAAGCCTTTCCGCAAGCTCCCCGCACTGCTTTCCGGAACACCCGCTGCGGATTCTTCCCGGTTTCCCTTATTTCTCGCCGCTTCCGAGCCTCCCGGCCCTTCTCCTCTTCCCCATTCCCAGAAAGCCCGCTCCAATTCCTGCCGGGTGCAGGAAACCTGCTGACATATCAATATCCCCGCCGCCGTCAGGTACAATGCCAACGCCATTCCGTCATTCTGCCATGGTTGTGCATAATCAATACTGCCCAAAAATCCCGCAAGCATTCCAAACAGCGCCAATATAGCCATCCACAAAGGATACAAACTTCCCCTGCCCAGCAGATACAATGCCGCCGTCAAAAGAAAAGCAGCAACAACGGCAACCTGAATCTCTCCTGCCAAAAATACGCTTCCCGGCATGCGGCCGGCTGACCATACCGCCGTCCCGGGCCCGGGCAGCCATCCCGTCAAATCTCCTGCAGCCCGCCAGCAGGTTTCCGCCAAAGACAGAGCCATGAGCCAGACACCTCCTGCCAGGAAAATCTCTTCCCGCCGCCCTGCCTGTAATCGGCCCGCCGCCAGCATGATCCATAAAGTCGTCAGTACAGGAACGGAAAATCGCATTTCAGGCAAAAAGAAACCGCTCACTGCCAATGCGCCTGTTCCCACTCCCACCCACAGCCAGCCTCTGCGAGTGCCGAAAAAACAACAATAAAATCCCCCGGCTACCATTCCTTCTAACATGTCATCAAATACTCCATATAGGCCTTCCGCACACCTTCCCTGCGCTCCCTGGCCACTGCCAGCTGCTCTCCGTTGGCCAAAATCACAGCCTCCCGCTCAATCCGAACAATGTAGAGAACATTCACCATACAATTGCTGTAAATCCGCAGAAATCCCTTGGGCGCCAGCTCCGCCTCAAACTGCTTCATGGAACCGGTTTCGGAGAAACAGCTGCCGTCCTTTAATTTAAACTGCACCTCATGATCATAGATATATTTCAGATACATCACCTGATTCAGCTCCACGATTCTTTCCCGATTCTTTTTCCGGGTCACAAAGACAGGATTTTCCCTCTCCTTTTCCAGAATCCGCTTCAGGGCTCTGGGCAGTTCAGCGGCCAGCTGTCCCTTCGGCACAAAAGCCGCAGGTTTGAAACGGAAAGCTTCCAGCACCAGTTCCATATGTTCCGTAATGAATACAATTTCACAGACCTCATACTGCTTTTTCAACACCAATGCCAGATCGTAGCCGCCCGTTCCCGGCATCTCTATATCCAGCAGCACCAGGTCATAGGGCTGTTTCCAGAAAGCCGCCTGCAGTGCCTCCCCTGTGTCAAACACATCCGCCGCCAGGTTCAGCTTTTCCAATACTTTCAAAATCGCCGCCCTGTCCCGGGGCGAATCGTCACATACCGCAATCCGCATGCACAACCTTCCTCTCCTTCCAATTTTCCTTCCCATTCTACCATAATCATTTACATTATTCCACAAAAAGATGAGAGCCGGAGGGAACTTTCATTCCGCTTCGGCTCTCCTGTTACTTCATATTCTTCTTTCGGTCTATCCTACTCCGATCTGCCATTGCGTCTGCGCCTGTAAAGGAACATACCCGCAAGGAGTCCTCCGGATACTGCCATGGAGATCAAATACCCTGCTAGAAAGAATCTTTGCGAAATCCGGACACTGATAGAACGGAAGCATATGAATCTGAACGAAGCTGCTGCCCTCTATGGATATGCTGACCCAAACTATGACAGCAAGTTGTATAAGAAATTGTTTCAACACAATATTACAGATAAGCCCGTAAAATACTGAACTGCATCTTAACCGCGTCTTGCTTCTAAAAAATTCTTGTGCTGCGCAGGCAAAAGGACTATAATAGACACGGATGGAGAATATCGTGCAAAGCTTCCCCATTACAATAAAGAAAGTTTGTACTGATAACAGAACTATGAAAAAACGTAAACTTACAACTACCGTAATCATCATGTTGGGATTTCTCGCCGGCGCTATGGCGGGGACCCTTGGTCTTCTCCTGCCCTTGAGCATCAAGTCAGGGCAGGAACTGTCTCCCATAGACGCTCTTTTTGTAGCCACATCGAGCATCTGCGTCACCGGGCTCTCCACAGTCAATATCGGAGCGACTTTTTCTGCCTTCGGACAGGTGATCCTCCTGCTTCTCATCCAGTTCGGCGGTCTGGGAATCGTGACCTTCACCACTATCGTTCTATGGGCATTCCGCCGCAGAATCACGCTGTCGGACAGGATGCTGATTCAGAGCGCCTATAATCTGGACACCTTATCCGGACTGGTGAAACTGACCCTGCGTATCTTGAAGGTGACCCTGTGTCTGGAGGGAATCGGAGCCCTTGGCTATTCTCTGGTCTTTATACCGGAATATGGCCTGAAGGGTATCTGGTACAGTATTTTCCATGCTGTATCCGCCTTCTGCAACGCCGGTATCGATCTTTTAGGAGGCAACAGCTTCTGCCAATACCAGGGAAATGTTATTGTTAATTTTACCACCATATTTTTGATCATTGTCAGCGGTTTGGGATTTCCGGTATATTGGGAAGTTCTCCGGGTGACCCGCATCCGCCGGACGAGTCATACCCCTGCCAACTTCCGCAAAATGAATCTTCACACGAAAATCGTCCTTCTGACGACGCTGGCTCTGGTTCTTGCAGGGATGCTTCTTACTCTGCTTTTTGAATATGATAATCCGGATACACTGGGCAATATGGGCTGGCCGGGTAAACTGATGGCGGCGCTGTTCCAGTCCGTCACGCTCCGCACTGCAGGCTTCGCCACCATCCCCCAGGAGGCCTTCCGTTCCTCTACCTGCCTGGTATACCTGATTCTCATGTTCATCGGCGGTTCCCCTGCCGGAACGGCCGGCGGTGTCAAGACAGTGACCATTGTCCTTCTCCTGGCATCCATGTTCGCCAATATCAGGGGCAGAACAAATGTATGTATCCTGCATCGAAAAATAGCCGATGAAAGCATCCGAAGGTGTGTGGCCATTGTTACCTTCAGCTTTTCGGTATTGATACTGCTGACCACGGCTTTATTGGCGGTCCAGCAAAGCGATTTCCTGGATACCCTATATGAAATGACCTCTGCCATCGCCACAGTGGGGCTGTCCCGGGGCCTGACCGGTTCCCTCCGCCCTCTGGGCAAACTGATTGTCTCCCTCACCATGTATCTGGGAAGAATCGGCCCCATTACGCTGGCTTTGGCCTTCAACAGCCGCAGACCCGGAGGAAATATCACCTTCGCGGAGAGCAAGATTATCATCGGGTGACCGCTGCCGGGAACTGCCGCCGATGCTTCCCGTAAACATCCGCAAAATAAATTGCGCGGATGGCGGGGATGCCCTGCCTGTGCGCCTGGTTGCTTCTCCTAAGCATCCGCAAAATAAATTCCCGCTGCACCGGCAGGAAAATGAGAAATTACAACTTGCCGTCGGACAAAGGCGGCGGAATGGAGATTATCATGAAAAAAAATTCGCAGAAAGAATATGTCGTCATCGGACTGGGCCGTTTCGGCAGCAGTATTGCAAAGCAGCTGGAAGCCAACGGCTGCAAGGTACTGGCCATTGACCGCAACGAACAGCGGATCCGCCAAATCGCCGAATATGTAACACTGGCCATGTGTCTGGACGTCTCAAATGAGGAGGCTCTGGAGGAACTGGGAGGCCACAATTTCGACGGAGCTATCGTTTCCATCGGCCACAGCCTGGACGCCTCCGTGCTGGCCACCATCTGGGCCAAAGAACAGGGCATCCCCCAGGTCATCGCCAAGGCGTATGATGAAATGCAGGAGAAAATCCTTACCAAAATAGGCGCCGACAAAATTATCCATCCGGAAAAGGAATTGGGCGTACAACTGGCAAACGATCTGGCTTTCAACAATCTGTTTGACGCCATTGAGCTGTCCTCCGAGCATTCCATTGCGGAGATTCTGACGCTGACAGACTGGATCGGAAAAAATTTAAGAGAAATCAGACTTCGCGAAAAGTACGGTGTCACTGCTATCGCCATTAAGCGCAACGGCACATTGATCGTGAACCCCCCTGCGGACTCTCCTGCGAAAAAGGATGATATCTTCCTTCTTCTGGGAACCAACGCTACCTTAAAGAAAATCGCCAGCATCAACGTGTCGAAAAGGAATCCGTAAACGTATGCCTGCCGTCATATGAAATAATGCCTTCGCCGTCTTACCGATTCCATATCCGTCTGGCAACGGACTTTCCTATAATACAAAAAGGGGGCACCGCCTCTCAATGCGGCAGCCCCCATCATAGAAACCATTCTCTGTCTTAAAGAAATATCCCGAAACAACCGGTGAAATTATCTAAATGATTTCCACTCTCTTAAAATATTTCATCAATATGCCGGCACAGTTCTCAATGCCCAGCTGTGAAGTATCCAGGATCATATGGTAATTATTTACATCACCCCATACCTTTCCTGTATGTTTATAATAGTAATCAGCCCTGGCTCTGTCGTTCTTCTCCAGTGTGGCTTTGGCAGCTTCGTAAGACAACGCTTTCTTCTTCATGACACGCTGAATACGGTCTTCTTTGTCTGCACAGACATAGATATTGAAAACATTTCCCTGATCCTTCAGGATTTCGGAAGCACAGCGCCCCAGGATGATACAGGAATGGGATGCCAGCTCCCTTATTACTTCCGCCTCGTCCGCGTAGTTCTCGCCCTCCAGCTCATGTTCGATGTAGGCTCTGTCATACACAGGAATATCCAGATCCCTGGAAAGCTCTTCCGCAATCAGTCCTGCCCCCGTACCGAACCTTCGGCTTATGGTAATCACCAGATTCATAATCATTCCTCCTCGCCGTAGCTTCTAATGCCGATTTTATCCTGGTTCCTGCAGTTGTCTATTCAAACACAACTGCATCTTTGTTCTTATCCGGAATACAGTTATTTTATCACAACCGGGCTGTAGTTACAAGTCTGTCAGACCGGCAAGATATGCCATTTGCTGTAAAACCGTTTTATAAATAAATTGCACCCCGAACCCGGCGCCTCAGCGATGTTCAAGGTGCAATTTCTAATAAATCTTTGATTCAATCTGCTTATTCTGCAGCCTTTACGGAAGTAATATGGGGATTGACGCCCTCATACCAGTAAAGGAAACCTTCCATGTCGATCTTGTCGCCGACTTTCAGATTCTTTACAGCTGTATACACCTCTGTGGTACTGTCGCAAAGATAAGACTCAACTGTAAATGTATAGGTCTCTCCATTCAGAGATACCTTGAAGTACAGATCGTCTCCCTCTGCACCGGAGCCGTCCCAGTTATAAAGAAATGCCGCATCTCCCTCTGAAGCCTCAACTGTCATCCCCTTGAAAGATACAAACTGATTCTGGTAATCAGCCAGCTCGTCCTGCCCTAAATATGTAGTTACATCCTTCGGCTCCGCAATAAAGGTGTCTCCGCCCTCCACAAACTCAAAGGTAGCATCCATGATCTCGACCTCGCCGGACCATTCTCCTTTAAATCCAGTGACTCTGATCTTGGTTCCGGGTGTCAGCTTGGCATAATCCTCCTCGGAGCAGGCCATATTGTATACAAAATAACCGCCGTCCTGATCCTGTGTATAGAGGGTAGCCTTGTCCTCCCACCAGGACTGCTTCGCCTGCACATAAGTCTCTACTACAACCTGGGTATCCATCTCTGCTGCCATGTAGTCCGCATAGCTCAAAACTTCCCCGGATGCCTCTCCGCCCTCTGCAGATTCTGCATCGGAAGAATCGCTGCCCTCTGCGCTGCTTTCTTCGGATGAAGCGTTGCTTTCTTCAGATGAAGCGTTACTTTCTTCATTGCTCTCCTCGGAAGAAGCGCTGCTCTCTTCACTGCTCTCCTCGCTTGAGGAATCGGATACCTCCCCGGAAACACTTTCACTCCCGCTGGCCTCGCTGGATCCTGCCTCATTCCCGCAACCCGCACATGCTGTTACAAGGGCTGCAGCCAAAAACAATGCTGCAAATTTTTTACTGTTTTTCATTTTTATCCTCCTATTTCAGTTCCGCAAGAATCCGCCTCACTACCAGTAACGGCAGAGAATTTTCGGCCGCATAAGGCCCCGTCCGTAAATCCTCTGGGTACTGAGACGGATTCTTGCTGTTTTCCAGTTCCGCAAGAATCCCTCTCACTACCAGTAACAGCAGAGGATTCTTACTATTTTTAAACCATCTTTTCCGGATGATTCTTCGTTTTCCCACAGCATTCCCGCTACAGAGCGCTGTCTGAAAACTTTGAACTTATTATACCTGATTTTTTCAGGAAAACAATAGTATTATTGCTCATTTGCTTTCCCTTTTTTTCCGGCTTTTAGGCTTTTTTACCTGAAAACAGCTTTCCCTCTCTGCAGCATCCCTGACATTATGGTAATATTACCGGTTTTCTCTCCTTCTCTCCCTGATCTGCAGGGAAAGCGCATACAGAAGGATCAATACCCATGCCCCGGCCAGTGAAGCCAGCAATATCACGGAAATGCGGGGAAGAGGGCCCAGCTCCGCCCCGGCGCCGGATGACGGCCCCTGTCCTCCCGCCTGATCCAGGCGATACAGAGAGGCGGTCTCGCTATAGAGTTTTTCTATATAGGCATCGTCCACCGTCTGTTTTCTTCTCACGGATTTCACTGTGCTTTCGATCAGCTGCCCTGCCGCGTCCCGAAGGGATGCCGAGCCGTTGAAAACCGGCGTCACAAAGGTATGATCCACGTTATCCAGCAACAGTTTTGCCGCCCGAATCTTCACATCGTAATGCAGCCCGTTGTCCTCGCCGCCTCTTGAGAGATAATCCTGATATTCGGCAGTTTCCCGGGCTTTTGAGGTCACCGGCACATAGCCTTCCGTCTCCGAATAGGCGATCTGGACATCATTGGTCAGCAGATACTGGGCAAACAGCCAGGATGCCAGAACCTCCTGGGAATCTTCTTTATTAAAAATACACACCGACGGGCCCTGTGATATCATCTTCGGATTCTCCGGTTCAAACTGAGGGATAGGCATTACCGCAGTTTCAAACTCTACCAGCTTATCCTCGCTGATATCGATTAACGGCGCGTTTGTGCCCATCCAGGTAGCACCTGCAGTGGAATCAACGGCGAAGATGCACTGTCCGGCATTGAGAAAATTCGCCGGATAGCTGGATATTTTAAAGGTGGAAAATGCGCCCGTTTTTACATGCTCTGCGATATCCATCAGCAATGCCCTGGTAGTATCATGAAACAGCAATATGTCTCCCGCCTCAGTAGAATAATCAGCCCCCTTCTGCCGCAGCATCTGAATCATCATATTGTCGGTAGATTTATAGATAAAAGGGATCATTACCTGCTGGCCGTTGACCAGGAAATTGCCCTCCTCATCCCGGGCCGTAGCCGCCTCGGAAACCTCCCATACAAAATCCCAGGTAAGCGTATCCGGCAGGGTATAGCCCATGGCCTCCACATAAGTCTTGTTGATATAGCAGGCCTCCGTGGAACGCATATAGGGAATCGCATAATAATGCCCTCCAAAGGCGCATTCCTCCAGGAATTTGGGAATGATCTCCTCTTCCTTCGGAGAATCAAACCGAACCTCACTGCCCCCCAGACCGTACTTTTCATCGGCAAACAATCCTTCCAGCGGAACCACCAGATTCGTTCCTGTCAGGTATGTCGCGATATGATCCGGATAGGTAATACATACATTGGGCGTGGTATCCGTGGCAATATTCGTGATTACATCGTTATATATTTTCCCATAATCCGTATATAACCGCAGATTCACTGTGATATTGGGATACAGGCTCTCAAAATCATTGATCGCTTTCTCATAGATATCGGTCTGCGTCTTATTGGTATCGTTTTTCGCCCAAAAGGTAATCTCGTACTGCCTGCTTTCGTCGAATTCCGGCGGGATCTCAAATGCATTGCTCTCCCTGGATCCGTGGCAGCCTGTAAGTCCCAGCAGGCTGCAGACCAGAATCCCCGCCCCCACAAAGCGTTTCCCGGCCCGGCCCCTTCTTTTTTCCCTGCTAATCCATTGCCATGGGATTGTCCATGGAATCTGTCCGCTTTTCAGCATATCCTTCCTCCCGTTTCGCAGCATTTTCCTTTATCCCTTCGTCCCTCCCCTGGATACGCCTTCCATAATCTTCTTCCGGAAGATCAAAAACAGCATCACCAGAGGAACGGAAATGACCACCACCGCCGCCATCATGGCCGGGATATTTTCTCTGCCGAAACCGTTCTCCCGAATTTCCTGAATACCGTTTGACACCAGGAAATAATTCTCGTCATCCGTAATCAGCCTGGGCCACACATAGGAATTCCAGCACTCTATCACCTTCAAAATGGTCACCGTAATCAGGGTGGGCTTTGAGATGGGCACCATTACCTTCAGCAGGTACTTGATATCCGAAGTGCCGTCCACTTTCGCCGCATAGTAGAGACTGTCCGGTATCTGTTCAAAGTTCTCCTTCAGCAGATAGATATAAAATACGGAGGTGACGGAAGGCAGAATCAGCCCGGGAAAGCTGTTGCGCATATCCCAGTTAGTCACCGTCACAAAATTGGTGATGATTACCAGCTCGTTCGGTATCATCATCAGAGAAAGAAACAGCACGAAGACAATGTTCTTCCCCCGAAACTCCAGTCTGGCAAAGGCAAAGGCCGCCAATGTGATCACCGCCAGCATAATGACCGTAGTCAGCACGGTAAAAATTGTGGTATTCAGCAAATACCGCCCCAGCGGCACCGCGGTAAACGCATCCGCATAATTTTGCAGCGTTGGAGACAGGGTAAAAAATTTCGGAATGTGCTCGGAATTGTATGCACTGTAGCTCTTTACAGAAGTAAGCAGCATCCAGTAAAAAGGAAAAAGCACAATCACACCCCATATTATCAGAAGCGCATACGTGAGTGCGCCTACTGCTTTCCGGCGCACTCTGGTATTTTTTTCGATTTTTTCGTAGTTCTCTTTCTGATTATCCATAAGATTAATAATGTACCTTTCTCCTGCTGACCAGCAGATTGATGCAGGTGATGGTCAGGACGATGGCAAAAAGTATAATTGCCGCCGCAGACGCATAGGAAGGGTACCCTCCGCTGTCGCCGTAGAGCATGTCATACACATAGCCCACGATGGTATTCATTTCCGCCGCATTTAAATCCGTGCCGAACAGAGCCACCGCGTCGCTGTAAGCCTTGAATGCGCCGATGAATCCTGTAATCACCAGATAGAAAATCATGGGAGAGATCATGGGAAGGGTTATTTTCCTGAAAATCCGGAACCCGGACGTGCCGTCCACCCGGGCCGCATTGTAATACTCCTGGTTCACCGAAGCAAGGGCGCTGGTCAGAATCAGGATCTTAAAGGGCATGACCACCCATATGGTATAAAAGCAGAGAACAAACATCTTCGCCCAATAAGGCCCCTCGATAAAGTCCACGCTTTCGCCGCCGAACCAGTTGATGAGAAGATTGATAAAACCGTCCGAATATTCTGTCTTTTTAAACAATATCATAAACACCAGGCCCACAGCCAGAGTGTTAGTCACATAAGGCAGAAAGTATACGGTTTGGAGAAAATTTCTAAGCGGTGTAATAGAATGCAGACCTACGGAAATCAGCAGTGCAATCCCTGTGGAAAGGGGCACCGTAATGATCACCAGCAGGAAGGTATTTTTCACGGCCTGCAAAAAATAAGGGTCATGCAAAACATAGGAATAATTGTAGGAACCCACCCCGAAATAAGTCTGCGAAGCGGAATTGTAGCCTTCCTCAAAGGAATATACAAACACATCGATCAGGGGATATACCATAAATACCCCCAGAAACAGAATCGCCGGCATCAGATACAGCCAGGCTTTCAGATTGCTGTTGTCCGATTTTTTTCTCATGTCAGCCTCCTTGTGTCCCGGTATGGCTTCTTCTATCGGGTCTGCGTACCATTCTCGTTTTCAGGCATTGTGACCAGCGATACCGCAATACGCTGCTGTGTCTCACTGTCAAACAGAAACACTTTCCGAGGAAGCAGGCCGAACCTTACCATAGGGCTTCCTGCAGCCGACGCCTGTCCGGGATCCGTACCGCGGCCCTGCTCCATGGAAAATGACCATTCCGTGGAGGAAGGGCTTTCCTTGGAAGAATGGCCTTCCTTAGAAGAATAGCTTTCCTTGGAAGAATGGCCTTCCTTAAAAGAATGGCTTTCCTTGGAAGAATAGCCTTCCTTGGAAGAATGGCCTTCCTTAGAAGAATAGCTTTCCTTGGAAGAATAGCCTTTCATGGAAGAATGGCTTTCCTTAGAAGAATAGCCATCCTTAGAAGAATAGCTTTCCGTGTGGGAAGAACCTTCCAGCAAAGAAAGCTTCTCCAAGTACTCGCTCCCAATGATAGAACGGACGGCAGAGCTCAGGGAGGCCCTGTTTCTGGATATCACGCTGATGTCCCGGCCCATAACTTCCACCCCGCTCAACTCACAGCGCAGTACTCCCTCTTTCTGCAGAAGAAAGCCTTCCGGCCTGATAGCCGCGTAAACTTCCCTGTCTGTGGTCCCGTCCACTCTCCTTCTCACCGTTCCCCCTTCCGCCTCTTCTTCCCGATCCGCCGAAGGCCCGATCTCCAGAACCGCATCCTCTCCGATATATAATCTGCCATTTCTGACACTTCCGTCAAAAACATTTATCGGCGGTGTACCCAGGAATTTCGCTACGAAAAGGTTCTCCGGATTATCATATACCTCCTGGGGCTTTCCAATCTGCTGTACCACGCCGTCCTTCATTACGACAATCATGTCGGAAATACTCATGGCTTCTTCCTGATCATGGGTCACGAAAATCGTGGTAATCCCCGTCTCTCTCTGTATCCGACGGATCTCCTCCCTGGTCTGCAGCCGCAGTCTGGCATCCAGATTGGAGAGCGGCTCATCCAGCAGAAGCACCCTGGGCCGCTTTACCAGCGCTCTCGCTATTGCCACCCTCTGCTGCTGTCCGCCGGAGAGTTCACCGGGCTTACGATCCATCAGCTCGCCGATCTGCACCAGCCTTGCCGCTTCCCCTGCCTTCTCCAGCATCTGGGCCTTGGACAGCCTGTCCTTTCCCTTCAGATTCTCCAGCGGAAAGATGATATTCTGCCTCACTGTCAGATGGGGATAAAGCGCATAGTTTTGAAACACCAAACCGATCCCCCGGTGCTCCGGCGGCAAGTCCGTAACATCATCGCTGCCGAAAAAAATCCTGCCGCTGCTGGGCTTGACCAGTCCGCTGATCAAATTCAGCGTAGTGCTTTTCCCGCAGCCGGAAGGCCCCAGCAGACCGATCAGCTTCCCATCCGGAATCTCAAAAGTAAAATCATTCACCGCAATAACATCCCGACGATTCTTCCTGTCCCGGCTCGGAAATTTCTTCGTCAGGTTCTGTAATCTGACTTCCATAATATACTTCCCTTCACAATAAACGTGAGCTTCAGGCCGCTTCTCCCGACTTTGCCCTTTTCGCAATTATACCGGAAAATACTGGAAATGTCTATACTCTTTACCGTAGAAAAGCATAAATCTACGGCGCTGCGGCCCACAATTGCCCCTGTCCCGCCCCCCCATCTGAACGTACCCTGTAATGTAAAAGGAGCACCCGGTATGAATGGATGCTCCTTACTGCCGACTCTTCTTACGCCAGAGACCCCATAGGATCCCACGGCTCCAGCATGATGGGTTCCGCCTCATACTCCTTCAAAAAAGCCTCGGGAAGATACTTTTTATGCACCACAATCTGATACATAAACTCGTCAAACCACCTGTCACTCATGACATAATACCCTTTTTCTCCGGTCTTCTCCCCCCAGCTGTTCTCCACACGCCAGCGGTTCGGCCTGCCTTCTTCGTCCAGATTGACCCCCATAAAGACCATGGCATGGGTCATCAGGCTCTCGCCATACTCCAGACGCTCCGCCTTGTTCATGCCGAATTTCACGTCCAGCAGTTCCTCCAGCCGATAGATATCCGGATCCATGGTACCGCCTTCTTTGACAGAATATTTTCCCACATCACAGCCGAACCACACCGGGGAACCATCCTTCAGCTGAGCAATGGCAGCCTTTTTCAATTCCTCAATCTCCAGGTTCAGATAACGGACAGGACACCCCTCCTTCACATTTCCCAGAAATTTCACACTGTAGCTTCTGTGGTAAGGCTTATCCGCGGTGGGCGCATTGATAATGCTGACATAATCATCCAGATTCAGCCCCACATATTTCTCAAAGAAGGCCTCCGGTGTAAGCCCGCATTCCCTGATAAATTTGCCGTCCTTATCCTCCGCCTCGAAATCAAACATCTTCGGCGGCTCCCCCAGGCATATGGACAGGATCCGGTAAATCTCCTCCAGCATGGCTTCCTTCTTCCCTGCCAGTTCCTCCCTGGACTCTCCCTGTGCATAGGCCTTGCGCAGCCTGCAGGCATCCTCCCGCAGTTTCACGGTCAGAGCGGCATTCATCTCCCCAGTAGCGGAAGAAGACTTGGATTCCGGCATTGCATATTTCGGAACCACGCCATACTTGCGGACCAGATTGCAGAGCATGTCCCACTGCCCTCCGTCATTCAACGGCGCCGTCAGCAGCCAGGAAATCAATCTGCCTCCTGTAGGCTCTTCCAATGTCTCCAAGATACTCTCCAGGAAATAATTGGCCTTCTCCAGTTTATCGTAAAACAGCATATAATTCTGCGATAGTTCGAAATTTTCCAAATTCAGCTTTTTGATAATCTCAAAACGAAAAGTGTTCAATGCCGCAAACATCCAACATCTGCCGCTTTGCTTTTGATCCGTGATGGCTCCCTGCTTTAAATTGACGGAAAAGCTATGGCGGGTGGTTCTGTGTACCTCGCCGTTTTTGGCAGCCGCCCGCAGTCCGTTCTCCGTCACGGCATTTCTCGCCACCCTGCAGGCTTTATCCGCGCTGCACTTCTCCTGAAACTGTGCAAGTGTCTCTTTTGTTATATTCTCACTCATGTCTGTCCCTGCCTTTCCTTCTGTATGTATATCGCTGTTCTTTGCTTTTCACCTTCAAGTATCTTTACGCCCCTGATGCCGGACTCTAAGCGGAAATCGCCAGGCCGCCTTCCTATCCCACGTTCCTGCAACCGGCTGTCAGACGGAAGCAGACGGAACCGCTCTGCCGGAAACCTGTTCCGCATGAAAAGACCGCCTGCCTCCTGACAAATGCCGAAGCAGGCGCTCTTCCTGTTCCCTTTTCAAATCCATATATATCCGCACCGTGCAGTCCGTCTGTTTCCCGTTATGGAATCCTTCCGGTATCAATCTACGGGGACTGCCCTGCATTCCCTTACGGCCGCAGTCCCATGCCGCCTTCCAGGGTAAGCGTCTCGCCGGTAAGATATTTGAAATCCGGGGAAGCGAGCTGCACACATACCCGTCCGATCTCCAGCTCGGAATCGCCGTAATGTCCCGCGGGCGGCATCTTTACATTCGCCTTAAACGCATCCGGATAAGCCTTCTCGAAATTCTCCAGCTGTGCGGTCCAGGCCAGCGGGCAGATGATATTCACATTGACGCCGTCCTTGGCCCACTCGGTGGCAGCCACACGGGTCAAGCCGCGGATCCCCTCCTTGGCCGCCGCATAGGCACACTGTCCGTAATTGCCGAACAGACCTGCGCCGGAGGCAAAATTAATCACCGTTCCCTTCGTCTCCACAAGATGAGGATAACATGCCTTCATATAATAAAATGCAGCATAGAGTCCGGAATACAATGCCAGATCGAACTGCTCCGTGGTATGGTCCGCCAAAGTCACGCCGGAGGCGGAAGCCTGGGCATTGTTGATCAACACGTCGATCCTGCCAAACTTCTCCATGGTCTGGCGTACCACTTCTTCCACTACGGCCTGATTGTCCGCATGCGCATTTACGTCAGCCGCCACAGTCAACACCTGAATGCCGTACAGACGCTCCAGCTCTTCCTTCGCATCCTCCAGCTTCTTCACATTACGCCCGGTAATCACGATATTCGCGCCCTCTTTTGCGTAAGCCGTCGCAATGCCGTAGCCGATGGAACCGCAACGTCCGTCGCTCAAAACCGCCCGACCTGCTCCTGTGATGATTGCTGTCTTTCCCGTTAAAAAGCCCATAACTGATACCTCCCGCTTTCAATCAATTTTAATTAATAGAAATTCGGGTAAATCCGCGTTTCTCTGTAGAAAGCAATCGTCAATTTACCCGAAATAACTATAGCACATTTGGAAATATCTGTCAATTTATACTCATAAGCGAAAATCTCCGGAAATCTCCGTGCTTCCTATTGTAAAAAATGAATGTACCACAAAACACAGTTTATATCCTTCCACGCATACAGGCAGCCGCAACTGCCTCCAGCCTGGGCAGACAGGCCTCAAAAAACATCCGATAAGACTGACAGAAATAATTTTTACCCAGCCCCCGGCCCTCCTGCTCCCTGTGCCTGCGGCAGCCGCCCCGGCAAATCCTGAAATAAGGACAATCGCCGCACTCTTTTGCAGATTCTGCGGAAGCCTGCAAAAATCCGCTGTCCATCAGCCGCTGTCCGATTATGTCAAAGTCATCCTCGTTCAGATTTCCCATCCGATACGCATCCATGCAATAGAAATCACAGGGATAGACACTGCCGTCCGCCTCCACAACATTCTGGATACTGCATACGCCCCTCTGCTCACAGGATTCCGGCATGCGTCCCATCAAAATCCCCACATAATTCTCGAACTGCCTGATATAGGGCTGCTGCCCTTTTTGCAGATCCAGATACCACAGCTCAAACAGATCGATCAGAAACCGGCCATACGCCCCGGGCGTCAGCGAATACTCCTGACCACCCCGATTCTCTCTGACCGGATCCAAACAGGCAATATATTGCTGCCAGCGAAATCCCAGCTTCCTGTAATTCTCATAAATCCTGCCGATCTTCGGGGCTGTCTTCCCGTTTACCACGGTCAGGATATTGAATTCCGCACCTGCTGCCTTTAAAAGCTCTGCCGCCCTTAAGGTATGAAAATAAGTCTCCCTTCCCTGCGCATCTAAGCGGTAGGCATCATGGGTAGCCTTGATCCCATCCACAGATAGGCCAATCAGAAAGTGATTCTGTGCAAAAAAGCCGCACCACTGTTCGTCCAGCAGATATCCGTTGGTCTGCAGAGCATGGTCAATCCGAACATTATTCCGGTTATATTGATTCTCCAGTTCCAGACATTTCCGAAAGAAGTCTAAACCCGCCAGAGTCGGCTCTCCGCCCTGAAATGCAATGGTACAGCTCCCCTGCGCAAAATCAAGGACCTTTCGGATCACATTTTCCAGAGTCTCCGGGTGCATGACACCATAGGATGCCTGACTCCTGTTTTCCATCTCGTCCGCATAAAAACAATATTTGCAGCGCATATTGCACAGCCCGGAGGCCGGCTTCATTAAAATATGGATTGGCGGCATGTCTTTCTTCCTTCCCTGCGCAAACTCGTCTCTGGCGTTTATTCTATCACAAAACCATATTTTTTTCCACCTTTTCAACCACTCTCAATTTTCATTCGGCAATTTCCCTGCGCTGCTTTTGCCAACTCCCCTTACAGATAATATCTGCTTTGGCGGTTATTTTCCGGAATGACAGGAACCGTTCATGGAACAGCCCGCACATCCGCATCCGCAGGAAGATTTTCCCTTCCTTTTATTGCGCACCATACTGACAATGACCCCCGCCACCGCCGCAGCCAAAATCGCACTGACTAGAATCGTCGCCATATTCTCAACTATCCACGCAGACATTTTCTTCACCTCCTGCATTTGTTTTGTGCCTGCCGAATCTCAATATTGTAATCTCTATTTCGCCACGCTGACTTTGGCAGTCAATCTGGTAGCTTCTTTATAAGGCCTGAAAAGCAGATAAACCATACCGGCAAGGATGACAATGGCTGCAATCAGACCGATGACGTTGAGGCTGCCGGTAAATGCGGAACCAATCTGATAGACTATGAGCGACACCGCATAAGCAAGCCCGCACTGATAGCCAATGGCAAACCAAGTCCATCCGGCATTGTTCATCTCCCGCCTGATAGCGCCGATGGCAGCGAAGCAGGGTGCACACAGAAGATTGAATACCAGGAAGGAATATCCCGCAGCCTGGCTGAAATGGGCGGCAATCTCCGGCCATCCGCCGGGATAGAGGATCCCCATGGTGCCTACGATATTCTCCTTTGCCACAAGCCCGGTGATAGAAGCCACTGCCGCCTGCCAGTTCCCCCATCCAAGCGGTGTGAAAATCCAGCCGATGGCGCCTCCCGCAGCAGCCAGCAGCGAACGATCCATCTCTTCCTCTCCCAGCATCCGGAACCCCTCCGCCGTAAAGCCAAAGTAGGTGGCAAACCAGATGACAATAGTGGAAAGGAGAATAATGGTCCCAGCCTTCCGGATAAAAGACCAGCCCCTTTCCCACATGGAGCGCAGAACATTTCCCACAGTGGGAAGATGGTATGCGGGAAGCTCCATTACAAAAGGAGCCGGTTCCCCGGAAAACATCCTCGTCTTTTTCAGCATGATACCGGACAGTATGATAGCCGCCATTCCCACAAAATATGCCGAAGTGGCAACCCATGCGCTGCCGCCGAAGATCGCGCCGGCTACCATGGAAATAAAAGGCATCTTGGCGCCGCACGGAATAAATGTGGTAGTCATGATCGTCATCCGCCGGTCACGCTCGTTTTCAATGGTCCTGGATGCCATAATGCCGGGAATTCCGCAGCCGGTGCCAATGAGCATGGGAATAAAGGATTTCCCCGAAAGACCGAACTTCCGAAAGATCCGATCCAGCACAAATGCAATACGAGCCATGTAGCCGCACGCTTCCAGGAATGCGAGAAGTAAAAACAACACCAGCATCTGGGGAACAAATCCCAGAACCGCTCCCACACCGGCCACGATACCGTCATTGATCAGCCCTGTCAGCCAGTCTGCCGCGCCTGCGGATTCTAACCCGCTGCCCACCAGCACCGGTATGCCGGGAATCCATGCGCCGTAGGCCGCCGGATCCGGTTCCTCTCCATACGCTTCCACAACTGCCAGCGCATTTTCATAATCCCGGAGAGTTGCCGTTTCCACGGTTACTTCCAACGTCTCTTCATCCGTCACCTCATAGGGAAAATCTCCTGCGGGAGCCGCTCCGTTTTCCGCTTCATATGCCTCATATCCGTCCACGATCAGCGCCGCGCTGCCATATTCCTCCGCAGCCTCCCCGTACGCGGCAGAACCTATCCCCAGCAGATGCCAGCCGTCGCCGAACAGCCCGTCATTGGCCCAGTCTGTCGCCGCAGTGCCCACTGTCACCATAGAGATATAATACACCAAAAACATAATAACTGCAAATATGGGAAGACCCAGGAATCGATTGGTAACCACTTTGTCAATTTTGTCGGAATCCGACAGCTTACCGGCCGATTTCTTCTTCAAACACCCCTTGATCACTCCGCCGATATAAATATATCGTTCGTTGGTTATGATGGACTCGGCATCGTCGTCCATCTCTTCTTCCACGGCTCTGATGTCTTCCTCGATATGATCCAGGATACTTTTATCCAGGCCGATCTGCTCCAGTACCCTCTCATCCCGCTCGAACAGCTTGATCGCATACCACCTTTGCCTCTCCTGCGGCATGCCGTGTACTGCCGCCTCTTCAATATGCGCCAGGACATGCTCCACCGTTCCCGAAAAGGTATGCATCGGTATGGTTTTGCCGTTCTGCGCCGCCTCTATCGCCGCTTCTGCCGCCTCCATGACCCCCGTGCCTTTCAGCGCGGAAATCTCTTTTACCGTACAGCCCAGTGTTCTGGACAGCTCCTGTGTATTGATCTTATCGCCGTTTTTTTGTACCACATCCATCATATTAATAGCAAGAACCACGGGAATCCCCAATTCCACCAACTGTGTGGTCAGATATAGATTCCGCTCCAAATTCGTGCCGTCGATGATATTCAGGATCACGTCGGGGCGCTCGCTGATGAGATAATTTCGTGCCACCACTTCCTCCAAAGTGTATGGGGAAAGAGAATAAATGCCCGGAAGATCCGTGACTGTGACGCCGTCGTGCTTTTTCAGCTTCCCTTCCTTCTTTTCCACCGTAACGCCGGGCCAGTTTCCTACAAACTGGTTGGAACCGGTTAAAGCATTGAATAATGTGGTCTTTCCGCAATTCGGGTTACCCGCAAGAGCAATTCGCAAATTCATATGTTTCTCCTCCCTCTACACCACTTCGATCATTTCCGCATCCGCCTTCCGTATGGAAAGCTCATAACCCCGGACAGTTACTTCGATGGGATCTCCCAGCGGCGCAACCTTGCGAATCTGTACTTCCACGCCCTTCGTCAGCCCCATGTCCATAATACGCCGCTTCACTGCTCCCTCTCCATGGAGCTTCACAACCCTGGCCGTATCGCCCACTTTTGCTTCTCTTAATGTCTTCATCTCCACTCTCCTCCGCTTTTTATACCATAATTTTCTGCGCCATTTCTCTGCTGACTGCGATCCTTGCCTCCTTTACATTCACGATGACATTTCCTCCAATGGCGCTCACCACCGTAACCGCGCCTCCCACCACGAAGCCAAGAGTCTCCAAATGCGCCTTGACCTCCTGCTTTCCTCCGATCTTTTTAATAATATTTTCTTCTCCGACCTCTGCCAATGTAAGCGGCATCTCTTATCACTCCTCTTCTTAGCAATTTCGTTCGTCTGATCATTGATTAGTTTCAGCTAACTCTTTGTTAAAAATATGAGTTAGCACTCGCTAACCATCTATTATCATACGCCGTGCCTCCTGATTTGTCAACACACTTTTCTTTCTTCCATGTAGTTTCATCAGGCTAGCCAACACGTTAGCGATGACTAACTCTTTATTTGTGCAAAATGTCATATGTTCTCTATTCAGTTTGAATGTTTTCAGTGAAAACACATTGGCGAAGCAATGTTATGAAAAAGTGGGCTTTGTGGAAAGAAAGATTGCCAAAAATGACTGCCTTACTATTCCAGGTGTCCCGGATGCGAGGGGGATACCGGCAGGTGGCGGTGGACGGAACACAGCTGTGCAGCAGCCGGAGAAAGCCGGATGGGAAATGCCTTGTACCATATGTACCTGCAACTTAATGTAGGGCATTGCCAGAAGTCAGTGTACCCCCATATACATGTGTGATGCAATATGTGTTACATACTCTGACCTGATTCAGATTGGATCATTCATTTTCACTCTGATTGTGCTACACGATCTTTCGGGGAAAAAGAAATAGCCGCCACTACAATAGTGACGGCAGACCGCTTTCAGCGGTAACGGCTTAACATATTAATAAATCAACCCTTATTGATTTAAGTCCCTGTAAACCGGCTTTCTCAAACGCGAAAGACTTACAACAATTCCAAGGATTCCTACACTAAAGAACATAACGGCTATCCCCGACCCGTTTCCCGAACCAAAAAATGAGAAAGTATCTTTTGCACAGGCGAATCTGTCGCCATAAACGGTTCTATGACATGATCTGCCAATACACCGCCTAAAAACAGCCCTAACGGAATTGTGCAGTTTTGCAGAGTATCCTTTGCGGAAAAGACACGTCCCTGCATCTCAAGCGGTATGTGTTCGCGCATGATTGCTGTCAGATTAGCATTCATTATGACTGCCGGTATATAAGACGCAAAGGCGGCAATACACCAAACCAATGGTAAAAAGGATAGACTTTGTACTACATTCCCCACAAAAATGAAAGCAGTGGTTATAAAAACTGCCTTCGCCTTGTTCCTCGCAGGCTTCATCATGGCCATAATAATACTTCCTGCAAGCAGCCCTAATGCCACAGCACTTTGAACCATACCAAGCACCTGCTGATTGTTATTGGTTCTGCCCAAAACAAAGGGGGAAATCATTCCGTCATTGCCCAGTTTGGCAAGAAAATTGATGACAGCAACGAAAAGAGTAATCCGCAAAAGAGCCGAGTGCTCCCACAAATAATGTATTCCCTCCAGACAGCTCTTCAAAAATGGCTCCCTGGTTTTCTCCTCCGAATGTCCTGTTTCCGGAATCTTAATGAAGAACAGCAGTATTAAAAACGCGACAGAAAAGCTTACCAGGTCACACACCAGAACCAACGTCATCCCTCCGAAGGCCAGCAGATAGCTGCCCAATGCAGGAGCCAGAATGGAAATCGCCGAACCTGAAAAGCTCTGCAGGCCGCTCACTCTGGTATAATATTTTTTCGGCACCAACAGACTGGTTGCGACAAAAGAAGCCGGATTTTGAAAAGCATTCATAAAGCTGAGCAATACATTGATAACATATAAATGCCATACCATTAGGGCTGAAAAGGAAAACAATACAAGGACAACCATCGTCCCAAAAGCAGCCATCAAGTCAGCGCACAGCATAATATGCTTTTTATTCCAACGATCTGCCAAAGCTCCCGCTATAAAGCGAAAGAAAATTGTCGGTAAAAAAGTACAGATTGTTAAAAGTGTTATACTGGACGCTGTTCCCTTCTGTTCATAAATCCAGATAATCAGCGCATAGCCGGTCATAGCCGTGCCTAATTCGGAGACCGTCTGCGAACTCCATAAAAGTAAAAAACCGCGTAATTCTTTCAGAGATATTAAATTTTTCATGGCTTTGCTCCTTACACAATCATTATTGTAGTTACATGGAACGCAAAGCCTAATGCGGACGATAAACTCCCATCAAAATGGAGAAAACGCTCCGTGCAGTTATCGTCCTGTATCAGACCTCGCACGGAGCAAAAACATTTGCGGAGAAAGGCAATAAGTACATTATTTCGCAACACCCCCTTGTCAGACAGTTTCACTGCTATACTCAGTAACCATGGTGCTAGCACCATGGATATAGAATGTTAACAAAGAAAATATCCTTCATTACTTCCTACCACTCTAATCGACAACCTTAAATTTACTATCCGCTTAATCGTTGGTCTGTTGCCACTGGCAGTAGTCTTCCCATGCGTCAAAATCCCATTGTATCCGTTTTACCTGCATAAGCCCCTATTCCTCAATCAGTTCATGTTCCGCCAGTTTCAGCCGCCCTGCCTTGTAGTCCTCCATTTTCTTTTCCAGATAGCGGATATTGCTTTCGCTGTAAAAGGGGGCTGGGTCTGCGGTGATTTCAAAGGGGATTCTTCTTTCCTGTGCCACTTTCGTACAGAAAATGGTGATTGCCGTGGTAAGGTTCATTCCCATTTTCCGGCAGATTTCTTCTACGGATTCTTTCAATTCTGCGTCCATGCGGAAATTTACGCTTGTCTGTGCCATACATTGCACCTCCTTTACGTTCACTTATATTGTAGAAAGCAAATGCGGCTTCCGATAAGATATATTATATCGCGTTTTGGGTATTTGTAAAGTATTTTCTTTATGTTTTGTCATATCCGCTTTACATTTCCCCTTTTTGCAATTTATGCTTTACTCACCCATCCTTTTCTTCTTCCACCACGCACTTATCCAAAGCATATGCCAAAAAAGTCCCCATCAGTTCATTCCTGCTATGTCCTGCCCTGGAAGAAATATCATCAATCCATCTTTGAGCACAATAACTTTGCCGAATATCCACTGTCACTTAAAAGTTTTGCTGCATTATCAAGCTGCTTTTGGGACAGATCAACTCCCCATAACTCCCCTGCACCTTTTTCAGCATTATATTTCAATGAATGTCCACTGCCACAGCATATCTCCAGCATTTTCTTTCCCGCAACATCACTGAATAAATGTAAATCATCTTCTGTTGGAAATCGTACCCCATACACCGGAAGTGCCGTTGTTCCAAACCACAAATCAGCATGGTCATTCCAATATGTTTTATTACTCTCAATTATCTCATCACGTTTCATATATTCCCCCTAAACAATTGCCACTCTTTTTATAAATAGAGCCATTTTAGAGCCAACAGGCATAAAGCAATCCCGGAAACGCCCATTTTATCAGCATTTCCGGGATTTTATCCGTTACTCGAACTCGGCGTGTTCTTTGTTGTTCCTAACTATATTTGTTTAGATTTTATGCAAATACACGTCCCTTTTTTACTTCAATTACACCATTTATTCTGTCTTGCTGATTTTCTGTTGCCAAAATGTTGCCATCATACTTTATATATATTTCTAATATCTCTATCAATACGCCCAATCATTGTTTTTAAATTTGCCACACAATCACTAAAGTATTGCTCGTCAATAACGGCCTCGTTTCCGAAATCACACAATTTATATTCCCTGACCTTATCAATATATACCTGATTAACTATACCTGCATTATGTACCCACAAATCTCTTCTTGCCTTAATCTCAACCCATTTACCCCAAATATCATCATCAACTATAATACCTAATGCTTTGTCAAAATATTCTATCTGTTTTTGTGGACTGGCATAAAACAATCCTTCTATACGTTGATCTATTACATTTTTTATAAGAGTATCTTTATCCTTATCAATTAAATCCACAATTGCGACTTCTTTAGAAAAATTAACACCTGCAATTGTACATTTAATACGCTTATTATCACAAAGAAGAATCCACATCATAATTTTAGACAAATAATCCTCTACTGCCGCAACAGAGGATACAAATGCACTATTATATATATCCCTGCTTACTATTCTGTTTTTAATTCTTTGCCCATCGTTTCGTGCCACAGTTCTCATTTTTCCTGTTGCTCCAGCTTTAGGAACTTCAAACTCAAATTTTGTATCCGGCAATGCTTCAACGGCCTCTCTTGCCAACTTTACCCAGAAAAAAGTATCATTTAAAAAGGATTGCTTTTCTCTCTTTAACTCTGAAGCCTTATCTCTAAGTTCTTGTATTTCCATGTACTTCCCCTTATGCTATTACAATGATATTGACAACAGTTTCTTTACATGTCACTAATTGCCGCAATCCCATAATCCGTTCCGGCTCGGACTCCTTAAATTTTACTTTTTCCGGTTACCTGCAGTTGTCAAATTTTGCCATCTTTACTTGTCTCTGTAACGAGACCCACATTGAACAATCTTTATAACATTATCTTCTATTCGATAAACAATACGGTTTGCATCATCTATTCGTCGGCTCCAATAGGATGCCAAATCACCGCTTAATCTCTCTGGCTTTCCTATTCCCTCGTATCCATTTCGGTCAATATCCTTCAATAGCTGAAGAATACGTCTCAATGTCTTTTTATCCTGCTTTGTCCAATATTCAAAATCTTCCCACGCCGCATCTGACCAGGCCTTAATCATCAAGGTTCACCTCATGTATCTTACCACCTGTAGCCTCCATTTGCGCTACAGATTCTTTAAGTCTGGTCATATTCTCCTGCGAATAAAACGGATCAACAGATACTTCAAACGGTATCCTTTTTTCTCGTCCTAGTTTTTTGAGATAAATATTTATAGCTGTAGATAAAGACATTCCAATATCAGCGCAAACCTGCTCTGCGTTTTTCTTTACGTCATCCTCTATGCGCAAACTAATTTGAGCCATTATATATCACCTCTTCCTTTTTCATATTACCAACATATCACATATTGCATTATTTGTAAAGCATTTTGCTATATATTTGCTTATTTTTTATTATCTTTTCTACAATCATCCATAAAAATACATAGTTACACTGGCAACAATCCACTACGCTAATTTCCCTAAAAATGACAGATTGTAAATATAGCAGGCAATCTCATAGACTACCTGCCATATAAAATAATCTGTGTAAACTTTTTCATCACTCGAACTCGGCGTGTTCTTTGTTATTATTAACTGTATTTGTTTAGGTTTTATGCGAATACACGC
>CAJUCE010000043.1:0-2888 GCA_910584865.1 uncultured Acetatifactor sp.
ACTGGCGGTTTCCGCCAGCCCGGATATGCGGTTTCACCGCACAAGAATATTCACAGTGACCCTGATCACCCGTCCCAGGCGTTTTGGCAATACTTAGAACCTGAGTATGCTGGAGAAGTTCTTTTCGGTGGATTATGCAGGCAGAGGAGATTGGTTTGAAGAGCTCTCTATCTTGCAGGAAAGAATTCACTTTAGATAAAAAATTCCAAGAAAGAGGCAATTGGAATGATCATCAGACATAATTTATCGGCAGTGAATGCGCAGAGAATGCTGAATCTTACCGGAAAACAAAATGCGAAATCTACAGAAAAACTTTCCTCCGGTTACAAAATTAACAGGGCGGCAGACGATGCGGCAGGTTTGGCCATATCGGAGAAAATGCGCAGACAGATCCGCGGGCTGAATCAGGGAATTGCTAATACGCAGGATGGAGTCAGTCTTAACCGGGTTGCTGACGGGGCCCTGGCGGAGGTTTCAGTGTCATACATGATTGGAGTTATTATGAAGGGGCCAATGCCCGGCTTGGGCAGGATATGATAGGCGCCGATCTGGGGTTCAGCCTTTTATGGCATGATGAATTTAGTTTGCAGGGGCTATTGTCGTTGCTGCAGCAATGACAATAGCTTAGCTGATGGCTTTCGGGAGAGGGAGATATTGCAAAGGTTTGAGGGACATAGAGGAGAAAAAAACTGCATTTAAACGAAATGAAGTGGGGAACCATTCATTAAAACACAATTTATCGTTTCCGAAAGAATCTTAAGAAACTCTAAAATTTGTATATTATATTATTAATTTTGAGAATATCGCTTGCAATGGCATACGGAATAGCGTATATTATCTTTGTACATGAACCGATGCTTGATATGGAGGAAAAGAAAATGACAAAAGCGGAAATCTTGAAGAAAGAAATTTTGGGCCAATATCGCAGCGTGCGTCAGTTTGCAATGGAGATGGGTATTCCTTACAGCACGCTGGTTACGGCCCTGGAGCGTGGCATAGAGGGGATGGCATATGGGACAGTTATCAAAATGTGTGATAAGCTGAGCCTGAATCCCGTTGACTTTTCATCCCTGGAGAGAGATGCTTCCCTGGGAGCGCAGTTACTGGAAAACCGCGTGATGCAGAATTATGTGAAGCTGAATCAGGAAGGCCGCGATAAGGTTCTGGATCTGATGGATGATTTCGTCCAGATCGACAGATATAAGGCGAAGGGAAAAAGAACTAAGCAGGAAAAGTAAACGAAAAACAATACATGAATGAATGCCATGAATATGTGCATGTATGTTGTGAAAAAAAGAGGGTTGCCGTAAGGCAACCCTCTTTTTGTATGAAGAACTTAGGTAAAAAGAGAAATCGATTAGAAATATCCGTCAAACATCATGCCGGTATAAGAGCTGGTAACATAGGGATTGATGAAATTATGTCCCGGATTCTTATAAGCAACCATTACCTTCTCCACATAGTCCATGGGATTTAAGGACACCTGATTGCTCTTGCGCAGCAGCATATTGGAAAAGCTCTTCAGCGGACTGAAGGTTTTATTAATATCTTGGGACTGGGCTGCCGTCTGATGAAGGGTATCCCTGTCCACGGCCAGCGTACCGTCTGCTTCCAGGTTTAATCCCATTGTCCCCAGGGAATCCTCGTATACGGATGCAATGCCGCTCATCTCGCGGACCAGCTGACGGCTTCTGGTCTGGGTCTCCAGATAAGAGGAGGCAGCCTTGATAAAATCGTTATAACCGCCTACCAGGTGGTAAACATTGTCCGTGAGAGATTCTACATCCGTTTTCAGACCGATCATTACCGGCTGCTCCTGGGAATTGATGCCCTTCAGATGTACCTCAAACAATTTGTCTATGGTAAAATGATTGGAAGGCGCAGTGCTTTCTTCTCCGTTTATGGTGAAATGCGCATTGGCAGGCTCCCGGCTGGTATAATCCAGACCAAAATATTCTACCGTGCCGGCCGTCTTGCTGGTGCGGTTGTCACTGACTGCAAAGATATAGTCGCGGCCTCCGGTCAAACCGGTGGATTCGGATGTCAGACGCAGGGAACTGCGGCCTTCTGATTCTGCAATGGATGCGCGGATACCGATCTCGGAATTATTGATCAGGCGTACCAGCCGATCCTGCACTTCGCGGTTGGTTTCGTTTTCTTCTACCGAAAACTGGAACTCGTAATTCATGTCATTGATACTGATGTCAAAGGAATAGGTATCCGAATCCAGAGTTACACGCCCATTATTAGGAAGAAACAGTCCAAGATTCTCCTGGGAAGTAGCCAGCGAATGTACCTCCAGCTGGAATTCGGGAAGATCGGAAACCGCATCCTCCGGACCCACATAGGAGACGGTAGCTATCGTTTCATCAGTGGAATAGGCGCTCTTCTGGCGGAATAATCCTTCCTTCTCCAATCCTCCCAGCTGCGCGATGGTATTGCGCAGCCCCCGGGCATTTTCTTTCAGGTCCACAGCATATTGCTGCGTATCCTTGCTGGTGGTGGGAAGATACCAGGGAGCATCTTTGTTCAGTTTGACAATAGAGTTGTATATATTGCGAAGCTCGCTTTTCTTATGAGAATCATATTTTGTCAGCGGCTTCGGCGTGTATGTGGTGAGATAATTATTATAAACCGTATTCATAACAGGTCCCATAATATTGCCTCCTGATTTTAGTTCCGTCATGCGCGTGCCCCTTGTGCAGTATTCGATGCAACATTTTGGAGCACAGCAACGCTCATAGAGAAGACCATCAGGTCGCTTCATGCCTTAGGCAAGGCCGTTGTACCATAATTTCGCGTCCCGGCGCATATAAAATCAAAACTTAATTTAATGCTCTTTTGAGTCAACATGATACCGTAGTTACATGAGTTCGGTGCATATGGAA
>CAJUCE010000043.1:2988-35716 GCA_910584865.1 uncultured Acetatifactor sp.
TCAGAAGTTGACTTAATGTTCTTCCGAATCAATACGATACCGTAGTTACATGAGTTCGGTGCATATGGAATCAGAAGTTGACTTAATGTTCTTCCGAATCAATACGATACCGTAGTTACATGAGTCCGGTGCATATGGAATCAGAAGTTGATTTAATGTTTTTCCGAATCAACATGATACCGTAGTTATATGGGTCCGGCGCATATGGAATCAAAGGTTGACTAAGTGCAATTCCGAATCAACATGATACCGTAATTACATGAGCCCGGCCTATATAGAATTAGAAGTTGACTCAATGTTCTTCCTGAGTTAATATTATATCTTATATATCGGCTGGAAACAAGTGGAAGGAAAGTCCTCCGCTTAAAAAAATTTATATAAATTTCAGATTTCCGACACATGTCCGGAGCGGAAAAGAGGAAAATGTCGTTCGTAGCGGAAAGAGGAAAATACCGGGTATAGCATAGAAATAGAAAATATTGTTCGAAGCGGAAAAGAGGAAATATCGTCTGCCGCAGAAAAAGGGAAAATACTGGGTGCAGCGGAAAAGCGGAAAATCTTGTCCACAACAGAAAGGAGTAAAATACCATCCGCAACAGCCGGAAGGGAAACAGAAAAATACCCGGAAAAAATGCCGGAAATATAAGAAAAAACAGTTGACGGAGGAACTTGACTGTGTTATAGTAAGAAAACGAGATAAGGTTGTAGGTCTTTTTTTTATGCTTAAAATGATGAGAGTAAAGAATACGTGGAGGTAGCGAAATGCGTACAAAAATCACTTTGGCTTGTACCGAGTGCAAGCAGCGTAACTACAATACTACCAAGGAAAAGAAGAACCATCCCGACAGGATGGAGGTACGGAAGTATTGCAGATTCTGCAGGAAGCATACAGTGCACAAAGAAACAAAGTAGTTTCTATTAGAAACAAAATAGTTTCTTAGAAACAAAGTAGCTTCTTAGAAACAAAATAGTTTCCTGGACACCAAATAGAGAGGCGTTCCGCGCTGAGGACGGAAAGGGTTGGTTCAAATGGGAGATTCTGCGGAAAAGAAAGCAAAACCCGGCTTTTTCAAAGGGGTAAAGGTTGAATTTAAGAAGATTATATGGCCGGACAGGCAGGCTACCTTAAAGCAGTCAATTGCGGTAGTCGCAATTTCGGTTGCGGTAGGGGTAGTCATTGCGCTGATAGATTACGTTGCGAAATACGGCGTAAATTTCATTACATCGATTTAGGGCGAGGGTGATTATGGCAGAGGCAAAATGGTATGTAGTCCATACCTACTCAGGATATGAAAACAAAGTCAAAGCCAATATTGAGAAGACCATCGAGAACAATAAGCACCTTGCAGAACAGATTTTGGAAGTGAGGGTTCCCCTGCAGGATGTAATAGAGATGAAAAACGGGGCCAGGAAGACGGTTCAGAAGAAGATGTTTCCTGGTTATGTGCTCCTCAATATGGAGATGAACGACGACACATGGTATGTGGTTCGGAATACCCGGGGTGTCACGGGCTTTGTGGGGCCGGGAAGCAAGCCGGTACCGCTTACAGAGGCCGAGATGAAGCCTTTGGGGATCAAGGCTGAGAATGTCTCCATTGATTTCGGGGAAGGAGACAGCATCGCAGTGGTGGCCGGCATCTGGAAAGATACCATAGGCGTTGTGCAGAAGCTTGATTACAGCAAGCAGACTGCCACCATCAATGTAGAATTGTTCGGCAGGGAGACTCCGGTGGAGATCAGCTTCGCGGAGGTCAGAAAGCTATAGCAAAGGTATTTTCCGTCTGAAAGGACGGTTTGATACAGAAGGGCAGAGACGGGACAGGTTGCCGGGGAAAATCAGTACCGGCGGCGCGGTAAGTCCTCCGCAGAATGCGGGGACTGTGTAAGGAAAGTCTTTGTCCGGGAACGTGGGAGCAGGTGCGAGAAAGAACCTGCGCCGAATTGCCGTCATCGGCGTATGTCTGGCCGATAACGGTTTACCACATTATTAGGAGGTGCCAAGATGGCAAAAAAAGTAACAGGTTACATCAAATTGCAGATTCCTGCCGGCAAGGCAACACCGGCTCCGCCAGTAGGTCCTGCACTTGGACAGCACGGCGTGAACATTGTTGAATTTACGAAGCAGTTCAACGCAAGGACCGCAGACAAGGGTGACGTCATCATTCCCGTGGTGATCACCGTATATGCGGACAGATCTTTCAGTTTCATTACGAAGACTCCTCCTGCGGCTGTTTTGTTGAAGAAAGCCTGCAACCTGAAATCAGGTTCCGCAGTGCCCAACAAGACAAAGGTTGCTACTCTTTCCAAAGCGAAGCTTCAGGAAATTGCAGAGATGAAGATGCCGGATCTGAATGCGGCAAGCGTGGAAGCCGCCATGAGCATGATCGCCGGAACCGCACGCAGCATGGGTATTACAATCGAGGACTGATTTTAGCCGTAAAAACTTATATGGGAGACAATAAACAATTGTCGCTTGAACCTAGGAGGTAGAATAATGAAACATGGCAAGAAATATGTAGAGGCCGCAAAGCTTGTGGACCGTACTACACTTTATGAGCCGGATGAGGCAATCGCATTGGTGAAGAAGGCCGCATCGGCAAAATTTGACGAGACAGTTGAAGTGCATATCAGAACAGGCTGCGACGGGCGTCATGCAGAGCAGCAGATCCGCGGCGCGGTAGTACTGCCCAACGGAACAGGTAAGACTGTCAGAGTTCTGGTATTTGCAAAGGGTGATAAAGTAAATGAGGCAGAAGCGGCAGGCGCTGATTTCGTAGGCGGCGAGGAGCTGATTCCCAAGATCCAGAAGGATGGTTGGCTGGACTTTGACGTAGTAGTGGCAACCCCCGATATGATGGGTATTGTAGGCCGTCTAGGTAAAGTCTTAGGTCCCAAGGGCCTGATGCCGAACCCGAAAGCCGGCACGGTTACCATGGATGTAACCAAGGCCGTGAAGGATATCAAGGCCGGTAAAATCGAGTACCGTCTGGACAAGACCAACATCATCCATGTACCTGTAGGCAAGGTGTCCTTTACGGACGAGGCGCTGAAGGAGAACTTCAATGCGCTCATGGATGCCATTGTGAAGGCAAGGCCCAGCGCAGTGAAGGGACAGTTTTTGAGAAGCATTACGTTGACAAGTACCATGGGCCCCGGAGTGAAGCTGAATGTGGCCAGATTTTAAGAGTTGACGACAAATAAATGGAATATCATCTGCCATACGGGAAGGCCGGCGGCACACAGCCTGAAAACGGGCAAGAGCAGCCCGTTTTGGCACCCGCAGTTTCGGGTTTGTCTCTCAAAGAGCACGAGAAAACGCCTTGCGACGGCACCGAGTAGCGGTAACAACTGGTTACTGTTCACCCGGTGTCTCCGTGAGGGTTTTCGTGCGCATTATGCACGAAAAGCCCGAGACAGCGGGCGCCGAAATGAGCGCTCTTTGCTCATTTTGTGTGCATCATGTTGCTGTGAACGGCAAAGCCGTGAACAGTAACAACAATGGGCCTGCAAACGATAGTTTTTTAGATTTGGGGCTTGACGCAGGCACTTCCTGTGTGGTATGATGTATAATGGTCTGAGAACCAAGCCGAAGACAGTAGGTGCAGGAGATTTTCTCCGGGCGTAAATCCTACCGAGGAGAAGGATGCAGCGAAGCGTTTGTTTGATGAAGCAGGCGCAGAAGCTTACAGTTGACGATTTCCCTCCGGAAGAGAGGGACTCCTCCTAAGGCTTGCTTAGGGGAGTCTCATTTCGAAAGCCGGAGGGTTTTTAAATGACTTCTTTATCGGCATAAAATCTATAAGGAGGTAAAGAAATGGCAAAGGTTGAATTAAAGAAACCCATTGTGGATGAGATTTCCGCCTGCATTAAAGACGCGCAGTCAGTCGTTTTGGTAGATTATTGCGGACTTACCGTTGAGCAGGATACACAGCTGCGCAAGAATCTGCGTGAGGCAGGAATTACCTACAAGGTGTACAAAAATACCCTTATGAATTTCGCTTTCAAGGGTACAGAGTTTGAAGGCTTGTCCGAGTATCTGGAAGGCCCGAATGCCATCGCAGTGTCCACTGACGATGCTACGGCTCCCGCCAGAGTGCTCAGTGATTTTGCGAAGACAGCCAACAAGCTGGAGATCAAGGCCGGTGTGGTAGAAGGCACCGTATACGATGCCAAGGGAATGGCTTCCATCGCCAGCATCCCTTCCAGAGAAGTACTTATTTCCAAATTGTTGGGCAGCCTGCAGAGCCCCATCACCAATTTTGCCCGCGTTATGAATCAGCTGGCGGAAAAAGGCGGCGCATCTGCCTGCGAAGCGCCCGCTGCTGAAGCGGAAGCAGCCCCGGCAGAATAAGAGCCGGACAAAGGATAAAGTTTATACTGCAGAGTAGCCGGCAAATTTCGGGGACCGGCGGAAAAATCAGAAAATGGAGGAAAATAAAATGGCTAAATTGACAGCTCAGGAACTGATTGAAGCAATCAAAGAGATGACCGTATTAGAGTTGAATGATCTTGTAAAGGCTTGCGAGGAAGAGTTCGGCGTATCCGCAGCAGCAGGTGTTGTGGTAGCGGCAGCAGGCCCCGCAGCAGAAGTGGAAGAGAAGACCGAGTTTGATGTAGAGCTGACAGAGATCGGTTCCGAGAAGGTTAAGGTTATCAAGGTTGTACGTGAGATTACCGGACTTGGCCTGAAGGAAGCGAAGGATACCGTTGAGGGTGCTCCCAAGGTAATCAAGGAAGGCATCAGCAAGGATGAGGCCGAGGAAGTAAAGAAGAAACTTGAAGAAGTCGGCGCTAAGGTAACCGTAAAATAACGAAAGCAAAATGCACAGGAAAGACAGTTTTCGGATTCTCTAAAAGCTGTCTTTTCTGTTTTCCGAAAGATCTGAACGGGCTCTAAATTCCTAAAATTTTCTAAATTTAACTTGACCTCTTTTCCAATTTGTGATATTATGGATAGTGCATTATTGCGCGATGCAGTCCCCTTGAGGGGATTCCTGAGGAATTGTCAGAGACACTTTATTATGCCTGCTTCAGGAGATAAAGCAGTTTTTTTGCGTTATTTTCGCCTTGGCTGCAAGGCAGTGGGCGGATCAGGCGTAAAAGTACAGGAAGAATTTTTGGGCGTCAGAAGGCTGCAGGGACAGAGTCCTTTTGTTTCCGTTTTGAACGTCCGCTTGGAAATTCCGGATTTCGCACAGAAAGAATGGGGTGAAATGTCAATGGAGAAAAACAGAATACGTCCAGTTGCCGGCACCAAAGTTATGCGTATGAGCTACGCGCGTCAAAATGAAGTATTGGAGATGCCAAATCTGCTTGAAGTTCAGAAGGATTCCTATCAGTGGTTTCTTTCGGAGGGACTGCGAGAAGCTTTTGACGATATCTCCCCCATTGCTGACTACAGCGGCTCATTAAGTCTTGAATTTGTTGACTTTGAACTGAGCAAAAACGATGTAAAATATTCGATCGAGGAATGCAAGGAGAGGGATGCCACCTATGCGGCTCCGCTGACGGTGACGGTTCGTCTCTACAATAAGGAAAAAGAAGAAATCAGTGAACATAAGATTTTCATGGGCGATCTTCCTCTGATGACAGAGACCGGTACTTTCGTAATCAATGGAGCAGAGCGTGTCATCGTAAGCCAGTTGGTGCGTTCCCCCGGTATCTATTATGCAATAGGGCATGACAAGCTGGGGAAGAAGCTGTATTCCTGTACCGTGATCCCCAACAGAGGTGCGTGGCTGGAGTATGAGACGGACTCAAATGACGTTTTCTATGTACGTGTGGACAGAACCCGTAAGGTTCCGGTGACTGTGCTGATCCGTGCGCTGGGAATCGGGACAAATGACGAGATTCGGGAGGTTTTCGGGGACGAGCCGAAGATCGAGGCCAGCTTTTCCAAGGATACTGCCGAGAATTATCAGGAGGGGCTGCTGGAGCTGTATAAAAAGATCCGTCCCGGTGAGCCGCTGAGCGTGGAGAGTGCGGAGAGCCTGATTAACGCTATGTTTTTCGATCCCCGCAGATATGATCTGGCGAAGGTGGGACGATATAAATTTAATAAAAAATTATCCTTCCGGAATCGTATCCGAAATCAGATCCTGGCTGCCGACGCGGTAGATCCGTCTACGGGAGAAGTGTTGGCGGAGGCAGGGGCTAAAGTGACCATGGAGATGGCCGACGCGTTCCAGAATGCTGCCATTCCTTTCGTCTATATTCAGACAGAGGAGAAGAATGTGAAGGTACTCTCCAATATGATGGTGGATCTGACCAGCTTTGTGGATTGCGATCCCCATGAATTCGGCATCCATGAGAAGGTGTACTATCCGGTGCTGGCTCAGATTCTGGAGGAATTTGCCTCCGATCCGGAGAAATTGGCCGGAGCGCTTAAAAAGAATGTGCACGAACTGGTGCCCAAGCATATAACAAAGGAAGATATCATCGCTTCCATCAATTATAATATGCATCTGGAGTACGGCCTGGGCAATGATGACGATATCGATCATCTGGGCAACAGACGTATCCGCTCTGTGGGAGAGCTGCTCCAGAATCAGTACAGGATCGGTCTGTCCAGAATGGAGAGAGTGGTGCGGGAGCGCATGACCACCCATGATGCGGATGAGACTTCGCCTCAGGCTTTGATCAATATCAAGCCGGTGACGGCGGCGGTAAAGGAATTTTTCGGTTCCTCTCAGCTGTCTCAGTTTATGGATCAGAATAACCCGCTGGCAGAGCTGACCAACAAGAGACGTCTTTCCGCCCTGGGCCCCGGCGGTCTGTCCAGAGACCGGGCAGGTTTTGAGGTCCGTGACGTGCATTATTCCCATTACGGAAGAATGTGCCCCATAGAGACCCCCGAGGGACCCAATATCGGATTGATCAATTATCTTGCAAGCTATGCCAGAATCAATGAATACGGTTTCATTGAGGCTCCTTACAGGAAGATAGACAAGACAGATCCCAAGAATCCGGTGGTCACCAATGAAGTTGTATATATGACAGCGGATGAAGAGGATAATTATCATGTGGCGCAGGCCAGCGAGGCGCTGGATGCAGAGGGGCATTTTGTACGGAATACCGTTTCCGGCCGTTATAAGGACGAGACTTCCGAATATCCCCGTGCCATGTTTGACTATATGGACGTATCTCCCAGAATGGTGTTCTCCGTGGCGACGGCTCTGATTCCGTTTCTGCAGAATGACGATGCCAACCGTGCGCTGATGGGTTCCAATATGCAGCGTCAGGCGGTGCCTTTGCTGACCACGGAAGCGCCTGTGGTCGGTACGGGTATGGAGACCAAGGTGGCAGTGGACTCGGGTGTGTGTATTGTGGCCAAGAAGCCGGGTACCATTGACTATGTGTCTGCGGCTCTGATCAGAATGACTTATGACGACGGAGAGAAGGCGGAGTTCCATCTGACCAAGTTTGCCCGCAGCAACCAGTCCAACTGTTATAATCAGAAGCCCATTGTATTTAAGGGAGATCATGTGGCGGCAGGCCAGGTGATTGCCGACGGTCCTTCCACCGCTATGGGTGAGCTGGCTCTGGGGAAGAACCCGTTGATCGGCTTCATGACATGGGAAGGTTATAATTACGAGGATGCCGTCCTTTTGAGTGAGCGCCTGGTTCAGGATGATGTCTATACTTCCGTTCATATCGAGGAGTATGAGGCGGAGGCCAGAGATACCAAGCTGGGACCCGAGGAGATTACGAGGGATGTACCCGGTGTGGGCGATGATGCCTTGAAGGATCTGGATGACAGAGGAATTATCCGAATCGGTGCGGAGGTTCGCGCAGGCGATATTCTGGTAGGCAAGGTGACGCCGAAGGGCGAGACCGAGCTGACGGCGGAGGAGAGGCTGCTTCGGGCGATTTTCGGAGAGAAGGCCAGAGAAGTGCGTGATACTTCCCTGAAGGTTCCTCATGGAGAATATGGTATTGTAGTGGATGCGAAGGTGTTTACCAGGGAGAACAGCGATGAACTCTCCCCGGGTGTGAATCAGGCAGTCCGTATTTATATAGCACAGAAGAGAAAGTTGTCCGTGGGTGACAAGATGGCAGGCCGTCATGGGAATAAGGGTGTGGTTTCCCGTGTGCTGCCGGTGGAGGATATGCCTTATCTGCCTAACGGGCGGCCGCTGGATATCGTGTTGAATCCTCTGGGTGTGCCTTCCCGTATGAACATCGGGCAGGTGCTGGAGATCCATCTTTCCCTGGCAGCGAAGGCGCTCGGATTTAATGTGGCTACGCCTATCTTTGACGGTGCAAACGAGAAGGATATCACCGACACTCTGAATCTGGCCAATGATTATGTCAATCTGGAGTGGGAGGAATTTGAAGCAAAGCATAAAGAGGAGCTGCTTCCGGAGGTTATGCAGTATCTGTCGGACAACCGGGATCACAGGGAACTGTGGAAGGGTGTGAAGATTTCCAGCGACGGCAAGGTGCGTCTGCGGGACGGCAGGACAGGAGAGTATTTTGACAGTCCTGTCACGATCGGACACATGCATTATCTGAAGCTGCACCACCTGGTGGACGACAAGATCCATGCGCGATCCACCGGCCCGTACTCCCTGGTTACTCAGCAGCCGCTGGGCGGCAAGGCACAGTTCGGCGGACAGCGTTTCGGAGAGATGGAGGTATGGGCACTGGAGGCATACGGCGCATCCTATACGCTGCAGGAGATTCTGACAGTGAAGTCCGACGATGTGGTAGGGCGTGTCAAGACTTATGAAGCCATCATCAAGGGAGACAATATTCCCGAGCCCGGTATTCCCGAGTCCTTCAAGGTGCTGCTGAAGGAATTGCAGGCATTGGGACTTGACGTGCGGGTGCTTCGTGAGGATCAAACGGAAGTAGAGATTATGGAGACCATCGATTACGGCGATACGGATTACCGTTACGAGATGGGCGACGATCGCAAATATGACGATTATGGGAATGACTCTCTGGGCGAGATGGGTTATCAGACACAGGAATATGACGATGAAAGCGGTGAATTTGTGGCTTCCGATGAGGACGAGGACGATGCGGAGGACGATTTCGATGATGTGGCCTTCGACGAGGAGGCCGAGGAAGCGTTTGAAGGCAGCGACGAGTATTGAGGCAGCTTAGAGAGACTTAGATATAGAAGGGAGTGCCAGGTATGTCAGAAACCAAAAATGAAGCGACAGCATATCAGCCCATGACATTTGATGCCATTAAGATTGGATTAGCTTCACCCGAGAAGATTCGGGAATGGTCTCACGGCGAGGTTATGAAGCCGGAGACGATCAATTACAGGACATTAAAGCCCGAGAGGGACGGTTTGTTCTGTGAGAAGATTTTCGGACCGAACAAGGACTGGGAGTGCCATTGCGGTAAATATAAAAAGATCAGATATAAGGGTGTTGTATGTGACAGATGCGGTGTGGAAGTCACCAAGTCCAGTGTGCGGAGAGAGCGTATGGGACATATCGAACTGGCGGCCCCGGTGTCTCATATCTGGTATTTCAAAGGGATTCCCAGCCGTATGGGATTGATTTTGGATCTGTCACCCAGAGTGCTGGAAAAAGTGCTTTATTTTGCGTCTTATATTGTATTGGATCCCGGAGAATCCGGACTGGACTACAAACAGATTCTCTCGGAGAAGGAATATCAGGATGCCAGGGACACTTATGGCAACAAGTTCCGTGTAGGAATGGGCGCAGAGGCAATCAAGGAGCTGCTGCAGGCGATTGATCTGGACGCGGATGCGGAGGAGCTGCGGGCCGGCCTGAAGGATTCTTCAGGACAGAAGCGGGCCCGAATTATCAAGCGGCTGGAAGTGATCGAGGCATTCCGTGAGTCGGGGAATAAGCCCGACTGGATGGTGATGGATGCGATTCCGGTCATCCCGCCGGATATCAGGCCCATGGTGCAGCTGGACGGCGGCCGTTTTGCCACTTCCGACCTGAACGATTTATATAGAAGAATCATCAACAGAAATAATCGTCTGAAGAGACTGCTGGAGCTGGGCGCCCCGGACATCATTGTGCGCAATGAGAAGAGGATGCTGCAGGAGGCAGTGGATGCTCTGATCGATAACGGCAGAAGAGGCCGTCCAGTAACCGGACCCGGAAATCGGGCGCTGAAATCTCTGTCCGATATGCTCAAGGGCAAGACAGGGCGTTTCCGTCAGAACCTGCTGGGCAAGCGTGTGGACTATTCCGGCCGTTCCGTTATCGTGGTAGGGCCGGAACTGAAAATTTATCAGTGCGGTCTGCCTAAGGAGATGGCTATCGAATTGTTTAAACCCTTTGTTATGCGGGAACTGGTGGCAAAGGGGATCAGCCAGAATATTAAAAACGCCAAGAAACTGGTAGACAAGATGGACACGCAGGTATGGGATGTGCTGGAAGAGGTTATTAAGGAGCATCCTGTCATGCTGAATCGTGCACCTACACTACACAGGCTGGGAATCCAGGCTTTTGAGCCTATTCTGGTAGAGGGTAAGGCGATTAAGCTGCATCCGTTGGTATGTACTGCATTTAACGCGGACTTTGACGGAGATCAGATGGCAGTTCACCTTCCGCTTTCCGTGGAGGCGCAGGCAGAGTGCCGTTTCCTGCTGCTGTCGCCCAATAATCTGTTAAAGCCCTCCGACGGCGGTCCGGTGGCCGTACCGTCCCAGGATATGGTGCTGGGAATTTACTATCTGACCCAGGAGAGACCTGGTGCTTTAGGGGAGGGGAAGTTCTTCAAGAATGTGAACGAAGCCATACTGGCTTATGAGAATAAATATTGTACACTGCATTCCAGGATTACGGTGCGGGTGTCCAAAAAGAACGAGGCGGGAGAACTCGTCACAGGCAATGTGGAGTCTACGCTGGGGCGTTTTATTTTCAATGAGATTTTACCGCAGGATCTGGGATTTGTGGACAGAAGCATTCCGGAGAACTTTCTGAAGCCGGAAGTGGATTTCCATGTGGACAAAAAGGGGCTGAAACAGATCCTGGAGAAGGTAATCAATACTCATGGGGCATCCCGTACTGCAGAAGTGCTGGATGACGTGAAGTCTATCGGCTACAAATATTCCACACAGGCCGCAATGACAGTGTCTATTTCGGATATGACTGTGCCTGAAAAGAAGCCGGAGATGCTGGCCCAGGCTCAGGCCACGGTGGATAAGATTTCCGTTAACTTCCGGAGGGGTCTGATTACCGAAGAGGAGAGATACCGTGCGGTGGTGGAGACCTGGAACGAGACGGATAAGGAACTGACAGAGGTATTGCTGGCAGGACTGGATAAGTATAATAATATCTATATGATGGCGGACTCCGGCGCCCGTGGTTCCAACCAGCAGATCAAGCAGCTGGCCGGCATGCGCGGACTGATGGCGGATACTATGGGAAGAACCATCGAACTGCCCATAAAGTCAAATTTCCGTGAGGGATTGGACGTTTTGGAGTATTTCATGTCCGCCCACGGCGCAAGAAAGGGCTTATCCGATACGGCCCTTCGTACTGCCGACTCCGGATATCTGACCAGGCGTATGGTAGATGTGTCCCAGGAGCTGAGTATCCGTGAAGTAGACTGCAGCGAAGGCAGGACGGAGATCCCCGGCATAACGGTGAAAGCCTTTATGGACGGCAAGGAGACCATTGAGAGTCTGAAGGACAGAATCACGGGAAGGTATTCCTGTGAGGATATTTATGATAAAGACGGGGAGATGATCGTAAAACACAATCACATGATTACTCCCAGCCGGGCGGCAAGGATTTTGAGCGCCGGCGTGGACGAGAAGGGGAATCCCATAGAGGCTGTGAAGATTCGTACCATTCTGACCTGCCGTTCCCATGTGGGAATCTGTGCAAAGTGTTACGGGGCCAATATGGCCACAGGCGAGGCGGTACAGGTAGGTGAGGCCGTGGGAATTATAGCGGCCCAGTCCATCGGGGAACCCGGTACACAGCTGACCATGAGAACCTTCCATGCAGGCGGTGTGGCCGGTGACGATATTACACAGGGTCTTCCCCGTGTGGAGGAGCTTTTCGAGGCCAGGAAGCCCAAGGGACTTGCTATTATCGCCGAGTTCGGCGGCAGAGCAGAGCTGCGGGATACCAAGAAAAAACGTGAAGTGCTTATCACCAACGAGGAGACCGGCGAAAATAAGGCGTATTTGATTCCCTATGGATCTCGAATCAAGGTATTGGACGGGCAGCTGTTGGAGGCAGGAGACGAGCTTACGGAAGGTAGTGTAAATCCTCATGATTTGCTGAAGATCAAGGGGATCCGTGCCGTACAGGATTATATGCTTCGTGAGGTGCAGCGTGTGTACCGTCTCCAGGGTGTGGATATCGCGGATAAGCATATTGAAGTGATCGTGCGTCAGATGTTGAAGAAGGTCCGTATCGAGAATAGCGGAGATACGGAATTCCTGCCGGGCACATTGGTGGATGTATTGGATTATGAGGATATGAACGAAGCCCTTTTTGCAGAGGGAAAGGAACTGGCAGATGGGAAGCAGGTTCTGCTGGGAATTACGAAGGCGGCACTGGCCACCAATTCTTTCCTGTCGGCAGCATCCTTCCAGGAGACTACCAAGGTGTTGACGGAGGCGGCCATCAAGGGTAAGGTGGATAATCTGATCGGTCTGAAGGAGAACGTGATTATCGGTAAGCTGATTCCGGTGGGCACCGGTATGAAACGCTACCGCAATATCCGGCTGAACACGGATGAGGTGGAAACCATCGCTTTCGATGAAGGGATGGAACATTCCATGGAAGAGAGTTATTCAGAGGAAGAGACAATAGCCTTTGATGAAGACGGTGCTTATGAGGAAAGCATGACGGAAGAGGCGGAAGCCTTTGACCGGACGCAGGATTTGGACGAAGATATGCAGCCGGATGCCCTGGAAGATCCGGATGAAATGGATGATGCCGAAATGCTGGAAGCGGATCCGGATGATGCAGAGGATTTTGCCGTAATGGGAAGCGCGGAATAAGTGCACCCTATATAATAAGAAATAAAAAACGATAAAACGTTTTACAGAGAAAGCAAGAGGGTGTGGTTGAAAAGATCAGCACCCTCTTGCTGTAATAGAATAAAGACTTCTACGCGGCAAACTTTAAAGCGAAGAGGAGCCGGCGGATTGGAGTCGGCGAAAGAAGATCGGGAATGAAGGCAATACAGGACAGAACAGCCGGACAGGACAGAGGGTTGGAGGGAGCGGAGGTAAGCTATGAAGATTCTGGTAACGGGCGTAAAGGGACAGTTGGGATATGATGTGGTAAAGGAGCTGAATGGACGGGGCATAGAGACGGTGGGCGTGGATATCGAAGAGATGGATATTACGGATCCGTTCAGTGTGGATCGTGTGATAAAGGAAGCCGCGCCGGATGCGGTGATTCACTGCGCGGCTTTCACAGCGGTGGACGCAGCCGAGGAGAATGAAGCGCTGTGCCGCAGGGTGAATGCAGAGGGACCCCGGAATATCGCAAAGGTCTGCAGAGAGCTGGATGTCAAGATGATCCAGATCAGTACGGACTATGTTTTCGGCGGGGAGGGGACTCATTTCTGGAAACCGGAGGATGCCTGTGATCCGCAGAGCGTGTATGGACGGACCAAGTATGAGGGAGAGATTGCGGTGCGGGAGATTCTGAACAAATACTTTATCGTCCGCATCGCCTGGGTCTTCGGTATCAATGGCAAAAACTTTGTCAGAACCATGCTGAACCTGGCAAAAACCCATGATACCATTCGTGTCGTCAACGATCAGTTCGGATCGCCCACCTATACCTATGATCTGGCGAAGCTGCTGGCGGATATGGTGGTTACGGACAAATACGGCGTTTATCATGCAACCAACGAAGGAATCTGTTCCTGGTATGAATTTGCCTGCACGATTTTCAAAGAGGCAGGAGTGGATGTAAAGGTAGTGCCTGTGACGACGGCAGAATATGCGGCCAAGGCAAAACGCCCGGCTAATAGCCGTATGGACAATAATAAGCTGACGGAGAACGGATTTCACAAGCTGCCTGCATGGCAGGATGCCCTGGCCAGGTATGTGCTGATGCTGAAGGCGCAGGAGGCATAATTCGGTTGTACTGCATTTCATGATAAGGAGTTGGTTGATCGATGCTGCTGAAAGTGGCGATCTGTGAGGATGACCCTACACAGGCGAAAAATGTGAGGCGTATGGTGGAAGACTGGGGAGAGGCGAGAGGACAGAAGACGACGGTCTATCCCTATGCAGGCTGTGAAGCTTTCCTTATGGACTGGATGGAGTGTATGGACTATGACCTGCTCCTGCTGGATATCGATCTGGGCGGCGGCATGAACGGTATGGAGCTGGCCAGACATATCCGGCGGAAGGATAGGGGGATTACCATCGTATTCCTCACGGGGCTGCCGGAGTACATGAGCCAGGGATATGATGTACAGGCACTTCATTTTCTGGTGAAGCCGGTGGCGGAAGGGCGGTTGCGGGATGTTTTGGACAGGGCGGCGGCAACGGTTTCGAAAAAGGAGAGTTTTCTGTTTCTGGAGACGGAAGCGGAAGCAGAGAGAATACCGATGAGCCGCATCGTCTATGCGGAAGCCTTTTCTCATACGGCAGCTTTGTACCTGACTCCGGAGAAAGCCGGGGAAAGTCTTTGTTGCCGGGAGGCGAAATTGTGCCTGGGCGATTTGGAGGAGAGACTGTCGGGTACGTTTTTTTTGCGGTGCCATCGTTCCTATCTGGTGCATTTGCCCTATGTCCGCAGGATTGACAGGAATGAGGTGTTCCTTGAGTATGGCGCTTCCGTTCCCGTGAGCAGGGGAAAGAGGGCGCAGCTGTATCAGGCGTTTCTGGAATATCACAGGGGAGCAGAAGAATCATGAGAGAAAAATCCTGCGTGAAATACAGGATGAGGAAAGGTTCGTTGGAGGAGAGGTGAGGAACAGGAGTAGGTTATGTTTGAAGGGATACACAGGCGCATTGCCGAGAGAAAACTGGGGTCCCGGCACGCCCTGATGGAAACACATTATGAGGAAGTCCAGGCAATGTACCAACAGATGCGTACCTGGCGGCATGATTTTAAGAATCATCTTCAGGTGATGAAGGCTCAGCTGGACATGGGCGAATATCAGGAGCTGTCCGAATATATCCTGAAACTGGACGAGGAGCTGGCCCGGGTCAGCAAGGTGATCGAGACAGGAAACCTGGCTTTGGATGCCATATTGAACAGCAAGATCGCCATGGTGAGGGCCAGGGGGATTGATGTGAATGTGAAAGTAGTCCTGCCGGCAAAACTGTCTGTGGCGGATTATGATCTCTGTGTGCTTCTGGGGAATCTCCTGGACAATGCCATAGAGGGGTGCGAGAGCCAGAAGGAGGGAGAAGATCGTTTTCTGCGCATTTATATCGGGATGCTGAAGGAGCAGCTTTATCTGTCTGTGGCAAATTCCCATGATATTAAAATGAAGAAGGAGGGGAGCCGCTACCGTTCCACCAAAGCGCCGGATCGGGGGCTGGGAATGCTGAGCATTGACAGCATTGCGGCCAGATATCACGGGTATGTGAACCGTCAGAGCGATGAGAGCGCTTTTGTCACGGAGGTGCTGCTGCCGCTAAAGGGGTGAGGCCGTAAAGGCGGTACTTATGAGGCTCTCAAGGTTTATATCGATCAGAATTTTGACGGGCTGAAGGAAGATATTGTCACGATGCTGGGCAACGGGCGCTGCAAAGTGAATCCCGAGAAGTTCCAGAATGATATGACGACTTTTTCATCAAAGGATGATATTTATGTATTGTTAATCCATCTGGGATATTTGACTTTTGACAAAAACACCAGTGAAGCATTTATTCCGAACCTGGAGATATCCCAGGAATTTCTGAAGGCGATGGACGGGCCGGACTGGAGCGGGATACAGCAGGCTCTCAAGCGTTCTTCTGACTTGCTGAAAACTACATGGGCTCTGGATGGGAATTCCGTGGCGGAGGGCATAGCTGCTATCCATGACGAGACGGCATCGATTTTGAAGTATAATGATGAAAATTCATTGAAATGTACTGTGCTCGTGGCTTACTACAGTACCAGAGCCTATTATCTGCCGCCTAATCTGGAACTGCCTTCGGAGAAAGGGTATGCCGATATTGTCTATTTGCCCAGGAAAAATACGGATCATCCGGCGCTGCTGATTGAACTGAAGTGGAATCATTCCGGACAGGGCGCCATCATGCAGATCAAAGAGAAGCATTACGCCCAATGGGTGAAAGAATATACCGGCGATATTTTATTGGTCGGGATAAATTATGACGAGGATGAGGGGCACGAATGTCTGATAGAGAGGTATAAAATGCAGTAAGGGACATTCATAGAATAAAAGTGGACCATAGAGTAAAGAGCATTTCATAAAGTAAGAGCATTCCGAATTATTTGAACAGGTCTGATGAAACGGAGCTGCTGTAAGCGAAGTGGCATTTTGTATAAGGCATTGGTGGGTTTTGTATGCCTTCGCTACGGCACCTCCCTTTTTTACAATTCGCGTTTCCACGCATACCATTCAGGGAAAAATCCACAAAAACGAAAAGAATAATGTAAAATAAAGGCAGTGGCAGACAATCCGCAGGGCCGGCGCTCCATACAGGACGGATTCCTCCAATTTTCCAGGGCTGTACAGGTTCCTGATCCACTGGCTGGAGCGGGCTGTCACCCATGCGGATATATGCTGCCAGACAGGCAAAGGGTTTTATATGGCGAGGAGGGAGCATTGATGTGAATAAAGAAGAGTTAAACGAAAAGACAACTAAGAAAGAAACGGAACACAGTCTCATCAGCAATTACTGGTTTCTCTATAAAGGATTTTTCAGGAACAGCAGATGGAATATCCTTTTTACTGCCATGATCATAATCGGGGGACTGGCATCCACCTATTTGGGACTGTATATTCCGAAAACAGCGGTAGCCCTGGTGGCGGAGAAGGCTTCGGTAGGAAGGCTGGTGGGGACGCTGTTTGGGATGGAGCTGATCTTTTACCTGTTTTGGCAGAGCCAGTCCGTGGGGGATTATCTGATCAGCAACCCAGGCCTGAAATACCGGCATGTGCTGGAGGAGCGGATCCTGGAGAAAATCTGCCGCACCCCCTACAGCAATCTGGAGGATTCCGAGTACAAGAAGATGATCAGCCAGGCCCAGCAGCTTTATTATCATTGGGACAGAGATGCCAGGACATGTATCTGGGATTCCCTTTATCTGCTGCATCTGCTGATCACAATCCCTGTCACATCCGGGCTGTTGGTCACGCTGCACCCTGCGGTAATCCTGGTGATGGCAGCGGGAACCTGGCTGCAGTATCAGGCAGGAAAGCGTTCCCTTGCCTGGGAGAAGAAGCACAGGGACACCTGGATTCCCCTGGAGCGGAAGAGCAGCTATATCTCCGAGCGGATGGGAAATTTCTCCTATGTGAAGGATATGAGGCTGTACGCGGCGGACCGTTGGCTTCTGCCCAAGTATAAGGGGCTGCTGGGGGAGCGCAGGAGATGGAAGAAAAAGCAGCGCCTCCAGGCGGCATCCATGGGGCTTTTGGGTAAGCTTGTAGAGATGATAAAACAGGCGTTTGTATACGGTTTCCTGATCTGGGGTGTACTGGAAGGACGGGTGAAGCCGGATGATTTCGTCCTGTATGTGGGGCTGGCGCTGAGTCTGAGTTATACGCTGTCGAATGTTTCCGGAGCGCTGAGGGATGTTCGGGAAGACGAATTATCTATTGCAGATTACCGTAAAATGATGGAGCGCCCGGATACGCGCAGGAGCGAAGAGCCTGAAGAACGGAAAGGCGACTTCGGGGAAAGATCGCCTGAGGTCCGGACGGACAGCTCTATTCCTTATGGATCGGCAGGGGAGTTCTCCCGGATTCCCGAAGGACAGGCTCCCGGCATTACCTTTTCCCACGTATCATTCCGGTATTACGGAGCCCGGGAGGACGCGCTTAAGGATGTGGACATTACCATCCGCCCGGGGGAGAAAATCGCCCTGGTGGGGCTCAACGGCGCGGGCAAGACAACCCTGATCAAGCTGCTCTGCGGCATGTATGAGCCTACGGAGGGAGAAATTTTGCTGGACGGAAAAACGTCAACCAGATGGAGCCTGGAAGAATGGTATCAGATGTTCTCAGTGGTATTTCAGGATACGGGGGTGCTTCCTGCCACTATTTTAGAGAATGTAGCGGCCTGTGCCCCGGAGGAGGCGGATCGGAAGCGGGTGCGGGAGTGTCTGGATCAGGCCGGACTTTTGGAGAAGGTAGAGAGTCTGCCCCACGGTATGGATACCTATGTGCAGAAGGAGATATTTCGGGAAGGAGTGAACTTGTCCGGCGGGGAGACGCAAAAGCTTCTTCTGGCCAGAGCCATTTACCGGGAGGTGCCCATCCTGGTGCTGGATGAGCCTACGGCAGCCCTGGATGCCATTGCGGAAAACCAGCTTTATCAGAAATATAACGAGCTGACCAGGGGCAGGACATCCCTGTTTATCTCCCACCGGCTGGCAAGCACGAGGTTCTGTGACAGGATCATAATGCTGGAGGGCGGCCATGTCGTGGAGCAGGGCAGCCATGAGGAACTGATGGAGAAAAAGGGTATTTATTATCAGCTGTTCCAGGTTCAGAGCCATTATTATCAGAAGGACAGGGCGGAAGGGTTTTCATCTCAGATGGATCCCGCATGGGAGGTGAGCGGTTATGTCAGTAACTGAGAAGAAGGAAAAAGGGAAGATCAGGAAAATCTTGCGGATCTATAAGCGGGCGTTCGGGATTCTGCACAGGGAATTCGGCGGCTACATGGGAGCGGCAATTATGGAGTGGGTGATATGGACCTGCAGGCCTTATTGGTCTATCTGGTTTTCGGCAAGGCTTCTGGACGAGATGTTTGGAAACAGGTCTGCCGAGACACTGATTCTGTATGCGGCGCTGCTTCTCGGCGGTACGCTGGTGTTGGATTTTTGCGGGGAATTTCTTGGAGTCCTGGCGGATCACAAGAGGTTCGAGTTTGGGGAGAAGCAGAATATGATCTTTGCCAGAAAGATGATGGAGCTGGACTACGGCCTGTTGGAGGAGGAGAAGACCCACATGCTTTTGAAACGGGTGGTGCGCGAAACCTTTAATGACGGGAAAAATCTGGAGGCCATACGGAGATGTCTGCCGGAACTTTTAAGCAGCTTTGTGGGGATGGGACTGTCTGTTGCCATGGTGTGGGAGCTTTTGTTGAGGACGCGTGATTACGGGCTCTTCACAGTGCTTTTCGTGGTGCTGGCGGCTTTGGGGATCTGGATCAGCGGAAGATGCACGGCTGCCAGCAACAGGGCTGCATTGGAGAAAGACCGGACTATCAGCGAGAACTGCGTTCAGAGGGACTGCTATCTGGATTATTTTAATCAGTACGAGAGAGGGAAGGAGATCCGCATCTTCCGGATTGGCAGACTGATGATCGACAGGCTGCTGGCAACCCATCATTTTAACGACAGGGCGTTGGACAGGTGTGCCTGTAAAACCGTTCCCCTAAACGTAATCTCCGGATTTACCCAGAAGTTCACAGTGGCCCTGACCTATTGTCTGACAGGTTTCGCGGCGCTTATGGGGCGGATTACGGTGGGTGGCATGACCCAGTACACCCAGAGCATTGACCGGTTTATCCAAAATATGAAATCCTGCTGGGGGGATGCGGTAGTGCTGTGGTTCAACGCGGATTATCTGGAACGGTATTTCGAATACCTGGATATGCCCAGTCAGATGAAAAAGGGCTGCCTGCCGGTGGAGAAGCGGGTGGACGGGGAGTATAGGATTGCTTTCGAGCATGTATCCTTTTGCTATCCGGGCAGTGAGACTTACGCCCTGAAGGATATCAATATGGAATTTACCATGGGGGAGAAGATGGCAGTGGTGGGCATGAACGGTAGCGGCAAGTCCACTTTTATCAAACTGCTGTGCCGTCTCTATGATCCCACGGAAGGGGTGATCACTATGAATGGCATCGATATTCGGCGCTATGATTATCAGGAGTACTTGAGCCTGTTCTCTGTGGTTTTCCAGGACTTCAAGCTGTTTTCCTTTACCCTGGGGGAAAATGCAGCGGTGTCGGAAGCGTATTCGGAGGAGAAGGTCCGGGATGCCCTGGAGAAGGCGGGGCTGGAGGAATTCCTGAAGCATCAGGAGAAGGGCCTGTCAACCATTCTTTACCGGGATTTTGACAATGACGGGGTGGAGGTGTCTGGCGGAGAGGCCCAGAAGATCGCGTTGGCAAGAGCCGTGTACAAGGGAGCGCCCTTTGTGCTGTTGGATGAGCCCACGGCTGCCCTGGATCCGAAAGCGGAGTATGAGATTTACAAACGGTTCAATGACCTGGTAGCGGATCGGACTACGGTGTACATTTCCCACCGTATGTCTTCCTGCAGATTCTGCGGGGATATCGCGGTATTTCATGAAGGCCGGATGGTACAGCGGGGAACCCATGAGTCCCTGATGGCGGAGACTCATGGGAAGTATTATGAGCTGTGGACGGCCCAGGCACAGTATTATCAGGAAGGGCAGGGCGGCGCCGGCGGAGCGTAAGTGTGTCAGCGTTTCCTTTCGGCAATTCCGGACCAGACGTTTCCAGGTAGAGCCCGCATTACAGTATTCCTGTTTCCGTTTTGGGAGGATATCTATGTCCAGGACATGGAACGAAAGCAGGATAAAGAGGAGGCACAGGATACCTGCCGGGTACTGCGGGAGACCTATGAGGAATGGGGATATCAGATCCTGACGGTACCTTTCGGAACGCCTGAGGAGAGGGCAGAGTGGATTGCCGGGAGGACGCAGTCGTTGGTGTGAAGGCAGCGCAAAGGATATGGGGGCAGTGGTGCAGGATGCGGGCCGACGGGAGTGAAGGAGGCTTGTGGAGCATATTTTGCAGGATTTGTAATATTTTTATGGGAATTTTGGGCAAAAATATACTTGATAAGGAAGGAAGCGGGTGGTAAAATAGTTTGAGTTTCAAAGTATAAAAGGATTTGAGGTGCAAAACTATGAATACCATCAGGAAAATGTACTGCAGGACGTTTCAGTTCTGCTTTCGGGCAGCCCTTCCCGTGCTGCCTTACAGGGAGCCGGAGATACTGGAGAATATGGAGGAACTGGGGGAGGTTCTGGCCAGGAAAGGAAAAATGTCCGTGCTTATCGTTACCGATAAGGGGATTTCTAATCTGGGACTGACAAAAGGGCTCACGGATGCCCTGGAAAAGGCGGGCATCGCCTATACGGTTTATGACGGCACGGTGCCAAATCCCACCATCGACAATGTGGAGCAGGCCAGGGAGGCTTATCTGGAAAACGGCTGCAGCGCCATCATTGCCTTCGGGGGCGGTTCTTCCATTGACTGCGCCAAGGCGGCAGGGGCCAGGATTGCGAAACCCCGTCAGCCCGTGCGGAAGATGCGGGGACTTTTGAAGATTCATAAAAAGCTGCCCACACTGGTGGCCATTCCTACCACCGCAGGTACGGGAAGCGAGACCACCCTTGCGGCGGTGATCACGGATGCGGCAACCCACCATAAATATCCCATAAATGATTTTTTCCTGATTCCCAGGTATGCGGTTCTGGACTACCGGGTGACCACCGGGCTGCCCAGGCAGATTACAGCTACCACGGGAATGGATGCCCTGACCCATGCGGTGGAGGCTTATATCGGCGGCAGCACCACAAAGCTTACCCGCCGGATGGCGGAGGAGGCGGTGTGCCTGATCCGGGATAATCTGAAGCAGGCTTACGATGACGGGGAGGATGCAAAAGCCCGGGAAAGCATGCTGCATGCCGCCTACTGTGCGGGTATCGCCTTTACCAGATCCTATGTGGGATATGTGCATGGCATTGCCCATTCCCTGGGAGGGCGCTACGGCATTCCCCACGGACTGGCCAACGCGGTGATCCTGCCCTGGTTTCTGGAGGAGTATGGGGAGAGCTGTGAGAAACGCCTGGGAGAGTTGGCGCGGAAGTGCGCAATTGCAGACCAGGGAACAGATGACCGTGCCGCTGCCGAAACTTTTGTGCGGTGGGTGCGGGAGATGAATCGTTCCATGGAGATTCCGGAGACCCTGGAGGGCATCCGGGAGGAGGATATCCCCCAGATGGCCGCCCACGCGGATAAGGAGAGCAATCCCCTCTATCCTGTGCCCAGGTTGATGGACAGAAGGGAACTGGCGGCCATGTACCGGAAGATCGGCGGCCTGGAGAGAGTCTATGAGAAGAACCCGGAAAGGAACGGACAGAAATGGAAATCAGCCATATCGTAAAAAAGCAGAGACAGTATTTTGACAGCGGGGCTACCAGGACTGTGGAATTCCGGATTGCGGCGCTGAAAAAACTGCGGCAGGCCATCCGCGCCCGGGAAGGGCTGCTTTGTGATGCCATGAGGGCGGATCTGGGAAAGAGCGCCAGCGAGGCCTATATGTGCGAGGTGGGGCTTACCCTGAGCGAGCTGTCTTATCAGATCCGGCATCTGAGAAAGTGGGCAAGGCCGAAGCGCCGGGGGACAGACCTGACCAATTTCCACGGGAGAAGCTTTTCCGTCAGGGAGCCCTATGGCTGTGTGCTGATCATGTCGCCCTGGAATTATCCTTTTTTGCTGTGCGTGGAGCCCATGATCGGGGCCATTGCGGCGGGAAACTGCTGTGTCCTGAAGCCCTCCGCTTATTCTCCTGCGACTTCTGCAGCAATAAGGGAGTTGATGCCGGAGGTCTTTCCTCAGGAGTATGTGGCGGTGGTGGAAGGCGGCAGGGCGGAGAACAGCGCTCTGCTGGAGGAACGGTTTGACTATATCTTCTTTACCGGAGGCGTCACGGTGGGAAAACTGGTGATGGAGAAGGCTGCGGCACATCTGACGCCTGTCACACTGGAGCTGGGGGGAAAGAGTCCCTGCATTGTGGACCAGACCGCGGATCTGAAGCTTGCGGCCGCCAGGATTGCCTTCGGAAAATACTTAAATTGCGGACAGACCTGCGTGGCGCCGGATTATCTGCTGATTCACAGTTCCGTGAAGGAGGCCTTCCTGGAGCAGTTCCGCGCTGCCGTAGAGGGGATGTATGGTGAAAAGCCACTGGAGAATCCGGATTACGGAAAGATTATAAACCGGAAGCATTTTGACAGGTTAATGGGGCTGATGGCGCCGGGGAGTGTTGTAGGGGACGGCGATGCGAAACCGGAGAGAGTTGCCCGGGACGGAGAGATGGAACCGGGGAAACATGCCGGGAACCGCGAAGTGGATCCGGGTAGACTTGTGTGGGGCGGCGAGACGGATCCGGAGACTCTGCGGATCGCGCCGGCGGTGATGGATTCTGTGTCGCCGGAGGATGCGGTGATGCAGGAGGAAATTTTCGGGCCCATTCTGCCCGTATTGACTTTTGAGGATATAGACCAGGCCTTTGAATTTGTACGGAAGAGGGAAAAGCCTTTGGCAGCCTATCTGTTTACCAGAGATAAAAGTACGGAAAAAAGGTTTCTGGAAAGTGTCTCTTTTGGGGGAGGATGTATCAATGATACCATTATGCACCTGGCCACATCCCGGATGGGCTTCGGAGGCGTGGGGAACAGCGGGATGGGCTCTTATCATGGGATACGGAGCTTCGAGACCTTTTCCCATGATAAAAATGTACTGAAGAAGTACGGTTGGATTGACCTGCCGCTGCGGTATCAGCCTTATAACGGGAAGAAGGACAGATTGGTGAGGATGTTTCTGAAATGAGGGATTGCCGTCTGGAGTATGGCAGGCTCTTTTGACTCGTAAATTTGGACGCTCCAGGGCGTACGCTCCATGGCGCTTAAATTTGGTAGCATCGAATGGCGGGCATGACATGGACAGAAGCCCGGCAGTGGCCAGGCACAGGGCGGACTTAACGTGAGTGTTTTAAGGAAGGGAGACAGCACGGATGAAAATACTGGTGATCGGCGGAAGTTACTTTTTCGGAAGGGTTTTCGTCATGCAGGCCGCAAAGGAACATGACATTACGGTGGTGAACCGGGGAACTTATTCCCTGGCAGGCCTGGGGGTGGCGGAAAAAAAGAGCGACAGAAGGGATGAGGCGTTCTGGAAGTCCTGTAGGGATGACTACGATACCATAGTGGATTTCTGCGCCTATGAGAAAGGGGATATCGCGAAAGTACTCCGGAACCTGGAGGGCAGCGTCAGACAGTACATTCTGATCAGCACGGTGGACGTATATGAAAGGGGGCTTCCCGGAAGAAAGGGGGAGGATACGCCTTTTGAGACAAGAAGCCTTCCCGGGGAGGCGGGGGCTTATATTGCGGGCAAGGTGGCTCTGGAGCAGGAACTTTTGGAGGAATGCGCCAGGAAGGGTATAGAAACTACGGTTCTGCGTCCGGCGGTACTCTATGGGCCGTATAATTATGCTCCCAGGGAGTCCGCCTATATTCAGCTGATGGTGCAGAACCACGTCCTGCCGCGTGTAACGGATGCATCGGGATCTTTCCAGTTTGTCTATGTGAAGGATGCCGCGGAGGCCGTGCTGAAATGCCTGCTCAATCCGAAAGCTTATGGTCAGGCCTACAATGTCTGCCCGGAGGAAACCGTCACTTATAAACTGTTTCTGGATGCCCTGGGGAAAGCGGCGGACGTGGAATTTACGGAGATTCCCATGACGGTGAGCCAGGCTTTGCAGCAGGGGGTGCCGCTGCCTTTTCCTGTGGCTGAGGAAGAATCCGAGCTGTATTCCGGTGAAAAAGGGCGAAAGGAGCTTGGTTTTTCCTATATCAGTCTGGAGGAAGGCATGGGCAGGACGTACCGGGCTTTTAAGGGAGTGTATGGAGGGTGAAGCGTGGACTGGCGTTTGTGTTGGCTGAGTCTGCCGCTGCCAGTGGCGTTTGTGTCGACTAGGCCTGCCGCTGCCAGTGGCGTTTGTGTTGGCTGAGCCTGCCGTTGCCAATGGCTTTGGTGCCGACTGAGCCTGCTGTTGTCAATGACTTTAATGTTAGCTGAGCTTGCTGTTGTCAGTAGCGGTGGGGGTGGCTGAGTCATACCGCCGTCAGACATACCACACCGGAATCTGCAATATATTTTCCCGGAGTATTCCCACATCAGGGCAGCAGCACAGGACGGCTCCCATTCCGCGGGTTTTCCCGGGAATCCGGTCAAGAATGGGGAAGGCCGATGTCATAGCCGCCTTTCCCTGTGCGTTTTTCCTGATCTCTATGGGATAGAGCGTTCCGTTTTCCTCAATGATCAGATCGATTTCCGATTCTGTCTCCCGGAGGCTGTCGTCATCTGTCGTTTTTTTCCTGTCCCGGCCCCGGTAATGGGATACATAGTGGCGGTAGTCCAGGCCCTCGTAGGCAAAGGATTTTAGAATTTCTGTGACCGCAAAGGTTTCAAAGAGCGGTCCGCTCATGGCTCCGTAAGCAAGGGTTTCCGGGGTGAGCCATCTGGTGAGATAGCAGGCAAGTCCCGTATCCCGGAAGTAGAGCTTGGGCGACTTCGTCGCTCTTTTCAGGACATTGGAAGTATATGGCTCCAACAGATACAGAATGCCTGAGGCTTCTAAAATGGAGATCCAGTTCTTGACGGTTCCGACATCCTTCCCGATTTCAGACGCTATGGAGGAGTAATTCAGTATTTCGCCTGTCCTTGCCGCGGCGGCAATCATAAACTGCCGGAAGGCATTCAGATCCTGCACCGCCGCCAGTTCCCTTACATCCCGTTCTATATAGGTCCTGACATAGTCGGCATAGAATGCGTTCCATTCTTTCTCTTCCTTCTGCAGTTCCGGATAGCCGCCCCTGTGGATGATTTCCCAGATGTTTTCCGGTTTCCGCAGGGATTTCTTTCGGTCCGTTACATATTCCAGTGTGGGAAGAAAGTGCCTGTTAAAGCGGTCTCCCATGCATTCCCGCAGAGACAGTCCCGAAAGCTCCACGATTCCGATCCGTCCGGACAGGGACTCCGACACATGCTGCATCAGGTGGAAGGGCTGTGAACCGGAGAGGCAGAACAAGCCCGATTCCCCGCTTTCATCGCATTTAATTTTAATATAGCGGAACAGTTCCTTTGCTCTCTGGACTTCATCGATGGTCACAGGAGGGGAATTCAGGGTGAGAAACAGTCCGCCCTCCTCCCTTGCCTGCTCTTCCAGGAAGGGATCGTCCAGGGATACATATTTCCTGTGGGGGAAGGTTTTCTTCAGCAGTGTGGATTTTCCCACCTGGCGGGGGCCGGTCACCAGGAGGCCTTTGTATGTTTTTTCGTATTTGCGCAATCTGTCTTCCAGGGCTCTTGGGATATAGTTCATTTTGTTCCTTTCCTATCCTGATTATGATGTCAATTCAGCGGTATTGATATCAAAATGATCTGCCACAATTTATACTTACGACTGAAATTATTTGCCGACGTAAATATGTAACGAGTGAGCACGCCTGTGCTGTAAGGCAGGTATTTGGCAAATGCGTGCGTTCACGAGTATAGTAGTTACAACACGACAAATTTGGAATTGATTTCTATATTTGACATCATACCATAGGGAAAGAGGTTTTGCAACTTTATCCAAGCGTTTTCTCACTATAGAGGCGGGTATATAAATAGAAGTAGGAAAAAGCCGATTTATAGGTACGGGAATAGAGAAATATTATTTGACATATGGATAAGAGTTATAGTAAAGTAATATTGCATTTTGTAGTCAGTAGGAGCGTTTTTGTCAAGATAAAGATTTTCTTTTGGTGGCAACCGATTACCAGAAGGGCTTTGTATGATTTTCAGCGGGAAAGATCTCGGAGAAGTTTTTTGGAGGGTTTCCAAATATCTGTTTTAGTACGTGAAAAGATATCTTTGCACCCTGCGCCCTTCCAAATGTATTTCGCGAATATATTTTCCAAAGTACTCTTCAATGTTATATATTTTCTTCAGAGTAAATGAACAATCATTTTAGAAAGGAGAGTATATATTCATGGAAGAGCAATGGAAAAAGGAGAATATGGAGCTGTGGAATTCGAAAGAAATGAGAGAGGCTTACGGCAGGGATAACTATAGGGTGACAGATTTGAAAACCGGTACGAACAGATGCTATGTTTTTTTCTCAAGTAACGGACTCTATTATCCGAATACGGTTTCGGAATTTGAAAAGGTTATCCTGCAGGAAAATAGGTATGATTGGGAACATATCGCAGAAAGCCGGGAGCTGCAAAATTGTGCAGACAAAATGATATTTGTCAGAGATGTCTATAAGCAGTGGTATATCAACGGGATAAACCAATGTTGTGAGAATGTAGATGCTCTGATAGAATTATTGTCGGATTTGACTTACGGATATGATATCGTCACAGTGGGCTGCTCCTCGGGAGGTTACGCGGCAGTCCTGGCGGGGATCAAGCTGGGGGCGAAGAAAATTTATTCCTTTTCAGGGCAGTTTACCATTGAAAACGAGGTAGACGATTATTATTGGCTTACTAAATACCGAAAAAGTCCGAAACGGGCAAAGTATTATAAGTTGTTTCCTTTGTTGGAGGAAAATCGTTCCATACCTATTTACTACTTTTACCCGGCAAAGTGCGGTCAGGATGTGGAGCAGTATAATACTGTCAAAAGCATGGATCATGTATATGAATATGCATTTAATTGTAGTGCTCATGCGGATACGGTAAAGGGCAGGGACTTTCCGGAGGTATTGACGAAGACTGATCAGGAACTTAGGCAATTGCATCAGCGATACAAAGGCAGATTGATCGATAAAGAGGCATTCTTATTAAGCTGATATTTTGCAATATGCTGCAGAATTCGATTTTGTTTCATTATTTAGCAAGTAAGAAAGAGAAAACGGCTTTTATTCTGTAATGAATAAAAGCCGTCGGAGAAAATGAGTTACCGTTTCAGTTCTGCGGGGAGCTGGGGTTGATAATGTCCCCATGAACTGGCAGTTCCAGCCCCGATCTGTGCTGTAAAGCAGGCGATGAAACATAAGGCTGACAGAAACAAAAACTGGATTTTTGCAAATTTTGTAACAATAGTGTTCATGATTTAATTCCTTCCTTAAAGTATTCTGTGCTGACATTTTAGCAAGAATACTTAATTTAGGGCGTTTTTGCGCGTGAATCGCTCTATGCTATACGTAAAATGCAGATTCCGCATTTTCACGTACGCTATGCAAAAGATTGTGCCAGGAGAAAAAGACTATGAAATTGGAAATGTATTTTTTTGAATATGTAATAGATTTTATTGAGGTATTGATATCCTGCTATTTCGTAACTAGATTTTATGAAAAGCAAATTTCTGAAAAGGGAAAAGCGTTACTGCTGTTTTCAGTGGTTGGGGCAACAGGTATGCTTCTGCGTGAGATAGGAGTGATTCCACTTCCGGATTTTGCAGTGCCTTTTCTTGTTCCTTTTTTGTATTCCCGAAGAATTTGTCATGGAAGGGTGCAATCTGCTGCTTTTTTATCTGTGTTGAATTATTTTTTGTTGGGGGTTGTAAATCTGTTTGTGGTTTCATTATTAGGAAGTATTTTCGGGATGACATATTTGGCAGTTATAGAAAATGAGAATAGAGTTCTGTTACTGGTGATCATTCGCTTGGCGCAGGTAGTCATATTTGGTGTGGGTCTGAAATTTCAAAAATTATTTTTGCGGGATACATTGGAGATTCGACAGATGGATATGAGAATTTTGCTTGTTCCATTTATAAGTATTTTTATTCTTGCTTTTTTTTACTATGTAGGATATAGCTGGACATCTGAAGCAATCTATTTGATCAATTTATTTATCAGTTTTATAGTTTTAATTGGGAACTTTGCTTTTTTTGTCTTCAAAACAGTCCTGGCACAGGAAAGAGAGGAAAAGGCGGCGCTCCGGGAGCACAATAGACTGTCGGAGATGCAGCTGCGTAACCAGCATGATATGAGAGAACTTTACGATAGTATGCGTATGCTGCGGCATGATATCAGTTCTCATTTGAGCATAATCTTTGGGTATATAGAACTGGAGGAATATCATAAAGCAAGGGATTACATAGCGCAGCTGAGGAAGGAGATGGATTCCATGGAGCCTGTGCATACCGGTAATGTGACATTAGATGCCCTCTTGGGGAGTAAGGGAGTCTTGGCCAGGGACAATGGCATAAGAGTAGATGTGGAAGCAGCAGTGCCTTCCGAATTGCAAATAGAAGAGACACACCTGGCGGTCATGATCGGAAATTTGTATGATAACGCTATCGATGCCAGTCTAAAGATAGAAGATATAGCAAAGCGATATATCAGAATAGAAATTGTCTATAAAGAAAGGAATCTTATGATTCATTTTTCCAATGCGGCGAAGCAGGATGCGAAAAGGATTGGGGATGTGTGGCATACGACAAAAGCACAGGTTTCAGAGCATGGTTTTGGCATTAAGAGCATAGACAGGGTAGTCAGCCAGTATAACGGTTTTTGTAAGAGAGAATTGAAGGACAACATTTTCACCTGCCGGATCAGGATACCGGATGTACGGACGGGGGACTGAGGCAGAGGAAAAATGTGGCAAAAAGAAACGAAGCAGAGGAGGAAGAGCGCGTAGTATGGAAAGAGTGATCAGCTATACCATAAATTCAATGTTGGCAAAGGGGGTTATAGAAGAAAAGCAGAGGGCAGTAACGGCGTATGGCTTGGATCTGCTTCTGTCAACGGTTATCTCGCTGACAGTGTTGATTGTCATTGGAAATATGCTGGGACAAGGAATGCAGACGATTTGTTTTCTAATTCCCGTTATCCTGTTTCAGGGCTTTGGTGGCGGATACCATTGTCAAACGCATCTGCGTTGTTGGGCATTAATGGTTTGCAGCTTAGTATTTGCATTATTTGTGCTACAGAGATTGCCGGCAGGAATAGTGGCTTTGGGGCAGCGTTCAGCGGATATCCGATTTTAGTAATTGCACCGGTTCAGAATGTAAGGGCTCCGTTCAGTGAACGATTTGGAAGGAGGATGCACCGGATTTTGGTCGGAATCTATGCGGGAAGCTTTATGGCAGCGGGGATACTTCAGATTTTTATGGGAGCGATGAAACCGATATTATCAGCGCTTATTGTATCTGGAATTTCGATAGGTGGAGCATATTGGCATAATAAAAAACGATTGAAAAGCATTTAGAATTGAGATGGGGTTTTGATTTTGGTTTAGGCAAGCACTTTGGTGATTATGAAATCACAGAGTGCTTTTTTAATGCGTCCGCTGGACGCACATTCTGTGGGGGAGTTTATTTCAGGTTCTAAATTGCGGGTGCAAAATGCTGTTTTTAGTTCGTAAAAAGTTTATATGTAGATTATGGGTATAAAGTAGAGCCATAGACGAACAAAACAATTATAATTTTTTTTATATGCTAAACTATCGTCATAAGCATTCAAGAGATTGAAGGATGGGAAAAAGAAGGACGAAAGCTTTGATAGAAGGAGTTTGGTATGATGGTTCAAAATAAAGTTAATTTTTATCCCGATGGATATGCTGTTGCGAATGGGGGATCCTGTATCGATTTGCCAATAGCTATAGCAGCAGGTTCAATGTTTGAGGAGAGTTATTATCAGTATCTGTTTTCACGTTCTTATGATGCGAACTGGTCTCTAAAAAATTTAAATAGTTTGGAAAATCAATGTGAAATATTGTCAAAGATGAATTACAAATTATCTGTATTTGACAGTATGTCCTGGCAGGATGTTCTTGATAAAATTTTTGAAATTATTGAGCAGAAGGGTTTTGCCCTTATGCCTGTGACTTACAATGCATTATTCTATTATCTGGGATTGAAATCAACTGCGGGCCATATGATTCTTATTAGCGGATATGACCGTGATGAAGAAATATTAATAGTAAATGATTGTAATTTTATTAATCACGGATTGCCGTTAATAAATAAGGATTATACAATTTACCAGGCAGCTATGCGGTTTGAAAGTGTAAGACATATATGGGAAGTGTCAATAAAGACGATGGACTTGGGAAATGAGGAAGGGCATTTATACGCACTGCAGGAATCGGATTCCAAACATTCTCCGGCAAGTGAATACATTAAAGACTATTTGAGTCAGGAGCTTACTTCAGATGATGGACTATGTAAAAAGGATCGATTCAGGAATGTTATTTTTTCCGCATGCAATATGTCTAAGGCCGAAGCGGGCGATTATATGTATAATGTCAGACGGCAATATTTGGGTTGGCTGCATCCGTTTTTTGACTATTTTCGGTTTTTGGAGGATAAAGTGATCGCGGAAAAGGTACAATTGTTTGCAAATAGGTTATATAAAATAAGAGATTCTCAGATTACTAAAGTACATTTTAGGCTTTTGAGGGAAAGCAGAATCACACCGGACTATATTAATGCATTGTTAATAGAGTCAGATGAAATAGAAAAGGAAATAGGCAGTATCATAAGAGAAAACTGGCGTTAGTGAGGAAGGGTGACTATGGATTTTATAGAGTTATATGTTCGAGAAATAATAAAAAAATATATTGCACCATCTGTACCTGTGGAAGATATTGGCAGCGAGGAAGATTTAAACTTTTATGGGTTGGATGGACTAAATGTTGTTGTTATTTCTGTAGATTTGGAAAAAAAGTATAATATTGAAATTGATGAAGAGGTAATTATTGATAAAAAGATTAAAACAATTGCCGATTGGTGCAAGTATGTAAAAGAGCTAACGGCGAAGTAATCGAAGGAATAATGGAAATAATAATACTTATGTGTTGGAAGTTGAGCATAAAATTATTGCCAAGCATCTATGACATTTTTTTATAACTATTTGTATTTACCACAAATTATTTCACTTTTGGAAGAGATGGGTTTTTCGGTTCTAAAAGTCAGAGAAGTATTAGAGAGAAAGAATTATTTTATTATGGCACAGAAACAGGATGTTAATAAAAATAGCTGGAGGAGAAAAGAAAATGAACTATAAAGTATCAATGTTTAACTATGTACTAAATTGTGAAGATGGATCTTTACGGATGTACAACTCGTTGACAGGCTTAGATAGTTTAATGATAGTTGGAAAATCGGCTAAAGAAAGTGTCCTTTCTGTTCTAGCTGATACTGATTCTGTTGAGAGTGTTCCTGCAAGAATAAAAGAAGCATTGATTCAGCGAGGGTATTTGGTTTCGGATAATAAGGATGAAGATTATGCGGTAAGATTGAAAATGTTAGAGACCATTTATAATGAGAAATATTTGAACCTTATTATAATGCCAACTGAGCAATGTAATTTTCGCTGTAAATATTGTTATGAAACATTTGAAAAAGGGAAGATGCACCAATCAATTCAAGAAGCAATTGTAAAATATGTAAGAAATAATATTTTAAATTATACAGGGTTATCTGTGGCGTGGTTTGGTGGGGAACCATTGATGGCGCTTGATGTGATAGAATATTTATCAGAAAACTTTATTAAGATTTGTAAAGCGGCGAAGCGACAGTATGTATCTGGGATAACCACAAATGGATACGATCTTACTCCGGAAGTATTTCAGAGATTATACAAATTGAAGGTTTTAGATTATCAAATTACATTAGATGGTTTTAAAACGCAGCACGATAGTCAGCGTGTACTTGCGAATGGGCGTGGTACTTTTGATAAAATTACAGAAAATTTAATACAAATAAAAAATATAAGGACTGTTGGTGTCACGTTTGCCATTCGGACGAATTTCACAAAGTCAATTGTAGAAAATATAGATGAGTATTTGAAGTTTTCCTGAATCCGTGAGCTTAGCCTCAAATTAAAACCGGACGAAATTATCCGGTAAA
>CAJUCE010000044.1 GCA_910584865.1 uncultured Acetatifactor sp.
TACGATATTCTCCATCTCATACAGCTCTGCAAACGCATCTGCCACCTTTTGACAGTATATTGAAAGGCCCGGCGTTCTCGATGAGGGTGAGGACTTGTGACTGTTCCAGGGTGGGCCTGACAAGAGGCTTTCGGTAGAGGGAGGCGAAGAGTTCCATGTCTTCGGACATGATCCATCCCAGATTTCCTCCGGCAAAACGACCCTTTACAAGCTTTCGTTCCAGCTGGCGGTTCCGGTTGAATTCTATATCGTCGAAGGCTGCGCGGAAGGAGAGGACAGGAGGATTCCCGAAGCCGTGCCAGTATACATTCTGCCCCGGCTGGGTATCCCGGTACAGGCTTATGTATTCGGATTCATCCGCTTTTGTGAGGAGGTGCTGCCGCTCCATGCGCAGTGACAGAATTTTTCTGTTCATTTGATTTTTCCTTCCGTTTTTCCGGTTTTTAGATTATTCCGACTTTTTTCATTTCGTCGCGTCGTATGTATTCAGACATTTGTCGCAGGGGGCTCAGTTCCCATTTCCTCCCGACGCCAGATTTTACATTGCTCTATCCGGGCACCGTGGGGTGTATCGCCTTGCTCGGGATCGCAGGAATAGTCGTTCAGCAGCTTGCAGGAGATATCCGGGCATTGGCCGCAGTGGAGAAAGCCTTTCTCCTGGCAGCAGGTGGCCACAGGGCATTCCCCATGGAAGGGATGGCCGTTTGTCTCAATACAGCCTCCGCAGTTGCAGGGTTCCCTGTAGTCGCATTCGGTACAGTGCAGTCCGCATCTTGAGTCAATCATTTTTAAGTACCTCCGTTTTTCCTCAAATTATGTTTTCGCTCTGTCGTAGAGCGGACTTTGGTATTGGGTGAAAAGGATTCGGCTTTTCATCTATATTTTATCATTCCGAACATGTCAACAGTATGTCATGTTCAGTATTATAAAAAGCATAAATGCACTGCAATAGATGAATGCAAAAGCGGACTTACCGTGACAATCGAATCAAGAGTATAAAGCCCGTGCGGCATCCAGAGCCTCTTTCATCAGGTCCACCATCTCCCCAGGCTCCAGGACTTTCACCCGGATGCCGAAGCCCAGGAACCATTCCAGAGCCTGCTCTTTGGTAGTGAAGCCCCATTCCGTATACAGTCTGCCGTCTTCCTGTCTGGTAAAGCAGTCCGGTCCATATTCCTCCACAAGACGGTATTTTACGCAGGGGTCATAGACGGCGGCAACGATATAGTCATCCGTCATATGGGAGCCGAAGCGTGTTTTCTCCTCCGGAATCTCTCTGGGGGAGAAGTGTTCCTGCGTAATCTGCAGATTCCACAGGCGGCGCAGCTTATACATACGGAAATCTTGCCGCTGTCTGCAGAAGCCGAAGACGTACCAGTCAGACCATTTGAATACGGCCAGGCAGGGTTCGATGAGCTTGTCGGCCTCCCCTTTTTCATAATAGTAGCGGAAAGCGATGCAGCTGGAGGTCTCGATGGCGGATTTGATCAGCTCCAATTTGGATGCCAGGTCGTCCTTATAGTGGGATGCCAGATCGATAAGCATGTGGCCGGATACCTGCACGGCGGGACTTTTTCCGATTTTTCTGGCCAGATTTTCTCCTGAGGCAGAGTGAGAGACGCTGTCTATGGATTTTAATCCCGTGAAAATGGCTTCCAGTTCCTGTTTCGTAAATACGGTAGTATCCAGGGAGAAGCCGTCCATGATGGAAATGCCGCCCCCTGCCCCCTGGGTGGTGACCAGGGGGATGCCGGCTTTGCAGATGTCCTCGATATCCCGGTTGATGGTGCGGCGGGATACCTGGAATTTTTCGGCCAGGTAGGGGGCGGTGACGTTTTTTTTCTGCTGCAGGGTCGTGATAATGCCGATCAGGCGGTATATTTTCATATTTTACAATCCTTTCGATTCCGCTCAAGGTACAAACAAGACTGCGCACTCTGGCCTGCATACCCGTCAAAGTGATTTTCCTTATTCGAACAGATCGTTCTCTCGGAATTGAAGGGAGTAGAGTTGCTTATAGGTGCCGTCCGCAGCCATCAGTTCTTCATGGGTGCCTCTTTCCGTAATGCGTCCGTTTATGACTACGGCAATTTCGTTTGCATTGCGGATGGTGGAGAGACGATGTGCTACTACCAAAGTAGTACGTCCCTTGCACAGCTCGTCCAGGGCCTGCTGAATGAGTACTTCGGTGGTGTTGTCCAGGGCGCTGGTGGCTTCGTCCAGGATTAAAATAGCGGGATTTTTCAGGAAAACCCGGGCGATACTCAGGCGCTGTTTCTGTCCGCCGGAGAGCTTCACGCCCCTCTCGCCGATTTCCGTGTCGTAACCATTGGGGAGGGTCATCACATAATCGTGGATATTTGCTCGTCTTGCTGCCTCATATACTTCCTCCTGTGTGGCATCGGGCCGGCCGTAGAGGATATTTTCCCGGATGGTGCCCACAAAGAGGAACACGTCCTGCTGGACGATGCCGATGTTTCGGCGGACGGATTCCATGGTCAACCCCCGGATGTCTTTGCCGTCGATGAGGATGGAGCCGTCGCCTTCCTGGATTTTGTAGAAATTGGGCAGCAAATGGCACAGAGTGGTCTTGCCGCCGCCGGAGGGTCCTACCAGCGCCAGCTTACGCCCCTTTTCAAGGCGCAGATTGATATCGTGAAGGACTTCCTTGGTAGGGGCGTAGGCATAGGTGACATTTTTAAATTCGATGACCCCCTGGACATCCGTAAGTTCTTTTGCGTCAGGCGCGTCCATTTCAGGCGTTTCGTCCATAATCTCCACAAATCGTTTGAAGCCGCTGACACCGTTCTGGAACTGCTCCATGAAGCCGATCAGGGTGTTTACCGGATTGATGAACAGGTTCACGGAGACGATGAAGGTGGAATAATCGCCGAAGGATATTCTGCCTGCATATAGAAACAGTCCGCCTGCAATCAGGATAAATACATTAAAGATATCTGTCACGAAAGCAGTGGAAGAGTGGAACTGAGCCATGGCCCGGTAAGCCCTGCGGGAGGCATCCACGAACTGCTTGTCGCCTTCCTTGAATTTCTCCACCTCGCGGGCGCTGTTGGTATAGGCCTTGGTGACACGGATGCCCGTGACGCTGCTTTCCACCGCGGCATTGATGGTGGCATTGCTCTTGCGGCGGTCGTCGAAGGCACGGCTCATGGCCCGTCTGAAGTACAGGGTAACCACCACCAGAATGGGCACACAGGCGAAGATGATCAGAGTCAGGATCGGATCGATTAAAAACAGATAAGTGAAGGACAGGAGGATCATCACCGAGCTGATCAGGAGGTTTTCCGGGCCGTGGTGGGCCAGCTCACACACCTCGAACAGGTCGCTGGTGATACGGGTCATGATGCGGCCGGTCTCGTGGTTGTCGTAGAAGCTGAAGGGCTGCTTTTCCAGGTGGGCGAACAGATCCTGACGCATCTGGGACTGCATCTGCACGCCGATCAGGTGGCCGTAGTACTGGACGAAAAAACGCAGCAGCATGCGCACTATGTACAGGGCCAGCACGATCAGACCGGCAACGACGATTGTGGAATACATTTTCTCCGGGATATAGATGTTGAGCATCTTGTTGGTCACGATGGGGTATACCATGCCGATGACCGAGATAAGTAGAGATGCCAGCATGTCCAGAGCCAGCATCTTTTTGTGGGGCTTATAATAGTAGATAAAACGTTTAAACATGGAATTACGTATCCTTTCCGCTTTTTCCCGAGGCATCAAAAGTTGACTCAGAGTTTTTCTGAGTCAACATTATACCAGATTGTATGAAATTAGCAAATGCTAAATGATCTAATTCCTCACACAGGCAATGATTGCCTTGACAGGTTCGCCGTCTATAGCCTGTATAGAATAAGCGCCTGCTGCTTCCGGAATGATACAGGTCTCTGCGTAGTGCAGCTCAAAAGGTTCATATTGGCCCTCCGCGCTGATCAACATGGCTCTTTGGCCGTCCACCAGGTTCATCACATGGACGCTGCCGTTGCGGCGGATGGGCATTATGTCTGCGGTGCTGACCCGGAAGGTATCCAGAAATTCCCGTTCATGGAGTCCTGTGCGTTCTACACTGCCGCTTTCGTCTTTGTGGATGAGCGTGACCTGATTTACGATATTTTGCTCCACCCACTCCGTATTGCGTTCCCACTGAATATTGGCTATGCCGTGCCTGAGATGGATGGGTCTGGGATGTCCGTCCAGATCCAGACGTCCCCAATCCCACATTTTAAAAGTAAAGATATAGGGGGTTGCGCTGATTTCCAGAACCATGGTATCGGCGCCGGAGCAGTGCACCGTTCCGGCGGGGATGAGCACATGATCGTGCTTTTTTACAGGAATCCGGTTGACGAATTCTTCCGCGGGAAAAGGAGCAAGCCCTGCCTGAGCGTCTTCCAGAGCCTGTTCCATGGCTTTCGGATCCGTGCCCGTTTTGATACCCAGATAGACGCAAGCGCCGTCGCCCTGTGTGTCCAGCAGATAATAGCTTTCGTCCTGGGTGTAATGCATGTTGAAATGCTGCTGTATGTACTCTGTCAGCGGATGGACCTGCAGAGACAGGTTCTGGCCGTTCATTGTGTCCAGCATATCGAAACGTATCGGGAATTCCGCTCCGAAACGTCCGTGTACCCGTTCTCCTAAAAGGGGCCTGGGGCAGAAATGAACCAGATTCAAAGCCGGGGTCTGAATCAGTTTACCGCCGAAATCCAGAAGAAGACTGTTTTCCTCGGGCACACCGTCGAAGCTCCAGGCATAGTTGGAGCCGTTTTCAGGCAGATCAAAGTGCGTCTTCATCCAATCGCCGCCCCATACGCCCGGATCGAAGTAGGGAACCATGCGGAAGGGCTGCATCGATACCTGTTTCAGGGCTGTCCTGTAGGCTTCTCCGGTAACCATGGAAAAAGAGTGCTCTGTAGTCATATCCAGGTAAAAGTCTATCTTCGGAAGGAGTCTGTCTTTGATACGGTCAGCCCATCGCCATTCGGCAAAATAGCCCCGTTTGTACTTTTTGCTTTTGGGAAGGTCGGTTTTGGCCGTGCGCCAGTTGGAAAGACCATTTCTGTAGCGCAGCTGTATTTCCCAGCGGGTGATATCCGCCATAATCAAAATATCCCCTTCACATACCAGGGAAGCTCCTACGCCATAGACCAGCAGGATACCGGATTTCACGGCATCAATCCTGTGCCGGGCGGCAGCAAGGCTTTTTTCCGGAAAAAAATCTTCCAGGCGCCTGGTTGTCATAATGCCGAAGACAGGATCGTCATCGGTGAGATCACGTTCTATTTGGGCGTCGATTTCTTCCGGAGACAGGGCCAGATCGTCACTATGGATACAGTCCGTCAGATTCAGCCTGGAGAACAGTTCCGCTAATTCTGACTGCGCAGTACCCGGATAACATTCGGCGACAATGACGGTTTTGGTCCTGCAGCGGCACAATTGAGAAAGCCGTTGAAGAATTACATCCCGATCATCGGCCGCGGAAGTTTCGTATCCTCTGATTTTTACAGCGGGAAACCGGCGAAATGAGTGTTTTGAATTCATAAAGATACCTCCTGGAAAATTATACAATCCGTGTATTACAATGCATTTGGAACCGCATTGTAATACACGGAGTATGTAGAGTTGTTCCCACCCTGGCACGGACCTGATTACAGCTTTCTAAAAGTCTTGCCTGAATTTCTGCCCGTAAGAGCCTTGGCTATTGGAGGAATGCCAGGGCATTTATTCGGCGGATGCCGTGGGATTTCATTTACTGAAACGCTTCTGCCATTGCGGCCTCACCGTCCTGGGTAAAGCTTTGGCCGCTGGATCTTGCATCCGTTCCGGCGCCGATAACAGAGAGTGCATTCCGGTATACGCGGACATAACTGTTGAGTGTATGGCCCCAGTCGACGACAACTCTGGAATGCATCCAGTCGTACAGGTCGGCATCTTCCTTGGTGCTGAAATAGCGGAGGGTTCCTGCTTCATAGCCCAGATTTTCATATGTCTGTCCGTTTTGCTCCGCCGCAAATGCAGCCTGTCTGGCGGCAGCGCCTGCCGGATCCATCATATCGCACCAGTCGAGACCGATTTTCAGCAGGACATCGTCGGGAATGTTTTTGGCGCTTTCCGCTCTGTAGTCCGCCTGGGGGGCAACCATGTTTGTCCACATAATCTGGGCCGTATGATAATTGTCGCTCAGAGTTGTATAGTCCCCTTCACAGGTTACATTGCTGCCCCAGGGCCAGGGAACGATTCCCCATTGTCCGATACTTTCCTCCAGACTGTTCATCCACCAATGCTCTGCCATGCCGATGACGAATCCGTTAGCCTGACTGGGACCGCTCATGCTTCCGGCGCTCTGATCCGCGGATATGCTGCCGTCTTCATTCTGCTGTACGTCCTTGATGGGAGCGGCCAGGCCCAGTGTAATGAGCTGCCTGTAGAATTCCAGAGATTCTATGTAAGCATCGTCTGTCAGATGTATGCCGCCGTCGGAATCGATAGAGACAGTGCCGTTGGCAGCGGGAGCCATGCTGACCCAGTGATTCGTGTTCACTGCGATAGGATACTCGCCTTCGGGGAGCTTGGCTTTCATTTCACTAAGATATTCGATACAGTCGTCATAGCTCCATTCGCCGGCCAGAAATTTATCGGTGGGGGTGACATCCATACCGATGGAATTGAGATATTCGCGGCTATATACCAGCGCATAGCAGTTACCCATGTTCTCGCAGGAGAAGCCGTAGGTGCGGCCGTTCCAGGTAGCGGGTTCCAGATAAATGGAGCCGATTCCCAGACTTTCTTTGGTATCGGTATTATCTACCAGATAATTTCTCAAAGCGAGCGTAATGTCGCCGCCGGCAGAAAAGAGATCGGCATAGCATTCGCCGCCGGTGATGGAAGCCTGGATCAGCTCGGAGGTGTTGTAGCCGTCATCCCCTTCCAGTTTGACGTACTGAATATCTATATTGTATTTTTCTTCCAGCTGGGGAAGAAGCTCCTGAGCTATGAGATAATCAGGTGTACCTTCATTTTCTTCGCTCAGGCCCGCCCAGTATGCGCCGCTGACTCTGATCGTTGCGCCGCCGAAGTCATACTTTTCCTCTCCTTCTGCCGCAGCATCGCCGTCCTCGGCGGAAGATGCATCGGAAGCCGATATTTCGGATGTCTCTTCCGGGCTTTCATCGGAGACGGGGGGGTTGGAGGATTGTCCGCCTTCGGAGCTTCCGCCTTCGGAAGTGCTGTTGCTGTCGTTGCCGCATCCGGCAAGGGAGCTGATCATGGCGGCGGAGATGAGCAGGGAACAGGCTTTCACTACTAAATTCTTCTTCATGTGTTGTCCTCTATCTTTCTATTAATTATTGTGAATATAACTGATCAAGATATTTTCGCGTGTCCGGACTGTCAGCAGTTCATTGCTGTATTTACATTACACCATATTTCTAAATATGTCAATACATAATATGAAAAAATAGAAACGTATTTACAGAAATAATGATCGGGAAGATAAAAACCAGGAGAAATATCTAAAAAATTATGATACAATGTGAAGGGATTATAGGGTTCGTAAAACGGTTCCTATAACAGGATCATGACAGGGAGGAAAAATGATGCAGGCACGATATATTCAGATAGCGGAGCAGCTTCGGGGACAGATTGCCGACGGGCAGTATCCCCTGGGCGGCAGGATTCCGACAGAAAATGAATTGGCGGATAGTTTGGGAGTCAGCCGCCCCACGGTGAGACAGGCTTTGGATTTGCTGGCCAGGGAGGGGCGTCTGGTGCGTGTGAAAGGCAGCGGTACCTTTGTGGCCCAGCCAAAGCTTGTGCATGAATCCACCAGTTTCGTTACAGGTTACCGGGAGGAGAGCCGGAAGAAAAAACGTATTCTGCGGACAAGGGTGGTGTGCATTCAGACAGAAAAGGCCGGCGAGCGGATAGGGGATGCCTTGAAGATCGGCGCCGGTGATTTGGTTACGCGTCTGGTGAGAATACGGCATCTGGAGAATCTATATTCCAATGCGCCGGTGGTGTATACAACGCTGTATGTGCCGTTGAAGCTTTTTCCGGAGATGCCGGACCTGGATTTTACGGATACTTCTTTTTATGAAGCGTTGGACAGCAGAGGACTTTCCGTGGTACATGCCTCCCGGAAACTGGAGGTAGCCATGCCTCCGGCAGAGGTGGCCGCAGGTCTGGGCATCACGTCTTTTGAACCGGCTGCTTTTATTGTCTCCCAGGGATATACCCGGGCCGGCCAGATCATTGAATATACGGAGAGCTACTATCCTGCCAGCCGGAGCAGTTTCCGGATAGAAATCAATAGATGAGAGTCAAGGCAGTGCATTCGGAAAAAGATATTTTGAGACTAAAGGTATTTACATAAAAATATTTTGAATATTTGTATTTACAAATTCGGAAGTGAATGCTATAATACGTCTATATAGAGCATCTTGGCAAGTATTACTCTTTCGTTTGGGAGAAAGCGGCAGATGCAGATTCGAGAAGGATAATAGGGGGACTACACTATTATGGGAGAAATCTATTTATGCCTGGATGTGGGAGGAACACAGATTAAGGCGGCAGCCGTGGACAGTGAGGGAGAGCTGCGGCGGGAAATACGCTATTTTCCGGCCAGGGCTAAGGAAGAGCAGGAGACATTACTCGCACACTTTGTTTCGATTATAAAAGAGATTCGGGTTCCGGAGACGGAAGTGAAGGGAATTCATCTGGCGTTTCCGGGGCCTTTTGACTATGAGGAGGGAATCTGCCTGCTGCAGGGGCTGGATAAATATGACAGGCTATACAAAGTGAATCTGCGGCAGGAATTTGCGGGCAGGATGCATATGGCGCCGGAGAGAATCCGGTTTATCAATGATGCCTCTGCCTACGCTTTGGGGGAAATGGGATTCGGCCATGCGAAGGGTGCGGCCAGAGCGGTTTTTATCTGTATCGGAACCGGGTGCGGAAGCGCATTCGGACTGGACGGAAGGCTGGCGCCGCCGGGAACGTCCGGGGTTCCGGAGAACGGATATGTGTATGGCGCGCCTTTCCAGGGGGGATGTGTGGACGATTTTATTTCCCGCCGGGGGCTGTTGACACTGACGAAAGAGCTGATGGGGACTGCCATGGACGGGAAGGCACTGGCAGAGCGGGTCCGGTCAGGAGACGAAAAAGCCAGGGCATGTTTCCTGTGCTTCGGATGTCAGGTGGGGGATGCGCTGCTTCCGTTTCTGGAAGAATTCCGTCCGGAAGTGCTGTGTTTCGGCGGGCAGATTACCCGCAGCGCCGATCTGTTCCTGCCGCCGGTGGAGGAATATTGCCGCAGGGCGGGAATACGGGTATTGGTCACAGCGGATACATCCCTCCGTACATTGCAGGGGCTGACAAGGATACCGTGAATATGGGAGCCGCCCTGCTGAAGCCGTTGCTTACGGAGAGGGAAGAATGTTTCTGCGGGAAGGTGTGCATCGGTATGGATGCCTTTTCCGCGGCGGTTTGGGCGTATGATGAGTCCAGCTAAGAAATGTCGACATAGGAAATTTTATAACAGTCTCGGAACGAAGGTGCCCGGAATGAAATATCAGCTGCGCATTTTGCAGATGAAATTTCATTCCCCTATAAGGGCACCGTAGTGTAGAGACGGCACTGGAATAGGAGGAACTATGGAATATGAAGTAAGCGCACAGGATCGGCAGATTCTGCGGGAACTGGCGAAAAAGCAGCTTTTTTACGCCAGTCAGGAATGTAATCTGAAGCGGCGGGAGGAATGGTACCGCCATAACGAGCTGCAGGGGGAGCGGCCACTGATTCATCTGGAGATGGGAACCTTTGAGCAGGAAATTCTGCCGGAGAGAATGCGGTGTACCGGGGCGTTTGCCAGGCAGCTGGAGCGGACGCTGTACTGCAATTTCCTGAATCAGGAACTGTTTGACGACGACAGGGTGACGCCGGATTACTTCGCTGTAGGTTATGACAGCTATTTTACCCTGTTCGGGCTGCAGGTGAAGGTACAGGGGGTAAAGGATGCGGACGGCAACGTGAGCGTGGGGCATCATTTTTTGTCTCAGATCGAAGATCTGGAAGAGGACTGGAGTAAGCTGGGGGAAACCCGGTTCGGGGTGAATCCGGAGGCTTCTCTGGAACGGAAAGGTGCCATCGAAGAGGTGATCGGCGACATCCTGCCGGTGCGCCTGGAAGGAAGCTGTCTGTATTCCGTCCCTACCCAGATGGTGGTCCATTTGATGAGCATGGAGACCATGATGTTCTCCATGTATGATTATCCGGAGCTGTTCAAGGAGATGATGGGACGGATCGCCGATGATACATTGGCGTATTACCGCCTGCTTGAAAAGGAGGGACTGATTCAGCCTACCACGGGAGGCGGTTCCCTGGGACAGGGCAGCTGGTGCTATAACCATACCCTGCCAAAGGACAAGGCTCCCGGCAGCTATACAACAAAGGATGTATGGGGATTTATGGATTCTCAGGAGACGGTGGGGATATCCCCGGAGATGTTTGAGGAGTTCATTTTCCCCTGTTATAAAAAGATTTCTGAAAACTATGGGCTGCTCTCTTACGGATGCTGCGAGCCGGTGGACCCTGTGTGGGAGAACTGTATTTCCAGACTGGAGAACCTGCGCAAGGTGTCGATCTCGCCCTGGTGCAATGAGGAATACATGGGAGAGCGGCTCCGGGGCAGCAGGGTAATCTATCACCGCAAGCCCAGCCCCAATTACCTGGGGACAGGAACGGTGCTGGACGAGGAGGCTTTTCGTACACATATCAGGAAGAGCCTGCAGGCGGCAAGGGGATGTGAGATGGAGATTACCCAGAGGGATGTCTATACCATCAACAGAGATATTCCGAAAGCGAAAAGATATGTTGACATTATCAAGGAAGAGATTGTAAACTGTTGGTGAGAAATAAAAAAAGCCGGAACAGGCAAGGAGGATTTTCATTATGATGCAGGAGTGGTTTCAAAAGGCGAAGCTGGGGATTTTCATCCACTGGGGCATTTATGCCGTAGGAGATGTGTCGGAGTCGTGGTCGTTCCACAACGGCGCTATTTCCTATGAAGATTACATGAAGCAGTGCGACGGCTTCACGGCGTCAAAATTCGACGCGACGGCTTGGGCGGATCTGTTCAAAAGGGCGGGTGCGCAGTATGTGGTGCTGACTTCCAAACACCATGACGGCGTGGCGTTGTTTGATACGCAGTATTCCGATTTAAGCGTGGTGAAGAAGACCCCGGCAGGGCGTGATTTAATCAAGGAGTACACCCAGGCAGTCCGGGATGCGGGCATGCGGGTAGGGCTTTACTTCTCTCTGATCGACTGGTCAGATCCCCGTTACAGGACGGTTTATCCGGAAGGGTCCGATCCCCAGAACCATTTAAAGGATGTGTTTGCCACACCGGCGGGAGGGCCGGAGGATCCGGAGAAGTGGCAGGAGTTTCTGGAGTTCAACAATAATCAGATGCGGGAGCTGATGACGCAGTACGGAACCATCGATTTGCTGTGGTTTGACGGCGACTGGGAGCGCAGCGCCAATCAGTGGAGGGCGAAGGAATTCAAGGAGTATCTTCAGTCCATGAATCCCAATGTCATCGTGAATTCCCGCCTTCAGGGTTATGGTGATTACGAGACGCCGGAGCAGGGGATACCGCTGCTGGGGCCCAAGGGTGTATGGGAATTCTGTACTACAATTAACTCGTCATGGGGTTACCGCCCTTCCGATAACCACTACAAGACCAGCCGTCAGGTTATCCGCATGTTCTGCGACTGCCTGACTCTGGGGGGCAAGCTGCTTCTGGATGTGGGGCCCAAGGAGGACGGCACGTTGGATGAGCGTCAGGTGAAGGTGCTGGAGGATCTGGGGCAGTTTATCCATGACAACGAAGAGGCCATCTATGAAACGGAGAAGGGCTTAAGTTACAATCAGTTCCTGGGAGGCAGCACCCTGTCTGCAGACAAGAAGACGATTTATCTTTTTGTGTATGACCAGCCTTCGGAGTTTCTGTGTGTGAAGGGCGTGAAGACACGGGTGAAGAAGGTCAGTGTACTGCACACCGGGGAGGAGCTTACCTATGACTATACAGGCTCCCTGCCCTGGAGCGGCATTCCCGGAACGCTGTGGATCCGCGCGGATAAGATGCAGATGCACCCGCTGACCACGGTTATCAAGGTGGAGCTGGAGGGCGAGATTACTTACAACCTGGGACATGGTGAGGTTGTAACCAATAACGATTAACGGACGGAAGACGGAAACACGGGGGGCCGCTGCAGGATAGGATGAATGCGGCGGCCTCTTATCCTGTATAGAATGCAGAGAGAATACGAGGAGAAGGGCGGATAAAATTATGGTGACCGATATGTTCGGCAGGAACAGGTTGAAAATAAATCTCCATCTACACACTACGGAGTCTGACGGCTGCAAAACTCCGGAAGAGGCGGCGGCAGTCTACAAAGCGGCGGGTTATGATATCATTGCCGTCACGGATCACTGGAAATACCGGGGCAGCGGGGAGATTGGGGGTCTGCGGATACTTTCCGGGGCGGAATATAATATCGGGGGAGGAAACGGCGCGGAGGCTGTGTATCACATCCTCGCCCTTGGCTGTGCACAGGATCCTCTGGTTCGGAGTGAGGATCCTGTGCAGATCATCATTGACAGGATCAACCGGTGCGGTGGGATGGCGGTGCTGGCTCATCCGGCATGGTCCCTGAATACGGTGGAACAGGCGGATGGCCTGCGCGGAATCGGGGCTACGGAGATCTATAATACGGTTTCGGATGCGGGGGAATCCTCTCGTCCCTATTCCGGATATTTTGCGGACTGTATGGCATGCAGGGGACAGCTGTATCCTTTGATCGCTGATGACGATACCCATTATTATGACGGCTCGGATGAAACGATTTCTTATATAATGCTTGCCTGCGGCAGGGAAGCCGCAGATGGGGAGATTCTTGAGGCCATCCGGAAAAAGGATTTCTATGCAAGCCAGGGTCCGGAGATTCATCTTTTCCGGGAGGGTAATCGAGTCAGCGTGAAATGCAGTCCGGTTTCCCGTATTTCCTTTTTCTCCAATGCTGTCTGGGCTCGGGGCAGATGCGTTCGGGGTGAGAATCTGACGGAGGCTTCCTGCGAGATGATGCCCTTTGAGACATTTATCAGGGCAGAGGTGACGGATGCCGATGGAAGGAAGGCATGGACGAATAGTGTGGAAATAAATCAGCCCGGGCAAAGCGTTTCCGGAGGGATCGTCAGGAAGGCATTGTAATATGCAGAGATAACATGTCATAAGTGAATACAGAACGCCGTGCGCGAAGGCAACGCGCATGGCAACTTTGGAGGAGACAGATGAAACTTTGGTATAGGAATGAGGCGGCGGAATGGACCCAGGCGCTGCCTATCGCAAACGGGCATATGGGAGCTATGTGCTACGGCGGGGCAGGCGGGCGTTATGATTTGTCGGAAAATACCTGCTGGTCCGGACATAACCAGCCAGACCCCTTAAAGGTACATGCAAAAGAATCCATGGAGGCGGCCAGGGAGCTGCTTCTGAAGGGGGAGTATGCCCGAGGGGAGGCATTGCTGGAAAATTGCACCGGAAATAAGGTGAATTACGGTACACAGGTACCCATGGGACGCTTGAAGGCGGCGATAGAGCAAGTCCCCGATTCGGCGTATCGGGAACTGGAGCTGGAGACAGGAGTGGCTTTGGACAGGCTGCAATATGGGGAAAATCAGGTATGCCGGGAGAGTTTTCTTTCAAATCCGGATAAAGTGATGGGAATCCGGATGACGGCGGCGGAGCAAATGCCTGATTTGTGCCTGTGGATGGAGGGATGGAGCCAGCCCGCGCATACCAGGTGGTCGGAACAGGAGAGGCTTCTCCTGGTAAAAGGACGTGCTCTGGAAAATATCCACAGCGACGGAGTGACAGGGACGGCGTATGCGATGGCGCTGTGCTATGAGACGGACGGCCAGGTGAGCTGGAACCGCAGAGGTCTGGTAATAAAAGGGGCTTCATGGTTGACGGTCTGGCTGTCTGCTTCTACGGATATGTTTGACCCGGGTTTTGAGGAAACCTGTAGACAGAGGGTATTCCATGCGGCAAAGAAGGGCTGGAAGGATATTTATGAAAGGCATATCGGGCAACACCGTGAGGCGATGGAACGCTGTACCTTTACCATGCCGGATACGGGTGCCCACCTGCCTACGGACGAGCGCATTCAGGCTTTTGCGCGTAATAACGGAGGGGACGACGGGCTTATAGCGCTCTTTTTCCAGTATGGGCGGTATCTGATCTTCAATTCCAGCCGTCCCGATTCCCTTCTTCCGGCGGCGCTGCAGGGAGTATGGAATGACGACAGGGCCTGCCGGATGGAGTGGACGGACGATATGCATCTGGACATCAATACCCAGATGAATTATTATCCGGCGGAGAGCACCGGGCTGGGAGACTGCACGGGGCCGCTTTTTCGGTGGATGAAGACGAAGCTGATTCCCAACGGAAGGAAGGTAGCCGGGGAGCTTTACGGGCTTGAGGGATGGTGTGCCCATACCGTGTCCAACGCATATGGCTGGGCGGCGCCCGGATGGGATGTAAGCTGGGGGCTTTCCGTCTCCTGCGGAGGCTGGCTGGTGCGTCTGGCCTGGGAGCATTATCTGTATACGGGGGACCGGGATTTCCTGGCGGAATATTATGATGTCATATATGAAAACGCCAGATTCCTGGCCGGAATCCTGATGCCGGATCCCCGGACGGGACACTTGCTTACGGTTCCTGCCTATTCGCCGGAAAATGCTTTTATCAGCAACGGGGAAGTTCATTGTATAACGGCAGGGAGTACCTTTGACATGACTGCAGCCCGCAGCGGTTTTGAAATTGTGCGGAAAGCGGCGGAGATTTTAGGGCGTGAGGACGCTTTTACGGACGGCTGTGAGGCGCTTATGGAAAAGCTGCCGCCGTACAGCATCGGAAAATACGGACAACTGATGGAATGGTATCGGGATTACGAGGAGCCTTTGCCGGACCATCGCCATACCAGCCACCTTCTGGCGCTGCATCCTTTCGGAACCATCGACCCGGAGAAAGAGCCGGAGCTGGCGGAGGCTGTCCGTATTTCCCTGGACAGGCGCCTGGGGGAGAATGCGAAGGATATCGTATATGCCAATTGGGCGGGAGCCCTTTTGATCCTTTATTACGCCCGGCTGCTGGACGGAGAGAGGGCGGGAGCTTTCGTGAAGCCGATGATCGCCTTTTTGAGCCGGGAAAATATGATGATTACTCATCAGGGATCCACGTCTTCCGTTACAGGCGGAATCTATGAGCTGGACGGAAACACGGGCTTTGCGGCAGGTGTGGCTGAAATGCTGCTGCAGAGCCGTGAGAACAGAATAAGGATCCTGCCGGCGTTGCCTCGGGAGTGGAAAACCGGGGAATATAAAGGAATGCGGGCATATGGCGGCCATGTGGTTTCCACCGTATGGGATGAGGACAGCGTCTGTGTCACGATTGCGGCGGCAGGGGACGGGGAATTGACGGTCTGCTGCTTTGACGAAGTACGGCAGATAGAGCTGCGTAAGGGGGAGTGCTGCAGGATGCTGTTTTCACGTAAAAAGTAAAATAAAGCAAATGAAGTCAGTACTCCAGAGATGATATAAAATGTAAATACATTTTATGAAAATAGAGCTAAGTATTTACATATGCGAGGCGAAATGATATAATACCCATAGAATTGAGATGCTTTATCCAAATTAAATACAGAAAAGTGAAAGGGCAGATTATGGGAACAAGGATCAAGGATGTATACATCATCCATCACTCGCACACGGACATAGGTTACACGGATCTGCAGGAGCAGGTGATCTACAATCAGGTCCATAATATCAGGAATGTGATATCTATCCTGAAGAAAGGATATGAGGAAAACAGTCAGGATAAGGAGTTCAAATGGAACTGCGAGACCTACTTCTGCGTGGAACAGTTCCTGAAAGGCGCTTCCGAACAGGAGAAGGCGGATTTCTTTGACCTGGTCCGGAAGGGCAATATCGGTATATCCGCCACCTACCTGAACGGTACGGACCTGACGGATGCGGAGATGCTAAACCGTAAAATCGTAAAAATGCAGGAAATCTTCAGCGAACAGGGGCTTTCCGTGAAGGTAGCCATGAATGCGGATATCAACGGCATCTCCCTGGGGGCCAGGGATGTGCTGTTGAATAACGGTATCGAATTTTTATTCACCAATATTCATACCCACCACGGCATGTATCCCCTGTACCAGAACCAGAAGCCTTATTTTTGGGAAAACGAGCAGGGAAAGCGCCTGCTGGTGTGGAGCGGGGAGCATTACAACCTGGGGAATTCTCTTGGCATTGTATTCAGTAAGAATGTGAATTACATGACGGAGAACTACTTTGGGCAAAACGGGGCCGGAAAGCGCGGCGGACAAGGCGGCGGTACTTCGGAAACGGAGGCGCAGCACTGCGTTCAGGACAGCAGGATTCCGGATGAGGCGCTGGAAACCCTGCATGCCAGGCTGCAAAGCAGCATTGCGGAATACGAGGAAAGCGGCTACCCCTATGACTTCTATATCACCAGCGTCAGCGGCGTGTTCTCCGATAACGCCCCTGCAAACCCTGCAATTATCGCTATGGTGAACGCTTTTAACCGGCGTTTCGGAGAGGAAGTAACCCTGCATATGGTGACGCTGCAGGAGCTGTACGATCTCATCCGGGAGAAGACGGCGGACGCGCCTATGTACCGGGGAGCAATCAACGACTGGTGGGGCAATGGCGTGGGAAGCACCCCTTATGCGGTGAAACATTACAGGGAAGCGCTGCGCCTCGCTCATATCTGCAGCTGCCTGGAGGAGAAGACGGGGATGTGCAACGAGGCCCTTGCGGAGACGGGCGCCCACAATGCCCTGCTGTACGCAGAGCATACATGGGGACATTCTGCCACCATCGGCAGCCCATATGAGGCCATGGTGACAAACTTGGACATCCGCAAGACAAGCTATGCTTCCAAAGCCCATGAGGCGGCTGCCATGCGGAAAAACGAGCAGTGCCACCTGCTGGGGGATATCCTTCGCTATTACAACAACGCGGGGGAGATGAAGGCTGTATCCATGAGCCGCAGGGCAGGCGTATTTCCTGTAGAGTTCTACATAGAGACGGGCGGAATCTCTGATATAAAGGTTGCGGACAAGGAGACAGGGGAAGAGCTGACGGCACAGCTCTCTTCCCATCCCAGGGGAGTCAGGGTGAGCTTTTTGGCAAAATTTGCACCGGGTGAAGAGAAGCTGTTTGCCTATGAGGAGATACCGAAGCAGGAACAGGGGCTGTACAGCCGCACCGCCTGGGTGGGGGTCGAGCGGGTGAAGGATATCGTCAACGATTATGACACGGAAACCTATAAGCTTCCCTACGGGCTGGAGAACGAGTGGTTCCGGATTTCCTGGAAGGCAGGAGAGGGCATTACCTCTTTTTACAATAAAAAGACGGGAAGGGAGATGCTCAAGGGGAGAGGAGATGGAAACCCTCTGGAGCGGTTCTTTACTCCTGCTTATGAAAATACGGAAATCCGTAATGGCGTCTATACGGAGCGCGCCCGCCTGGGAAGGAATGTGAGGGGGCTGCATGCGGTGCAGTATCAGGGGAAGTTGAAAGACATCCGGATCCTGGACCACGGCCCTGTGTTTGACCGGACGGAGCTGGTTTTCGGCCTGAAGGGGACGCGCCACAGTAATGTCATTATCAAGATGTACCGGCAGCTGCCCAGAATCGAGTTCACCTACCGGATTGCCAAGGAGTTAAGCGAGGATATCGAGAGCGTTTACATGCCGCTGTCCCTGGACCTGCCGGACAGCCTCCTCTATATCCACAACGGCGGCGTGGCCATGCGCCCGGGCGTGGATCAGCTTCCTGGAAGCAACATGGAATACTATATCGCGGATGAGGGGCTGCTTTACCAGGAGGGAAATAAAGGCATTCTGATCAATGCCTTCGATACGCCATTGCTTTATATGGGAGAGATGGAGAGCCACCCTATTGTGCTATGCAATAATAAGGAAGAAAATAATCACCGTCCTGTATACAGCTGGATCATGAACAATACCTGGGAGACCAATTTCAAGATGGATCTGTCCGGTTTCGGGGAGTTTAGCTACGCGCTGGAGCTGCGGGAGGGCGCTTTGGAGGAGAACCTGCGCAGGCTGGCGGAAAACGACATGGGCGTGGTGAGCTTTATCACGGGCTGAGAACGCGGGCAAAGTCTGGGGGACAACGTAGTTCAGATATGGGGGCTTTTTTCGGGGAGCCAGATAGGGAGGTTTGAAAGGATATGGAAAAATATAGGGATACATCACTGCCCATAAAGGAGCGGGTGGCGGATTTGCTGTCCAGGATGACCCTGGAAGAGAAAATTATGCAGACAGACCAGTATTCCATTATCGGTGATTATACCAAAAGGAATACCGAAGGCAGGGTGGAAGAATTCCGTTGGGAGGAATTCAAGGAAGCGTTAAAGGACAAGAGCGTGGGCAGCGTCCAGTTCCGTTCGGCGACGCCGCAGCTTGCCAACGAGCTGCAGCGGTATGCCGTGGAGAAGACCCGGCTGGGCATCCCATTCCTGTTCAGTGAGGAGGCGCTGCACGGGCTTTATGACGGCCATGCCACCTGTTTCCCGCAGCAGATCGGCCTGGCGGGGACCTTTGAGCCCCAGCTGGGCAGGCAGATGGGGCATGCCATCGCGGCGGAGGCGAGAGCCTGCGGCGTCCATGAAACCTGGAATCCCGTGATGGATTTAAGCTGGGATCCACGGTACGGCAGGGTGGAGGAGGCCTTTGGAGAGGATACTTACCTGGCCGGGGAATTCGCCAGAGAGATTGTAAAGGGCATGCAGGGGGAGGATTTGAAAAGCCCGGATACCGTGGCGTCGGAGCCCAAGCACTACTGCGGCTACGGGACGCCGGTGGGAGGGCTGAACTGCGCCCCGTCGGCCATGGGGCGGCACGATGTGTTCGCCTGGGCGCTGCCGGTGTTCGAGCAGGCTTTTGCGGAGGGCGGCGCCTGGAATGCCATGTGTTCCTATGCGGCTATTGACGGACAGCCTGTGGCGTCGGACCATGAGCTGCTGACAGAGGTGCTGCGGGGACGTTACGGCATGCCCGGCTTTGTGCGTTCGGATATGACCGCTGTGGCACGGCTGAGGGCCAGCTTCTCCACGGCGAAGGATAACAGGGAGGCCATCCGCCAGGGACTGGAGGCGGGGGTGGACCTGCAGCTCTACGACTTTACCCACGAGGAATGGATGGAGAGCATCCGCAGCCTCATTGAGAGCGGGGAGATGGCGGAGGAAGTGCTGGACACGGCCTGCGGGCGGGTGCTGAAGCTGAAGGTTGCCCTGGGCCTGTTTGAGCATCCCTATGTGGACGAGAGCCTCCGGGACAGGGTGGTGAACTGCCGGGAGCATCAGGACTTAAGCCTGGACATCGCCAGGAAGTCTATTTGTTTACTGAAGAACGAGAAAAGGCTGCTGCCCTTGTCCGATTCCCGGAAAAACATAGCGGTGGTAGGCCCCGGGGCGGATGAGGCCGCACTGGGAGACTACACGCCAAACACGGAGAAATCCCATACGGTGACTGTCCTGGAGGGCATACGTCAGCTGGTGGGGGAGAGCAGTATTGTCTCCTATGAGAAAGGCTGCAGTTACCTGGGTGAGAAGGTGACGCCCTTCCACCCGGGGTGGCTTACCAATGAGGATGGAGAGGAAGGGCTCACCGCCCGTTATTATAATAACTGGGATTTAAGCGGGGATCCGGTGGTGACGAGACGGGACTGGATGGTGAATTTCAATTGGATCTACGCGAAACCCCACGCGGACGTGAACGCGGAATGTTTCTCCGTGGCCTGGACGGGGAAATTGAACCCCCGGGAAAGCTTCCGGGGCTGCATCGCCGTGCCGGGGCAGGACAGCATGCGTTTATATATTGACGGTGAATTGATAATCGATGCCTGGAACCAGGAACTCGGGCGAGATAGCTCGGGCAGAACAGATGTGGGGAAGGAAGCCTCGGGCGGAGCGGCTGCGGGGAAGGAAACCTTAGACAGAATGTCTGCGGGACAGGGCAGCAGGAAGGATACAATTGCGGCGCAGCAGAATGGCGAGGCTTCTGTAGCCGGAAGTGCTGTCGGTGGCGGGAGCCAAACATTGCCCGGAACCGACGCCCGCGCCAACGGCATCGCCCGGATGGCGGACTTTGCCTTCCAGGAGGGCAGGGAGTATGATATCCGCCTGGAATTCTGCAATGATGCCAGAGGAGCCAGGGTTGTATTGGGCTATAATAAGGGCAGGGAAGACTGGAAGTCTGCATTGGATCTGGTGAAGAAAGCCGATGTGGCCATAGTCTGCCTGGGAGACAATACGGAGACCTCCGGTGAGAACCTGGACCGGACGGAGCTGGCCCTGCCGGGGAAGCAGCAGGAATTCCTGAAGGAAGCCGTCGCCACGGGAACCCCAGTGATCCTGGTGCTGCAAAACGGACGCCCCCTTGCGTTGTCCTGGGAGGAAGCTCATGTCCCGGCTATCCTGGAATGCTGGTTTCCCGGGGAGAAGGGCGGCAGGGCCATCGCAGAGGTCTTGTTTGGGAAAACGTACCCTTCCGGACGGCTTCCCATGTCCTTCCCCAGGGCGGTGGGACAGGTGCCCTGCAATTACAACCGCCTGCCCGGCGGAGGATGGCGCTATGTGGAGATGGACTGGAATCCTCTGTATCCCTTCGGCTACGGGCTGGCCTATACCAGTTTTGCCTATCGTGATTTAGAGATAGAAGGGGACGGACTTACGGCGGCAGACGTGGAGGACGGGGCGCAGGTGAAGGTGTCCTTTACCGTCACGAACACGGGAAGACATTTCGGGGAGGAGACGGCGCAGCTGTATATCAGGGATTTGGTTTCCAGTACGGTGAAGCCCCGGAAAGAGCTGGCGGGCTTTGAGAAGGTTGCCCTAAACCCCGGGGAGAGCCGGAGGGTGGAGTTTCTGCTGGGCAGCAGGCAGATGCGCACTCTGGACAGAAGGTTTGAGTGGCATGTGGAACCCGGGGAATTCCGGGTCATGGCCGGGGATAATTCGGCGGATATCCTGCTGATGGGAGAGTTTACTGTTCTATGAGAGTAGATGCCTGTCTGTTCCAGGCTCCGGTGATTGTCCGTCCGGGCCCGGCTCTTATGCCGGACCGTTTTTAGGTTTTTGCATTTCGTTCACCGAAAACTGCATTTGGTTATCCGAATGCAGTTTTTGTGTGGAATCTGTTATAATAAAATCATTCCGGGGGCCCATGCGGCCGGCATCGGCCTGCCTCTCCAGCAGATTCAGGATGTAGGATTCCATGGGATCTGGTGCAGCGGGGATGCCACGATACCCTGGCGGCACAGGAAGGGAAGTACAGGCAGCTGTGGAACGCCCAGGCGCAGTATTATACATAAGGAAGCGGCCTGCACAATCTTTCCCGAGACTCGTATTTCATTTAGACTGCCTGCTTATTCTGCAGGCAGCGTAAACTGTTCTACCAGTTGCTTCAGGCCCGTGGCTTCAGCGGAAAGCTGTTCGCTGGCAGAGGCTCCTTCCTGGGCCGTGGAACTGTTGCTCTGCACCACTTCCGAGATCTGGTTGATACCCTCGGAAACCTGCCAGACGGCGTCGGCCTGATCATTGGCTACCGTCGCGATATGATCGATAGAATCCACGACGGACTGTATGCTGTTTACTACTTCAGACAGGATAGCTGCCGTTTCTTTTGCGATACCGGAACCCTCATATACCGCATCGGAGGAACGTTGAATCAGGGCGGAAGTATTTTTGGCGGCCTGGGCGGATTTTCCTGCCAGGGTCCGCACTTCTTCTGCCACGACAGCGAAACCTTTACCTGCCTGGCCCGCCCTGGCGGCTTCAACGGCTGCGTTCAGAGCCAGAATATTGGTCTGGAAGGCAATATCTTCTATGGTCTTTAATATTTTACCGATCTCATTGGAGCAGGTCTGGATATTATCCATGGCATCCGTCAGCTTCTGCATTTGGCGGTTACACTGGGATACTTCCTCGCCGGCTGAGTGGGTCTGGCTGCGGACTTCCAGTGCGCTGGATGCAGTATGCTTGGCCTGAGAGGAAATCTCGGTGACCTGAGCGGCCAGCTCTTCTACGGCACTTGCCTGTTCCACGGTTCCCTGACTCAGAGTCTGGGCGCTGGCGGAAAGCTGGTCACTGGCCGATGCAACCTGACTTGCGGAAGTGTTTACCTGCCGAATGACATGGCTTAACTCAATTTTCATATGGCGCATGGAGAGCAGAATGCTGTGGAAACTGCCGACATACACATCTTCACGGGTTGTATGTACATCCAGATTCTGGTTGGCCAGTTCGGTCAGCAGGTAACTGATATCGTTGATCACCGTACTCAGACCTTCTACCAGATCCACAGTGGAACGCGCCAGCATGCCGGTTTCATCCTTGCTTGTGATTTTTGGCATGGGAGTGTCCAGATCTCCTTCCACAAGCAGCCGCATCCGTTTGGCACAGGCTTTCATAGGCTTGCTGATATTTCCAGCAAGCAACAGAGCGACAATGACGGATATCAGGACGCCTCCTGCCATTACCAGAATATTGAGGATCATGCCGTTATAGGTGGTGGCCAGGTAGTTGAGCTGGGGAGCAGTAACAGCGATGCTCCAGCCGTCCGTGCCGTTCACGGGGGCGTAAGCCATGAACATCTTTCCGTCCTGGCTTTCGTAGCTGCCGAATCCGTTTTCACCCTGACGCATGGCCCGGTGAAGTGCGGCCAGATCCTTCAGGGAAGAATCGGTCTCGGCTTCTGTTTCGATATTCTGAACGGTGATGGTCTCCAGGGTAATGTCAGCGATGGTGTCGCCGGACTTGTTGATCATATAGGCCCTGCTGTTTTCTCCGATCTGGATGGAGGAAACGATGTCATTCAGGAAAGTCTCGGGCGGCACGAAATACACCACACCCATGATGGAGGAGCCGTGGACTCCGTCTGCGTACAGCGGAGCGGCCACCATGATGGACAACTCTCCTGTGATTTTGCTGATCAACGGCTCCGATACATAAACATTGCCCTTCATGGCCTGCTTCACATATTCCCGGTCGGAATAATCCTTGCCATCGAAAATACTGATGCCGTCCATGCCGATAATATTTCCCCGCTGGAAGTTGTGCATGGAACAGCGTTCGTCTATGATGGCTTTTTTCTCCTCGGGAGCCAGAGCCTGATCGGATAATTGTGGAATACAGCCTGTATCCATGGCTACATTCCGGTATGCGGCCAATTCCTGTTCAACGCATTCCGCAGCCAGAACCGCGGTTTCACTCATCATGTGATCTACAGTGGTGATGGTGCTGCGGTAATTGGGTATGATACCGGAAACGCCTGCGGCAACCAGAGCTGTCACAACAGTTACAATAAGACATAAGGTGATTTTTGTTCGAATGCTTTTCATTTTATCCCCTCACTTGTATTGGTAATTTTTGGTTTTCAAATAAACCATATATTATTATACGAGTGAAGACTTCGCTTTGTCAACCATTGCTTTTCAGAGCGAAAAACAGATTGCAAAAGGAGGCGGAATGTATTAAAATAGTACAATTCTAATAAACTAATGAAGATTTTCGGCGACAACGGCGCATTTACCGGAAAAAGAGGGGGAGTATTCTATGAAAATTACAGACCTTCATATCCAGAATTTTAAATCTATCCATGATATGCACATCCCCGATATTGAGAATGCCCTGATTCTGGTGGGGCAGAATAATACGGGGAAAACCACTGTTTTGGATGCAATCCGGGCTGTAGGCGGCGGATATCAGATCAGCCCGGAGGACTTCGGGGAGGCGGGCACGAAGATTCGCATCCGGGTATCCCTTTCTTTAACGGAAGAGGATCTGGATCTGCTGCGGCGTAGGGGCGTGGTCAGCCAGTATCGGAGGAGAGAGACATGGATGGAGGACTTTTGCCGGAAACTGCCATCCTTGTGCGGCGGCGTGCTGGCCTTTACCATGACAGCTAACCGGGACGGGCGGATTCGGTATCATGATGGTATCAATAAGAACAATCCTTATATAAAAGAAGTATTTCCGCAGATATACCATGTGGATACGGAACGGCGTCTGGAGCAGCTTCAGAGCGATATGCTGCTTTTGCAGGAGGATGAGATCCTGAAACGGATGCGGTCAGGCTGCTGTATGTTTAACCAGGCCAGGGACTGTAGCCACTGTTTCCATTGTATCGGACTGATCGAGCAGAAAAGCCCGGCCCAGCTGGATGCCCTGGAGGTATCCAAGTTGCTGGATTATAAGCTGTATCAGCTGAATCTGGATACTTTTGCCCGTAAGGTCAATGACTGCTTTCACAAAAACGGAGGCCGCGAAAGTATTCTTTATTCCATGAACCGGGATGTGGAGAAAATCCTGGAGGTGACCACCGAGATACGCCATCCGGCCCAGAACGTGCCCCGTCCGATTTCCCATATGGGAAAGGGAATGCGTTCCATTTATCTGTTTTCCCTTTTGGAAGCTTATACACAGATAGAGGAGACGCTTCCCAGTATTATTATGATCGAAGATCCGGAAGTTTTCCTGCATCCCAGCCTGCAGAAAGTGTGCGGCACGATTCTTTACCGTCTGGCGGCGAAAAACCAGGTCATTTTCACCACACATTCTCCGAATCTGCTGCCCAACTTTAACAGCAGGCAGATTCGGCAGGTAGTTCACAGAGAAGACGGCTCCAGCGATGTCAGGGAAAAGACAGACATCAGTGCTATCCTGGAGGATCTAGGTTATACGGCGGGAGATCTGATGAACGTGAATTTTGTGTTCATTGTGGAAGGCAAGCAGGATAAGTCACGCCTGCCTCTGCTGCTTGGAAAATATTATGCGGAGACGCTGGACAGTCAGGGGAATCTGTCCCGGATTGCTATCATTACTACCAACAGCTGTACCAATATTAAGACCTATGCCAATCTGAAATATATGAACCAGATTTATCTGAGGGATCAGTTCCTGATGGTCAGGGACAGCGACGGTAAGGACAGGACGGAGCTGGCGAATCAGCTTTGCCGCTACTATGAGGAGCGCAATCTGGAAGATATGGATAAATTGCCGAAGGTCCGGCCGGAGAATGTACTGATCCTGAAGTATTATTCCTTTGAAAATTATTTTCTGAATCCGAAGGTAATGATGCAATTAGGCATTGTGGAGTCGGAGGAAGCTTTTTATGAGACGATTCTGGAGAAATGGAAAGAATATCTATATCATCTGAAAAGCGGACGCCATCTGACACAAGTTCTGGGCCGGGAGCTGGAGACAGCAGAGGATGTAAAGTTTCATATGGAAGAAATCCGTATCTACCTGCGGGGACATAATCTGTTTGACATTTTTTACGGAAGATTCAGAGAACAGGAGACGCAACTATTGGAGCGCTACATCGAGCTGGCTCCCAGGGAGGATTTTCAAGATATTTTTGAGGCATTGGATCGCTTTCCCTATTTTGAGAGCAGGCGGCAGAAAGGATGCTGAATCGAGAAAGAGTTCGGGGACGGGAAATGCACCTGGAATGAAGACGTATGTCCCTGCTATCAGAGACATTATCCGGAAGTACTGGGATACCAGGTGCGTGCGCAGCAAATGCTGGTCTTGTTGTTTGAGGAAATCAGGCCTATTTTCCAGAGAAAGAGGTTTTCCCGGTAATAGAGGAAGTCGCCGTACAGTTTGTGAAACGTATCTTGCATTCCGCATGTCTCTGTAGTAAGTTGATATGAGAAATGAAAGAAAAATGAAGGCGAAGCGTTGTGATGAAGATTATTCCATATGAAAAACAATACAGGGACGACATGATTTTTATGGTACTGGAAGCGAAAAACGCTTTGGGCCGGGTGCCGCGCCTGAATGAGGATCTGCTGGATGTAGACAGACACTATCTGCTGTCCGGCGATATGTTCTGGCTTGCAATTGACGAGGATGACAGGGTTATCGGATGCATCGGCTTTAACAGATACGGGCCGGACAGCGCGAAACTGCACCGCCTTTACGTGAAGTATAACCGGAAGAGGCAGGGCATAGGAACCAGGCTCCTTGAGACAGCGGAGCAGTGTATGAAGGGAAAAGGATACCGGTATGCGGTAGCGCATCTGGGAAGGATGGAAGAGTATTTCGAGTCGAGGCAGTTTTACCCCAAGCAGGGGTATACGGAATATGAACCCGGATATTTGCGCAAGGCTTTATAGGCGCCTGGCGGCGAAAGCTCGTCTGGTGCATGGAAAGGGGTCAACTTCCGGTTGAATTTCCGTGCCGAATTCTCTTTTACCGTGATTGCGCGGAGGATGCGGTTAGGCTACAATAAACATAACTGGGACAGGTGATGATGTCCGAAAACCTGGAAAAGAGGAACCGGCAGGATGATAAAGGCAATTATTTTTGATGTGGACGGTACTTTGTACAATGAAACAGATGTGAAGATGATAGCGGAACTGGAGACCGCAGTGCATCTGGCTTCCTGTTCGGATGTAACGGCACAGGCAGTCTACACCGCCTTCAGAGAGGTAAAATCTCGGGTGACAAGCGCCTGCAAAGGGCGGCCGGAGGCAAATGACAGGACAAAGTGGTACGGGGAAGTCCTGAGAGAACTGGGGATTTCCCATATCACGGGGGCGGAACTGGGGGAATATTACTGGCAGGCTGTGTGCGACAACATGAAGCCCTTTGAGGACTTTCTGTATATCCTGCCCTGGCTGCGGGAAAAGTACAGGCTGTATGTGCTGACGGACGAGCTCCAGGCAATACAGGAGCGCAAGCTCCGGTGCCTGGGCCTGGAACATGTATTTGTCAGGGCTGTGTCCGCGGAACAGATCGGCGCTACGAAACCCAGCGAAAAATGTTTTCAATATATGGCTGGCGTAATCGGCGAAGCGTGTAAAAATATCCTGGTGGTGGGAGATAATCCCGGGGCGGACATCAGGGGCGGGAAGCAGTCCGGGATGCACACGGCCTGGCTGAGGCGTGGCAAGTACCACTATTATCCGCGGAAGCCGGAGGAAGAACCGGAGATCATTTTTACAAATTTTATCCAACTGTCTGATAAAATAGAGGCATTGGATGCAGGGAGGTGATGCGTGTGGTTGAGTATGGTGACGGCAAAATACTGATGCATGATATGGAAGATAAGGATGCATCGCAGTTACCGCAGTTTCGGGAAAGGGAAGCAGTTCAGGGGCGGGATATTAATATCGATCAATCTGAGATGAAGGCAGAGTCTTATTTTGAAATGGAGATATCAGCCCTTACTCCCAGCCAGCTCTATATCAGCCAGGAGAAGCTTGACCGGGTGCGGAAATGGTTCCGGGATCAGGGGGATCTGGTGAAAATGGAGCCCATTCCCGTCAGAAATCTGGCAGGGCGTCTGCTGATGACTGACGGCCACACCCGTGCTGCTGCGGCTTTACTATGTGGGGTAAGCTTCCTTCCCTGCGTCTGGGATGAGGATGACATGGACTGGGCGGCTTATGCGGCGGATATCAGCATGTGTGCCGAGGAGGGAGTCACTTCCGTTGAAAAACTGGCATCCAGGATTGTATCCGCCCAGGATTATAAGCACCTGTGGGAGGAACGCTGCGACGCATTGTATGATGAACGGTATTATAAGGTGCTGAAGCAGGAAAAGGAGTTCATTTGTTTTACAAGGAAACCCGCATGTATTCCCGATCCTGCCGATTCCTGCCAGTGGGAGATCCGGCCTCTGGATTTTGGGGAGGACGAGGATATAGATTATTTTCAGCTGTACCGTGAGGGCGCTCCGGCGGCCAGGGGCTGTATCGAGCGTTATTCCTACGAATTCTGGGAAGCGGCGGATATCCGGACTTATGACAGAGTGCGGGGCCGGGGCTACGGTACGATGATAACGGCATATCTGACCAACCGGATCATAGCCGCAGGGAAAACAGCCACCTGCCGTACCCTTCCCGGAAACCTTCCGATGGCCAGGGTGATGGAGAAATGCGGTTATCAGAGGCTGTATGATTGAACAATGATTGAAGAATAAATGATTGAAGAAAAAATGACTGAAAAAATGATTGAAAAAAGATTGCAGGAAAAGAATTTACAGGAGAAAAGAAATGCCGTTTTTATTGTTGCTGAACTTAATCATACCAATTGTCATGATATTGGTTGGCGCTCTTTTAAAGAAATATCCGGCAGACATGGAGTCGCATACCGGATACAACACTCCGGCTTCCCGAAAATCCCGGGCACATTGGGACTATGCCCAGAGTATCGCACCCGATATTTTCCTGTCCCTGGGGAAAAGACTGGGGGTTATCGAGATTGTTTTCAGTGCGGTGATGCTCATCGTTCACGTTTCAGCCGGAGTTGCCGTCGGGATCGGATGCTGTGTCGGAGCGGGCTTCTTGTTTTTCGGATTTTATAAGACGGAATCGGAAATCGAGAAGAAGTTTCAGTAACATTTTTTAATGCCTTTGAATCCTGCAGGGCCATGATGGATTATGCCTTCCGGGAATGGAATGCGCATAAGGTTTTTGCGGAGACCATCGATACCGCCAAATCCCTGGGACTGATGAAGAAACTGGGCATGCGCCCCGAGGGGGTTCAGAGGAAGCAGGTGCGGGACTGCGACGGGAATTGGGCGGATCTGCATCTATATGGGGTGCTTATGGAAGAGCTGTTTTCGGAAGAAGGGAGGAAGGTGGTTTAGTGACAGAGTATAAAAGCATATTTTGCGGTGAAAAAGTGATTTTGTGCCCGTTGGAGAGGACAAACTTGCGGGATTATCTTTCCACATATAAAGTGGCATCTCCTTTTTCGAAAGTTTATGGGATGATGCCGGACTTCTGGGATATGACGAGTAAAAATATACAGGATTATATTGTCGGGGAAAAGCATGACAGGGAAAGATATTTGATAGCGGGATTCAGGTCTTTACAAAGCTATGGCTATATTGAGTTAGACTTTAGCGATCCTGCTTTGCCGGGGGTGGATATTGCAGTTCTCAGAGAGCATCGAAGAAAGGGATATGCCTATGAGGCGGCCAGGATATTGCTTGAAAACGTGTTGGAGAGAGAATCGGTAATGTGTGTGGTATGGAATGCCTTTTCATCCAATAAAGCCAGTTGCAGGATTGCGGAAAAATTAGGAGGCACTGTTGTTGAAGGGAAAAATTTGATGGCTGAGACGATGCGGGAGGCAGGGCTGAAGGTGGAGTCTTTGGACGTGGTGGAGACTCTTAGGACGATATCATATGAGATTCGGAAGGTCATCCCCTGTGCAGATGCCAAGGGATGAGTCCTTGTTTTCCTTTTCGATAAATTTCTTTTTAATCTGCCTTGATGATGACGGATATTTTCCTTGTCTTTTTGGGGATTTCACTGTCAGCCGGCCTGGTGGTGTCGGTATTGCTATTGTTTTCCCCGTTTTTCAACAGGCGTTACGCATCCAAATGGACCTATTGGATCTGGCTGTTTCTGGCGTTCCGGTTAATTCTGCCCCTTGGCGGGAGCAGCCTGGAGGACATTGTGCCGAAGGCAGGAACTTCCGCGGTTTCCGGCTCTGAACAGGGGGATGGAGGGGCTGTTGAAAAAGCGGGCACGAATAACCCGGCCGGGCAGACAGCGCCGTGGAGGCAGTTTATAGTAGAGATTCCGGCTCAACTGACGGCGCCCATTTCCGGTGGATTTCCGGACAGCAGTTTCAGCGCCACCTGGCTCGATGCGGCGGCCTTTATCTGGATGCTTGGCAGCACGGCATTCCTGGCGGTGCACCTGGCCAGGTATCTGTATTATAAAAGGCAGATAACAAAAAAGGGAAAACGGGTTCAGGATACGGAAATTACAGGCTTTTTCAAACCGGTTCTGGTACTGCCCGGGGAGCGGTAGTGAGCGATATGTGTTGTAAAGGAGATTGGGGGGTAGCGGAACAGGGGCTGTCGGGAAATCGCTTTCGGCATTTCCGGACAGCCCCTGTTTTGCAGAACCTTTATTTGGAAAACATAACCTTTTCATTGTTAAACATCCTGGTAAGCACCCAGGTAAACAGGCCCGAAGCCACCACATTCACAAGTATGGTAATTACCACCTGTACGGGCTGGTAAGTGAAGGAAAAAATCCCGTGTATACTCTGCACGCTGTTGTAAAGAGGGATAAAGAATATCCCTAAGCTCTTTTCCCCGCCTCCAAACATGGGAGTCAGACTGATCAGCATGACCACAACCATCAGGGGCGACACTGCCGTGGAAGCCTCCTTGATGCTCCTGGCAAAAGCAGAAATTATGGAAATCAGCGAAACCATCACCAGTACTGTGGTGAAAATAATTCCCAGGAGCAGCAGATAATCCGATAGCACATACACAGACGCATTCATGCCGGATTTTGCGCTTCCCATCAGATTCGGCAGGGACAGCATGGTACCGATAAAACTGGAAAGGCCGGACAGAATGGCAATGCTGCTTAAACTGATGATTTTTCCCAGGGCAAGGGAGCTTCTCTTCATGGGAGTGACCAGCAGGGTGGCAATGGTGCCCCTTTCCTTTTCTCCCGCAATAGATTCCGGCGCCACGGCAGCACAGCCGGTGAACATGAAGGTCATGAGCAGCATGGGCAGAAGCATGGCGAAAATCTGCCCGGTCACATCCTTTTCCGTGGCCAGGTCATAAACTCCCTCCCCGGCATTGATGTCCAGTTTGTTTGCCATGGAGGCTTCATAAGCATTGAGCATTTCTGTCATGACATTGTACAGCTTCGTGGATTCGGCTTCCGTGGAATTATAATAGATTTCCACATTGGGGGCGCTTTCCCCGCTTGTCACCTCATAGGCGGCCGTCCGGGCGATAAAGTCCTCCGGGAAAATCACCAGTAGATCGGCTTCTTTTTCCTGTATGGCCGTCTTTGCGCCTTCCAGTTCCTCTCCTGACACTGGCTTCCATTCCGCGGAGAGCTCCGACAGGGCAGGGGAAAATTCTTCGGGCATATTCTGTACATAAGCATTTGCTACATACCCTTCCTCCGTGGACATTTCCTTCCTCATGCCGGTTCCCATAAAGGTATAAATCAGGTAGATTAGAAGCCCGGGCATCAGAATCGTGGCAAAAACCACTCTTTTATCTCCGAAAAAACGTGCAAATTCTTTTTTGATAATGGTTACCATGTCCTTTTTCATGCGATTTTTCCTGCCTTTTCCTCGTATATTTCAAAAAATCTGTCTTCCAGGCTCTTATCTCCCGTAATGGCCTTCAGGGTGTCACAGACCTCCATGCGCCCGTTGATAATGATGCCAACCCTGTCGCAGATTTTTTCAATCAGGCTGAAAATGTGGGTGGACACAATCACGGTCTTGCCCTGTTTTTTCAAATCTACCAGAAAATCCGTCACCACTTTGGCGGTCAGCACATCCAGTCCGTTGGTGGGTTCGTCAAAAATGATGATATCCGGATTGTGGACCATGGAAATCACCAGGGAAACCTTCTGTTTCATACCGGTAGACAGGTTGCCAACCTTCACCTCCGCAAACCGGTCAATGCCGAAACGTTCAAACATTTCTTTCCTGCGGGCATTCTTTTCCTCCTCGGGGACGCCGTGAAGATCCGCAAAGAAATCAAATAAGTAATTCGGAGTGAAAAACTCCTCCAGTTTCAGTTCACTGGTCAGGAAACCGATTTTTCCCCGGACTTCTTCCGGGTTTTTTACGATGCTTGCTCCGTCTAAAACGGCATCTCCCTCATCGGGTTTGATTAGGGTGGCAAGCATCCGCAGTGTGGTGGTCTTTCCGGCTCCGTTGGGCCCCAAAAGCCCGAAGACCTCCCCTCTGTAGGCGGTGAAGGACAGATGATCCACCGCAACCTTTACCTTTTCGTTTGTCTTTTCGATTTTCTGTTGTTTGGACGAGAGCTTGAAAGTCTTCTTCAGGCCCTCTACCCGCAAAATTTCTTCCATGGACTGTCCTTTCTCCATGGACTGTTCTTTTTCTATGGAACGTCTTTTCTCCATGGATTGTTCTTTCTCTATGGAATGTGCTTTTTCCATAATATTCTTTTCCTTTCTGCCGTTTTCCGGCACAGAATCTTTTGGTTTATAATTTTTTTCCGTAATATTTCTGGAACAGCATATAACTGAACAGAAAAATACAGCTCAACAGGAGACAAATTTCCACCAGTTCCTCAATAAACAGTCCTCCGATGACTCCCAGGATATAGATGATGACCAACATCATTTTGGCTGTGGCCAACAGGGCCCGGCTGCGCACTTCTATTTCGCGTTCATCCACTTCCTTTAAACGCCCCTGTTTCAGCCGTTCCTCACTCCCCATGATTCGCCGAAGCCTCCACATCTCAATGACAGAACCCAGAGAAAGGCCCGTTCCCAGACCCATGATAAAACATGTCTGCCGCGTGCTTACCTGCTCTTTCAGCAGCATGTTCAATATCACACTGAGAACCATTGTGAGCAGCCCCGCCGCAAGCAGACCATACATCCGTCGCTGCCTTTTCTTCAATATCTGCAGGTATTCTTCATTGGTTTTCGCCTTACTTCCATCGCAGAACAGTCCTTTCATAACTCCTCATTCCTCCTCGTCGAAAATAAAGATTTCTTCAATCTGCTTTCCAAAGAATTTAGCAATTTTATGTGCCAGCGCAAGGGAAGCATTGTATCTGCCGTTTTCCAGCGAAATAATGGTCTGCCGGCTCACGTCCACGGCGTCTGCCAGCTCGTTCTGGGTCACTTTGAGAGATTTGCGCAATTCCTGAATTCTATTCCTCACACAGCCCTCCCTTTTCATATTTGTATGTAATATTTTCCGCGAAAAAAATACTTTACAGTAAAAAGTATAGTACGCTTTACATTTAGTGTCAAGTTCATTTTACATTTTTTGTTAGAATTTTAACTTTGCAGCCAGTTAAGTTATTTTGCAGCCGAAGCGGCTGCTTTGACTACGCGCATCCAAACAGGTTGTTGTTGATTGTCTGTCTTACTTGCCTATATTCGAGTAACTCGATATAGGCAAATGCGGCTATCCATCTTGGTGGTTTTATGTGCATCAGCTGCTGTGAGCGGCGAAGTGTGAACAATAACGAGATTGAAGCATTGCACGTTGGGGTAATGTGTACATTGGGGCATTGTACATATTGGGGCATTGTGCACATTAGGATGATGTTCGTATTAGGATATTGTATATATTAGGATATTGTGCGTATTAGGATAATGTTCGTATTAGGATATTGTACATATTAGGATGTTGTGCATATTAGGGTGTTGTAGATATTGGGGTATTGTGTACATTGGGACATCGGGAATAGAACGTTGACACGGAGAAGCCGATAAGATAAGATGATTTCAGAGGACGTTATACGGTTAGGAAAGAAGAGTTCCTGCCCGAGAAAGGAAGAAGCGATGAGAACATTATATGTCACCGATCTGGACGGCACACTTTTGAATACAGAATCCAGGATTAACCCGGAAAGCCTCTCAATTATCAATGAACTGGTGGAACAGGGAATGCTTTTTACCTACGCCACAGCCAGGTCACTGGAATCCGCTTCCGTAGTGACGGAAGGGCTGAGGCTGACCATGCCTGTGATTGTATACAACGGGGCATTTATCATGCGCCCGCGCACACAGGAGCCGTCACTTCCCGGGGAAATTCTGTATTCCCAGTTCTTCACCCGGGAGGAGGCCGGGTTCATCCGGGAAAACCTGGAGAAGGCAGGCATCAGCCCGTTGGTGTATTCCTTCATCCGGGAGCGGGAGAGCGTATCCTGGAACACGGCCCGGGAAAATGAGGGGATAAAGCATTATCTTTCCAACCGCCGATGGGACAGGCGGCTCCGGCCCCTGGAGAGCGCGGAGGGGCTGTACGACGGAAATATTTTCTACTACACCTGCATCGGTGAGAAGGAGGAGCTGATGCCCCTGTACGAAGTCTTTTCGAGGGACAGGCGGCTGCGCTGTACCATTCAGCAGGAATTGTACCGTCCGGAATACTGGTGCGAGGTGATGCCCGGAAAGGCCACAAAGGCACAGGCCATCCGGACGCTGAAGGATATGTACGGCTGCGACAGGGTGGTTTCCTTCGGGGACGCCATAAACGACATTCCCATGTTCGAGCTTTCCGACGAGTGCTATGCCGTGGAGAACGCCGTGCCGGAGCTGAAAAGTGCCGCTACGGGAATTGTGGGCAGCAACGACGGGGACGGGGTGGCGAAGTGGCTGCGGGAGAATGTGAAGTGACGGATGCCCTTGGCCGGGGATATATCCCGAAAGAAAAGCATAAGTGAGGAAAAAGTTTGAAACTAAAAGGTAGCGGTTAGCGAGAAAGTGAATTGCACCA
>CAJUCE010000045.1 GCA_910584865.1 uncultured Acetatifactor sp.
TTTATCATACAGGTTTGCTCCTGTTTTGTATAGGTACGCACTATCCACCGTTTACTGCCATGCGGGCCGTAAACGCCCATATCAGGCCTACCTATAAAACAAGGGCAACCCATCTTCCCCGATGCACTGCCCTTGTCCCTTTCATTAATAAATCGTGCACTTACCCCTCACTGCTCCATCTGCCGCCCTAAAAATCCTGCTGCGGACATCAGCAGCTTCTGCTCTACCTCACCCATGCGGCTCTTATTGTCATTCTGCAGCAGCACCACGCTCCCGATGATGTCTCCCTCGCAGAGAATCGGAGCAATGGCCTCATGCTGATACTCGTCGCCGCCCTCGTCACAGACCGGGATAAAACTCCGGTCTCCTCTGGTTGCCATGATAGTTTCCCGATTGTGAATCTTCTCTTCCATCTGCCTGCTGACAGACTTGTTTACCATCTGTTTATACCCGCCTGCGGCCGCGATAAACTGATCCCTGTCCGCAATCAATGCCGCATGGCCGGACACCTGCGCCAGACTCTCCGCATACTGTTTGGCAAAGGTGCTCATCTCCCCGATAGGAGAATATTTCTTCAGGATGACCTGCCCTTCCCTGTCCGTAAATATTTCCAGCGGATCCGATTCCCTTATGTGCAAAGTTCTGCGGATTTCTTTCGGAATGACAATCCTCCCCAAATCATCTATGCGTCTCACGATTCCTGTTGCTTTCATAAATAAAAACCTCCATTTACAAATCTTTTCTGCCCACAATAAGCTCTCTGCGTTCCCTGCACCTCACACTGCAAAATAAAAACCTGAACTGCAGGCTTAAGATAGCACTATTATTTGTAAATAAAGGATTTTTATACCTAAATTCCATATTGACGATGGGCTCCTACGAAAATCCTATGAAAATTGTTTCTATAATCACTTTTCTTAACAAGCTTAAACTATTGCCCCGGTTCTGATCGAAATCGGGCAGTTCTCTTCTACATATTTATTCCGCCGTCCACGACTGCTCCTTTGCATCATCCTCCGGATCGCTGACGGTATTCAGCGCCTCCGCCACCAGCTTAATCATCTCCCAGATAGACCGGAAATATAATGTACGGTTCTTCTCCATCCAGGTAATACGGCCCTGCCAGCTGCTGTTCTGGCGATGCTGGACACGGATGATAAAGGTCCCCAATTCTCCGTGCTTGCTTAACAGCTCCTCATCTTCCATCATTTTCATCCTTTCCGGCCCCGGTTTCGTCCCTCTGCTCCTGTTTATAAACGTGCGCTCATCCGTGGTCGGACAGGGATAATTCAGCGAATCATAGAATTCTTCCATCTGAAACAGAACTTCATCCATGCTCATAAATTCCGTGGCCGCATTGCTGTAAGCATGATAAAATCTGCCGCCGAACCTGCTCTTTTCCCGGTTCTCCACACACAATACTATGCCGTTGGGGGTTCCCATGTACCATTCTGTTTTTTCCATATATCCGTCACATCTCCTCTTCCAGAACAGATTCACAATCGTACCGGGAACAGGTCACACTCCTCACATAATATTGAATACCCGTGCGCTGTCTGCCGACCACAAAGCGGCTGTTAATCCGCTTTTGAATAGAATCGCAATTTTCCCTGGTAATATTGACCAAAAGGACCAGATAGCGCCCCTTACCGTACCTGCTGATCACATCGCCGAACCTGACAGAACGGCGGATTGCATCCTCCAGGCGCAGGGACAGCTCCTCCAGTGCGCTGCCCTCTCTCAGGGGATTCTCTTTTCCGTCCACCACCGTACACATCATCATATAAACCGACTGGCCTCCGCGTTCCATCATACGCCTCACCATGCGGTAGACTCCCTGAAATACCGGATAGGGGCATACATAACCTCCCTGGGAAAAATTCTGTCCCTCCGACAATTCCTCCTGAATCTCCTCCAGCGCGCTGTACCTGGATTCAAACTGCGAGGTCAGCTTGTGAAACAGCTCCATCAGCCGCTTGGAAGGATGCAGCCCCGCCCTCTGGAAATACAGTTCCACCGTATCGTCATAGAGCTTTCTGGCCTCATTATATTGTCCCATGGACATCAGCGCCTCCATGGTGACAGCCTCCCAATCTGCCAGGGGATTGGTCTTCGCCGCATGTATCCCCAGGTCCTTCATCCGCAGAAAATCCTGAGAAACACGCAGAAGCTGCACCGCATTTTCCACGCAGGCACAGAACATGGCCCGGTAGCGTTTTGCCTCCTGAGCCACCCACAGAAATCCGGCCTGCGCCGGCAGAAATTCTCCCGTATACCGCTGGCATGCCTCCAAATACAATTTCAGCTTCTGGTCCGGGTGCCCTTCTTCCCCGGCTGCTCTGTAAAGCCGTTCAAACTCCGCCGCATCTTCTTCCACCGGCACTTCCTGTGTCCAATAGTATACCCCTTTGTTCTGCTCAATATAATTCGCCTGGGGCAGGCCTGCGGCTTTTAACCGCTTCTTCGCATTGTAAATCACGCTCCGCGTAGCATGATGAATATCCTCGATATCCCTGTCCCCGAACAGGACCTGCTCCAGCGTACCCCTTCTAACGCCCTGCCTGTAATTGTGCAAAAGGATCTGCATTAAATAGGTAAACTGGGACTCGCTGGTTCTGGTACTGCTGATGAGTGGCTGGCCATTCCAATACAGGAAAAAGCCGCCAAGCATCTGCACCTGTAACTGATTTTCTCCTGAAACTGTCATCATCACTGTAACGCTTTCCGAATATCCGTTCCAAAATGCCTTCCCTGATATCAGACAGCGTCCTTCTCCTTTTTCACCTTTTTCCTGCGCATCAGCATCAGGCAGACTGTCAAAGCAAGGATGACGGCTGCACCAATGCCAATGGCAGCCCCTGCAGGCAATCCGAAAGGCACCTTTTTCTCTGTGCCCTCTGCGCCGTATCCGCCTAAAGGCACCTCGTCCTCATCCAGATCAACCAGATCTCTGGGCTCTCCGTCCTCTTCGCCGCCTGCGCTCGCATCGGGAAGCTGATCTGCATTTCCTTCCGAATCCGGCGTGTTGCCTTCGGGCGTTCCGGTATTATTCTGATCTCCGGCCCCGTCCGCATTTCCCGGCTGATTTCCGACGCCGTCCGTATCGCCGGGTTGATTCCCGGCTCCGGTACCAGGCTCGTTTCCGGCCCCGCCGGTGGTTCCGGGCTGGTTTCCGCCTCCCGTCCCGGGTTGGTTTCCGGCCCCGGTACCAGGCTCGTTCCCGGCCTCACCAGGCTGGTTTCCGCCTCCGCCGCCCTGATTAGTCCCAGCGTCATCTCCGCCGCCTGTTTCATTCCTGTTGTCTTCTATCGGTCTGTATACGAATGTAAATACATTTTCCGCCTCGTTTGCGGATAAAGTTTTGGTAAGGTTATATGCCTGGGGCTGATATCCCTCAATATACAGAAAGGCAATCACCGGCTTATCCCCGATATTCCCGTAATAGGTCCGGCTCTGCGCCAACGTATTGCCCGCCGCATCCTGATAATGCACCACATACGCCGTCATATCGCCCCGAATTCCATAGGCTACCACATAATCCTGATCGCCTTCCACCCGAAATGCCGGAACATCCACCGTACTGTTGTCCCTGCCGCCCTGACGGATACCCTTCACGTAGTATCTGCTGCCGTCCTCCAGCGCCACCGCACCATTCATGGAGGCGTCAAAGCTGATGATATCCCCGGCCTCCAGCCCGCTTACCCTGACATAGCTTCCGTCGCCGGAAACGGTTACGTCCGAACCGGAGATACGATTGTCCACCGACACCTGTTCATGACTCTCAAAGGTTCCGTGATTACCCGGATAAAAGGTAACCGTATAGGTATAGCCCGCCGCTTCGCCTGTAAGGCCGCAATGCATAAAAGCCATACCCTGCACCAAAATCATGCATAAAGAAAGAACCGCACACTGCACAAATCTCCTGTTTCCTCCATGCCTTCTGCACCGCATAAGCCCCGCAGACTTCGAAACCATTCTATACAGCCCTGTTTGCCCGCTTACCTCCCGGCGGGGTCTCTGCAGCATCCTGTCCTGAAATTCAACCGGATTTCCGCTTCCGGCTTTTCCCCTTCCGTTCATGACCTGCTCTCCTTTCTGTCCTTTCTAATCCAGAGGACTGCCAGAATCAGCAGCAATATCCCGCTGGCAAAGGCCACTGCGGACCAGAGCGCCAGATTCGCGGAATCGCCGGTTTTGGCCATGCCTGTGGAATAAGAAAAAGTACTGCTGTCCCCGCCGCCGGAATCTGTACCGCCGCCGTTTCCACCATTTCCGCCGTTATCCGCAGTCAAGGTCAGCGTATCCACCGCAAAGTTCATCTGCAGATCCGCCAATGTATTCTGGTATCCGTTTCCCTGAGTCTCCCCGTCCAGCGCCACAGTCAGCGTCACGGCTCCCTTCTCTCCCGCGTTCAGGGAATCCAGCAGGAAATATTCCTCCAGACTGTCCGTGGCCCCGTGCAGGCCGATTCCGCCTGCGGTTCCCTCGCCGCCCACACGCTGGCTGCTGAACAGCGTCGTCACGGCTCCGCCCTCGTCCGTGTAGGACAGCTCGTAGGTATAAGCTCCTCCTCTGGCCGCTTCCGAGCTGTCCTCCAGGCTGGAGAGTACCTTGTTGGTCATATACCACTGCGTGTCGCCGTTGCTGCTGTTTTCCAGGCTCAGGCTGATGGTAACGCTGTCTCCCGGCTGCAGGGCATGCACGGCAGCCGCAATGTCCGCGGAAGTGAAATTGCTCGTCATCGCATTGCCGGTAAACTGCACTTTCCAACCGCTTCCGCCCGTATAATCCTCCGCATGCACCGGCACTACAATATACAGGAGCATGGACGCCGCCAGTGCAATGCCCCACCATTTCCTCATAATTATTCCTCCTAATTTTAGTTCCGCAACAATCCCTCCCAGTACCAGTAACGGCAGAAGAATTGCTGTCCCAAGTACAGGGCCATCAATTCTTCTGGGCACTGGGAGGGATTGTTGCTGTTTTCCAGTTCCGCAGAAAGCCTCCCCAGTACCAGTAATGGCAGAGTATTTCCAGCCGCGTAAAGATGCGTCCGTAAATCCTTTGGGCACTGGCTCGGCTTTCTGCTGTTTTCCAGTTTTATGGAAGGCTGCTCACCCGGCCCCTTCCTTTCCACGATCGAACAGGGCCGCCAGCAGATGGAGCAGCACCGCGGCCGCAACCAGATATCCGGCCGTCCGCTTGCCCGCCGCACTGGTGAAAAAAGCGGCTGCCTTCCCTGCCTCTGGTATGCTATATGCCACCTGGCCGATAAAATCGGCATACCGGACGGGATTAATGTCCGCTTCCTGGTTGGCATCCCCCTTAGTGATGAATTCTCCCATGACTACCCGGTTCTCCACCACCCGGTGGGTGATTACCGCCCCGGAGCCGGTTCCTCCGTAATAGGCGATTACATCTCCCTCGGCCATATCCTCCGGCTGGGCCTGCCGTATGTAGAGCAGGCTTCCTGTGGGAATATAGGGTTCCATGCTCCCGCTGACTACCGTGTAGATATGCCATCCCCAAACCCTTGGCAGCGTCAGCGGCAGACAAAAGAGCACCAACACAATCAACATCAGAGTGCCCAGAATCCTGCATAGCACCGCCGGCAGACTTCTCCTGCTTCCTCTGCGGGCACGTTTTCCCATCGTTCCCATTCCTCCGGTTTCTGTATAAATATACCAGGCTCTGAATCGTCCCGGTTTTTTGCAAAATCCCATAGACGCTTTCGCAGAAGTAACCGTGAATCATACTTCTTAACCCGGACAATCCGGAACCAAAATTTTGCCGGAATGCACAGGATCTCCCTGTTAAGTGCCTAAACCAACCTTGATGAAAAGAGCTGATCCGCAATAAGCCTCCTCCGCCAGTACACATGCCGTCTATCCGGACCTTCCGAAACCTTCGCTGCAGAATCAATGTCAATATCCAGCTGCGAACAGACTCTACCTCAGCTTGCCTTACGGCGCCAGCGTCAGTGTCCCGTCCTCGCCTATTTTTACGTCGATTCCCCAGGCACTTCTGACGGCCTCTTCTCCGCTATGGGTCTGCACGGCATCCACCTCCGCCTCCAGATTCATCCAATAACCGTCGTATTGATAAGAAGTAGTGATCACCCTGCCCTCTGCGGTTTCACGGACATCCTCCCTCACCCGGCTCAGGATTTGGGGACTGACACACAAGGTATCGCACAGCGCAGGCGTACTCTCCCCTGCAGGGAGCACCTTTGTATAATACAGAATCATCCGCTCCGGCGTGGAGGCTTTCTCATCCAGCACCCAACCGCTTCCCTCCGTCAGCCCCAACTGGATCAGTTCGGGAGAAAGAGCGGTATCCTTCCTGTTTTCTCCGTCCTGCCAGCTCCTGCGGAGAATGACCCGCACATAGCTGTCAATGGCGCCGCTGTTTGTCACCGCCAGGCTCTCCGGATAATTCCTGCCCGGCACCAGTTTCCCCTCGGTGTCCTCCAGCATATGGGTCAGCAGTTCTCCGGTACCGGAATCGCTCCAATCATCCTCCAGATAATTCCGGTAGCTCACAGCCGTCCCGTTTTCCGTCAGCGTGACTCCGATGCTGGAAACCGTCACTTCCATGGCATAATTTTCACTGTAATAAGTCAGAGCCGCCCTGGCGCTTCCCACCGTGCTCAAAAGCAGCAATCCTACGGACACGCACAGCGGCAGGATGGGTATGTGTTTCTTTCTCATCTTCATCGTCCCTACACCTCCCTCTATGTTCAGAAGCCTGCCGCGCTTCCGTCTGCATTCCTGGTTTCCCCGCCGCTTACGGCCAGATTCCAGTCCGCATAAGGATTTCCGGCGCTGTCATGGCAAACCGGGGTATATTCCTGTACCACAATGACATTGAAATCTTCCGCCTTCTCTTCCGCATCCATCCCGGCTTCCACCTTATTTCGGTTCAGCACTACCAGCAATTCCTCCGTAGTTTCCTGCGGAGCCAGTATCCTGTCATAATACCAGTATCCGTCTTCCAGCCGCCAATGCTCCTCCCCTTCCTGGGAATATTCCAGATAATTCAGATATTTCTCGCCCGCAAATACCTTCACCCTCACATAGCAATCCTGATCCCCGGTATTGCCTATGGATATATGCTTTGTCCAGTCCCTGACATCATCGCCTGTCTCTGTCTGGGTAAATCCAAGTGCAAGCTGCACTCTGCCGCCCGCCGAGGCGTATGTGGTAAAATAAGCCAGAGCCTTCTCTGCCCCCACTCCCATGACCAGAATCAGAGTCACTGCGGCCAGACAGCAAATCGCCCTTATCCTCTTCTTTTTCATCGCTCCATACCCCCATTGTCTCTCAACGCTCTGCCGCGGAATCATTGTTGCCGGCAAGAGCTTCCCAGTTCAGACGCCCGCTGCCGTCTTCGGCTTTCTCATAGGTAAAATGGTTCACCACGCTGGCTCCGCCTCCGTTTAAACGCCCGTCATATTCATTCTCGAAAGAAACACTGTTCTCTTCCGCGGTCATCACGATACTGTGGGAAGGAGACGTACTGCCGCTTGTGGTTTCACGATAGCTGGCCCCGCTGTATACTTCCGTCACAGTCACTTCCGCCCCCAGAGGAATCCCCTCCAACGTAACCGTCTCTCTTCCGCATCCGTCGAAAACCAAAGACACCACATCGCTGTATACCAGCGTTTGGTCCTTCACCGCCTTCACCTCGAAGACAAAGGATGCGCCCTGTAAGGTCTCATTGTAGGAAGTCAGAATCTTCTCTATCACCAGATCTCCGTAACGGTCCTCCCGTTCCGGTTTCAAACCTACATAAATGGGATTTGCCTGATCATCCCCGTAATTCCACTCCTCATTTCCCTCCTGGGTATAGCTATAGCGGGGAAGTGACAACAGATAGGGGATAAAACGATACCGATTGCTCGCCGTCTCCACCGGTTCTACACAGACCAGATACATCCCGGTCCGAAGCCCCTCTGCGATTCCCACGGCCTTCCCATCCGGATTCTTCCTGATCTGCGCCGTTGTATCCGGACTGATCCCCGTGGCGCCAGCCGCAGTATTTTCGGTCTCTGCTCTCTCTGCATCTTCCGGCAATACAATCCCAGCCGCAGCCTGTGCCCAATCTGACCACTGCTTCGCCGTGGTGTCCGCATCCGCTGCTTCCAGCCCCTCCAGGCCGGACTCTCTATACGCCGACAGCAGGCGAAACGAACCGTCGGCATCCACTTCCGCCACCCGGTAGAGCTCCACCCGGATGCTTCCCTCCTCCAGGGTTTCGGCCAGCTCCTCGTAATACAGCTTATAATCCGGACTCGCCTGGCCTAGACTTCCCAAATCGTCCTCACTCAGTTCCTCCACATCCAGAGTAAAGGCAACTCTGCAGTCTGTCCTTTCCCTGTCGATTCCGCCGGCGCCGTATGCCGTCACCGTTCCTGCTGCCAGAACCGACAATGCCAGGCCCAAAACAGCCGCTTTCTTCATCCGCTTCCCTTTTCCCGTCATCTTCGCTCCCCGCCTTTCTTATTCCAGTTCCGTCTCTACGCTTCGGCGCCCTTTAAGGGAAGAAAATTCCATCTGCAAAGAGCTCAGCTGGTATTTTCTTCCAGGCACCTCCGCTCCGAGACTGTTTTTGGTTTTTTATTCCAATTCTTTTTATTCCAGTTCTTTTTATTCCAGTTCCGTCTCTACGCTTCGGCGCCCTTTAAGGGAAGAAAATTCCATCTGCAAAGAGCTCAGCTGGTATTTTCTTCCAGGCGCCTCCGCTCCGAGACTGTTTTTGCTTTTTTATTCCAATTCTTTTTGTTCCAGTTCCCGTCCACAGGAACTTGTTCCGCTCTCTACGCTTCAGCGCCCCTCCCGTTTCTTCTTCCGGGGCCGGAACAGGAATTTCATCAGCAATATCACCAGAAATGTCACCGACAATCCCAGAATCAGATATAGCATATAGTAATTCTGTACCGCCTCCAGCATGGTCTCCACCGGCGTGCTCTCGATTTCTTCCTCTCCCTCATAGGGAACCCTGCTGCCCCGCACGAGCAGGCGGTGGCTGTTCACTCCGTAGGGCGTACATGTGAACAATGTCACATAATCCTCCCCTGCCTGAATCCGCAGTGCCTCCTCCAGGGCCGGCATGTCGTCCTTATCCACCATGGGCAGAATCTGATCCACCTGATATGCCAATATTTCATCCAGCACATGAATATAAAAAAGGTCCCCTTTGTACAGCTGATCAATATCCGTAAAAAGCCTTGCGCTGGGCAGCCCTCTGTGAGCCGCCAGTACGCTGTGGGTACTCTCTCCTCCGATGGGAAGCTTCGTCCCCTCCAGATGCCCGATTCCGGTCTGCAATACCGCCTCCGATGTCCCATGATAGATGGACAGCTTCAGATTGATCTTCGGAATGGACAGATACCCCATCACCCCGTCTCCGGAAATGTTGAGCACTTTCTCATATTCGGAATCCCGGGTCTCCCCGCCGTCTTCCCCAAAGGCATCGCTGTATAGGTAATTTTGGTCCAATGTATCGTCAAATTTCCTGGCGGCCTCCCACTCTCTGGAATAATCCTCCGGCTGCAGTACCGCCACCGCTTCCTCGTAAGTCGTAATCAGCTGTTCCTGACGGTATTTATTCCACTGATCGGAGACCGTGGGATAACACAGGATCCCCAGGCCCGTGAGAAACAGCAGTCCGAAAAGGATACCTGATATCTTCCGCTTCATGAATCACTCCCCGGACCGTTTGGGCTGCGGTCCTTCCCTTTGCTTTCTCTTTCCGGGCTTCTCCTGTGAGCCCTTTCCCCTTTTCCTATACTGCCTCCAGCCCGTCTCTGCTTTTTGTCATAAATATAAAGCAGGAAAATCACGGCTCCCGTCACTGTCAATCCCAAAATTACCCACAGTAGATAACTGGTATGGAGACTAGGGCCTACGATTCCGCTGTTGTAAGCCATCGGCACCCCTTCCTCCTCCATCTCCTCATAGGACACCCGGTGACCTCTCACCAGCAGACGATGGCTGTTCACTCCGTAGGGCGTACAGGTCAGCAGTGTCACCAGATCCTGACCTTCCTCCGCCGCCAGGGCTGTCGTATCCGTGGGCTCTACTACCGTGGTTTTATCCACCTGATAATAAAGTGTGTCGTCCAATACCGACAGGAGGAAATAATCCCCCTCTTCCAATTTATCCAAATCCGTAAACAAAGCTGCGCTGGGCAGGCCCCTGTGTGCCGAAATCACGGCATGGGTTCCCTCCCCGCCCACAGGCAGAGAACTTCCCGCCAGATGCCCCGCCGCCTTCTGCAGCACCTCTTCGCTGGTGGTATGATAGATGGGAATCTTCACCCCGATCACCGGAATCTCCACATACCCCATCATGCCATCTTCTGCCAAGTTCAGACAGGACAGATAAGCCTCGTCCCCCTCCTCCGGTACAGCCGCTGTGGAGAAGGAATCGGGCAAAATATAGGGGCTAAGGGCGTCATTATAATTCTGCGCCCGCGTCCATTCCATCTCATAGTCCACCCTGCCGCTCTCTTCCATCTGTGCCACCGCTTCGTCATAGGTGGTGATCAGCTTGGACTGTCTGTAGTTGTTCCACTGATTCGCCGCAAAAGGATACAGCAGCAGGGACAAACCGGCCAGGAACATGATACATACTGCAATTGTAATCGCTTTTTTCTTCATCCGGGCTCTCCTTGTTGTTGTAATCTGTGATTTGCTTTCGCCGGAGCAGGCTTAAGATGCCGGCCCCGGCTTTTGCTTTGGTGTTTGGGGGAGTTTTAGGGCTCCCCCTTTTTCTTTGTTACTCGGAGGGCTTGTTTGCCTCTCCTTCTTCCTTGGTTACTTGGAGGCCTTATTTGCCTCTCCTTCTTCCTTGGTTACTTAGAGGACCTGTTTGTCACCCTTTTCTTTGGTTACTTAGAGGACCTGTTTGTCACCCTTTTCTTTGGTTACTTAGAGGCCTTTTGTTCCTCCGTTTTCTGTACTTCCTGCCTGGCCCCGGAAGAGGGGCTTGTAGCTCTTATGTACATCGATCTGAGCCTTTCACTCTTATCAGCCTTACTTGGAAGACTTCCTGCGGCTTGCGAAGAACAGGCCTGCAGCGATGATCATGATCGCACATCCGCCGATGGTAAAGATCGTGGTACCGATGCCACCGGTGGACGGGAGGGAGGAGAGGGTGGTATTCTGAATCGGTGTATTTGTAACAGTTGTCTGTGTCTTATCAATTTCAGGTGCAGATTCACCCTCATTCTTTACGCTGAAAGTGGAAGTATTCCGACCATCAATCTTAATCGTCCAGGATACCAATTTCCCGTTGTCTTCCTTATTTGCTGCCCCGTCATTGTATACAGCACTGACCTCAATCTCAAAGACCTTAGTATTGATGCTGTAGCCAGCAGGTGCGGCAGTCTCTCTCAGATAGTATACACCGGGAATTTCAGTTGTTTTTACATTGTCGCCTGCCGTAGTTTTCGCAGCCGCGATTTCACTTGCAAGTCCCGCCTTTAAACCAGTAATACTAACACGGCCTCCATCTGCAGAAGTCGCAGTTCCCTCAAAGGTATCATTTTTATATACCGCAGCTGCAAGAGCCGCTGCCAGAGCCGTTTCTTTATCTGTTATAGTGCTATCTGCTGCAATCCGCTTCTCCAGCTCTGCAGGATCTTTTGTATACAGAGTAAAGGTTGCACCATCAAGAGGATCATTTTTCTTATCATTATTTGTATCCACACCTAATTTAGTGATAATATCGTCTAATCCTGAGCTGTTACCGGTAACATCCCCGTCAATATCAAAGGTATAGGTATAGGTCTTATCTTCATCTTTAGGCTTGTCACCCTCACCCTGCTCAACCTTGGAATCTTTCGTGTAGTTAAGCGTAGCCGTATTCACGTTGCCTGGATGATTCATTACTGCATTCTCATTTAACGTGGCACTGTACGTAATGACAACGCTTCCGCCTTCGAAATCAGCCAAGGTATAATTTTTATTTGCTGCAAAATCAATTGTAACTGTTGTAAGCGTTACAACGTCTTTGGAATCTACAGTCTCTTTTGTCTCAACGACACTTTGTGTATAATATTTGTCATTTTCATTGTCATTTGATAAAACTGTATTATTACCGTCTCTGTTTGTAGCTGTCACCTTAATGGAATTCTCATCCAGTGTCAGTCCTTTACTCAAGGTATCCACCACATTCAGAACCGGATTGCTTCCCTGATAATTGGGAACCGGATTGATTGTAACCGTATAGTAAAGCTTATCACCAGGCTTCACAGAATTACCGTCTTTTCCCTGTCCTTCGGCTGTCTCAGAAACTTTCTTATCTACCTTCGGGAAGTTGCTTGCCTTTACAAATACCTCTGCATTTCGGATATCCAATTTTCCGTCGGTAATGTCATTACCATTTCCTTCATCGGCTTTGTCATAGAAAATGGATGCAACTGCATAGTTATATGTGGTAGTTTCTGTACCAGTAATCACAACCAAATACATACCTACATCCAATGTTGTCTCTGTTGACTTCGTTCCCAATGCCGGCGTTCCGCTAGCAAGGTCTGCTGCGGTACTCTGTTGCCAATTGTTCCACTTAACAGTAACTGGTGAAAGTTTAAGCTCAGCCGCTTTATCACCAATCGCATTAATCATTGTCTGATCCATTCTCACGCCAAGTGTATTATAGTCAACACTTTCTGCATCCTGTGCTTTCAGAATCTCGTCGAATGCTCCGTTAACACTCTCATACGTCTCAAAGTAATCCGTAGCTGCATCATATTTTGCGCCGACTATTTTATATATGGCAATATCTGCACCTTCTTCTACATTCGTTATGGTAATACTGCCCTTGTCGTCACTGGTACCAATCTTGCCGTCTGTACCTTCGTGAGAATTAGGATTCGGCTCCGCAAACGCCGTCACCGACATCCCCAGAACCATGGCCATTGCCAGTACAAAAGCCAAAATCTTTTTCATTTTTTTCATCTTTCTTTTCCTTTCTTTTTGCTTCTGGCAGCGGTAGGATTCCGCTGCGTCCACTGTTACCCCTCAGTCTGTCCGTTCTATTGGTATTGCAATCGTTCAAGCAAATATCTGAACGGTCACCGTATGGTACTTCACAGCACACTGCATCGGTTTTTCGTTCCGGCGCAGGCCAATCTGCCGTCAGGGATTTCTCCTTTTGGCGGAATCTCCTTTTCGGCGGAATGCGCCGAGCTAATCAGCCTGCGGCCGGGGCGCTTCACCCTGCACCGTGGTGCGGCCTCCCCCGGCAGGAATGGCCTCCGGGGGATTGATTCAGTTTTTCAATCCCGCTGCACCTCCCCTGCCATTTTGTTTTTATATAAGATCAGCACTGCACCTATCATCAGCAGGATGCCGCCGATCGAATACCAGTAGATTCCCATACCGCCTGAGTTCGGCAGTTCGTAGAGTTCACTGTTCACTACGGTGATTTCCACACGGTTTGCAGTATCCGTATTCACCTGTATCTGACCGATTATGTCTTTGTCATACTTTCCGTCGTCAACGATGACTTCCAGGGTCTTCTTTCCGGAGGCAGTACTTCCGTCCGTATCCTCCTCACCCTTCCAGTGAATCTCAATCTTGATGGGTTCCGGCAGGAGAATGTAGCCGCTGGGCGCCTTTGTCTCTCTGAGATAATAGGTTCCGGGTTTCAGGCCCTGTATTTCCAGGATGCCATTCTCAGGTGTGGTATAGGTATGGCTCCATGCATGCTCCGGTTTCAAATCTCCGTTCGTGCTGCCATCGTCTGCACCGCCAGTCCCTGTGTTATCGCTGTCGCCGCTCTCTGTGTCATTGTTATCTCCGGCATCGGCCGCGGTTCCCGGTTCTATGGCTCCGCCCACCGCATAGACAGCCATGGCTTCATCCGCTATCCGGGCAGTCACCGGATTTGTCTCTGCCTCATCCCGGTATAATTCAAATTCTGCTCCGGCCAGCGGATTGCTCTCCGCATCCACCTTCTTCAGAATCAGGCTCACCTTCTGCGGCACATAATAGTTGGTAAATGTCACGCCCTTGGTTTCGCCCTGGATATAAGCTACTTCCTTTTCCACCGTCTTCTGCGTGCTGCCCTCTTCCGGCGACACGCTGTACTCCGGTACATCGGAGACGTCTTCCTCCACTACATATATCCCCGAAGGAAGTCTGGTAAATGTTGCCGTTTCATTGGCTTTTAAAGTAAAATGTCCATTCTGGTCAGTGGTATAAGTGTACTCCGTGCCGTTTCTTACTATCACATAATAGGCTTTCGCCACCGGCTCATACTTTGTTGTATCATTATGCCCGTCAGACTCGATAGGCTTCTCTTTATAGAGGGTAAACTTAAATTCCACCTCCCTGTCAAAGGCAGCATCCTCACTCTCGTTTACCACCGCCTTTGTCACGGAGAGTCCGCCTGTCAGAGGTTTGTTTTCAAAGGGCAGTATCTCGAAGGATTCCGATACCGCCTTGTCTGTATAGCCCTCCGTCTTCTCCGGTACTACCTGAATATAGACTTCCTCTTCCGGAGCCTGCTGCTCTCCCGCCTTTACCTCGGATACATTGTAGCCGCTTCCGATGCCCATCCCCAGGAACACTGCCATCTGTCCCGGCCGAAGGGTAAAGCGTCCGTCCGTTCCTGTCATCAGGCAAGCCTCAGCCGTCACCAGTTCGGCACTGCTGATTTCATAGACCAGATAAGGCGCATTTTTGATCACCACATAATTGCTGTCTGTCAGCTCGAAAGTAAATACCGCATCCGGTATGCTGCCATCCTCCATCTTCTTGCTGACGCCGAAGGATGCCGCAGCATTTTTAAAATAGGCCACCGAATTGCCGGATGTGCTTCCCTCCTGTCTGGAGATCACGGTTTCCGTATCCCCCTCTGCCGGTTCAAATCCCTCCAGGCCGGTATCACCCACAGGATTCCAGTATTCACCGCCGGTTCCGTCCAGCCTAAGCTCCTGCACCTCGTAGTCCATATCCGGCCGTATGCTGCCGCCTTCAAATACAGCTTTGCAACCCGCCGGCAGGTAAAAGATACCATTCTCATCCGTAACGCCGTTATTCAGCGTCTTATTTGTCTCCATATCCACGATCCTGAAAGGTTCTCCTACGGCCTTTTCCTGCCCCAGAAGCAGGCGGAATTTAAATCCCTTCTCCGGCATCAGGAAATCAGGAAGGTCATATTCCGTTCTGCCTACCAGGATGCCGGATATGACTTTCTGCACCTCCAGGCCTGCTGTTCCCGGATTCACATATTGGTTCACAAATGTAACCGTGGTACCGTTGTCCTCCAGATATCCCTGTGCGGCGCCGCCGTAGGTCACCTCCTGATAATTCTTCGGAATCTCCTCCGTCACCTCGTAACGGGTTCCGCTGCGCAGCCCCTCGATATCCGCGCTCCGGAATTCCGCCCGCTCACCGCTTTTCAGGGTAAAACGCCCGTATGTGCTGGTTTGCGGAAAGGTCATCTTCGGGTTCCCGCTGCTGTCTTCTATCAGATTCCCGTTGGAATCTTTCATCGGTATGAGAATTTCCGTCCCGTCCGCCGCGAATTTATGGTAAGTCACGTTCCCTGCGGCATTTTCCGCTCCGCTTCCGCCCAACTTCAGGGTAAAGGTAAATTCTCTCTCTTTCTCCGAATTCGGAAGCGTGTGCCCCGCCTGGGCACTCTTCACTGTCTTGGTGACGTAAAGATTCGCTTCCATCTTCGGTTCATTGGTAAATGTAATTCTCGGAATGTCCTCGGTTTCAGCCGCCTGCAAGGGCATCAGGCTCCCCGCCAGACAGCAGATGACAGTCAGGAAGGATATAAGCTTTTTCAATGTTTTCATATTTCTATGGGACCTTCCTTTATATAGAAGACCCGTTCCCCCTTTCTCTCATCTCATTTGCCGCTTTGATTACAGTCTGTCTTTTTTTTTTGTCAGATTGGACGCTTTCCTTAAAGGGCAGGTTGTTCTCCGGCAATACGCCGTCCGCCGAAGAGGCTGACCTGCTTTGTTGGGACTTGGCATTGCCTGGTGTGTTGCCCTGAGACGGGGCAGCCCCCTTGGGGACTGCATCGTCGGACAGAATCTGGAGCCCCTCCTCCGAGGTTGCGCTGCGAGCTTTTGCAGTCTGAAGTCCGCTGTTTACGGCCGCCTGAGAATCCGGTTCGCTGTTGGGGACTGTATTGCTGCCTGAATCAGTCGTTTTGTTCAGCAGGGTAGTCCAGGATGTAGGTAGAGCCGGATAGGCAGGCCAGTCAGATTCGACTTCGTATCCTATTTTGTCTTTAAGCCCACCGATGTACTCTAGTCCCGTCCCATTGAGCTTATCTTGTATTTCCTTCTTACTATCTTCTGTTGTGTGTAAAATAAATTTCCCAGGAATAGTATCCAGTATGGGCAGCCCATTATGTGGCGGTAAGCTTTCAAAATATATACCTGTTAACTTGTTACATCCGAAGAATGTATTTTGACTCCTGTTAGCAATCTCCCGTTCTGCATTCGGATAAAAATACACATACTGAAGATTACTGCAATTCATAAAAACCTCTTCTCCCATTGCCTTAACACTGGGCGGTATCACTATGCTGGTCAGGCTGCTGCATCCCCGGAAAGCGCCCTCTCCTATAGTCGTTACGCTGTTCGGAATTGTTATTACAGTCAGCTTATTACAACTGCTAAATGTAGAATCGCCAATTCCCACGACTTTATATTTCAAGCCATTCCATCGGATACTTTCAGAGATATTCACCTCAAATACTTCCTTCTCGTCCGCATCCACAATCTTTATTGATGATTCACTGCCCTGATTATCCTGTCCAAGACCGCCACCGCTAACAACTGCCCTTCCATAGCTTTGCATATCTACATCCAAATCTGTATCTCTGCCGTTGGTCTTCCTGATAAACTTCCATTCTCCGTCCGACAAAATCTCAATCCCATCTTTCAGAACTGCCTCCGTCAGAACAATTGTCCGTGTAGGCGCCCCGAAATCAATGAGCATCAGGTTATCTCCAGGCACTAAAACCTCTGATGTAATAAATGAATTCTCACTGCCATCCTCCGACTGCTTCGGATTCAAATCTATCAGTTTGAAATCCGGCGATGCCTGCTGATTCTCGGATACCGCCCACCGCAGCTCTGCCGGAAGATTTAATCTGGCATACTGTCCGTCCTTCAGCACGATCTCTCCGTTCGATCCGGTGAATTTGTCTTCCTCCACCAACTTTCCTGTGGCTGAGTCATATATGGTATATTTAATTCCTGCCTGGGGCTCGTATCTTGTCTGCTGCTTATTCTCCGCATCTTTATACGAGAAAATCTGGTACAGAATCATTGTAAATGTAGCGCCGGTATACTTTGCGTCCAGTTTGGCCTTTTCAATTTCCACTGGAGACATCACATTTGAGTTAACAAAACCGTCTCTTCTCTGGTAAGGGAGATCCATACTGTACTCTATCGTGCTTGATGTCGGATCTCTCATCATATTATCCTGGGTGGTAACTCCTGCTAATAATATCCCCTGATCTTCTTTTTCTTCGACAGACCGCGATGCGGCAGAACTGTTCTCTCCATCCGACACAGTTTCCACTGTCAAAATCAGCTGCCCTCTTCCTCCAGGCTTCCGTAAAGATTCAGGTATACTGCCTAATATACTCCCAACATCCTGTGACTTATCAGTATATCCCACCAATACGCCCCAGTCCTCATGAGATTCTTCCGGCACTTCTACCACCCGGTACTTTACCCCTGATTCCATCATATCTGGTGTCATATCCTGTATATTTAGAAACACTTTCTCACTGACAAACTGTACAGCCAGATATTCGTTACCGTCCGCACTCCTGCTTAAAGTAATCCGTCCGTCTGTTCCTGTGGACTCCAAGCGTTCCGGGGAGTTATGCTCCTCCTCGCTTTTACCTTCCAAAATTACATATTCCACGCCTGCCGCCGGCTTCCATTCACCTGTCGCTTCATCATACTCATCTACCCGCCATACCAGCTGCTTCCCTTCGCCTACTGGCTTGGATTTCGACGTCATTATTTTGGTAACAAGACTTCCACTGAACTGCTTAAATTCATTGGTAATCGTTGCCAGAGGATCGGTTTTCACAGTTCCGGTGATCTCTTTCGGCAGTCTCTGGGTTATAACACCTCGGATGATTGGTGACCACCCTTTTTTTTCTCTTATAATCTCCTCATATTTATAGGCACTTTCCGGGCTTTCTGTCAGCGCATATTCCGTGTCTTCGGGCATAGGCAGTATATACAGCATACCAGGTTTTAAGGTGTAGTAACCGACATCGTCCGGCTGGAACAAGGATGTCTTTTCAACCTCCTCACCCTCTATTTCCATATTCTGTGCAATGTTATAATAATACACCCTACCTTCTGTAGACTCATTATACCGAATCTGATATGTCGTACCAAAATATTGGTCAATGCAGGTTATTGTATCGTTTACATCAGGTGTCCAGATTTTCTCCCCGTCGCTGACAGTCAACCGGACCTTAACATCATACTGATTCACCGTCCATCTAAGAAAAACCTCCAGGTGCTGAACCAACGCCTTCCACTCACCATAACTCAATTCATTACAGCCTAATTCAAGCTCCATAAGTCTGTTGACCATATCCGCTGCCTCTCCGATATAATCTGAAGCATTTAACGGTTCCAAGTCCCCATCTCTTATAGCATTCACCCACATCTGTTTATCAGTATATTGCAGCCTTTTTTTAATCTCCTCAGGAAGAATCTTTTCTTTAATCCAATCTTCAAACAAAGTAACCTTCTCTTCCCCAAACATTGAACCCTGTTCATGGATCTCCCCTGTATACTGCTTATTAATCACCAGGAGATTCCCGCTTCCGTTGATAAACCGCACATCAGCTCCTGCCTCGGAAAGCATCGCTTTATTTTCGGCTCCCAGCTGTACAGGCATTGCCGCTTCATTATTCGTACTGTCTGCCAATATCTCTTCCAGTGCAGTCTTATATGCGTCCAGCGCCCGGTCTTCCGCAGTTTTCTCCGTCTCTGCAGTTTCCGTTTCCGCAGGATATATCTGAGGATAGCCTGCATTTTGGATCTCCCATACTACAAATTCTTCCCCGGGTACTCCCAGTTCTTTAAAGGTTGCAGTCTGGCCGTCCTGAAGGGAGAACTTACCGTTTTTATCTGTCAACTCCCGGCTTCCGCCCGCACCGTTTCCGGACAGGATATAAGCCTGATCAGCCATCGGTTCATAAGTGTAAGTAACTGCCCCGTCCGCAGTCGTTCCTGTCACCTTCCTCGCAATCACCATCTCGAAAGGAATTGCAACCGCTTCTCCGGAGTCAGACACAACCTGCTTGCTGACTGTCAGAGAACGCTTTCTGTAGTCATTGATAAAACGGACCGACTGGCTGGCACTGTATACAGACATTGTAGCTTCCTGCAGGGCTGTTTCGGGAAGGTAGAAAGAACCATCCTGAACCACTTCCTCCACCAGGTATTTTGCCCCCATCTCCAGACCGCTGATCCGAATAGCCTTTCCGGCACAGAGCGCGGTAACCTCTATTACTTCCTTCGTTGTCACTTTTCCGTCGTCTGCAGTCTCCGCGATCACTCTCTTGATCAGTTTTCCCTCAAGAACAGGCTCTGCCCCTTCGCCCATAGAAGTGCTGTCAGGATTTATATCCAGACTCAGCATCTCAAAATCGCCGTCTCCGCCAATTCCGCTTTCATTTCCTCCGAAACCGCCTTCACTTCCTTCAGAACCGCTCTCCGGCACATCATCCCCGGGCTGCGACGGCCGCTCCGGATTTCCGCTGCCGTCCAGCTTCCACAGCTCCCATGCATTTTCCGTGCTCCGGTATACTGTCTCATTTTCATTCGGCTCGCTGGAAATCAGCTCCCATTCCACATCCTTCAACTCCATGGCCGAACCGTTCTCTTTGGATATTCGGAAGGTAAACGGTTCCGCACAATCTCCGGGCTCCTGATTCTTCAGGGTCTTGATCAGATACAAATCTTTCCATCTGTAATAATTCGTAATAAAGCGCACGGCTCCTGTATCCGAGAACTGTCCGCTCAGTTCCGGCCTGTTGCAGATCCAATCCTGGCGCAGATTCATACCGTCATCATCTGCTGTTGTCACAATTCCCTTCGCCGGCACCGATTCGTAGACTGCTTTTCCCTCGTCGTTTAAAACAGCCTTTCCGTTTTCATCCACCCTCACCCGCATTTCTTCCAATTGATATTTGGCATCTGTTTCCTCGGAGAACAATGCGATCACCGCTCCCTCCGGCACGGTAAACAGACCGTCATCACCAATGATCCCATGGGATGTATTTCCCTGTTCATCGGTCCACAGTTCCGGCGTACCGCTGCTTAATCCTTCGTTCCTGACTCTCCACCATTCCAGATTGCCTTCTGCAGAAACGGGATTGCCTTCCTTGTCTGTCAGGGTGATACGGAATACAAAATCTCTGCACACTGCTTCGGGCAGCTCCCCGGGGGTACCTGCCATATCCTTGCGGACGTAGATAACCTGGCGGTACCGGTTTGTCACCGTAGCCGTTATCTGCTGGAGTCCGTTTGTCTCTGTCACCGAACCATAGTTGACAGAGGGCTCTTTCCAGCAAAGATCCTTTGTTAATTCCTCTACTTTAATGTTAGCCGCATCAGTCATATCAAGGAAAACGGCTTTCTGTCCGGCTTTCAGCTGGAAATAACCGTTTGCGTCCGTAGCGATGCTGCTGGCAGATATCTGTATCCACTGCGGCTCATTCTCCCCTTCCGCTGTGCTCTCTCCGGATGCAACCTTCTCCCAGAGAGTGTACTCCTTGTTGGCAATACCGGGCTTTCCGGCACTGTTTCTGTAGATCCGGAAACGGAAATACGTATCTCTCAACGCATCCGGTACTTTGGCGCCGTTCACTTCGTCAAATTCCTTCACGACTTCATAAATATATTTATCGCTGAGTGTTACGCGGACGGAATCTCCCAGGCGGGTCTGTCCCGTAATCCCGTCTTCTGCATTGACGCTGAGGGAATAATAGGAGGGATTGTTCAGGGCATAAATCTCCTGCCCTTTTGCTAATGCCTCTTTCTGCTCCGTAGTCAGCCTCATGTCATCAGCCGCCGTTGTAGGAGCTTCCATGTGAATCCGGAAGCTGACGGAATCTCCTTCTTCCAGTATGAAGTCGCTGCCATCAGCACGCTTGCTCATATCCACCGCAACAGACTGTACACCCCACTCCTTCATGATGTATGCTTCCGCCAGAATTTCTGCTTTTGCCGCAATCGCATTCTCTGTTAATTTCAGCACCGTCCCCTGCTGTGCCGTCAATTCGGATTTCCACTGTGCTTTCAAGGTATCAAGAGCAGTTTTTTTCCCGTCATCTTTTATGTACTCTTCTTTTATCCGCTCTTCCGTATACCAGCCATTTTCCTCCGTCAATATCTCCTTCGGCACTCCGCTGCTTCCGGATTCCGTCGTATTGCCGTTATTATCTTGTGATATATTGGGTGTGGTAATACTTGCATTTCTATCTTTATTATAATGTACTGTCGGTTTAATTCCCCGTTCTGTCAGCGCCCCGGTCTCTACGGACAGGAAACTGCCATGCCAGTTGGAGTCTGCAAAAAGTGCATGATTGGGGTCACTTTCATAGTCCTCGCGATCCTCTGCCGCATTTTCCAGATGATCATATACCACAATATCCTTCAGCGGAGCCGTTGCCTTCACGGTTACATTATAGGTATATCCCGCGCCGGTTCCCACATATGCGCTCACATCGTAGGCCGCAAAGGGATCCGCATCCGCCCGCACGGTTTTCTCAATGCTGGATGCAGAGGCCGTGGCAATATCCTCTACGGTATTGCACTTTGCATAGAGTACGTTTGGCTGCTTTCCGCTGCTCAGCGCGTTCAGACGATAAGGCTTCAGCACCTTGTAATCCGAATCATCTTCCGTAGTGCCGTCCGTCAGCTTATGCTGCGGTATCTCCGCATCCGCGCCGTCTGTATACACCTGATCGTTTTCGCCCAATAACAGAGCCTCCCCGTCATCCAGTTTCTCCAGATCCGGCATAAACGCACTGATATTGTATTGTTCCTGGACGGTCTTTGCATCCTTCCACTCATAATAAGCCCGGAAGCTCAGTCCCCAGCCTTCCATCCATTTGCCGTCTGTATATACGGACGGATCTGCTCCCTCATAAGCGATATGGAATATCACCATAGTACGTCCGGTTCCGTTCCAGTTCTCAATTACGTCAGAGTCGGAATCCACGGTCACGGATACCTGGGCGCTGTTCCATTTGTCAGGGTTACGCTTGTAGCAATTCAAATCCGTGTCCTTCAGCTGATCCAGCCTGGTAATCCGTCCTGCCGTAGGTTGTACGGAAGGGTCAAAATACACGCCCTCCGGGAGCAGATCATAGAACATAACCGCATTCTTGCCCGGAGAAGCCACTTCCCCCGTACTCATCAGGTAATCCGCTGCTTCCTGGTCGTAAATGGCGTATCCGTCATAAGTTGTCAGATAATAGGTCACCAGCGCACGGCCGTTTCTCTCGTCATTTTTTACGGAAGAGAGCTTGTAGGACGCCGCCTCCTTATTAAGCTGATACAGGTTCGCCCAGGCGTTGGACCGCTGAGGGAGCTGTCTGTCTTCTGCAATCCCATACAGCTCCCTGGTTGTATCTTTCAGGCTCTTTTCTTCTGAAAATTCCCCCGTTCCTATTCCGCTGTAGTTCTCATAATTGAAGTCTTCGGATTCAAAGGTAAGAAATTCTCCCTCCGTGTCTTGTGGCCGATAGACTTTCCCCATAACCGTAGAAAGGTCTTCCAGCTGTACAAATTTCAGATTCTCCTCTTCCAGAAGCTTTGTCATTACAGGAGAGTCCTGACGGATGCAGGCCGTAACGTCAATATTGCAGACTGTTTTGTACTCCACCGTCCTGTGTACGACTTTTACTCTCCAGGGTTTTCGGGCAATGGTCTCTTCATTAAAGGTATAGGTCAAGGTACCGGACTCATCCCAGTCGCCCGATTCTGTCCCCTTCGTTCCTACCAGCTCCCACTCCGTAGGGTTTTCGCTCTCTGCGAACATGGCGTAGATCTCCACTTCCCGTCCGATCCCCTCTATTCCCTGGGGATAATTGGGTGCTGTCTCACAGTCTTCATAGACATCATACCCGGTATCCTGCTGGGTAATGGTGACACTGGAATAATAGTAATCCTGATAGTCCAGCTCTACTGCTGCGGAGGCATTTTCTCCCTTCTCTCCGTTGTAATAGGCGTACATGATATCATCCGCCATGATCATCTCATAGCTGGTGCCCTCTTTGTAAGCGCCGATGACACCCTGTCCTTCCGGATTCAGCTTCTCTTCTTCATTGGCCGGCGCCACATGGGTATAGCCGTACCCCCTGAATGTTCCTTCCGAATAAAACTTGATATTGCCGTAGTCCTGTGTATTTTTCTGCGCATGCTGATAGGCCTCCAGCCAGCTTCTATATTCCTTTTCCTGCCTATCTCTGCGATTGCTCTTTCCGGGGTTGCTGACCTTCTCAATGCCAATCACATCCCCCTTATAGGTCCAGTCGTAGCTCTCGTATCCCCACAGGGCGGAGCTGCTGTTTGTGACGATCTTCTCCGGTGTATCCAGCGGAATGATTTCCACCTGAATCCCATTGTCCAGCTTATATCCGTCCTGCACATATTGCGCTTCATAAGCCGTCACAATCCAAAAGCGGCTGCCCCAGGACTTCCGGTCACTGCGCTCGATTACATTTCTTTCCGTATTCAGCGCATAAGCACTGTCCCCCTCAACCGGTACAAACGAAATGCCATCTTCAATACCGAGGTCATAAGTCGCAGAGGTATGGTTCAAATATCCCACTACCTCGCCGTAGTATTGATTATCTGTTTCATTGCCATCGGCACCCTTCTCATAAACCGGATTCCCTTCCGAATCATAAACTGCAGGCGCTTCCTGCAGGCTCATACTCCAGGGCTGTGTAGCCTCTCCACTGATCCGAACTTCCCAGAGCGCAAATTTATATCCGTTTACAGTGCCGGTAGCCGCATCCAGATACTTATCAGGCAATTCCGTTCCGATATATCTTTCAATCTGTGACTTTGTATACAATCCGGGCGTATAGGAGCTGCTGCCGGGTTCCGTATAGGCTTCCTTGGCTACACTGCTCAGTTTCACGGATGTATTCACGCGTCCTGTCATGGGCTGATCCGGAGTCTTTTCCTCCATTTCAACCCATTCCTTCTTTATATTGCTGTCGCCGGTTCCGTCTCCGCTGCCGGTATTGTCGCTGCCCGTGGTTCCTCCCTCTGTGCTTCCTTCTCCCGTCTCCTGCCACTGGCCAACCTTCGCCGTCGCGTCCAGTGTCCACTCACTGCCATCCACCAGGTCCATGGAATGCATACCGGAATAAAGCACCTGCCATACCGCGTTGCTGCCTGCCGTCAGTGTTTTATAGTTGAAAAATACCAGTTCTTTCTTATTATTAATCTCATCGATATAGCAATTAAATGAGGTAACTCTGTTCTCAGTGTAGTTGCCTTCCAGTGTTCCGCCAGTTGCGGCTGCATCCATAAAGGCTCTGGCCTGTTCTTTCGTTATCTGCGGCACCGCTATCTGTGACGGGATCACCGGCTTTCCGTTTTCATTTCCGGAAAGAGGCTTTCCGTTCCCGTCCCTTTCTCTGGTATTGAGCAACACAAGAGGAATCCTGATCTCTACAGTTCCGGGCTCCAGATTACCGTCCGTGTGAAATTCCATCTGGTATTTCAGGGAGAAATCCCCGTCCTTCTCCACATCATAAGGATCATTCTGATTCACATAATGGGCATCGAAACTCCAATAGCTGAGTGCGCCTCTGGCACGGCTGCGGCGCACACCCGTATATACAGAGCCGGTGTCCGACAGCCACATGGTAGCGCCTACTTCCTCTTCTGGCAGATTTTCCAATTCTTCCAGAGTCGGCAATCCGGTGTAATCAACTTCCGGAACAGCTTCTTCCTCCGGTTCTTCGGAAGATCCCCCAGCTGCGCTCTCTTCGGCACTTCCTGAGGCAGTGGAACCGTCCGCCCCTTCCGTTCCCTCTGCGTCGGGCGTCATACTCTCTTCAGACCCGCTTCCTGCTGCCGATGATTCCCCGTTCTCTTCTTGGGAAGGCGTCTCAGTACTGCCGGATTCCTCCCGGCTCTCATCCGCGCTGCCGTCCTGGGAGGCATCGGCAGGATTTGAATCACTGTTCTCTGTATCGGATCCGGTTACATCAGAAGAGCCCTGTGAGGTATCCTCATCAGAAGCAGACGGAGTCTGATCAACGTTGCCATCGCCGGATTCTGTCGGTGCCTGGTCTGCGGCTCCTTCATCGGAACCTGCCTGTGGCTGGTCTGTGTTCCCTTCCCCGGAACCTAACTGCGACTGGCCGGCATTTTCCTCCCCGGAACCTGACTGTGGCTGATCGGCATTCCCTTCGTTGGAACCTGACTGTGGCTGATCGGCATTCCCTTCGCTGGATCCTGACTGTGACTGGTCTGCGCTCCCTTCGCCGGAGCCTGACTGTATCTGGTCTACGCTCCCTTCGCCGGAGCCTGACTGTATCTGGTCTACGTTCCCCTCGACGGAACCTAACTGTATCTGGTCTACGCTCCCTTCGCCGGAACCTGACTGTGGCTGATCGGCAATTACACCTTGGGAAGTATCAGCTGCCTGATCTGCGGATCTTTCCCCGGCTACGGATATACGATTTATTTCATTAGAAACATAAGGGCTCTGCACATTGTCCGAGGTGCTGCCCTGTTCGCCGGAGGAAGGCATTTCTTCCGGATTTTCCGCACGGCTTTCGCTCTGAATATCCGCAGCCCCCTGCTCCGTCTGGCTTCCCGCCGCTCCCGTGATTTCCTGCGCAGCAGCAGAAATGCTGGAGGATACCAGCGACAGCGTCAGAACAAATACCATGATTCTCTCCAATAATTTTCTCTTTCTCATGAACAGCCCCTCCTGATACAAGTGCTATAAAAGGTGACACTCAATACCGCATAATAATCATTATGCGGTTTTTCTTTGTCTGCTTTCGACTCCTTCTCTCCTCTCCCAAAAGCATATGCCCAAGGTGTCGCCGGGGAAACAAGTGCACAACAGACTATCCTATAAGGTTAAAAGTTGGATAAAAATGTGCCGAATATGGCTAAGTATTAATTGATAGCATGACCAGGCATCCTGCTCCGTAAGACTTTCCGGCCCAATGCCTGGCAATGTATAGAACTTCATCACAACAAGGAATGAATTAAAGGAGCGTATGCAGTAATTCTCATCTAAAGTGAAACACATTCGGAACGTTGCCGCCAAACGTTTTGACTGCCATTCGATACATCGCCTTTGCATGAATACGGTCATGCCAGCTAAACCGCCTCAGCACCTTCCGCATCGTCCATTCCTCATCATAGCTTCCCAGGCAGACAGTATTATTCAAAAAAACCAGGCTGCCCTTCAAGCACTGCGAATCCCCGCTGCCGGCATTCTACAATTGTTCCCTCGTGGTTCGTCTCAATCCCAATCTCCCCAAAGTAATAATCATTGACATTTTTCTTATGCTCATACATTTCAGATGCCGTGCGGGGGACTTGCCCATAGAAAGTTTTCCGGACAGGCAGACAGCTTTTATTCCTGTCGGGAACCGCCTCATACAAATCCAGAAAATCCTGTGCGGATTTCAGTGCAAGCGCTTTTAATTCTTCGTATTCCGCCCGGGTCAGAGGCTTTTTCTCTTCCTCGAAAAGGACATCCGAATCCGCATCCGATATCGTGAGCACAGAAGATTTTTCCCGGACAACCATTGTCTCCAAGGAGTCCGGAACTGTTTCGCCTTTCCATTCCAGATAAGCTGCAACCTCCCGTGCCATCTTTTGAAGCGCAATATCCTTTGTTTCGCCGCGCGTATATGCTCCGGCAAAGTTGTCGGCATATAAAATACTGACATTGCCGTTATGTTCCCATACACACCGTATTTTCATATTCGTTCAAATAAATTTCAAGTATATTCAGGTTCGTTCCACTGTTTGCTGAGTTGAAAATCTCCCGGCTTATAATGACCTCAATAGCACTTTTCCGGGACGAAAAAGATTTGGAAATTATTTTACCACTCTCTCTATTACACAGCCATGGTGCTTATTGGCATCATCTCTGTCATAATTGATCCCCACAGCCATTATCTCCCCCGTATACCCTTCCAGTGCCTGGGTGTAATGCCTGTCCTTGATCTGCTGTATGGCCACTTACTCCTCTCCCGGGTTGTTGCACAATTCCATTACGTCAGTCTCTGAAAAACCAACATATTTCGCCAGACCTTTAGGCTCTGCCATGGAAAACTCATCGAAGATGTTGAGAGCAGAATGCAAATCCAACTTCGTTGGATTGCCATATTTTTTACGGGCAGGATGCCTGTCATATAGGCAAGCTTCACATACGTCCTGTCTTTTAATAAATCCCTCAGAAAATCCAGATAGGCTTTCTGGGCCTGCTTATCCTCCGGGGCTTCCCGAAAGATGCAGTCCCATTCATCTATAATAAAAATGTATCCTTTCTTCTCCCGCTCTTCCCTTGCAAATAAAGAGGCAAGCGCCATCGGAAGGTTGCTTGCAGAAAAGCTGTCTTTCGCAAAATCACAAAACTGCATATCCTGCAATTCCTGCAGGAGCTGACTCTCCATATATGGAACCAACTGCGCCGGTTCTCCCGCTCCCCGCAAAAACTGTTGGATATTGACGGAAAACACGTCATATTGATTCAGGTTTGCGGCGCAGGAATCATCCTTCGCGATTTCAAGCCCCTGGAACAGAAACCCGGAATCGCAGCTTCTGTCATAATAAGCAGTCAGCATCTCCGCCGTCAGGGATTTTCCAAATCGACGGGGGCGGCTGACACAGAGATATCTTTTTCGCTTTCCGATTCTATCATTGGTAAAAGTAAGTATACCTGACTGATCAATATAAATGTCGTCATTAACGGAAATTTTGAACGCTTCATTTCCTGAATTGATGTAAAGTCCCATATCAATACCCTCCTGCGCAGTTCGGAACAACAGCCATTCCTTATACATCCGGCACGGTCTGCCCCTTTATTAATGACAAAATCGATCTCACAGCTGACCTTTTTCCTTTTTCCCTCTGCATCTGTCTCAAAAATATCAACCGCGCCTACATCCACCGAATATCCTCTGCAGACCAGTTATTGTACATAATGTTCTCCATGCCCGGTCTCTTCGTCTATTCGTAAATGTGATGCTTTGCACCCGACTTCTGATTCTACTATACCCCGCATTCTTTCTGAAAACAATACTGTTCAAAATTTTCTGTTTTAGCAGGTATCAGAAGCATATTGCTTTCTCACAGTATCTGTGCTACAATAGTTTTCGACATATGGCGGAAATAATAAAGGAGAAAAACAATGGCACGACCGACCAGATGCAGGCAGATCTGCACCGAACCGGCCTACGACAGCTTTCGGCCGGAAGGATTTCCGGCCGGCGGAGAAGTCGTCATGATGCTGGACGAATATGAGGCAGTGCGCCTGATCGATTTGGAAAGGCGCACCCATGAACAATGTGCCGCTCAAATGGGGATTTCCCGGACAACCGTGACGGAGATTTACGAGTCCGCACGGCATAAACTGGCGGACAGTGTGGTAAATGGGAAAAGGCTGCTGATTGCGGGCGGCCACTATCGGCTGTGCGACGGAAAGGCTCCTTCGTGCTGCAGCCGGAAATGCCAAAAAGCAGATTCTTCCGTCAAAAACACTCTATTTCAAGGAAAGGAAGCGGCTCAAATGAGAATTGCGGTAACTTTTGAAAACGGAACGATTTTTCAGCATTTTGGACATACGGAGCAATTTAAGCTCTACGATGTCCAGGACGGAAAAGTCGTAAACACACAAATTGTCAATACGAATGGCCAGGGGCATGGCGCGCTGTCCGGCTTTCTGGCGCAGGCCCAGGCAGAGGTGCTGATCTGCGGAGGCATTGGCGGCGGGGCCCAGGCGGCGCTGTCCGAAGCCGGAATCCGTCTCTGCGGAGGCGTAACCGGTTCGGCGGATGAAGCGGTGGCGGCTTATCTGTCCGGAACGCTTGCATACAACCCGGATGTGCACTGTGACCATCACGGGCATTCCCATGGGGCGCATTCCTGCGGAGAAAATAAAAACGGGTGTGCAGGGAACGAAGGCGGCTGTCACCATTAATTTCACCATAAAGTGCCTAAAGGGAAGAATCCGGAGAAAATCTGCACTGGTGCAAATCAGCCAGGCCTATAGGAGGATATCATGGAATTTCAAAGCTGTTTCCCGATATGGGATAAACTGAATACAGGCCAGCAGACCCGCATTCTGGCCAGCCTGGTAAGCCACCATGTGAAAAAGGGAACCATCATCCACAGCGGAAGCATGGATTGTACCGGCCTGCTCCTGATCAAATCCGGTCAGCTTCGGGTCTACATCCTCTCGGACGAAGGCCGTGAGATCACGCTCTACCGCCTGTTCGAACTGGATATGTGCCTGTTCTCGGCCTCCTGCATGCTGCGTTCCATTCAGTTTGACGTGACGATAGCAGCGGAAAAGGACACGGAATTCTGGGTAGTGCCTGCCGAGGTCTACAAACGCATCCTGGAAGAATCCGCACCGGCGGCAAATTACACCAATGAGCTGATGGCCTCCCGCTTTTCCGATGTTATGTGGCTGATGGAGCAAATTATGTGGAAAAGCCTGGATAAGCGCGTGGCGGCGTTCCTCCTGGAGGAATCCTCCATCGAAGGAACTGACAGATTGAAGATTACCCACGAAACGATTGCCAACCATCTGGGCTCCCACCGGGAGGTCATCACGCGTTTGCTCCGGTATTTCCAAAATGAGGGTATGGTCAGGCTGAGCCGGGGCGTCATTGAGATTACGGATGCTGCCAGGCTGGAAGAACTGGGCAATCCGCAATAGGCTTGGGAAGCAATATACCGCCTGCTAACATTCTTTTATCATCCTCCGGCTCCCAAAAGGGAGTGTGGTCTTGGTGTTTTGCAAAAACACAAAAGAAGAAAATTCATAATTGACCAAAAGATATATAAGGTTATATAATAAGCATAAAGTTATATAAGGTTATATAAAAATAGAGAAGTTATATAAGGAGCCACTATGAATAATCCCTTTACCCTGTCCTTCGGGAAAAAACCAGTGCAGTATATCTCCCGTATCACACAGACCGCAGAAATCATTGAAAATTTCACTGCGGCTCAGCCCCCAAATCAGATATATATGATTACAGGCGTCAGGGGATCCGGCAAGACGGTGATGATGACCAATATTGCCGGTGAAATCAAAAAGCGGAAAGACTGGATCGTACTGGAATTGAATCCGAACAGGGATCTTCTGCAGAGCCTGGCGGCCAGACTATATGGCTTACCGGAAATGCACCCTGCGTTCCTTCAGGCAAAACTGGACTTCTCCGCATTTGGCCTGGGGGTATCCCTGGAAAACGCGGTTCCCGTCACAGACATTGAAAACGCCATTGAGCTGATGCTGACTGAACTCCGGAAGAGGAACCGGAGACTGCTGATCGCCATTGATGAGGTCACGGATTGCGCACATATCAGGGTATTCTCCAGTTCTTTTCAGATTTTTTTGAGACAGGAGTATCCCGTATTTCTCCTGATGACAGGCCTGTTTGAGAATATTTATGATCTGCAGAATGAGAAATCCCTGACCTTTTTGTACAGAGCGCCCAAGATAATGCTTGGTGCCTTGAATTTCACTGCCATCCGGAAAAAATATATGGACATCTTCAACCTGGACATGGAAGCCGCGGGCGGGATGGCCGGCCTCACCAGTGGATATCCCTTTGCTTTCCAGGTATTAGGATACCTGTACTGGGAGAACCGGGATAACGGGCCAATAGAAGAAGTCCTGCCAGAATACGACCAGTATCTTGCCGAGTATGTATACGACAAAATCTGGTCCGAGCTCTCCGATCTGGACAGGAAAATACTGGCCGTGATGGCTGAAAGCGGAGAGACAAAGGTCAAAGAAATCAGGAACCGCACCGATATGAAGTCCAGCCTGTTTTCGGTATATCGGGATCGCCTGAAGCGGAAAGGGGTTCTGGATACAGGCAAATACGGAGAGATTTCCTTTGCACTGCCCAGGTTCGCGGAGTTTGTCATGATTCAGATGCTATGAAGGCTTTCCCTGGCAACGGCCTGACGGGTATGTCCATACCGCATGCAGCCGCGCTTTCCACCAGGCGGCGGTCATTCCTCACCGCATCATAAAATCGAAATCCGCCGGAGAAGTTATATGCCTCGAATCCATGCCCCTCCAGGATGCGGCATGCAATGTAGCTGCGCAGTCCGCTCTGGCAGATGACATACACGGGCTTGCCCTTTTCGATTTCCGCAAGGCGCTCCCGCAGTTCATCAACGGGAATGTTGCAAAATCCCTGGATGTGCCCCTGTGCATATTCCCCTGCCGTCCTGGCATCCAGCAGCGTGACGCTGCCGTCACAGGGCAGCGCGTCCACATCCTCCAGGTGCCACTGCTTCAATATGCCTTCCGCGATATTGTCAATCATGAAGCCGGCCATGTTCACGGGATCTTTTGCAGAAGAATAGGGCGGCGCATAGGCCAGATCCAAATCCTTCAGCTCAGTGGCCTTCAGCCCTGCATGGATGGCGGTGGCCAGGACGTCGATACGTTTGTCCACGCCCTCATAACCCACAATCTGGGCGCCCAGCAATCTATATGTCTCCTTTTCAAATACCACTTTCATGGTCATGACCCTGCCGCCGGGATAATAGCCCGCATGGCTCATGGGAGAGAGAATGACCGTATCCACGTCCAGTCCGGCTTTCCGCCCATGGGCCTCGTTGATGCCGGTGACGGCTGCGGTCATGTCAAATACCTTGATGACAGAGCTGCCCTGGCTGCCTGCGTACCTGCTGTCGCCGCCGCAGATATTGTCCGCAATGATCCGGCCCTGTTTGTTGGCAGGCCCGGCCAGGGAGAGCAGCGCATCCTCGCCGGTGACAGAGTGCGTCACCTGAACCGCATCGCCGGCAGCGTATATACCGGGAACAGAGGTCTCCATCCGGTCATTGACTACAATGCTGCCTTTTATACCCAGTTCCAGACCGGCCTCCCTTGCCAGAGCCGTATCCGGCGTAACGCCGATGGCAAGCACCACCATATCCCCATGGAGAGGTGCATTGTCCTTCAGCAGCACATCCACGCCGCCGTCTTTTTCTTCAAAGCCCTCCACCGTTTGCCCCAGCACCAGCCTGACGCCGTGCCTGCGCATCTCGCCGTGGATCATGGCGGCCATATCCGCGTCGAAGGGGTTCATCAGCTGCTTCGGACGCTGGACAATGGTCACTTCCATCCCCAGCTCCCGCAGGTTTTCCGCAAGCTCCAGTCCGATGAAGCCGCCGCCCGCCAGTATGGCGGATTTCGGATGATGCTGATTTATGTGCTCTTTGATACGCAGAGTGTCCTCCACCGTGCGCAGGGTGAACAGCCTGCCGATGCCGGTGCCGGGAAGTTTTGGCTGCGTGGGTTTTGCGCCGGGGGAGAGGATCAGCTTGTCGTAGCTCTCCTCAAATTCCTCTCCTGTCTCCAGATTTTTCACGGAAACCGTCTTGCGCTCCGGATGGAGCCCCGTGACCTCATGACGGACTTTCATTGCCACACGGAAGCGGGAGAAGAAATTCTCCGGGGTCTGGAGGGTCAGTTCTTCCGGATCCGTAATCACGCCGCCGATATAGTAGGGCAGGCCGCAGTTGGCATAGGAAATATATCCGGAACGTTCAAATACAATGATTTCCGCCGCCTCGTCCAGTCTCCTGATTCTTGCCGCGGCTGTGGCGCCTCCCGCCACGCCGCCTACGATTACCACTTTCATGTCATTCCGCCTTTCCCCGATATGCGGACATGCCGCCGATGTTGTTCACGTTTACATACCCCATGCGCTGCAGCAGGCTGACCGCCTGGCGGCTTCTGGCACCGGACTGGCAGTAGACGAACAGGGGCGTCTCTTTCTTTTCCGCAATGGATTCTATTTTTTCTATCTGATGCAGAGGCACGTTTTTGCTTCCGGGAATGTGCCCTCCCCGGTACTCTTCGGGGGTGCGGACGTCCAGCAGAACCGCCTGGGGGACAGCCCGGTACTCCTCTACGCCCTGGTTGATATCCGGCTGCCGGAACAAATCAAAGAATCCCATATGCCCACCTCCTACAGCATTCCCAGGATGGCGCTCTTGGGTCTCGCCCCCATGGCCTGGTTGACTATTTTCCCGTCTTTCATCACCACCAAGGTAGGGATGCTCATCACATGAAACTGCCCTGCAAGCTCAGGCTCTTCATCCACGTTGACTTTGCCCACCTTGATATCGGAGCGCTCTCTGGCAATCTCCTCCACGATGGGAACCACCATACGGCAGGGCCCGCACCAGGGAGCCCAGAAGTCCAACAGGACGGGCTTATCGGAATCCATGACTTCGCTCCGGAAATTGTTCTTGTTGATATTGACAGCTGACATTTTGCAGTCCTCCTTTTGTTTTCTTTATCTGCTTTCTTTTTGTGGCTCTATGATAGCATGGTTTTTTGTTTTTTTCTGTGATGATGTCACATAAAAAGGATATCCTCCAAAACTTTATTGTTGCCCTTTTGGAAACTAGTACTGCCTTGCGGGAATAACGGTGAATTCAGTGCCCGATATTAGTGTCAGGGCAAGGAGGAAGAAGGAGGCGATGCGGCGGACACGCCTGCTGATGAAAACGCAGCACTGGCACAAAGAGCGGGTGCTGAGTTCACCGGAATTCCCGCAAGGTTGGCGCATTACTTGTACGGGTATGTTCATCAAATTCTTCCTGGCTGTACTTTACGATGCCTGTCAGCGTTCCTGGTTTTACTATTATTGAATATTTGTTTTTCTCAATTACTGATGCCTGAAATGTTATCGCCGCCAGTGTATTGTCTGCTGAAGAAAGCATCTCCATTATGCAATTACCTAAAGCAGGTGCCGGTTTATAAATTCCCTGATATGGCTGTTCTACATATTCAGTTCCGTTATCAAAGCTATCACGATATCGTGATAGTTTCGACAATGGTGCACAGTATACGGCGGAGCATCTGGGAAAAGCCTGCGCGAAGCTGGGGATACGGATCG
>CAJUCE010000046.1 GCA_910584865.1 uncultured Acetatifactor sp.
ACCGTTTTATTTTGGAATTTTCAGGGTTGCATTACTGTTCATTTGTCAAGGTTCCGTTTTGTTTTCATCGCTTTGTTGTTTTCATTGACAACTCTGATAGGATATCACATGTTTTTGTCGTTGTCAACAACTTTTTACAATTTTTTCAATTTTTTTGCTTTCTTTTTTGTCCGTCCGGCTTGTCTGCCTGACAACGAAATTGAGTATAACACCCGGGTTCCTTCTTGTCAACAGGAATTTTCATTTTTTTGCGTTTTTTTCATTTTTCTTACTTATTTCCATTTTGTCAGAATAACTGCTCTGCGGATGTCCTGTCCCCGTTTTTCACCTCCACGCTGAGCGCCGAAATATTCTCTGCCATTTCCCCGCTTACTTCGATGGCCAAAACGGTGTCTGCACTCTCTCCCGCCGGCAATGTACCCATATAGGTAGAGAGGTCTTCGAGAAGCATTGTAGTAAGCGCCCTCCTGGTGTAGCTCTCATTCACCGTAACATGAAACGCGGTCCCGGATGCCAGCATATCTATAGCCTGTTCTTCGCTTCCCTTATTCGTAAGCGTGAAATGCAGTATCAACAGTTTCTTCCCTTCCGAAGCATTCAACGAAAGATAATCTCCGCCGGCCGGGTAACTGTCACACAGTTCCTGTCCCTGAAACGCCACTTCCACCCCGGCCGGAAGCGCCATCACTTCCTCCGGCTCATATGCGGCATCGGGAACCTCTTCCTCCCCCGTTCCCGTAGTGTCCACCACCGGAGTATCATCCACCGGCGGCATCCCGGAAGGCTCTTCGGGAACCTGTTCTCCGGCGGATTCTTCCAATACGGGATCCGTCAGTTCCATCAGACGGCTCCTGTGATTAATATCATACCGCATCATGGTCACCGCAACATATTTCCCTACCGCCCTTATCTCATCCTCGCTCAAATCCGGGATCTGGTTCTCCCCGCATCCGGTCAGTCCTGCCGTCATCAACAATGCCGTTACAATAAATGCTGCTCTTCTCTTCCCTCTCATTTCACCCATCCCTTATCTGTCAGGCTTTTGCCCCATTTCTCTATGACCATCATACACTACTTTTCCTCTGTCGGCAAGTCCAAAACATAGTCATTTGCCAATTGGTCAATATCCGTTTTATGACAGCACACCCTCATCCATATGCCGTCATCCCGATATTCCTGACTCAACACTGTGGCATTTGTCAGGAAATAGGACACAATATTTCCCTTATCATAAGGTATCAGAAATTCTCTTTCCACCCTGTCCGCATAGACACATTCCGTTATCATTTCCGTCAGCTCTTCCATACCGCAGTTTTGGGCTGCCGCCATATAAATCTGACGTTCCTTTTTTCTGGGAAGATGCTCCATATCCGTTTTATCCGCCTTGTTATAGACCACGATCCGCGGCACATCCCCCGCCTGAAGTTCTTCCAGCGTCTCATCCGTTACTTCCATATGCCGTCTGTAATGCTCATCGGAAAAATCCACCACCTGTATGATCAGATCGGCATATCTGACTTCCTCCAATGTAGAACGAAACGCTTTCACCAGTCCATGGGGCAGCTTATTAATAAAGCCCACCGTATCCGCCAGAAAGAAGGGTCTGTTATCCACGACCCTGTCTGCCGAAGTCTTCTTTTCCGGCCGGATACACCGTACATTAGTATCCAGGGTGGCAAAAAGCATATCCTTTTCCAGAACGCTCTTCTCCTTCTTTTCCCCGTACAGCTGAATCATATGATTCAAAATCGTAGATTTCCCGGCATTGGTATATCCCACCAGCGCCACCTTCGGGATCCTCGACCTGCTGCGTTTCTTCCGCATCGTCGCTCTGGCCTGGGATACCTCCTCCAGTTCTTTTCGCAGTTCCGATATTCTGTGCTCGATTTTACGTCTGTCCAGTTCCAGCTTGGTTTCACCTGCGCCCTTATTGCTCATGCTGCCCCCGGTACCGCCCTGACGGCTTAAATTTTCCCGCATCCCCACCAGCCGGGGCAGGATATACTGCAGCCTGGCAGTCTCCACCTGCAGCTTGGCTTCCCTGGTTCTGGCCCGGAGCGCAAAAATATCCAGAATCAAATTCGTCCTGTCCAAAACCGTCAGCTTCAGCTCCCTTCCCAGATTTCTCATCTGTGAAGGCGTAAGCGCATTGTCAAAAATTACTTCTTCCGCGTCGCACTCCGCGGCATAATCTCTGACTTCCTCCACCTTGCCGGCGCCGATGTAGAAAGTCTGGTTTGCTGCCGGCATGCGCTGTGTGATAATACCGGTTACTTCTTTCCACGCGGCTTCCGCCAGGCTTTTCAATTCTTCCATGGAATGTTCAAACTCCGGATCCTCCCCCGTGTCCAAACCTACCAGCAGGACTTTGGTATATACGATTTCTTCCTCGCCCCTCATCTTTATTCTCCGTTTCCCACCTTCTCCAATTCAAACCAGAACAGAACGCCGTTGGTATAATTTTCCACGCCGAACCCCTGGTTCATGGATTCCATAATTGCCTTTACAATGGACAGGCCCACGCCGCTTCCGCCGTATTCTCTGCTGCGCGCCTTATCAACCTTATAAAATTTCTCCCACAAATGGGGAATCGCCTCCTCCGGTATCGGATTTCCCGTATTGAAAACTCCTGCACGGACCTTCTTCTCCTCCTGTGTCAGCGTCACAATAATCTTCTTCTCTCCGCCGCAATGGTTCACTGCGTTGGAAAAATAATTCATGAAGACTTCCTCCACCTTATACTCATCCCCCCACACATAGATGGGCTCATACTCTTCCATGCAGACCGTTATTTCGTTTTGTTTCGCAAGAATCTCTGCCGACTGCAGATAATTTCTCACCATAGCGGTCAAATCAAAACGTTCCATAGTGACTACATCATTGCCGAACTCCAGCTGGTTCAGTGTCATCAGCTTCTGAACCATATGATTCATCCTGGCCGCTTCATCCATGATGACCTCACAATAGTAACTCCTGCTCTCAGGGTCGTCGTTGACTCCCTCGGAGAGTCCCTCCGCATACCCCTGTATCAGCGCAATCGGCGTCTTCAGTTCATGGGACACATTGGCCAGGAATTCCTTGCGCATCTCATCTATCTTTTCTTTTTTCTCTATGTCCTTCTGAAGCTCATTGTTGGCGGTCTTCAGCTCGGAAATCGATCGTTCCAGCGTAGCCGACAGCTTATTGATATTTTCTCCCAACAAATCGATTTCGTTATGTGCACCGCCTGCATATTTTGCTTCAAAATCCAGATGCACCATCTTTTCCGATATACTGTTCAATTCCAGAATGGGTTCTGTGATCTTCCCGGAGACAAACCAGATGATGAGCCCTCCTGTCACCGTTGCCAGCATCCCGATATAAGCCAGGAAACGGTTGGCCACCTTTACGCTTTCCCTGATGCTTTCCACCGGAGTGCGCATAATAAAGGAAATACCGGAATTCAGCCTGCCGTACATCTCCAGATAATCATCGCCCTCCACTCTGGCCCGCTGTATTATATAGTCATCTTCTGTCGTGATCACTTTTACCGTATCGGAAAGCATACCGAACAGATAGCCCATCAGCCTTCTCTCCAGCTCCGCTCCGCCATTGACAGAAGCATACCACACCTTGGAATTCATATCCATCACATATACGGTAATATTGTAAATCCCGCATACATTATCCAATTCCTCATGAAACTCAAGGGTATTATAATTTTCGCTGTTCGCCGCCTGCCGGATGGAATCATAGGCTTCAATGATTACATCCGTCTTAGTCCGGATATAATATTCTTCCAGAAATATACTGTTGATAAACCAACATGAAAAAACCGTAGCCGTCATCAGCCCGATAAAGATCATTGCAAACTGTCGTTTGACGGAATATTTCATCCGAATCCTGACCGCTCTCATGTCCTGTGCCTCCAGCCTCATACAATCCGGCAATCCGTTCCATTTCCAAATTGCTGTCTAACCGTGAACAAAAAGCCGTTATTTACCGCCTCCGTCGTCGCCGTTTACATCCAGTTTATAGCCCATGCCCCAGATTGTCTTGATGAGCTCCCCCTTTTTACCCATCTTGCTCCGAAGCTTTTTCACATGTGTGTCGATCGTACGGGCATCTCCAAAATAATCGTAGTTCCAGACATTGTTCAGAATCCGTTCTCTGGAAAGGGCGATTCCTGCGTTCTCCATAAAATAAGTGAGCAGCTCAAATTCCTTGTAACTCAGCTCGATGCTCTCCCCGTCGATCTGCACCTGATGCGCTTCCCGATCCAGCCGGATTCCTCCGCTGCTTAGAATCTTCTCCCCTGCGGTCTGATTGGTACGGCGCAATATAGCCTCTATCCGCGCCACCAGAATCTTGGGGCTGAAAGGTTTTGCAATATACTCATCCACTCCCAGCTGAAATCCCTGCAGCTCATCCCGCTCATCCGTCCGCGCCGTCAGCATGATAATGGGCACCTTGGAATAGGACCGAATTTCCCGGCAAACCTGCCAGCCATCCATCTTCGGCATCATCACGTCCAGAACCACCAGCGCAATATCCTTCCGGGCATAGAAAATCTCCAGCGCCTCTTCCCCGTCTCCCGCTTCCAATACATCGTAATTGTTTTTCACCAGAAAGTCCCGCACCAGTTTACGCATCCTGCTTTCGTCATCTACTACCAGTATCTTCAACCTGTCCATTGCTTTCAATTTCCTTTCCCTGTCTCCAACCGATCGATACTCTGCATCCGGCTGATGTGATGCATATTCCCAATCTTTAACAGTATAGCGGAAAATTATGTCTCATCTGTGAAAAACATCTGAAAATTATCTAATTTCCGTCGGCATTGATCTTCAATTCCCGCTCCTTCTCCCGAATCAGCTCCTCTCTCTGCGTCAACTCCTGCTCCCATGAGGCATATTTGCTGGTCAGCACCCGCTCGTAATTGACAATGTTGGGCTGCTCGCTGACAAAGGAGATATAAAACATGGCGCATATAGCCATCACCAGTAATACATTCAATATAACCGACAGCGTGAAACGGTTTTTCTCTCTTTCTTTTTCTTTTTTGGACGGTGTCACTCTTTCCCGGGCCGGATTTCCATGGTCACGCAGTTCGCCGTCAAAGGTCATGTACAGCGGAATATCCATAACGCTCCCCGGTTCCATCCCGGGCTGTTCCAGCAGGTAGCTGCGCAACTTCTCCAGATAGCGCAATCCTACCGGGGTCTTGAACAGGCGCTCCTGAATTGTCTGTTCATATATATATCGTATACTCTCCGGGGCGCTGTAATCTATACGTGCTTCCAGATATTCTATTTTCTGTTGCTCCGCCTGTGCCAGCCTGGCATCCTTCTCCGTAAAAAAACGGTAGCCTCCTACGGATAATGTTGTGTTTTCAGTGTTCATCGGGAATCCTCCTAAACAAAAAACCGGAAATCCCTGACTCCATCAAGGCTTTCCGGACTTTTAAGTAGCGAGAGGGGGATTTGAACCCTCGACACTGCGGGTATGAACCGCATGCTCTAGCCAACTGAGCTATCTCGCCATATTTTAAAGTGGAACCTATAGGGCTCGAACCTATGACCCTCTGCTTGTAAGGCAGATGCTCTCCCAGCTGAGCTAAGATTCCATTCCGTCGGCTGCTTTCGCAACCGACTTGTTTAGTATACAATGAGACCCGGCATTTGTCAACAAAATTTTTCACTTTTTTTGATTTTTTGAAGATTCGTCCCAAAGGTCTATCATCTGTCTGGCAAACAACAGCTCTTTGCCGGTCCATCCGTACAGGATGCAGGTGCGGTACGCATACTCCGGCACACAGACATTATTGTATCCGGCTGTCTGAATCGAGAATACATTCACATCGGGATTCACCTTACGTCTGTATGCAAGTATCAGGTCAAAGACATTGATATAGCCGCCTTCCCCACGTCTGCCGTATCCCCGGCAGCTGTATCCCCTGCTCTGATAGGCTTTCTGCTGTGCGGCGGTTCCGTACAGTCCGCCGTGTCCGGCCTGCTGATCCGAGTAGATAAAAATCTGATCCCAATGCTCCTTCTTTTCGATGGCATTGGAGAAAAATTCCCAGATTCCGCCCTCCGTCGCTCCCCCCACATCAGAATTCATCCCTGCCGATATTTCGCTGCACTGGCGCAGAATCTGACCCCTGCTGGAAACAGGACAGATTTTCAGCCTGTCACCGAATTTTCCCACATATCCCTCCTGGGAGGCTGCCGCCGCTATCACGGAGGAAAGATTGTCAATCACAGCCACCTGAACGGTTCCGTACTCCGAAGGGATCATTCCCCATGCGGAACCGGAATTGTCCGACAGGCACATGGTTTTGCCCTGAAATCTCGGAATATTTTCCATGGAAAGATCTATGCATTCCTCCAATGCATCCATGATCTGCGGACGGTGCGCGCAGGTGCTTTTCTCCACCGCCTTATAGGCGCTGTAATACCGGAAAGGAAATTGCCTGCCTGTCTTTACGCCGCTCCTTAATCGCTCCAGATATTCTCTGCAGAAATCCAAATCTTCCTCCTCGGAGAACACCCCTCGCAGATTCCGCAGCAGAGCCATATGTCCCATGGAAATCTCATGGAAAATATCCCGCCACTTCCAACCCTCGGAGCGCAGATTCTCCCAGGTTTTCTTCTGCTGCGGCAATCGAACGGCGCCTGTAGCCATAAATTCATCGATGATGGGGGAATGGGCATGGGTAATGCAGACTGCGTCCTTCAGCCCCATTTCCGCATTTTTGTATTTGGCAGCCTCATATGCATTCAGGGATCCCAGCTTATCGGAGAGTGCACGCTTTAGCAGACTGGGCATCCGCTGCTTTCCGTGGTTCGTGTATAGAAAATAGGCCAGCTGCGACATGGCATCGTCCCCTCTGGCCATCACCTGACGTTCGATGTCGCCGAACAGCCCGGGATTGGCCTGTGTGAATGCCTTCCTGCCGGCATGCAGCGCAGCCCTCACCATAATGACCTGCGGATTCAGGCGCATCTGAAAATCCTGTCTGAGAGTGACAGCCCAGCGCAGTGTTCCCTCAAAATCCGCATCCAATGCTTCGTCCACAGCCTTTTCCATGATCTCGGTGGTGGTTTTCCCGGCCCATTCATCCGCAAAAAGCAGATAACCCTCCAGCAGTTCGCAGCGTGCAAAACAGGCGTCCTTCGGCGCCCCCTGCAATCCGCCTTTACGGTAATAGGAGGGTTCTCCGAAAATCGAAGACGCCGTGATCATCTTCAGGGTATCCAGCGGGTTGACACGGTATGATTCCCCGCCCATAAAATTGACAACTGTATCCTTCTTCGTATCCTGATTTAATACATCACGAAAACGGCTCATCTCTATCCCCTCCTGTCTTTAGGAATGCCAATTCTAATCCGTCCCGCTTTCCCTCCGGGAAAGATCGAAATCGATAAAATGCCCCGAGAATAATCGGAAACGGTGTGTCGTGCTCTACCATTGAGCTACTGCCGTTTCCACGGCAGATAGGGATCGAACCTATAACAACGCGAGTAACCGTCGAAGTAACCGTCTCCTGCGCATCGGGGCAAATAAGGGAATGTTCCATTCCCCGGGTATGTTCATAACTTCCTATATTGATATCGGCCGGAATCGGCAGTTTGTCAACTTCTCTGCCAAACTTTATATGATTTCTTCCTGCCTCTTCAGTTTCCTTTCCGGTCCAGCCGAAACCAATGTTCCAGCCGGGATCTGGGAAGCAGATAGTTCACCAGAAACGCAATGACCACGCCTACCCCGGTATCAATCATGCGGTTAATCGCATAGTCTATATGGTGGGGCGGGGTATTGAACAGAATAATGCACAGAACTACGCCCCCCGGCTGCACGCCTCCCGGCCAATGAAAAAGCACACACAGCGTAATCAGGAGGATCGTGCCCACAAACAGCAGCGGCAATCGCAGCCAATAGCTTCCCTCCGGATAAAACTGATGCTCCGCCCAGTAAAGTCCCAGCCCGATGAAACCGCCGATAATGGTCCCGAAGAAGCGGTTGCCTCCGCTACGGCGGGAATCTTCCATATCAGCCCCCATACCGAAAATGGCGCCTATGCAGGCAAAGGTGGGATTGCTGCCGGGCAGAAAGGCGTAAAGCAAGGCTGTGAGAACTGCTGCCAGGGCAGTCTTCATACTTCTCAGTCCAAGCCCCGGAATCGGCGCGTGAACCGGCACATGCTGCTGCAAATGCATGTTTTTACGCTCCGCCTCCCCCTGCATATTTTCAGGTTCTGCCTGCACTACGGACTGCATCTCATCCCGCCCCATATATTTTCGTCCTTTCTGCTTTTTTGCTTCCTGCCTTCAAAGACCATTCGGCCGTTTCCTGCCGCGAATATGGTCATATTAATCATAATTTCATGCGCCCCGGCGCATTTGGAATCAAAAGTTGACTCAGTGTCCTTCTGAGTCAACATTATACCCCAATCCCCCCAAAACCGCAACCTCCGGTTTCCCGGTTTGTGCCCGGGCGAAGTGCGGGTGAAGCGCCCGGGAAGCCTTGTCTTCACCTGCTTTCATTCCCCAAACCGTAAAATATATTTCTCCGGCAATGCCCCTTGGAGAATATAGCAAATCTTCTCGCTTCCATTCTCCCTCACGGCTTTCACCTCTATATAGTCCTTCCCGAATACACTCAGATGTCGGCTGGGCCAGAGGAAGCTGACCAATGCGGTCACTTCCTCTACCTCCTCTCTGTCCGTAATCATCACAGATTTTATCCTGTCTTCATATTCTGCTACAGCCTCCTGCTCAAAGGAAGCTGCACCGAATCCTTCCTCAGCAGCCGACCATGTATCCGCTCCGCTTTCCGTCTCCAGGCTCCCGGCATTTTCCTCCCGGCCCGGATTCCCGTATACACCGTACCGTTCTCTGGCCAATGCAATCTGCTCCTGTGCCGTATCCATTTCACTGCATGTCAATGTGAGTTCAAAAAACTGAATTCCGGTTTCTTTCAAGGGTACTTCATAGCCTGCCTTACGCAGAGCCTCCACAGTATGTTCCATGGATTCATACACATCCGCCTGCACATCTTTATGGACAGTCCCCCATTCCTCCTCATAATAAATGCTGAACGACATAATGGCCAGTATTCTGCCCTCTCCCAGCATCACGGCTTCCGGATTCTCCCGTACATCCTGATTGTATGCCCTGATAATAGCCCGAACACTGTCATCCTCTCCCTTATCCCCGTAATATGCCTCCTCGTCGGTCTCCAGCCGGAATTCCCTGCACTCATATATTTCCTCTTCATCGATCAGGTACGCGCACCCGAGATACTCCTCACTGGTGAGGATGGGGCCGACTACATCCCAGTCCTCCTTTTCCGTCCAGTAATACCGGTAATAGCTTCTACCGTTATTCAACGTTATCTTTGTTGCCAGACGGTCACTTCTTCCCGCCCGCTCCTCCCCTGCATTTTCCACCATACGCTCCAGATAGGCGTATAGAATATCTTCATCTTGAAAATGCATATTTTCCAAAACTCTGTTATCGGCTCCTCCGTAATTATTATAATTATTCGTCAAATCTCCGTCATACACGGCAATCTCCGCAATCTCTTCCCGATTCGGAAGATAGGCATCATAACCGATCCAATCCCAGTAAAACAGGAAGCAAAGAAACAACGTCAGGCCCGTAGCCGCCGCCATCTGCAGCTTATGGGAAAAGAATGCCCTCACATCCATCTGAAAAATCATATCCAGGATACCGGTAACACAGACCGATGCCAGCACGGCTCCGAAAATTCCCCAGCCCAGCGCCCCCGCATCCGATACCAGCAAAATAAACAAGCCCCAGCCGCACATGCCTCCGGCCGTGCCCAGAAACAGCCGAAAACACGCCGCCACAGCCGGGATGCCGATACCCTGTTCCGCTGTCTCCGAAGCCCTTCTCCTGTAAAGCTGCCATGCGCACACACCCAGCCCCAATCCTACGACCAAATTAAGTCCGACACATATCCACACTTCTGCGGCATCGGACATATTGATTTCCGTATTCAGCAAAACCAGCGCAGAATACAGAGGAGAGCCGTACACAATCCAGCTGTTCCAGAAAGCCCCGTAAAAGGTTGTCATATAGGTGTCAAAATACGCAACCCTCAGCCCGTAGGCGGCAATCACCCCCACTCCCAGAACCACCATGGAAATCAGTGCATTCAAAAGATTCCCGGAAAGCATCACAGCCGTCAGCACCAGATGGTAGACCAGCAGATACACCACGGCCACCGTGATAATGCCTCTTACGGCAGCCTTCAGCACCTCGGGCATGAGCTCCAGAGAATGCAATCCGGGGGACAGCTGTGCCGCCATACTGCATCCCATCAGGAGCACCGCGCCCGTGCACACGATAAAAGGGATGAACCAGATCATAATTCCGTTTAGCCAGCAGATGCCGTACAGCGTATCCCGCTTTATGGGAAGCGCATGGTACAAATCTGTCATATTTCTGTGAAACGCAAAGCGAAACCCGGCCATTCCCACGATCATGGCTCCCACAAAGGCCAGACCGCCCCCCGCCATGGGCAGATATTCGCCGAAAAAGGTAAGAAGACCCTGTGCCGTATCCAGAACAGCCCTTTCTCCCCGGCTCAGCAATTCTGTCATATTGCCATAATACTTTCCCATATTTCCCCGCCAGATGAGCCATGCCACCAGAATCATCAGGAAATGCCCCAGGCCGGACAGCGCAAGCATCCAGGTCTTATGGCGCATATCCTCTTTCATCATCTTAAAGAATGAGTGCTTTGACATCATATCCTTGTACCTCCGTTTCACTGATGAATATTTCCTCCAGGGACAGCGGCAGCAGTTCGAAAAAGACAGGATCCAGCCCTTCCATAAAAGCCTCTATCTCCGCTCTCGCCCCTCTGACTGTCAGGGTATACAAGGAGCCCCTGTTCTCCATGGTCAGTACTTCCATCCCTTCTCTGATCTGTCCCAGCATGGCCTGCGTCTTGACGATACACTGAATCTTATGTATATTCAGCTTCATTTCATCCAGATCCCGCTCAAACAGGATCCCTCCTTTATGAAGCAGTCCCACATACTCGCAGATATCCTCCAGCTCCCGCAGGTTGTGGGATGCGATCACCGGTGTCAGTCCCCGCTCCTCCATTTCCCGCACAAACAAAGTCTTCACCGCCTGGCGCATAACCGGATCCAGCCCGTCGAAGGTTTCGTCGCAGAGCAGGTACTTCGTGTTTGCACAGATTCCGCAGATAACAGAAAGCTGTTTTTTCATTCCCTTGGAAAATGTATTGATCTTACGCGCCGTGTCCAGTCCGAATTTCGCTGTCAGATCATTCCATTTCTCCGTGTCAAAGCCGGGGTAATAAGCCCGATACAGCCGGAGCATATCCCTGGGGGTCCCGCTTTTGATAAAATACTGCTCATCCGATATGTAAAAAATCTTCCCCTTTGCCTCCGGGTTATCGTATACCGCTTCCCCGTCTACAAGGATCCTGCCCCCATCCGGCCGTATCACCCCGCCAAGGAGGCGCAACAGGGTAGACTTGCCGGCGCCGTTGGTGCCGATGAGTCCGAATACATGCCCCTCTTCAATCCTGGCGGTAACGCCGTCCACAGCCTTTACCGCGCCGAATTGTTTTCTTACATTCTGAAATTCTATCATGATCGTCCTCCTGCTATAAGTCTCTGCGCCGCGCCGCTGGAAATGACTTCCCCTCAGCCGTGCTGCGCTTCTGAAATATCAATGGCTCCCGCCGCATCAGGAGCATAGGCCTGACGCAGCGCTTCCTCCAGGATCTCCTTCGGCAATCCGGCTTCCCTGGCCTGCAGGGTGATATTTTTCCATTCCTTCAATACTTTGCTCTGCTTGTTTTCCCGCCAGTCGCTCTCCGCGGTCACAAAGCTGCCGCGTCCGGATACCGTATATAGATAGCCGTCCTGTTCCAGCTCGGTATAGGCGCGCTGTATGGTGTTCGGATTGACGGACAATTCCATGGCCAGACTGCGCACGCTGGGCATCTTGGTCAATGGTTCCAGCCCTCCGCTTACAATCAGACGCTCTAGCTTTTCCACTACTTGTTCATAGATAGGACGTTTGTCGCGATAATCTAACAAAATCATAACACTTCCTCTCCCAGGGTGTTCTAAAAGTAATAAGCGTATTAATTATCTTAATACATTTATAACAAAAGAAAAGGAATGTGTCAAGTAATACAGCTCCTTTTCTCCGAAAATTTATCGTATTTTATTAAGTAAACTTATATTACTTTGGTCAGGAGCGTTTCTTTTTCATGAATGCGACAGCCGCTGCCGTATCCATCCAGACGCCTCCGTTGCAATCCAGCGTGTTTCCCCCCTGCTCCCCGAACCAGGATACATTGGAAGATACCAGCGTCTTGCCCGCATAACAGGCAAATACACGAAGGGAGCAATCAACGTTCCTGTATACCTTTTGTGAACCAATGCTGGAAGAATAACTGTAATACTGCCACCCTGTAAAGGTCGCTCCCGCCGGTCCTTCATCGGGAACCGGCAAACTCGCCAGTATTTCATCATAGGTCGTGCCCCCGGTACATACTTCCGGATCGTACCCTTCACAAGCTCTCCCTGACTGTTCATCCGGTACAACTTTCTCAATACACAAAAAAATTTATATCCTCTCACCTTTTCTCCCAAAAACCATTCAGAAGCATAACACATTCCGCTCCGATACTCTTGAAAGCATTGATTTTACTGGTAAAACTGACATTCTCCCGCTAGACAAGGCCTGTCTAGCTCCAGATGCCCCCCATCTTAAGAGGGATTTCTACTTCGGCTCCTGTTACCAGCTCCTCCATGCACCTTGCCCCCTACAAGAAAGCATCCTTTCTTGCCTGTCGGCAGATTCTGTCTATAATCTCCCTGACCTGTTCTGCCTGGGATGGTGTCATACTCCCCCTTAGCGGCTCCGCAAGGGCTTCTATCATCTGTTCCTGTTCCACAGGCTCCATACAGTCCATCCCATAGCGGGCAAGCCTCTCCTGTAGCCTAACCATCAAATCTCCCATACTGTCAATCCTCCTCAGCCACTGGCAAATTGGGCTTCTCCATACCCTGTATGCCTCCCTGATTCTCTTTGCCAGCTTCTCTTCTCTGTTGTCCATTATCTCCCTGATATGCCTGTTCCTGCGGGCTTTGGCTCTCTTTATCATCTTTTCAGCCATAGCCGCCCTCTCAAAAGGGAACTTGTGGGTCATACTCGAGAACATAATTTCCGTAGCTGGGCTTTGCTTCCTGGATGGCGAATACACTTTCAAGCCAAACAGGAACAGTGACGATATGGACAGCAGAATCAAGGATTTGCTGAAACTCTGCGATTCCGACAAGAAGCAGAGGCTTCTGAAGATGATTGGGCTGATGTGAGAGGACAGGGAATAAATTCTATTGTTATGAATCAAAATGACCTCATAGAAAGGAATCATCCTCTCTACAAGGTCATTGTATAATAGCTTATTCTCTTTCTGGGACTACCCTAAATTGCCCTCACAGGATATTCGGGTGTGCCTCGGGATAAATTTATATCTCTTTCTGCGGAAAACACAGCGACACCTTGAACAAATCTCCGTCGATGACAATCTCCATCTGCCCGTTCTGCAGCTCCACCAGGCTCTTGGCAATGGACAGTCCCAATCCGTTGCCCTCCATATGCCGGGATTTGTCCCCCCGCACGAACCGCTCCTCCAGCTCCTGGGCGGAAATGTCCAGGGGATATTTGGACATATTGCGGAATATAATCAGCACCTGCCCTTCCTTTTCCTCCACACTCAGATAGACTCTGGAATGCTCCTGCGCATATTTGCATATATTGTTCAGCAGATTGTCAAATACCCGCCAGAGATGCCTGCCGTCCGCCATGATTTCCACCGGTTTCTCCGGCTGTCGGACTACCGGCTCCAGGGCCCTCTCCTCCATCCGCTGCTGATATTCCCCCACAGCCTGGGAGAGCAATACCCCCACCTCGCAGGATTCCAGATTGACCTCCACATTCCCGGTTGTGGCTTTGGAGGCGTCCACCAGATCCTCCAAAAGCTTTTTCAGCCTTCTGGACTGACGCAGCAGAACCTCCGAATATTCTTCTATTTTCTCCTGATCCAATCCCCGGGCCCCGGATTCCTCTCCTCCGCCTCCTGCATCGGCCAAGGCGGTCTGGCGTGTCTCTTCATAGATCAAATCCGCGTAATTTATAATGGATGTCAAGGGTGTCTTCAAATCGTGAGATACATTGGAAATCAGCTCTGTCTTCAGACGCTCGCTCTTCATCCGCTCTGCCACGGCTCTGGAAATTCCCTTGCCGATACTGTTGAGATTTTCTCCATGCTCCTTAAAATCTCCCCACATTCCGGCCGTATTTACCCGATAGTCCTCATCCCCCTCCGCCAGGGCTCTGCCGGCCGTCAGAAACTTATCGCAAATCAGCGCCACATACATGATCACAGGAAGGAGAAGCACCTTCTCTATTGCCCACAGCATAACGGCCTCCGATACGCAATAGCGCAACACCCCGATCATCTCCAACATGCACAGCGCTCCGTAAGCAATCATGGTGGTAAGTATCTGCGGCACCCCCCGAAACAAAGTCATTATCCCGCGGCACAAAAAACGCAGTACATGCCAGAACCATCTCAAAATCATATAAATCAGGCTGTTTCTCCAACAGTTTCCTCTCTTCAGCCGCACGGCAAAATCCATAAAGAAAAGGGTGAGCCAGACCGTCAGAAAGACACCCTCCGCTACCAGCAACAGCATCCATACCGTCTCGTTGTTCCGGCCGAATCCCCCAAGGAGGAAAGCGCAGGAACCGACTGCCGCCCCGAAAAACAGCGCTGCCAATACATCCAGCGGAATCCCTGTCAATACGCCGGGCACAATTCCCTCCCGGCCGTTCCGATGTCCTGCGCTGCACATGAGAAACACAAAACAAATCAGACACAGAACGAAACCTGCCGCCGCTATTCCAAGGATCATGTATCGGTTTTCATACAGCAATCCGGTCCATTCCGCCCTGTTTCGGAAAGTATCCGCCATCGGAAATTCCGGATTCAGCCATACCCGGTATAAATAGATCTTCTCGTCCTCCATGCTATAGCCATTTAAACGTACATTTTTTTCTGTTTTATCAAATGTGATATAGGTGTCTATTGTCAGCTTGGATTCGTACTCTCTCTCGGTTTTCCAGATCACGTTTTCCTGTCCGTTTTTCTCCTCGATAATAGCCATGTCCATATTGGACTCCCATAGCATGAATATGGCCTGGCTGATTTTCCCCTCTCGTATATAGTATTCCGCTATATAAGTCTCTGCGCGCATTTCCTCTCTCATCACACTCAGCAGTATCGTATCCATATCCGCGGTGTAAAATTCGTGTATTTCCATATACGCCACGAAAACCATTGCTCCCAGCCCTGCCAGTGCCGATCCTGCAAGCAGGAAAAACGCCGCGATTTTTGCCATCATGGAGCCTGTGAGACACTTTCGCTCCCTTCTGCGCCCTCCGACGGAAAAACTTCTCTCCTCCCGTTCCCGGTCCTCTGCCTCCTGCTCCGTTGCCGGATCCGTTTCCCGGTTCGGTTCCCACGGACTCCCGGCTCCCGGGTTTTCATCCATTTTCCTTTTTTCCTCTGCCTTCAAACCTTTCATATACGTCCCTCGCTTTCTGCCGCCCGAAAAATGCACATACCGCCCGCGTTTCCGGTCATGCCTCCTGTGTCGTCAGTGCCCTTCTTAACGGCACAAATTATCCGTGAGAAGAATCGTTTCCAAAGTGAATCTTATTTGCTTTGCGATTCTTCGGTGTGTAACTTAGAACTTCTTAGCGGGCGTATTAAAGCGGTGAGCAATGCCTCTCCTGACCGCTTAGAAGTTCTTCTCACATTTATAGCCCTGTCCCCAGACAACCTTGATATATCTGGGCTCCGCGGGATTGATCTCCAGCTTTTCCCGAATATGCCTGATATGCACTGCCACGGTATTCTCGCTGCCGTAGGGAAGATCGTTCCATATCTTCCGGTATATTTCCTTTGGAGAGAAAACCTGCCCCGGATGCTGCATCAGCAATTTCAAAATCTCATATTCCGTGGGCGTCAATGCCACTTCCTCTCCGTCCAGCAGCACTTTCTTCTGGGAATCATCCATCTCGATACCCCCGCACCGAAGAACCTCCTGTCTGATATTTCCCGCTCCCAGCTGCATGTACCTGCGCAGCTGGGATTTCACTCTGGCAGATACCTCCACGGGATGAAAAGGCTTTGTGATATAGTCGTCCGCCCCTACGGTAAGTCCCAGAACTTTGTCCGCATCCTCTGATTTTGCCGTCAGCAGAATCACCGGCACATTGCTCCTCTCCCGAATCTTCACCATAGCTTCCATGCCGTCCATCTTTGGCATCATGATATCCATCAGAACCAGATGAATCTCATTCTCTTCCACGATCCGCAGCGCCTCCCTGCCGTCAAACGCCTCAAACAAGGTATAATCGGCATCGCTTAAATAGATCTTCAATGCATTCACAATATCGCGCTCATCATCGCAAATTAATATATTATACATACCGCTTCCCTTTCCTCACAGGAAATCCCCGGCCTTTGTTCCTTTGACCTGAGATCATTTTAGCAAAATATCTTTTAACAAAAAACAGGGGATTTGTTTAAGATTTTTTTAAGGCAGAAAAAAACTGTCCTCCCCTATCAGGCGGACAGCTTCCCGCAATGCTATACCGATTTCCCATCGCCGTCTTTTTCGTCCTTCTCCTTCCGACGCTTCATCCCCTCTTTCAATTCCCTGAATGCCTCCTCATACTTCCGTGAAGTCATGGACGGGTTCGAGCGGATCATATCTCTCTGGAAGAAATCCTTTAACCTGCCAAGCCGGTTTCTGTCGGCCAAATTGACAGCATATTTTGTTTTCAGCTCCAGTACCTCTTCCCGAATACTCTCCATATAAGCTGCCTGTTTGCTCAGTGCAATGGTTCTGATGGTCTCCAGCCTGCTCTCGATACCGGATTTCACATCTTCTATACGCATGGCCATGCCTTCGCTCCACTCATCCCTTGCACTGCTCATGCTTTCCGCCAGCGCATTCCGATAGGTAGCTACCTCCTGGCCTGCAGTTGTAAGCATATCGTCCAGACGTTTCTGTATATGCAGCATTTCCTTCTTCACCTGCTCCATCTTCACCAATACATTCCGGATGTCGATAGCCGCTTTGAAGGAAAGGGCAAAATCCGAGAAAATCCCTGCCGTCAGCACATAGGTCAGCACAGTCAGCAGCTGCTCCGGCACGGAAAGCACAAATGCCTCTACCGGCACATGCACAACCTCCGTCATGAGAATGGTCAAAACTCCCCATGCCAGTGAAGTTCCCAGACAGACATGCCCCTGAAAATTAAGCGGATTGTCAGAGTAATCCCAATAACGTATTTTAAACAAAGCTTCCATGGTCACCCCGGTGACATACTCCAGCACAGTGGCCCCCACGCAGCCCGCCAGATAGGTCAGCACCAGATTATCCTGAAAGGGCATGGATACCACCAGCATCATAATCGCGCCGCTTCCATAGAGCGGTAAAAAGGGGCCTCTCATAAAGCCCCTGTTCGTCAGCTTTCGATTTTTTACGGACACATAGGCCGATTCAATACACCAACCGGCAAAACAATAAAAATAGAAAAAGAAAAGCCATTGAACCATTGTATAGGAATACATATCAACCTCACATCATTACTCATAAGTATAAATCAATATCAAGTGCCAGTCTGCCCTTCTTCGTCTCTCTGGGCTCTCCTGCCAAAACAAATTTTCCAAATCCCCTGGCATTCACCGTCTCCCCGCACTTCACCTGGCGGGAAGGATTCTCGCACAGACGGCCGGATATATAGACCTTCCCTGTACGGAACAGTGCCTGGCTCTTCTCTCTGGACAAATCATAGACTCTGGCCAGCAGGGCATCCGCCCGAAGAGACGGCACATGAATCCCCTTCCGCACCGGCTCTTCCTCCGGAATCTGTTCCAAAGTCTGCGCCAGGGAGCATTTTACATGGGTATGCTTCACCTGCTCCAGATTGGCACAGATAAATTCCGCAATGGAATCCAGGCAGAATAGATAAGCCTGGTTCTCCTTTACTTTGATATCTCCCACGGTACTGCGCTCGATTCCCAAATTCATCAGGGCGCCAAGGAAATCGCGGTGAGACAGATAATCCGCGAATTTCCTGGCCAGCGGACTGACCTGAATGCAGACTATCGGAAAAGGTATCTCGTATCCCAGTTCCTCCGGATTGCCGAAACGCACTACCACTCTGTCCGCATTTTCAAAGCCCCCATTTAACGAAAAACCCGCATAACGCAGACTGTTTTCCTCCTGCCAGAACACTTCCTGCTCTGCCAGTCCCAGGAAACCGGTAAAAGTATAGCATCCCTGTCCGAATGCCTTATCTGCCAGATCATGGAATCTGTTTTTTAACTGCTGAATTTCTTTTCCGTCCTGCATCGCACCTGCTTTACACCAGCTTCCTTTCCTATGAAAAGCTGATGATTTCCTCCTTGGGCGCTTTGGTCTTCTCCACGCTGACGGCATGCAGAATCGGCCCTTCGCCCTTATAATCTGCCCAATACTCCTTTGCCACCGTGGCTGTCACCTTCACCCATTCCTTCTGGCGCAGTTCCCCGGCCCCCGCATATTCGCAGGCATACCCCAGAAACGCCATATCCTCCGCACAGCAGGTCATGGCCATACGCCCCGGCACAAAGTATCCCTCCGGAAAATTCTCCGGTTTCAGCACCATGGCCACAAACTGCAATGTCTTCCCCTCGTATCGCTCCAGATGGTCCATGGAATCCAGATACCAGATACCATACCCCTGGTTATCCAGCACGATAACAGGCTGATTCAGATCATAGGGCAGATCCTCCTCGAAGATCTCGTCGATCTCCCCCTTGGAATCTTCAAAGATTACATCCGCCGAAGGATTCACTGCCTTGATATTTCTTCTGTAAGAATTCAGCTGATCCCTGACCGTATCGCAGCGGTTGAAGATAATCATCTCGGATTTCCGGATCATCTCCGCCAGCAGAGACCGCATATTGGTATAATACATGGGAAAGGTAGAGCCGTCGATGGTAGTGATCTGCTGCTCTATCTTCCAATACCAGGGAAGCTTTGCATTTTTATAATTCCACATTCCGTTATATTCAATGATAATACGCTCCGGATGGTGCTTTTTCTCCAGGCTGGTCAAATTTGAAGGGTTGAAATCTTCCTCCTTCTCTATCAACTCCACCACCGTCCGGCTTCGCCGCAAGAGCAAATCTTCATACTCGCTCTCCCCCTCCTCGCAGAGGAGCAGAAGCGTCTTACCCTGAATCTGAAAATAATTCTGGGCCAGAGTAAAACGGATGAAGTCCGTCTTGCCGCTCTCCAGAAAACCATTGATTACATATACAGGCTTCATTACACCAATCCCGCCTTTCTAAAGGATTACCTGCCGCCCTCCTCCTTCAGGAAAACAGCTCTTCCAATTTATCCTCATTCAATTTAGCGCCGATCACGCAGAATTTCCCGGTGACCTCCGGCTTCCCTGTCCTGATATCGTGCTCTTCCGGGACATAATCAAAATAAATCCATGTGCCGTCCTGCGCCGGAACCATACCCTTCGCCCGAAGAATGGCGCCGTAGTCTCCGCTGTCTAAGGAAGTCAATATTGCCTCGATCTTCTCTTTCGTAAAATTGGCCGGAGATTCTTTGCCCCAGCTGGTGAATACTTCGTCGGCATGATGATGGCCGTGGTGATCGTGGCATTCTCCGTCATGGTGGTGATGGGCATGGCAAGCTTCGTCGTGGCTGTGGTGGTGATCATGGCACTCCCCGTCGTGGTCATGGTGATGGCCATGGCATTCTCCGTCGTGATCATGGTGGTGGGCATGGCATTCCTCGTCATGATGGTGACACTCTTCATCATGATCATGGGCATTGCATTCTTCATCGTGATGGTGATGCTCATGACACTCCCCGTCATGGTTATGGTGGTTATGATCATGGCACGCTCCGTCGTGATCATGGTGGTGGTTATTGCCCTCCTCATCATGGTCATGGTGGTGATCATGGCATTCATCATCATGGTCATGGCATTCCCCGTCATGGTCATGGTGGTGATGGTGCTCGCAGCCGCAGGATTCGTCATGATGATGCTCATGCTCTTCCCGGGCATTGGCCAGCAACTCTTTCATCATCTCTTCCAGAGTATCCGCCCCCTCAATGGTCTCCAATACTGCCTTTCCGTCCAGCTGGGCAAGCGGAGTGGTGATGATTACTGCCTTCGCATTATGCTCCCTGATCAGGTTCACACATTCCTGGATCCGTTCCGCGCTGACTTTATCCGTTCTGCTCAGTAGAATCGTCCCCGCATATTCGATCTGATTGATAAAAAATTCACCGAAATTCCGAATATACATCTTTGCCTTTGCGGCATCCACCACTGCCACCGCACTGTTCACCTGCACGTCCAGATCAGCCGCCACATTTTCCACAGCCCTAAGCACATCAGACAACTTCCCCACACCGGAAGGCTCGATCAGAATCCGCTCCGGCGCATAAGTCTCGATCACTTCCTTCAGGGACGCACCAAAATCTCCCACCAGAGAACAGCAGATACATCCGGAATTCATCTCCTTGATCTCAATTCCCGCTTCCTTCAGGAATCCGCCGTCTATGCCGATCTCGCCGAACTCATTTTCGATCAGCACCGTCCTGGACCCGTCCAGGGCCTCCTTCAATAATTTCTGAATCAGAGTGGTCTTGCCCGCTCCCAAAAAACCGGAAACTACATCTATCTTTGTCATTTCCATTCCTCCTGTTTTCATTCCGTAACTGCCGGTCCTGCGCCCGGTAAGGAGGCAGGACGAAAGCTGCTACTATCCGCGGGTTCTATTTTATTTGCATAAATAATGCCTGTTCCGCCTGTTTCGGACGGTGATGTCAGAACCCATTGCGCTGCATTCTATTTTGTACCAAAAAAACGGAAATGTCAATAAACGTAATCTAAAACTTTATAAAGAACACACGACCACACACTGTGCTGTTGGAAATAAACAACGACATAGATCATTCCAATGCCTTTTTTGTAAATCCTCCTACATAGAAGAAACCGCTGGCAATCAGCCGAAATTCGGTATTGCCAGCGGTAGTCTTTATGCATCTTTCCAACATATAAAAATCAAAATATTATACTCATCCAAACCGCTTCTCCAGCGCAGAAGCAATATCCTCCTTCATCGCCAGCACGGCCGCCCTGGATGCATCTGCATAACCCGCTTCCCCATAATGCGCATACTGCTCCTGCTGATAAGCGGCGATGATTCCTCTGGAGGAATTGATGATCGCCCCCAAACCGTCCTCATTGAAGAAGTGTACCAGATCCGCCCCCTTCCCGCCCTGAGCTCCGTACCCCGGCACCAGAATAAAGGTCTTGGGCATAATCCTGCGCAGAAGCTTCCCCTGCTCCGGATAAGTGGCTCCCACAACTGCACCTACATAGCTGTAATCACCCTCCTTGGGCATGCACTCTGCGCCCCATCTGGCTACAAACTCACCCACGACTTCATATAAAGGCCTGTCCCCTTCTGTCCTGACACTTTTCACTCCATCCCCGTCTCCCGGTTCGCTTCCCTGAATCAGGCGGTCCTGCAGTTCCCCGCTGCTGGGATTGGATGTCTTCACCAGTACGAAGATACCCTTTTTCTCCTCCGCGCACACCTTCAGGAAAGGCTTCACTCCATCCGATCCCAGATAGGGATTCACCGTCACAAAATCCTCATCAAAACCACGGCAAATGCTGCCACCTACCTGCAACTTTCCCAGATGGCCCGCCGCATAAGCCTCAGAAGTAGACCCGATGTCGCCGCGCTTCACGTCGCCGATGACCACCAGCCCCTTCTCCTTACAGTAATTCACCGTCTTCTGAAAAGCCACAAGACCCGGAATCCCGAACTGTTCGTACATGGCAATCTGCGGCTTTACCGCCGGTACCAGATCACAGACGGCGTCAACAATTCCCTTATTGTATTGCCATATGGCTTCCGCCGCCCCCTCCAGAGTCTCCCCGTACTCCGCATAAGCCGCCTTGCATATCTGTCCCGGCACATATTTCAGCATCGGGTCCAGACCTACTACAATGGGCGCATTTGTCTGCCGGATTTTTGCTGTCAGCTTATTAATCATACTATGCCACTCTCCTCTTCGTGTTTTAAATTATGCCCATCTTACCATCCTCAGTCAGAAAAGTCAATGTATAGAGACGACTACTAAACCAAAGTACAGTCCCAAACGCCGATTCCCGCATCCTGGAACACATCCTCAAGCCTCTTATGCACTGCATCTGCCGTCACACCTTTCTTCATCACAGCCACTAATATAAGGTTTTCAATTTCTGTTTTTAAGGCACAAACACTTGCCCCAATCAATGCTTCCGGTATATGCCTTCGGTCTGTCACTGAACATTTGTACTTATCCCTTTCTTTTATTCATTCGTAATCTTTAAAATAATTACACCATCGATTATCTGCACGGAACCATCCTGTGGATAACATGGCATCTCCCGAACAAATTCTTTTTCGCCCAATTTGACACAATCTTCTTGTGAGACACGCTCATGTGAAAATCCCAAATAGAGATTCAACCAATTATCCCGTGAATACGCATTTATTAAACCTTCGGAAGTTGGATTCCCCCCATAGGAAAAAGCAGTTATATCCTTATATCTGAACTGCAAACTTTTAGCATCCGCAAAATTATCCCCTATAACTGCCAGCGGCAGACCCGCTTGATATCCTTCAACTGCCTTAATCCTTTCAACCAAACCCGCAAAGTAATTTTCCGTCTGCCGATTGGCATAATATAATGCCACATAATTTCCATTAGCCTGCCAAACATAGTTCAATGCCGTGATTAAGAATATGGCCACCGTTAAAGCAGCTGTACATTTTATTGTAAGCTTCCCCAATATATGCTGATTCATCTCATTCCCTGCACGCTGTCTGACCAACTCCAAAAGAACAACAGGCTGTGCAAAAACCATCACCACACCATACACCATAAGAGAATAAATATAACTGTGAAAACACATGAAAATAATGCCGTTCACTCCCACCGGAAATAAAATGAAAAAGACTGCATTCCAAATCTTTACATTAACGGAAACTCTTATACGCCCTTCCAAATAACCGAAGAGCACCAATGAGACTACCTGCGAAAATAGAAAAGCTTTCCTTGTAATCTTTGTCAGATTTACACTATATTGCGCCCGGAAAGAAAGGGTGAAAAATTTTTCATAAATTCTTTTCAGCATCTCCGGTATTTCATATAATTTTATTCCCATCTGATCCACACCTTGATAATTGCTAAGCGTTTCATTAAAATATACCAGAAATATTTGCAGAAGACCGTAGTACAACAAAAATCCAAGGCAAAGAGATATAAAATATCTGATTCCCATCTTAAAACAAAGAATACCTGAAAGATCCGATGCGGAAAATCCTTTCCGTATTAAAACCAATAAATAAAGCGATATTGCCAGCGGAATATACGCCTGGTAGATTCCCAGTGACAGGGCAAAGCATATTGACGCTATAATAATACCCCCCGGATTTTGCTGCAACCAAAATAAACACCCAGTACTGTTAAAAAAACTGCAAAGGCATAATAATGTACCGTATACATAAAAAGCATGGAAGATGCAAGTGTTGGAAAGGAAATAAAAAGCATTCCTGTTATGCAGGAAAAAACTCTTGAATGAATATCCAGTACGGCCACAATAATACATGCAGATATTGTGATAAACAAAACCGCTATCATTCCATTGAACAGCGGCAAGGTATAGTTGCCCCAATACTTGCCAATAAATTTCCCCAAAACTGTTAAAAACCATCTGCCAGAGGCAATACCTGTTCCATACCCTCCCGGAGTCATTACTATACTGTCATAATTATGAAGAACATTTGTGATTACAAATCCGTAGGCCCATACACCTGTAAAAAAGGTTACACAAAAAACGAGCCGAAACCGTGCAACAATATCCGCCCTCCACTGTTTCATTCCGCCATTCCATATTTCGTACCTTATATATATACCTGGTAACATATCCGATATTTTACATCCCCTTTTCAAACCTTCTTCCTCCATCATATTCTGGATTACTCTATACTATATTCCGGTCTTCACAGTTATTCTGCGCTGATATAATAAACCGAGACTTCATACGTCCCCAGATTTCCGTCGCCGATTATTTTTCACAGGAAAACCCCTGTTCTTTACTATGTATATATCTTCCATTTTCTGCCGGCTTCCTACGATTAACCAGTAACATACAGATTTCTCCAATTCCGGAAACTCTGTTATATTAATCACCTGCCGTTTAACATCCGGATAATAATGATGTGCCGTTGCCCCTGCCAGAATCGCGTTCTTTATTGACACTCTGGTCCGGAGCATTTTTTCTGCAAATGGTTCCGCAACCCCTAAAACCATCGAAAGGAACATATATTTCAGGGCAAACTCATTATAGTAATTCAATTTATAAAACAATTGATCTTTGCTGCCAAATCCATAGCACAATATGACTATCATTACAAAGTTCAACGCCAGCACAGCAAAAATATATTTAAGCAATTTATCTGTAAAACAATCGTTCTTTTTTAATATTTTATCCCGCAAATATGTCATCAATAATGGCGGAATGAATAAGCTTATAATTCCAATCATATTTACCCCTCTCATATACAAACCAACAATAATCCCGAAATATTATTTTGTCTCCACTTTTTCAGGGATGATTAAATATCCTGTAACCATTTCACCAGTGCCTTCATTTTATCATCAAATTCAAATGGCATTTTGCTTTTCCCCGGCTTCCAATGTTCATCTATCGGTTTTATTTTGGATGTCATTTGAGAAAAATCAATATAAGGCTTCGATATATCAATTATCTCTCCGTTCTGATCATTTATCAAACAAGAGGCTCCCGCCTTCTCAGAAACCATCGCATACTCACCTGCCAATAGGGCTTCATTCACTACCGCGCCAAAACGCTCATATAGGCTGGGCAACACTAATACTTGTCCAACAAAATACCATGCCTTTAGTTCCATTCCTTCTTTTCTTCCAAGATAAATTACAAAATCTTCCGCTCCGGCCTCACTGATCTGCTTCTGGATCCGATTAAATATATTTGAATCCTTTTCCGAAACTCCACCTATTAATAGCAGTACATTATCCGGATATGTCTTGTGACTACACAAAAAAGATTGAATAAGATATCGAATATTTTTCTCAGGTGCAAATCTTCCAACAAACAAAAATACTCTTTTTCCAACCAAATTATGCTCTTTAATATTATTCAAAGCACATTTTCTTATTTCAGCTTCCCTTTCACGGAATTCACGTTCCTCCTGTATAATCGGAAATGTAGTTGTTTTTAACTGAAAATTGGTATGATACCATGCCTCTGCTTTTTCATTACATAAAATAATACCATCCAAGTACTTTACTGCTATATTCCTCAATATTTTTCTAATGCCCTTATATGTTTTTGCTATTTCTAAACTGTCATCACAAATAGTGATAATTTTATACTTCCTCCTATAAAAAAAACGCGTCAGTATTGCACTCCATAAATCTTCCCCAAATTCTCCTACAATCACAATATCTGGATTATAATCAAGAATTCTTTTTCTATGACCCAAATAAATTGTTCTTTTTCCTATTTTTATACTTCTCTTAAAATAATCCGGAACAAATTCAAATTTATTCTTTATTTCTTCATAATCAAAAGTCTGACTTTTCAAATTCTGATAATACAGACAAATTATTGTCTCCAACCGCTTATACAGTTCATTAAAGAAACGAATTCTATATGGAGCAATTGAAGGATGAAATATTAAGATTTTTTTCCTTTTCAGATTAATGTTCAAAACCGTTTCCCCTTTCATGTCTTAATCAAAAATCAGCTGCTTATTTTTCTCCTAAAAGAAGTTTTCTGCTCCATTTACTTCTTTTCAAAACGAATATTATTTCCTGACAAACTGCAAGCCATATTCCTGAAATACAGCACGCCGTCAACAAACTGGGCAATTTTCCTATCAAGATATTATATATTTCCATCCTCCAGAATACAGAAAACAAAATACACCAGTGAATTGCATATATTGGCAACGTATTTTTTCCCAAAGCAGTAATCCTATCAATTATCCTTGTATGCTGCATCTCATTTCCTTTATAACACATTACCAAAACTAAGAAACATAAAATAGTGCATGCTTCTTTATTAGGCAAATACTCATTTTTAACACCAAATGCAACCAGTAAGATTACAAATACCCCCCCTAAAAAAACAAGGGGACGACTCATTTTTGTGACAAGATAAAATTCTATTGTATCTTTAGTCAGCGATAAATAATATCCTCCTACAAACCATAAAGTATACCATAAGCTGACACTTTGATTCATAAGAGAAAGTTTTGTCAGCAAATAGGTAACCGGCAATGAAAGTAAAATGATCATTTTTGCTTGTACTTTTTTCTGCTTGTTGTATACAAAGTTACATAATCCAACTATTAAATACAGTACAAAAAGTTCTCTTAAAAACCAAAAGTCAGAAACCATTATTTCGCGGAAAAATCCTGTTATGCAAAACGCTTTATATTCTGGCACCAAAATACAGCATATTATGTAATGAAATGTTTCCCAAACTAAATATGGAATCAATAATCTTTTTATCTTTTTTATCAAGAATCTCTTTATATTTGGAGATGGATACACATAATCAATTGTAAATCCACTCACCAAAAACATTAACGGCATCTGAAAGCTCTGAATAATACTCATCGTAAGTGTTCTTGTGCCTTCAGGAACGCTAACCATCATAGCATGTCCAAAAACTACAATAATAATTGCTGTTCCCCGCAGCAAATCAAGCGCTGTATCACGTTTATCAGCCATACTATCCATTTTTATTGCGAATCCTTTCAATTATCCTTGCATAATTTATTTTACTTACAGCTTGCCACAGCTTATCCTCTAATTGACCAAAAATACGTCTCCTGACTATCTCTATTATTGTACATAATACCATCAGCACCAAAGCCACCCAAATAATGATTACAATAAATTTCTCACCTAAGACAAACTTATTCAAACGTACTTTATCTACCAGAATATTTCTTATCACTCCTTCTAATAAATATATGGCGATCACATTTTGAGCCAAACTGTTTAATATTTTACATTCAAAAGCTCTCATATTCAAAAAGATCATAAATACTGCCACACTGGATGTAATAATAAATATTGAATAATCTCTGGCGAAAGGTACATAAATGAATATTCCGGCTTCCATGTCCCTGCTGTCCGGTGATAGGAAACCACAAATC